>JASJDU010000020.1 GCA_030065015.1 Candidatus Caenarcanales bacterium | reverse complement strand
GCCAGACTTATCTATCAACCAAAATACTCTCCAGATTTGAATAAGTCTGAGCCTCAGTGGGCTAATCTCAAAAGGAGTATTCGTTCCGACAATTCAGATATTCCTTTTCATAAAAAACTTGATAAACACATTCTCAGAATGTGTACTTATTAACTTAATTTACTGTACTTGGTTTAAGTTCTTTATGAAAAGAAAAAGTACCGAGACTAAACAGTCTCAGTACTTTCTTGAGCTTATTAATTTCAATGAAGGATTTTAGGTTCCGCAACCGCCTTGAGCCGCTGTAACTTGATCTCCACCTTCGATCTTCTTATTGCAAACTTCCGGTTTGTTTTTGAAGCCATTGCAAATAGCAGAAAGAATAGCATTTGGTGATCTATTGCCTTCATAAAGGGTCTCATTGATTATTATCGTTGGTGAGCCGGCGACATTGAATTTTTTATTCCTTTGAACTTCTTTTTCTAAGAGTTCATTTGTCGAAGAGCTTTCGCACTCTTTCACTTTGGAATAATCAATTCCAACATCTTTTGCAACTTTTTCTGCACACTGATTGATTTGAGCGTCAATTTTGCAGTCTTTATTGAATTTATCAATGTAATTCCACCATTTATCTTGTTGGTTATTCCAAATACATATCTGGCGAACTCCTTCTCTTGCTTCTTCAGCACCGTGCATCGAGCAATATTTGTTCTCTTTGTCAACACAGTATTCAGGACCACCACCTTGGTAATTAGAATAAATTACATATCTCGGTGTAAAGTCAATTGAACCACCCAGGTGTTTAATTACAGGCATAAAAGCTGTTTCTGCTTGTACGCCGAAAGGACATCCGGTCATTACAAACAATTCAACACTCGGCTTGTCTTTCTTGGGAATACTTTTTAAGGCTTCGGCTTGTTTTTCTTCTGCACTTGGTGGAGGGTTATTAATATCGAATATTGGGCCTAAAGATAAGTGTTTCCCATCTTCAGTTATATAAACCTTCACCTTATCAACTTCATTTCCATCTTTAAGTATTTTCATACTGACGGTGAAAAAGCTACCTTCTTTTTTTACATCTGTAACTTCTGAAGTGATTCCGTTTTTGAAGATGTGTTTCGTTAAATATTCTTGTGCTTTTGTACCAGCACTATCTTTGTTTACACTAGTGCAACCAGATAAAACTGAGATCAAAATAATAAAACTGAACATTGAACTTAAAAGTCCAATAAATCTTTTTTGAATCATTTATTTTCCATTCGGTTAGGAATTGTCAAATTTTACTTTGCAAATAAAAGCTTTGCGATTTTTATTTTGCCCATCTATTAACAAAATTACTAGTCAAATTTAATTTATTGAATTTTTGCTAACAAATCTTTTGTTCAATTTACTTTCAGGAATAAGTGAATTTGCAATAGAATTTTATTGGTTGAAAGTAGTGTGGATGATCGCGCAAGCAGAATATTTGTTTGTGAGGAAAGTCCGGGCACCATAGGGCTGGTTGCTGGGTAACGCCCAGTGCGTGCGAGCGTGAGGAAAGTGCCACAGAAATGTAAACAGCCGATGGACTTTTGTCTCAGGTGATGGTGCAACGGTGTGGTAAGAGCACACCAGCGTTATCCGTGAGGATAGCGGCTAGGTAAACCCCGCTGAAGGTGCAAGGGACGACCTGATTAATTTTGGTGGCCCGCTGAAATTTATCCCAAGATTTTCTTGGAAAAGGTTTAACCGCTCGAGCTTTAAAGTAATTTAAGGCCTAGACAGATGATCATCTTCTACAGAACCCGGCTTACAGCACAACTTTCAGCCTTGATATTTTGCTACTTCATTAGCTATTAGTTGATTTACGTATTGTGAGCAATCCTCATCAGTCCAGCCTTGCTCACTTAAGTCTTGAGTTGCAACTCTTCCATAAAAAGCTGAAAGTATCATTCCAATCTTTGCTCTAAATTCTGACTTTAATGATGCAACACGATTGCTTAAAAAGAGTTCGTAAAATTCATTTGTCCTAAATGCATAATTCAATGACAATATAGAAATCATATCTTTGGGAAAAACACCTTCAATTTTTGGCAAGAAGAAATGAAATTTTGTTTCAGAGTTGTTAATTAGCCTGGAAAGTTTCTTGCTTGTTTCTTTGTAAAAGCTTTTGTCCATATCTCCTTGATGATTTTCAATGGTTCTTCTTATAAGAGAATCTATTGTTCTCACTAAACATAAATTTATATGATCGATTTTTAATTTTCTTTTCTTTGTTCTTACAAGGTCACAAGTTTGGCTCAGAATCATTACAAATTGATCATTTCTTTGATCTGTGTGATTTAGTGTTGGATAGAATTCATTGAATTTATTAATAAGCTCATTCTGAACTTTTATTACATCACCTTGTTGAAGAGACTCTCTATCAAATTTATTATCGTAAATATATCCAGGAACACTAGATTTCATATTGAGCAACTATAAAGCTAGTTCTCTTTCAAGTTCTAATTCTTTAGCAACTTCTTTAGCTATTTGATCCTTAACTTCATTGAATTTCTTCAAATCAAACTTTTTAATATTCTCTTCCCTAGATTTTTCTTTATGCTTTTGTATGTCATTATTTACTTTATTATTTTTTTCTACATCAGACATAATTTCCACCTAAGTATCTATGATTTTGAAGTGTAGCCTATTTCACTTATACCATAGTTAAGCTCAAGAAAAATAAAATTGCCCATTTAACTATTTCTTATCCAAAAACCAATCCACTATAAACAGTGCAACAGCAATATTTATGTAAACATCTGCGAAGTTAAAAACGGCAAAATTACCGGGCAGGATTAGTAGATCTATAAAGTCTGTTACTTGAGAGAAAAGAACTCTATCAATTAAATTGCCTATTGCTCCCGAAATTATAAAAGCTAAAAATAACGTTTTAAGCTTAGAGCTTTCTGATAAGTTCTTAAGGCTATAAATGATTAATCCCAAAGCAACCAACCCACTAATAATTGCTAGCAAAAACGTTTGATTGCTAAAGACGCTGAATGCAGCACCAGTGTTATAAAGAAGTCTCCAATTTAGTACATTTGGAATAACTTCAACGGGGTGGTTAAAAATAAGATTGATTCTTGCTGAATACTTTGTTAGCTGGTCAATAATTAAAAGAAAAAGAATAGAGGATTTCCAAATTGCAAAATTCATCCAAAAGTTTTGAGAGGTATTTCTCTGAATTTTTTCTAAAGTATCTCTAGTGACATTTTCTGAAATAGAATTTGTTTTATTCACATTTTTTAATGGATTATCCATACAAAACCGAATTTCTTTAAACTTTCTGTTTGAGCATTTTTGAATAAGCTTTTTCTACTTCTTCAGAGTCTAGAAAGTGAATTGTTTTATCCGGAAAGATTTGGTAATCTTCATGTCCTTTACCAGCAATGACTACTATATCCAAACCAGAGGATTCCGTGATTGCTCGTTCAATTGCAGTTGCTCTATCAACTTCCACCTCTACATAATCTAATATCTCTATACCGGTGAGAATATCTGCAATGATTTGATTGGGGTCTTCAGTCCTAGGATTGTCGGAAGTTACTATTGAGATATTCGCATAGTTCGAAGAAATTTTCCCCATAATCGGACGTTTTGTTGGGTCTCTATCTCCTCCACAGCCAAAAACACTCACCAATTTGCCACCTTTGGGTACTATTTGCTTTGCAGTCTTGAGAACATTTTCTAGTCCATCCGGTGTATGAGCATAATCCACTATGCAGGTTGGTAAAGATTCACTAGGTTTTTTTATAACTTCAAATCTTCCGGGTGCTGCTTGAGCTTTTTCTAAAGACTTAAGAATATCTTTCAGCGATAAGCTTTTTTTTGAATCTATTGAAACTGCTACTCCAATTGCCGAAAGAGCATTGTAGAGATTGAAAATTCCATTGAGGGGTAAATGTAACTCCTCATTCTCTTCATTGTAAGTGATAGTTGCTGTAATACCTTTGTTAGAAGAGTTTATATTTTCTGCTTTGATCTTAGGGGACGAAGATTCTATTCCATAGGTAATTATTGAAGTCTGAGGAGCAATTCTGTCTCTTAGTCTTTCTGCCCAATTGCTATCTGTGTTTATTATGGCTTTGGGGTTTTTTCCTTTTAATAACTCTTCAAAGAGGATTGCTTTTGAATTGAAGTATTTCTCCATTGTCACGTGGTAGTCAAGATGATCTTGCGTTAAATTAGTGAAAACTGCCATATTAAAATTGCATGAATGGACTCTTCCTTGCTCTAAAGCATGTGAACTGACTTCCATCGTGATGTACTTACAACCTTTTTGTTTTAAGGTTTGAATTGTTTCTTGTAGTTCTGTAGCTTCTGGGGTTGTCCTGCCAGAACCTTCTCCCAGGAATTCAATACACTTGCCATCTTTGAAAATTTTTGCACCCAAAGTTCCGATCAAACCAACCTTATCCGATAAACAGTCAGAGACTACTTGTGCAATTAAATGGGTTACAGTCGTTTTCCCGTTGGTTCCAGTAACTCCAATAAGATTAACTTGTTGACCTGGGTCTCCATAAAATGCATTCGCAGCTTCAGCGAGAGCTTTTCTTACATGGTTAACAAAAATAATGTTATTAATTCTCGATTTGAAATTTTTTTCGATATCAGATTTGTTCAATTCATCTGCAATAACTATATCTGCTCCTTGATCGAATGCTGTCTGAATATATTCGTGTCCATCAGCCTTTTCACCTCTAATACAAAAGAAAGCCGAACCTCTATTCACCTTTCTTGAATCAAACTCTAAAGACTGTATTTCTAAAGTATCTTTATCTTGTGAGCCAAAAACATTATTAGGCGCTTTGAGTATCTGTTTTAGTTGTTTGTGAGTAAGCAATCTATCCTAAAAGTCCAATGGTTATATCACTATATCAGACCCACTTATTAATGTACCTTTCATGGCTTGAAGCTCACGATTTATTTATTCTAATTTAACAATGATTCAAACATAGTTGGACTAATTTGCATTTTTACTTTTGAGAAGAAACGGTAAATTCATCAACTAAATTTATTATGCTTTCTGTTTCAAGGAGTTTTATGCACAAAGGAAGCTCACAGGAATTATTCCTTCGATTCCATAAGCATGGTTGACACAAAAGATTATCGACTTTTGCAACTTTAATATTTTTTCTTTCCGGCACTATTTTTTGAGGGTCAGTTGGACCGAAAATGGAAACAATTTTTGCATTAACTGCCACTGCTATATGTAAAGGGGCTGAGTCGGCACATATGAAGCAACTACTTTGCTTTATGAGACTTCCTAGTTCTTGTATGGAAAAGTTTTGGTTTGAGAGGTCAACAAAGTTTGGTGACTCAATATTTGAAGATATATCTTTGATTTTTTCTTTTTCATCTGGTCCTGCAATTAAAGCAATTGATGTCTCAGAATATTTTTCACACAGCTCTAGTAATAATTTTTTCCAGAAAGAAGATCCCGGAGTTTTTTCTATGCGTTTAATGTTACTTAGTTCGCTAACTCCAGGATGTATTAAGAAATACCTCCGATTTGATAGCTCTTCAACAGGGCACGCATTATTCTGCAGATTCATTTGAGGCAATACTGCTGATTGATCTGCTTTTCCCGAGATTGGTTCTACCAAATTGTGCAACATACAAGCAGCATATTGGTTTTTATTTAACTGAACTTTATCGGTAAGTAAAAAACTGAATTTTGACTTGAAGCCAATTCTCCTTTGAGAGCCACTTAACCACAGCAAAATAGCAATAATTGGTGAGCTGCCAGAAGAAATTATTGTTGAATAACCGGAAATTAATTTTAAAAGCTTAAAAACATCTAATGGATTTCGTTTTCCTTTAAAATCAAAAACTTTAACTTCGTTTACTAATTTGTTGGTGAGAAAGAATTCTTGACTACCTTTAAAGGCTCTTTTTTCAACTAAAAGATCTAATTTACTATTTGGACCGAGTGATTTTTTGAGGGCTCTTAAACTTGGTTCAAGCAATACTAAGTCCCCTAATCCGCCAGAATGAATGAATAATGTTGAGTTTTTCGCTCTTTCAGTCATATAGTTCCTAGCCGGTTGAAACCTTGTAATTAAAGAGCCCCCCTAAACTGTTCTAGAAAACGAATATCAGAGGTGAAAAAATTACGAATATCAGAAATTCCATATTTGAGCATCGCTAATCGTTCCAATCCTAATCCCGCGGCGAATCCAGAATACTTTGTTGTATCCACTTTTGCCATCTCTAATACATTGGGATCAACCATTCCACAGCCCAAAAGCTCTAACCACCCTTTACCTCCGCAGGTTGAACATCCTTTTCCTTTACAAAAAACGCATTGAGCGTCAACTTCTGCTGAAGGTTCCGTAAAGGGGAAGAAGTCGGGTCGAAGACGAATTGGGATTTCTTCTCCAAAAAGTTCGTTTAAAAAATATTGTAAAGTCCATTTTAGGTTTGCAAAGGTTATTCCCTCTTCAACACACAAAATTTCTAGCTGATGAAAAAATGGCATTTTACGAGCGTTGACTTCTTCATTTCTATAAACTCTTCCGTGAGCAATTACCCTAAGCGGCACCCCATATTTTTCTAATGAGTGCACTTGTACCGGAGAGGTTTGTGAACGTAGAAGAACGTTTGGTGCAATATTTGTATAAAAAGTGTCTTGCTCGTCTCTTGCTGGATGATCTTCAGGTGTATTAAGAGCTGTGAAATTATAATATTCAGTTTCAATCTCGGGTCCATCTGAGACGCTAAACCCTAATCTTTGAAAAATTTCTACAATTTCTTTTGTAATTAAAGTTAAGGGGTGAAATGCACCAGGAGTCACAGGAGGTATTCCGGGTAATGTAATATCAATTGCCTCTGAATTTAGCTTTTTGTTTAACTCGGTTGCTTCGATTGTTGCTTTGACTGTTTTGAAAGTGCTTTCGATTTTCTGTCTAACTTCGTTTAATTTCTTTCCAAAGATTGGCCTTTCTTCCTTTGAAAGAGTGGACATTTTCTTCTGCTCTCTTTTTAGCTGACTTTTGTCCCCTAAAAATTCGATTCTGGCTTTTTCTAAGCTTTCTTGGGAATTAACTTTCTCAAAAGTTTGAACCGCTAATTCTGCTAATTCTTCTAAGCTTAATTGCGTTTGATTTGACATAGCTTATAGTTTACAACACCAATATAAATAGCCTGTTCATATCTTCAGACTGCTAATGAATTTATGAGTTTTTTATCACGCATAAAAGCTAATTTACTTTACCAATCAACTCCGGCAATTTTGCTGAAACTTGTGAATTATTTTTTCTAAGAGCTTCCTCGAAAGCTTTTGCAATTTGAAGAAGCTTTTGATCCTTCTGTTGGCCTGACATTAGCTGTAGACCAATTGGCAGATTGCTTGAATCAAAACCGCAGTTAACTGAGATAGCCGGTAAGCCTGCTAAATTAGCGGGGATGGTTGCAATATCGCAAAGATACATTGATAGAGGATCGTTTAATTTATCACCGAAGGGAAAAGCTGTTAATGGGGAAGTTGGAGTTAACAGCACATCTACTTCTTTGAATGTTTTTTCGAATTCATCACTAATTAATTTGCGAACTTGTTGAGCTTTTTTATAGTATGCATCGTAATATCCAGAGGATAAAGCGTAAGTTCCAATCATAATTCTACGAACTACTTCCGATCCAAAGCCGGTAGCTCTAGTTTTTTTGTACATTGATAGCAGCCCAGTTGCTTCAGTATCTCGATATCCAAATCTAACACCATCGTATCTTGCTAAGTTAGAGCTTGCTTCCGAAGGGGCTATGACGTAATATACATCTAGGCAATGTTCGGAAATCAAAGGCATGGAAACTTCTTTGACTTCTGCTCCTAGTTCCTTGAAAAGTTGAAGGCTAGAATTTATTGAATTAGAAATTTCTTGATTGATTCCTTTTCCATTTGAAGCAAACTCTCTTATTAATCCTATCTTGAGCCCCTTTAAATCTGCTTGTGCACTAATATGCTCATACTTTGCTTCTAAAGATGTACTATCTTTCTCATCATGACCTGAGATGACTGACAAAAGCAAGCTTGCATCTTCCACATTAGTTGCTAGTGGACCTACTTGATCTAAGGAGGAGGCGAAGGCAACCAGGCCATATCGAGATACTAAACCGTAAGTTGGTTTCATTCCAACTATTCCACAAAGTGCAGCTGGTTGACGGATAGAGCCACCAGTGTCAGAGCCTAGTGCAATAGGTACCATTCTTGAGGCAACTGCTGCGGCTGAGCCTCCTGAAGAACCACCAGGAACGGTTTGTAAATCCCAAGGATTTTTTGTTGGTGCAAAGGCTGAATGTTCAGTTGAGCTACCCATTGCAAATTCATCCAAATTTGTTTTCCCGATGCAAATTGCTCCCGCTTCCCAGAGTTTAGATGTAACCGTTGACTCGTAAGGAGATACGTAGTTCTTTAGGATTTGACTTGAACAAGTAGTTTTAATTCCTTTTACATTCAGATTGTCCTTTATACCGATTGGAACTCCAGCTAGTATGAATGTTTTTCCGTCTTGAATTTGCTTATCAATATTTTGTGCTTGTTCAATAGCTAATTCCGGGGTTAAAAAATTGAAAGCATTAATCTTTGTGTTTAGTTTTTCGGCCCTACTTAAAAAATATTTTGTAACTTCTGTGGCAGTTATTTTTTTTGAATTGACTAGTTCGGCAATTTCTGTAGCCTTTTTTAAATGTAAATCTTTGTTCATTGCTATTGGGCAGTTTGTTTCTTATGCAAAATTGTATGAATATAGATTATACGCTGAGATTATATGTTGAGCTCAAGGCTAATTGTTTTTCTTCTTCTCGTTTTTCCATATCTTTCAATCTTTTTCGAGTGGCTAATACATTGAATGCCTCAGTTAAGATCCCCAGCAATACTCCTGCAGAAACTAAGCCAATTCTAAAATTCCAACGGGATAACTTATCAACTAGCTCGTGAACTTTTGGATTCTTATGATTTTGAATTCTCTCTTGAATTTCGTGCAAAGGTTTTCCAACGGGGATCCCAAACCAACCTTTGTTAGTTAGTTTTATTCCATTGAGATGGTCTTTATATTTATTCTCAAAGAACTTTCCTGCTAAACCTTCGAATATAGAATCACCGAAAAAGAATAAGAAATCAAAAATAATTGCTTTTCTCAGTTTCTCAAATACTTCTGTCAAAGTTCGAGAAAATGCAAAAACAAAATTGAAGTTGTAATTGAAAAGAGTATGCGTTAACAACACCAGCTTTGGCATAAAAATGGCTTTATGGTATTCAAGCTTTGGAACTATTTTTCTTTTAAACCTGCCCAATACACCTCTACCGTTTTTGCTACTAATTAAAATGTAATAAAGAATAGGAACTGAAATATTCATTCCGAATCCAATTATTAAAGAAATTAAACGCCTGAGATTTTGATCTTTTTGATAGTCTTGGACCTCTTTTTGCAAGACTTTTTCTGATGCATCATTTGACTCTCCAGGAAAATACTTTTTATGTGAGAGCTTTTCTGATAAGAAGTTCCTGAAGCGAAATACCCATTGGCTGAATATCGTCAATGCTAATAAACCAATGCCCATTATTGAGCTTTTACCCATCCTGATTCTTTGGGCTAATTCAGGTATCTTATCTAACTTCTTTATCCCAAGATGTTTTGCAAGTTTGAGTTGATTTTCTTTCTTTGAAAGAAAGTGGCCATCAACCATCTGAAAATCAGTTTCTAACGGATTTTTGTGAGTTATTTCAAAGTCATTTTTAATAAACTTATTGCTATAAAAGTTTGCCCAATGTTTTAAGAGAACTAAAGGCCCAGTGATTCCCAGAATGGCCCAAAGAATGTTTTCTATTAAAGTTTCAGTAGATGCAACAAGAGTCCTGCCTAAAAGTAGATCTGTGATTGTGCTTATACAAACTGCTGGTAATTCTATTGCTACTCTTGTAATTTCTTTGTTACCTGCTAAATTTGCCTCAAACTCATGAAATCTACTTTTAGGGTGCTTGGATTCTAACTTTGCAGTTGAGTTGAGTAATTGCAACTGACCAGAATTATTTATTGAGCTTGATGGAAGCGTTTTCAAGAGCTTTTATTAGAGTGAAAATTAAAAACTTTTTATATGAATTGACAAGATGATAACATAACGGTTAATAATTCCTTAATCTTTGGAGCTTCGATTAATGAGAGTAAATTATGAGCTCAATATCGAAATCTGTTGTAGCTCTTTTGATTGCGGTTCTTTTTGTTCATAAGGAAACCATATTGGAGGGATTTTTTTGTCAAGATATCGGATTTCATTTTCTATAATTAGGGTTGGTAATCAAGAAATAAATCTAGAGATTCAATATCTTTCTGAATCTGGTGTTTTCTCTAGCTTAAGATATTGAAGATCTTCTATGAATTTAGCTCAGACATCAAAATTCCAGCTGAAACAGCGACATTGAGAGATTCCACATTGGGATTTATCAATGGAATCTTTACCGATATTGAGTTTGGTAGGTTCAACCAAGATTCACTCAGGCCTTGGCCTTCATTACCTAAAACTAGGCATTTTTTTTGATTTTTGGAAACAGCTTTTGAGAATTCTATTGATGCATGAGAAGAGGTGTTGATGATTGTATATTTGTTTTGCACTAATATTGCTTGAATTCCTGGTTCTTCTATTGAAGTGTACAAATTAACTTCAATAATAGTGCCTGCTGAAGAGCGAATTACTTTGGGACAAAACGCATCGACTGTTCCTTTAATACATACTATTTCACCCCAAGCAAATGCAGCTGCTGTTCTAATAATGGTTCCCAAGTTGCCAGGATCTTGAATCTTGTCGAGTACTAGTATCTTGTTCGATTTTTCTATGTTATTTAAGTTCAACTTTGGTTTCTCAAATATCCCAATGATTGGAGGTGGCGAAGGTAAGTCTGATAGCTTATTCCATATTTGTGAAGTAACAGTTAAGCAGTTCTCGCAGTTATTGTGAAAGTTCCGTCTTGTATTTTCATTTGTTAATAATGCTATTGCTTTAAACTTTTTTAAGAGGCTTTCAATAGTTTTTTCACCCTCGGCAAGAAAGTACCCTTGAGCTTGCCTTTTGCCTTTTTGAATATTTTGAACAAGCTGAATCCAGCGATTCTTTTTACTAGTAATAAATCTCTTTTCGTCCATTTGAAGCTAAATCATAAAGTATTAGCTTGCAAAAGTGTATTTAGGGTTTATAATATGCAGGACTAAATTTTGTGTTTTTAATATTGAGAATCAATATTAAACGGTTTTTGAAAGGGCATAATATTGAAGTATTTATTCACCTCAGAATCTGTAACGGAAGGACATCCGGATAAAGTTTGCGATCAAATATCGGATGCGATCTTGGATGCAATTTTGACACAAGATCCAGATGCAAGAGTTGCCTGTGAAACTTTAGTAGCAACTGGTTTGGTGGTAATAAGTGGTGAAATTACAACGAGTGCTCAAGTTAATTATGCTGAGATTGCTAGAAATACCATTGCGGAAATCGGATATACCGACCCATCAATGGGTTTTTCCAGTGAGACTTGCTCAGTTTTAGTTGCTGTCAATAAACAGTCTCCAGATATTTCAGATGGAGTTTCACGCTCACTAGAAAACAGAACTCATCAATCGGATTCTGAAGAGTTAGCAAATTCTATTGGTGCCGGCGATCAAGGATTGATGTTTGGCTACGCATGTGATGAAACGCCTGAGCTAATGCCTTTGCCAATTGCAATTGCTCATCGTTTGGCTTTGAGGCTTACCGAAGTTAGAAAGTCCAATATAATCAACTACCTTAGACCTGATGGGAAGACACAAGTTACTGTTGAATACGAAGATGGTATTCCTGTGAGATTGGATACTGTTTTAATTTCTACTCAACATGATGAAGATATTAAAGTAGAGACGATAAGAGACGATTTAATAAGTTATGTAATTAAGCCAGTTCTGGAAAGATATAGCCTTGGAATTGATGAAAATACAAAAATAATTATTAATCCGTCAGGCCGTTTTGTTATTGGAGGTCCCCATGGAGATGCTGGTCTAACCGGTAGAAAAGTTATAGTAGATACATATGGAGGTTATGGAAGACACGGTGGAGGAGCATTCTCTGGAAAAGACCCTACTAAAGTGGATCGATCCGCCGCATATGCCGCGAGATATATTGCTAAGAATATTGTAGCTGCTGGCCTCGCTAAGATTTGTGAAATTCAGCTTTCTTACGCCATAGGAATGGCTCATCCAGTATCCGTTTCTGTTTTTACTCACGAAACAGGATTAATCTCAGATGAACAGATCTCTAAAATTATTGAAGAATTATTCGACTTGAGACCTTGGTCAATAATTGAAAAGTTCCAATTGAAAAAACTTCCTTCCATTGAAAATGGCACTTTCTACAAAAAAGTTGCAAGTTATGGGCATTTTGGGCGTTTTGATATTGATTTACCGTGGGAGAAGACTGATGTTGCTGAACAGCTTAAAAAAAAAGTCCAACAAGCTACACAAAAAGTTCTAGCAGCTTCTAAGTAAGTCGTGTTTATATTGTAATTGAGTATTAGTCCATAGTAGATGCGGAAGACTTGTCTTAAAAGGCCTAATTGATTTCTTTATATAAGTCTTTGGGGCGCAAGGGGATGAAGTATGAAGGAATCGATTTCTATTGAAGCAATAAACCTAAGAACTAAAAAAGTTAATGGTTTTAAGATATTAACAGTGTTCTCGAAGGAATATGGCTTAATCAAGCTGAGTGGAAGTAAGCTTGGCGGTAGAAGTGAACCGTTTGTTCATAACCGCTATTGGATTAATTTTGGAAGTAACGATATCCATTCGATTAAACAGACTGAGTTTATAGATCACTTTAGAAATTTAAGTACTGATTTAGATAAATTGTATTTAGCCTGGCAGTTTGCGGAATTTATCGAGGCTTGTTCTCATTTCCATGAGGAAAGAAGCGAACAAATATTTGATTTGCTTTTTGAATGTCTCGATCAGTTAGAAAGAAATAATGATGTCAATAATGTTGAACTGGTGAATTATTTTTTGTGGAAGCTTACTGAATTCTTAGGTTATAAACCTAATTTATCAATGTGTGAAAGAACAAAATGTTCTCTTCTTGAAGGTGAATTAGTTGATTCATGGTTTAGCTTTCAGCAAGGTGGTGTTTCGTGTAGTGCTTGTTCTAATAAACCAACTAGCGATTTTGTTACAATCTTGCCTGGAATATATAAACAATTGAATTATTTAAGTTCGATTGATGAATTCCAATCACAAGAGAGCATTAGTGATAATGCTCTGAACTTTGTAAGAACTTTACTGCAGAGATATTTACAAACACATACGGATCGCAAAATCAAATCCATCAATGGGATTTGATTTTGCGATCACTTAATTAATGGTGTTTTGGTCAATGTTGCGAATGTATTTAGTCTTATTTCCAGTAATTTCAACAATATAGTTCTCCGGACATAAATCTGCAACAATATTTTGTTTTTGCCACTCTTTAGTTAACTCATAAGGATTACCTTCTCCTAAGTAGTTTACAAAGCTCATAATTTGTAGCTTGTCTTTAGTAAAATCAACAATCCTGAATGCATGGTTCTGGAAGGGTCTCTCTTTAGGAGAAGCGATGATTAGTCCACTCTCATTTAGGGGTTTGTAATTTCCTTCTAATTCATCTGCAATAAAACCATAAAATCCTGTTGGAGCTTTGAAATCTTTATTGAAAGCAGTCGCTTGAGAGGTGAAAAATAAATAGTATTTGTTATTTCTGTAAAAGATTTGTGCTACTTCCAATTCAGCAGATACTTTATCTGAAATTAATAATGGTTTTTCTAACTTCCAGCCTTTGTTTGTCTTTTTTGCAAGACCAATACTTCCGTTGAATGTTTTATTGCCTATTGTTTTGTCCCTTGCCGTGAAAATTAGATATTCATTCTTACTTTTTGGATCTTGAAAATAAAATGGATCTCTAAATGCCGTAACTATTCCATATTCATCAAAGCCTTCGAAGGAATCGTAATATTTATTATTTGTGTTGGGTTCCAAAATTACTTTGTGTTTTTCCCACTCACTAAATTCTAATTTTTGATCTTTGAATTTAACTTTTGCAGATGTCTTTGCTATTGCTTGAAGAAAAGAAACTTCTTTTGCCTCTTTTTTACCTGCTTTTGTATAGTAAAAATCAATGGTTGAGTTTTCTGGGTGCCAGATCGAAGTTCCTGTCCATTGTCTGGATCCCAAAGCTGAATTTCGTGGAAATAAATAGCCATTATGTTTCCATTCCTTGGAATCGTAATGGCTATAGAGGATAATTTGTGCGTGATTGTGTCTTTCCTCTGGAAATAGATCTTTGGAAGTACCTAAAGAAAACATAAGTTTTAAGTTGTTATTCAATGAGGTGACTTTCCCGTCTTCTGAATATAAAGGCCAAAAGTCCCATCTATAAAATTCAGAATTGTTATTTGAATTGATCGGTGAGTTGAAATTATTTAATATTGGCAATTCATTAGTTTCATTAATTTGAATTTTGTTTACTTCTTTTTTTGTCCATCTGCTGGATGCGATTTGATTTTTATTGGAACTGGCTAAAGACCCCGTTTCGTCTAAAAACTTGAAGTATACAAAGACACAGCAAATGAGCAAGACTAAAATAATGAGAAATTTATAAAATTGAGATTTTTTTAAGGTGAGCATCTTTAATGATTTGTTTATATGTATTGGATGGACTCTATATTTATATTTTAAGCTCTTTAGAGTAAAGCTTGAAGTTATAAGTGGTGCTTTTTTAATAGTTTTTTTCTTGAGAAAATACTGAATGTGAATATCTTAATTTAAACTAGTTAAGTCATTATTTTGACTAAAAGGACTTAAGTTTTTGAATCCAGCGCCTTCTAAGGTTGAAAAAGTTGAAAAAGTGTCTGGTGAAGGAGATATTGGCATTGGTGAAGCATCTTTTTTTCCTTTTTTTGCTTCTTCCAATTTCTTAATAATATTACTTACGTTATTGGTTGCTCTGTTAATGTGTCCTGGATCTTGAGACATAGCAATTTTTACTGGTTAAGTTTTTCTTTAATGCTATTGAAGTTGAATTTGATTAACAGCGGGTAAAGAATCTAAATGGACTAGTTGATGGATCGTTTCTGTAGGGCTAACTTAATGGGAGATCCTTTTAATCAGGAGGGAAGTGTTCAGAGGTTCTTGAGAAATCCTTTAATTAAAGGGGCTAGCTCTTGATCTTCTAGAAGGAAAGCGTCATGACCGTAAGGTGAATCGATTTCGCAATAGGTGACTGGTATGTTGCAGAACTGAAGAGCTTTTACAATTTCTATGGATTGATAACTTGGATAGAGCCAGTCGGAACTGAAGGATACCAATAAGAACTTTGAATTTTTCAATGAGGAATTTTGAGACAATACTTCTCTGAGTTTTTTGTCTCCGTAATCGAAGTAATCAACCGCACGAGTTATGTATAAATAAGAGTTTGCATCAAAACGGTTAATGAAAGATCTTCCTTGATATTCAAGATAGCTTTCAACTTCAAATTCATTGTGAAGTTCAAAATTAAGTTCATCTTTTTTTCTAATCCTCCTACCAAACTTTTGATGCATTGTTACATCACTAAGATAAGAAATATGAGCGATCATTCTCGCTACGGATAAACCATCATTGGGCGGTTTTGTGTCGTAGTATTTACCTCCTTTCCAATTCGGATCATTCATAATTGCCCTTCTGCCAACTTCATGAAGAGCTATGTTCTGAGGTGATTGATAAGCAGCAGTTGCTAAAGGTATAAAACTTTGACACTTGTCAGGGTATGTTATTGCCCATTCTAAGACTTGCATGCCTCCCATAGAGCCACCAATGCAGGAGAGTAATTTCTTAATCCCGAGACTCTGAATTAATAACTCTTGGGCCTTGACCATATCTTTAATGGTAATGAAGGGGAATTTTAATCCGTAAGGTTTCTTTGTCTTTTGGTTTAATGAACTTGGTCCGGTAGAACCAGCGCATCCGCCAACAACATTGGAGCTTATTACAAAATATTTGTTAGTATCAATCGCTTTATTTGGACCGATAAATTTATCCCACCATCCAAATTTTGAGTCTTCTTCATTGAATTTTCCTGCAGCATGCGCATCACCAGTTAAGGCATGGCAAATCAATATGGCATTGCTACCCTCTTTATTTAGATTTCCATAGGTTTCATAGGCTATAGTTATGGGTGTTATGAACTCACCACATTCTAAACCTATGAATGGTAGCTCTTTTTGCTTTGTATCAACTAGCATCTTTGTTCGTTATTTATAGCATCTTGATGATTTTAGGTAAGAAAATAACCATTGCAGCAATTATTGATTGAAATACCGTTATTAGTACTCCTGCTGCTGCAATATCTTTGGCTTGTCTTGCTAATCCTGTTTTTCTTTTATCGGAAGCTAAATCAGTTAATCTTTCTATTGAGGTATTAATTAATTCAAAAGATAAAACTAAAACAATTGAGTTGATAACCCAAATCCATTCAATAAAGTTTATTCTTAATAAAAATCCCATCAAAATAGCTATTAAACCCATTGAGAGTTCAATGCGAAAGTTTTGCTCTCTTATAATAGATTGCTTTAACCCTTGAAATGCATAGGATAAACTCTTAAAAAGTTTTAATATGTCAATTTCCATAATTGAGATGCGAACAATGTGATTTGTTAACTAAATTAACATTTTCATCTTCGATATTTAGGCTGAAATTTAAAAGTTTCTTGTTTTCAGAGTAATGGAAACTTCTTGAGTCTTGTGTATTCTGTAACTTCAAGTTAATGTACTACCTTGATTGAAATATTGAAATGAAGATGGATGGTAAATTATGTCGTCAAGGTTCCTGAAGAAAAATATAAATCGTTATATTTCAAGCGGATCTGAAATATCAAAAACAGCAACTATTTCAGAAAAAGATGTTTATTTTGAATTCCCTATTCATATTGCACCAAACACTTCTATTGCTGCCGCTGTCCAAATTGGTAAATATTCCTTCATTAACTCTGGCTCTGTTATTTATCCAAATGTCTATATTGGTTCTTATGTGAGCTTGGGAAGAAACGTTCAAATTGGCCTTGCTCAACATCCCGTGGATTGGTTAAGTTCTCACACTTTTCAATATGGAAACGGTCAATTCCCAAACGATGATAAATTTACTTCATTAAAAAAGCAAAGCCACAAAATGCATAAAGATACTGTAGTCGGTTCAGATGTTTAGATTGGAACCAATGCTTTGATTTCCTCCGGCATTAATGTCGGTGATGGTTCAATAATTGCTGCGGGAGCTGTAGTGGTAAAGGATGTAGAACCGTACTCAATTGTAGGTGGAATACCCGCAAAGCATATTAGATATAGGTTTGATGAACGCATAAGAGAGCAGTTGTTGGAATTGAGGTGGTGGGAATATCCCATTGAAAGTTTGAATGGGATTAATTTTTCTGACATCAACCAAGCTATATCTCAGTTGCAAAGTCTTCATTCCTAAGAAGTATTCATTAATATTTGTATTGTAAACTGTTGTTTTGTAAAGATGGATATGGATAAGGTAGATATTTCGGTGAATATTTCAAAAGACAAAAAGTTGAATAAAAATTTATTTAATAAAGTTTGGGACTCTCACGCTGTGAAAACACTTTCGTCTGGACAAACACAATTATTTATTGATCTACACTTAATACATGAAGTGACTAGCCCACAAGCTTTTGGAATGCTTAGATCTTCTTCGTTAGATGTAATGTATCCAAATAAAACCTTTGCTACTGTCGATCATATTATTCCTACCGATACTCGACAGAGACCATTTCAAGATTCTCTAGCAGAGGACATGATTGTTGCCATTAAAAAGAACTGTGAAGAGTTTGGAATTAAGTTCTTTGGTGTTGAAACTGGTGATCAAGGAATTGTTCATGTTGTTGGTCCTGAAAAGGGTTTGACCCAGCCTGGCATGACTATTGTTTGTGGAGATTCGCACACTTCTACGCATGGTGCATTCGGTTCCATTGCCTTTGGTATTGGTACTAGTCAAGTTCGGGATGTGCTTGCAACCCAAACATTGGCAATAAATCGTCTCAAGGTCCGCAGAATTAATGTTAATGGTGATTTGAAACCGGGAGTTTATGCTAAGGATGTCATTTTACACATAATTAAAAAGCTTGGAGTTAAAGGTGGTATTGGTTATGCCTATGAATATGGTGGTTCAACTATAGAGAATATGAATATGGAAGAGCGTATGACTCTCTGCAATATGTCCATTGAGGGAGGTGCTCGTGTTGGATATGTTAACCCAGATCAAAAAACATTCGATTACCTGAAAGATAGAGAATATTCTCCCAAGGGAGAGAAATGGCAGAAAGCAGTTGAATATTGGAAATCACTAGCTTCTGATAGTGATGCTGAATATGATGATATTGTGAATATAGAAGCTGTTGAAATTGCTCCAACTGTGACTTGGGGAATCAACCCTGGTCAGGCTATGTCCATTGAAGATCTTATTCCCTCTGAAAATGAAGTAAAAGAAGAAGATAAGTTAACTTTAAAGGAAGCTTTAGAGTATATGGATTTAAAGGAACATCAACCAATAGCTGGAACAAAAATTGATGTTGCCTTTATTGGTAGTTGTACTAATGGTCGCCTCAGTGATTTAGAGGAAGTAGCCAAATATGTTAAAGGTCAAAAAGTTTCTTCCAAGGTGAAAGCCTTGGTTGTGCCTGGTTCGATGAGGGTTAAGCTTGAAGCTGAAAACAAGGGTTTAGATAAAGTCTTTGAAGAGGCAGGATTCGAATGGCGTGAAGCTGGTTGTTCGATGTGTCTTGCAATGAATCCTGATAAGCTTCAAGGAAGACAGCTCTGCGCTTCGAGTAGTAACAGAAACTTTAAAGGCCGCCAAGGAAGTCCTTCTGGGAGAACAGTTTTAATGAGCCCAGTTATGGTTGCTGCTGCTGCTATAACCGGAGAGATTACTGATGCGAGAAAGCTGTTTAATGAATGATTTTCGAGTGTAATTAAAGATCTTAATTGATCATGCAAACATCTTCTACTTGTTGAGATCTGAGATATCTTCTCCAACTGGTTTTTCTGCTTCGACTTGATTCTGAGTATGTTCTTTCATGGAGGTTAAGACTTCTCAGTTTGAGGCTTAGAGATTCACTGTCAAGCGGTTTGACTTGACTACAGTGAAAATCGGTCTTTATTATATAAGGCTTCCCCGAAGCAACAATTTGCTTAAAGCTTATTAGTGGCTGTATATGATTATTGTCTGCTTTCTTGAGGAAGTCGTATTGTCTATTGAAAGGTGCTTTGAAATCGAAGCAGATTAAGTCAATATCATTTAAGCAGTTGGATAATTTGTTTGGGAAAAGGCCAGAGGTATATAGGCATACTAAAAGTCCCATCTCTTTCACTTGTTTAATTGCTTCCGGCAGATCTTCTTGCATTGTTGGTTCTCCACCATTAAATACAATAGAGTCAATTGATGAGCGATGTTTCATGATTTGAATTAGTGCATCACCCCACGAGTAGTGGGATTTTTTCTTGAATAATTGTTTCAATGGCTTTTTAGAGTAAAAACAGTCCCAGATACTACCCTGGAGAGAGATGACTAAAGACGGATGTCCAGGAAAATCAACCTCTGAGTATGATGTTATAGAACCTATTTGTAATTCAATATTGCTCACCGAAGCAATCCTTCCTTTCTGAAAGACTTTTAATTGTGCTTCGATAAACCCTCCAACACAGGCTTTCTAATGCTTTTAGACCAGCAAAATAATTAACTGTATTAGTAATTGCCCTTGAATAAATTCGTCTATATATTGCTTTTGGAGATTAATTGTTATTGAATTGATTTTTGGAAACTTTATTCTGTGACCAAGGTTTACTTATTGAGTTGATTGAATGGCTAGAAAGACTATTACTTTTTTTATTGTACTATTTGCAATTTGTATCTTTGTATTATCGACGAAAAATAAAGCTGTTCAAACCTCTTTGGAACAGAGAGTGGATCAATATATTTCGTTGATGTCGATCGATGAAAAAGTTGGACAACTAATTATGCCTGCAGTACCAGTTGATAATGTTGACGAAGAACAAATTGAGAGGAATATTCGGGATTTTAGAGTAGGTGGATACCATTTTTTGATTGGGAAAAAAGTTTTGCATAGTTCAATGAAAACAAGGGCTTTGATTGAAAGAATGCAGGCAGCGAGTAAGCTTCCTTTATTAATAGCTGCTGATTTTGAAGGAGGAGTGGGTTTCTATTTTAAAGATGGAACCCGAGTGCCCAGAGCAATGGCCATTGGAGCTACGTTCGATGAAGAGATGTCCTATAGAATTGGATATCTTGTTGCAAAAGAGTCCAGAGAAATGGGCTTTAATGTTAACTTCTATCCAGACGTCGATGTGAACAGTAATTCAAAAAACCCAATAATAAATATTCGTTCTTTTGGGGGAGAGGCAGAGGTTGTTGCAAAAATGGCTAGAGCTTATGTGAGAGGATTCTCTGAGGGACAAGGGATTGCAGTGGCAAAACATTTTCCTGGCCATGGAGATACTGTTAAAGACTCTCATTTGATGCTTCCTTCTATAAATGCTGATTGGACTAGATTGAGTGACATTGAACTGAAACCCTTTGATGCCTGTATTGAAGAAGGAGTGCCTGCAATCATGAGTGCACACATTACTTTGCCTGCTTTCGCTAAAGATAATCTTCCAGCAACTTTATCCAAAGAAATACTTACCGGTCTATTGAAAAATAGATTGAATTTTCAAGGGCTCATTTTTACTGATGCAATGATGATGGGAGGGATTGCAAAGAA
Organism: Candidatus Caenarcanales bacterium; assembly: GCA_030065015.1. Lineage (GTDB taxonomy): Bacteria > Cyanobacteriota > Vampirovibrionia > Caenarcaniphilales > Caenarcanaceae > JASJDU01. The sequence continues at coordinate 63,334 of JASJDU010000020.1, read as the reverse complement.
TTATCCCGAAGGTAAAACCAGTGTGATGGCTATAAAAGCGGGTGCGGATATCATTCTGTATCCGGTGAATGTTGAAGAATCTTTTAAATCAATAAAGCAGGCTGTCTTGAATGGAGAAATCTCAGAAGCTAGATTGAATGAGTCTGTGAGAAAAGTTCTCACAGCAAAAGCTAGTTTGTATAAAGATATTAGTGGAGATGTAGGAGAGATGAATGATTATAAGTTCTCTAATAAGGCTTCTGATGATTTTCAGGATGTTTCCAATGATTCACATAAAAAACTTGCGAACCAAGTTATTCAATCCGCAATAACCTTGGTTAAGGATGATGAAGGCATATTACCACTTGAACTATCTAAGAATAAAAAGCTAGTTATCTTAAATGTTTTGGATGCAGCGAATGGTTGGAGAGAAGGTACCCCTGGAAAGCACTTGTACCAAGAGCTGAAAGATAAGTATCCTCAAGCAGAAAACCTTTATTTCACTGATAAAACTTCTTCGACAGAAGTGAATCTCATAAAAAACCGTTTAATGGAAGCTGATCTTATTATTATTGCTGGTTTTATTAGAGTGTCTGCTTTTAAAGGTTCTATAGAATTTACAAATGAGCAGGTTGATCTTTTAAAAAGCTTGGCGGATTTGAAAAAGCCCTCAATTATGATTATGTTTGGTAATCCCTATGCTATATCGGCGTTACCCAAGATGAAGACTTTTGTATTGGCTTATGAAAATTATTCTGAGGCTGAAGTAGCTGTTGCAAACTGTTTGTTGGGTAGGCATCAATTTCTTGGTAAATTGCCAGTAGAAATTTCTTCAATGCCTTTCGGTCATTCTGTTATTTAGATTTTCAGTATTTTCTTTGATAGAAAACATTATTAGATTGTGGATATTTAGATTTGAAGAACTTAGAAGTTATTTTTTCTTTGAGACTTGGCTTCTTGTTTAATTCATAAAGTCTGATTGGTTGGCTGCTTAGTTGGTTTTGTAATTTTTTTTGTTCTTTTAATAATTTGTTCTCTTTTTTGAGTAACTTGATTTTTTCTTTTTGAGCTTTTCTTTGTTCTTTTTTTTCTTTATCTCGTTCCCAAAAACTTGTTCTGTCTTTATTTTTTCTTTCCTTTTTGCGGTTTCTTAGTTTCTTGAATAAACCATCATCATTGTCTTCTTTCTTTTTGTTTCTTTTGTCTTTTCTTTGTTTCCTTCTCTCTTTTAGGTCTTTTCTTCTTTTTAGATCTTTTTGACGAGTGCTTTGTTGTTTTTTATACTCCTCACTATCTTCACCAAACCACCCTAAACTGGGCTGAAAGCTTATGAAAAGTGCTAATAGAAGGATTGAAACTTTAATTGAATTTTTAAACATTTCTTCAATCAATATCTTTATCGATTATTTTATAAATATTTTTTGATGGGAGTGTTTCCTCTGAGTATGGAAAATGTTTTTCATTAACACCGCGATACAAGGTATTAAAACAAATTAATATCTGTGAATGGTTTGAAACCCTTGGATAATAAGCAAAAAATGAGGTAGATTTAAATTGATACTAAAATGGTGTTAGTTTGAGTTTTGTTAATTAGTGCTGAAATGTTGACTAGTGAAAATTTGAATGTTTTAGACGCAAAAAAGTTCAGAGAAGACTTTCCTATACTTAGCAGAGAAGTTAATGGGAAAAGAATAGTTTATTTGGATAATGGGGCAACTACTCAGAAACCAAAGCAAGTTATCGACAAAATAACCAATTACTACTCTTCTGAAAATTCTACTGTAAGACGAGGGCTTTATTATCTTAGTGAAAATTCAACTTACGCTTTTGACAACGTAAGAAAGACCGTTGCAAATTTTATTAATGCTGAATCTGAAGAAGAGATTATTTTCACAAAAGGTTGTACCGATGGGATTAACTTAATTGCACGAAGCTTTGGAGGCAAATTTTTACAAGCTGGTGATGAGGTCTTAATTTCTGTCCTTGAACATCATGCAAATATTGTTCCTTGGCAGATGATTTGTGAAGAAAGAGGTGCTCATCTCAAAGTTGTACCGATAAACCAAAAAGGAGAAATAATTCTTGAGGAGCTAGAAAAGTTAATAACGGATAAAACAAAAATTCTTGCGATTAGTCATATATCTAATGTTTTGGGGACTATTAATCCAATTGAAAAAATAGTTGAAATTGCTCATGGTAAAAATGTACCGGTGCTGATTGATGGTGCACAAGGAGCTCCGCATACTAAAGTTGATGTTCAGTCAATTGGTTGTGACTTTTATACTTTTTCCAGTCACAAAATATATGGACCAACTGGGGTGGGAGTTCTTTATGGAAAATTAAAGTGGTTGGAAGCAATCCCTCCTTATCAAGGCGGTGGAGATATGATAGATAAGGTTAGCTTCGAAAAGACTACTTTTGCCCCTCCTCCTGTGAAGTTTGAAGCTGGAACCCCACCGATTGCTCAAGTAATTGGGATGGAAGAAGCAATCAAATATATCCAAAATATAGGCATTAATAAAATAGAAGCTTATGAAAATGAACTACTTGAATACGCAACTGAAAGATTGTTGAATATTGATGGGTTGAGAATAATTGGTAACGCAGATGAAAAGGCCAGTTTGATTTCTTTTTTAATGGATGATGCTCACGCTCATGATATAGGTACCATACTCGATCATGAAAATAATATTTGTATCCGAGTTGGACATCATTGTGCACAACCATTGATGAAGTTTTATGGAGTATCTGCAACCGCTAGAGCATCCTTTAGCTTTTACAATACAAAAGAGGATATTGATCTCTTAGTTGATGGACTAAACAAAGTTAAAGAACTTTTTGCAGTTTAGGCAGTTGAGAATGATTATTTCCGGTGGAATGGAGATAGTTTTTGAATCATTGTTAGCCCAATGGCTATAGGTGTTAATAAATCTGCTGGTGATGTGATGAAGCTTATTGTTTGAGAAGGTAAAGGAATTGTACTTTGGTTCTCTGGATTTATTGCAACCGCTTGTGGATCGCTGTTTTTTGGAACAATAAATGTACAGTTTACATCAACTTTTTCTGCTACTACTTTAACTGCTCTTTCGGTAACTCTTGGATTCAGGATCCTTGCAAACATACCATTAGAGCTATTTGCCATTAGATTAACCTGACTAATCTGCGGCTTGTGGGACTCAGGATTTTTCACTTTTTGAATATTAAAGACTATTCTTTTTTTTCGTACCTTAATTTCAACTCTATCCCACTTCCCTTTTTCGTTAAAGCTAACAGGATTCTGAAAGAATGTTGTTACTTTACACCACTTATTCATTACTGATTTTCCATCAATGTGAGGCAATTGTAAGAACATTCTTGGAATTGTTCTATTTATTCTGCCCTTACAGATGGTATGAAATTGTAAACCTTCAGGTGTTTCTCTTAGAAGTTTTGTTGTCGGAGATATTTCATTATTTTTATCTTTGTCACATAGTTCATTTTCCTTTGGATGAAAGGTAAATTTAAGTTTCACCTTTTTAGTTTTTGGTTTTTTTGCTTGATCTAAATTATTGATATTAGGTCTCTGTGTTCCTGAAATATGCATATGCTTGTAAATCGATTAATAAGTATCCCAAAAAGGCTACAACTAAAGTTGAGGGCTTGGGGTGTTTGATTATTTTTGTAACAAAAGCATATTGATTGTAAATAGGAAGAATAAAGAAAAAGCTTATGTAAGCCAACATATTCGTTCTGAACATTTTCATTTATTGGGGTTGCCTATAATGTATTGCTTTCATCATTCTCAGTTTTAGTTGTTTGATTATGAAGGCTTTGAAAAAACTCCCAAGGTGATTTGGCCTGATCGCTTTGAGCTGAGTCTGGTGTTGTTGAATTGTCTGAATTTGAACGATCTAGTAATACATTGTTTCCATCATCCTCAGTTGGTCGATTAGAAAGATTTGGGATAAACTCATCATGACTTTCCTCCAGTTTTTTTAGATCTGACTCTAGTTTTATTGGATTATTGGTGTTTGAAGAAGCTGGACTTGGTGATAGAGGATTTGAAGGATTGTTAGTGCTTTGACTATTGATAGGTCCTGTCATTGGCCTACGTCCTGTCATGGTATAAGCTAGTTCTGCAGGTAATTTACTTCCAATATCAATTAGAAATTTATCATCAAGTTTTGGATTAGAGGCAGCAGAGTCGATAGTGGCAGTTGTGAGTCCAATACCTAAATCTCCGGCTAAGCTTTGTCCCAGTCTAGAGCTACCTAATCCTCCCGCAACTGTACTTGTACCAATAGAAGTAAGTCTCTGTCCAAAGTTTTTTTCGAGTCTGTATTGAAAATAGCACCCCCAGGTTCACTGACTGAACTTGTTATGAATGCCGATCCTGCAGTTCCAAAAACTTGCGAACCTGATATGTAAGATAGTTTGCTTGCTATTCCAATATTTGCAGTTGTTAATGCACCGGCTTGTGCCCCACCCAGAAAATCACTTCTAAGATCATTGAATGTTCCAAACTGAGACTTGAATTGTTTTTTGTAAGCAGCTCTGGATGAATCATCATAAAATGCTTCTGATGATAAGTTAGATACAGCTCCAATTCCCGCAGATGTTGAGCCCCAGATAATAGCACCTCCCTGTAGGATCCATCCTCCTTTGGTCAGAAGTGCCGCTTTGCCGGTAAAGCCTCCAGCAGTGACTACTGAGCCTGAGATACTTATGACAGCTGGTGCTGCTATTATTGATGCAACGACGGCTCCGGTAACAGCAGCAGTATTTCTAGTTGTTTTGGCAACAATTGCACCGGTTTTTGCACCCTGAGAAACTTCTTTTGCTGCTTTTAGAACTTCTTGGTTTGAACTTTTCGAAATTTCTTTATATCTTTTCTAAGGCTTGTTCTGTTGTCAATTCATCTGAATTTAATTGATTGAAGATCTGTTCTAATTTTTGCTTTTCTTGGATTAAGGGTTTATTTAGCTTTAATGTTCCTAAGCTAGTGTCACTTCGGTGAAAAGGATTCCACCAATTGTCTCCAGTTGTAGTATTTGCAATATGATCAAAAGGGTTGAGTGAATTGACTTCAGTACTATCAATTGCTTTATTGATGCTCGCAATATTTGAATTGATTAGCCTCATCACTTCAGCTTTTTTCTTCCTATCTACACTAACTGAAGCGTTCTTTTCTTTTGTTTGATTTCTTTCTGTATTTGATCTTCCAGGTTGAATCTGAAATTGTTCTTGGGGAATAACTTGTTGATTAATACTTATGTCTTGTTGAGCTTGCTTGTTTCCTACTGAAACTATTTCTGTGGCACTTTGTGCAATGTTTTCAGATGTTGAACTACCATTGAGATCTTGACCTTTTTTTATAACTTTTCTTTCTTGTGGATTTTCTGTCGCGCTTTTCCCATCAGAGTTTGCCAAAGCAACTGGTGACTGCGTTGTATTGTTAGTAATTGCTTTAAAGCTTTTATATATGTCTAAACTGGTTCCACCTTTGCTACCATCAAAATCGTAAACGGCAACCGCTTTGGGTAACCATTCTCGTATTAATTTTTCCTCAACATAATATTCTTCTCCTTCATCATTACCATTTAGATCGATTTTGAAAACCTTAAAATTTCCTACTTCGTAAGTATCATTGCTTTGGTTAAACTTTCCACCGAATTGTCTTGCTTTTGACTTTGTTTTTGAGTCTAAATATTTGAGATCCTTGAAAGCATTATATTGATAATCATTTCTTGTTTTTGCATTGTTGAAAAACTCAATAACTTTTTGAGAAACATTATTTGAATATTTGAAATTGAAATTTTCCATTTTTGATTTAGAGTTTGTGATCAAGCACAACTGTTAAGGAAGTGTGAAATACTTTAGGACTTTGTAAATACCTCTTGGATTTTAGTGTAATCCCCAATTCTTGCCTTTTAGTTGGGGTGAGGTTTAATAAAAGTTAAGATTTTGAGGCTTTCTGACAATTTAGCTCTAGTTCTGCAGAGATTTGAAAGCTAATGCATACATTTTTATCTGTTTAACCATTGCAGCAAGTCCATTTGCTCTGTTCATGGATAAATGTCTGTCTAAACCTATTCTTGTAAAAAACTCTGGTTGTGTTTCCAAGATTTCATCTGGGGTTTGGTTAGAATATATTTTCATTAAGAGAGCTATTAAGCCTTTCACTATCATTGCATCGCTGTCTGCAAAGTAAATAACTTTTTTATTGTCTATTTTTGAAAATAGCCACACTTGTGATTGACAACCGCTGACCTTATTGTCATCCAAGCGAAACTCTTCTGGAAATTGCTGTAATTCTCTGCCTAACTTAATTAAATGCTTATATTTTTCTTCCCAGCTCGTGAATTTTGAAAAATCTTCTATGATTTTGTCTTGAGCTTCATTAAGACTCATTTAAAAACTCTTAAAATTAATGTAATTTGTATATATTTGTCTAAATTATAGGTGAAATTAGCTCAAATGGTGAGCTGTTCTAGAATTTTAGTCAGGGTATTTTAGTCAAAAGTATAGTTCTAAACTAATCAATGGGCTATTTTTAGGGTTATCTGACTGTAAAGACTTTGGGGTCCTCTTATAATATTTTTAACGAATGAGATAAACGGTTATGAGAAATATGAAACTAATTGCAGCTTCTTTGGCTTTAATACTTTTTTCTCAATTTAGTTTGAGTGCCTTAGCTGGTCTTTTTAGAATGACCGAAAGGCAAGAAATTATGGTTGGAGCTCAAGCTGCCACTCAGGTTGAAAAAACTCAGCCGATTTTGAGAGACAAAACTGTTACTGATTATGTAAGCAAACTTGGTAGGAAATTGGTTGTTCACTCTTATAGAGCTGATATCCCGTACCGTTTTAGAGTTGTTAACTCAAAGCAGGTGAATGCTTTTGCTCTTCCTGGTGGCTTCATTTATATAAACAGAGGGTTGATTGAAGAATCTGAAACCGAAAACGAACTCGTTGGTGTTATAGCTCACGAAATAGGTCATGTTGCTGGAAGACATGGAGTTACCCAAGTCGCTAGAGCTCAAAAAGCTAATTTGGCCCTAGGAGTATCTAGATTGCTTTTGGGCCGTGTACGTGGTGGTTCGACAATATTTAATGGTGCTAGATTGGTCACTCAAGGAACATTCTTAAAATTCAGTCGCGATCATGAAAGAGATGCTGATCGGAGAGGAGCCTATATGATGCATGCTGCAGGCTGGAATGCGGAGGGAATGGTTTCTTTCTTTGATAAGCTTTCTAAAAGTGGAAGCAGTAGGGCTGCCGCTTTCTTATCAACTCACCCTTCTCCTTCGGAGAGAAGAGATAATGTCTCTGATTTGATCGCTCTTTGGCATGGTGATGGACGCATTAATTCTCAAGAATTTAAGAATATAAAAGCAAGATTGAGAAAAATAAATTGAGGATATTTTTTCTGATAATTGAATTTTGATGAAAATAAAATACTAATTATGTTATTTAGTCTTAAAAAAGAACTTTTCTATCCCTTATAAATTAATCCAATTACTTGCATTTTTCTGTGGGCAGCTATCAGAGAGGTTTGGACGAGGTTATAAGAAAATTCTATTCCTAATGTGTTGCTATTTAGAGAAGATACAAGTAAACCAACTTCTTCTTTATTGGGTTTCGTGTTTGGGTTAATACCAACAATTGTTGTTTGGTCGAGTTCTTTTAATTCTTCTGGAATGATATAGAGGTTGTTGAGGGCGAAGAAACGTTCACCTTTAGAATTATCATTAGGACCAATTAATGGGTTTAAAGTAGCTAGATTTATATGATCAATTACTACAGATAAGTTATCCTTGAAATTCTGTTTGGGGTTGTTTTCATTGTGACTTGTTGAAGATATTCCTCTATCAATTACCACTATTCTTTTGAAGTTTTTGTTTTTTGCATAATCAACTAAATGAAAAACCTCATCTGAAAAACTATTTAGGTTATTAGCTTTTGAAAAAACTGTATCAGTGAAGTTTATAATAAATTCTTGATTGGTTAAGGATTCTACTAATAATTCAGAAGGTAAATTCATTGTTCTTCAAACTCAAGTTTTGGTGCTTTTCTCCAGATTTCTTCTAATCTATAAAAATCTCTTTCCGGTTGATGCAAAATATTAATTAGCACCTCACCATAATCTAAAAGAATCCATTCTCCGGCTTTGAAGCCTTCTCTTCCATCAACTTGAAAATTATTATCACTCAATTCGCTTTCCACCATTTTGGCTAATGCCTTCACTTGTGCCTTGACCGGCTGACTAACAATTACAATGTAGGAACAAATACTTGTTAATTCATCAACTTTGAGTACTATTGGCTGCCAGGCTTTTTTCTCTTGACAAATTTCTATTGCTAGCCTCGCTATTTCCAGTCCACTATCTTTCAAATCTTTTTGATCTCTGATTTTGTAATAAAATATATTTTCAACTAATAAATTTAGCAGATTGTCCAACAACCTTTTAAGAATTGGCAATGGTTTTGATTCCCACAGATTAGAAGAGGGGTATAAATTAATTCTGGGTGGAATAGAGATACCTTTTGAAAAGGGTTTGGTCGGCCACTCGGATGCTGATGTGCTTACTCATTCGATAATTGATTGTTTACTCGGGGCTTCGAATCTGGGTGATATCGGAGAACATTTCCCACCTTCCGATCCGGCTTTCAAGGGTATTAGCAGTTTATCTTTGTTGAAAAATGTCAAAGATAAACTGCTTCTTGAAAAGTGGCAAATTGTGAATATTGACTGTATTTTAATTTGTGAGAGACCGAAGATATCTTCATATAAGAACAAAATTGTAAGTTCTTTAGCAGAAGCTTTAAACCTGAGTGTAGATAGATTGAGTATAAAGGGGAAAACGGCTGAGAAGATGGGATCTCTTGGGAGAGAAGAGGGTATTGTTGCTATATCAACTTGTCTATTGGAGAAGGGATAATATTTTGAATTTGAATTATTCCATAAACTAATGCACCAATAGTGATTAACAATGTGACTATGGATTTAATTGTTGCAAAAGCCGATGTTTTACATTTGCTTTTTGAGCAAGGTAGGAGCATGAAGGATACTGCTAAAAGTAAGCAGTCTTCAACGGTAGCTTGCCAAGGCTCACGTTTTATTAGGTTTCCATAACAGCCACAGGTCGGTGCTTGGTTCAAGGAGCCCCAAATTGTTATTGGTATCATTCCGATTAGAAGAATTTGTGCCCCAAGAAGACTAACCCTTAAGTTGCAGTTCAACAAAATTGATAGACCTACCCAAACTTCTATTGCAATTAAAAAGACACTTAAATAGTAAAGTGCATCCTCAGGTATGGGGATTTTATAAGCAAGCGCTTGCTGAACGAAATCTTTTAAAGGTAAAAGCTTACTGAAGCCAGAAACTATGAATACAGAGCCTAAAAAATATCTAATTAAGCTAAAAAGCCAAGGTTTTGGTGTTTGAATTTCCATAGAATTAAACAACTTTGTTTATTGCATTCTTTAAAGTTATATATCTAAAAAAGCTTTTTGACGATATTCCAAATAAGGATTGTACAAACATATACGTCAACAATACAACCAATGAAATAATTGCAGCATTCAAGTAATCCGCTTTTTGAGTTGGTAATCCTGGGGAATAATATTTGAGGGTTTGTTGATATATTTGGAAAAGGTCATTGATTTTGTCTTGAGATTTCAAAGGTGAATTCATAATTTCTTTCCAAATAGTTTCAACTTTTTTTCCTTTGTATCTAATCCATCTTTTCGATTTTTCTCGATCTTCTTTGATCTGTTGTGGTATTTCCTCTTCTGTTCTTTTAATCTTGTATTTGGATAGAATATCCGAGAATTGTTTTAAAGTAATTTCATACTTTTGGTAATTGAATTGAGCTTCATATACGGAATCTCTTAAGTGCTTGTTGGCTTGTGAGTTTATATAAGGGATTTGGAGAATAAGTAAAAATAGGGATGTAACCAACACTACTTTGAATAGAGTGTCAAGGAATCCAAGTATTACTGCAAATACCGAAGCAATTGAGGAAAAAACAATATTACTTCTAAAAGCATCAGCTTTACTTATGGCTTCTCTAACTTGATCGCACTGTTCTATATTCAGCCCACACTTTTGAAGCTCTTCGTTTTTGAGCTGATGTGTTGGAGATTTGCGAAGTGCTAGACGAACTAAATTGCTTACTATTTTTCCTCTTTTGAGTTTGGAATTTGAATTGGAAGTGTCTTTTGAATTTTTATTGTTTTTACTGAAAGGTTCTTTTTCTTTATTTCTCGATGTATCTTCAATTGATTTAGGATTCTCTTCTATTTTTACATTCTCGAAACCTTTCTTTGCAGAATCGGGAAAGGGCTTTGACTTGTCCGACTGATTGCTCATAATCAAATAATTACAGATATTAGTATTTAAGCATATTCAATCAATGTAACATTATTCAATAATTCGAGTAAGAACTCCCTCTTGAAGTAGAGTATTTTTTATCTCCGGAATTGTTGTTTCTCCATAGTGCAGCATTGATGCTAAAAGAGCTGCATCTGCTTTTGTACTTTTGAAAACATCTATTATATGCTTTAAGGAGCCTGCACCACCCGATGCAATAACGGGTACATTGACTTCTTCCGATATAGCAGAGGTTAGAGAAATATCATAGCCTGCTTTCGTTCCGTCAGCATCCATGCTCGTTAGGAGTATTTCTCCAGCACCTTGGTTGACCATTCTTTTTGCCCATTCAATAACATCTATTCCAGTGGCTTCTCTTCCACCTTTGATGAATACTTCCCAGTTCGAGTGTGTACAATTCGATTTTTTTACATCAATTGCAATAACAATGCATTGTGAGCCATATTGACTTGCACCCTGTTGAATCAATGATGGATCTTTGACAGCTCCCGAATTAATACTTACTTTATCAGCTCCCGCTCTCAGTAAATCTCCAATATCTTCAGGTCTATTGACACCTCCTCCAACGGTTAAAGGAATAAATACTTCGGTGGCAGTTCTGTTTATTACATCAATAAGTGCTTTTCGTGCTTCAAAACTGGCTGTTATATCCAAAAAACAGATCTCATCCGCTCCGCTTTCATTGTATGATTTGGCTAGTTCTACTGGATCACCAGCATCTTTGAGACCAACAAAATTTACCCCTTTGACAACGCGTCCATTTTTTACATCTAAGCAGGGAATTATCCTTTTTTTGAGCATTTCATTCCACAATGGAAACAGGGGTAAGCTATTCTAACTCAAGTTATTTACTAATGCTTTAAATTTCCGGACCCTTTAGTGGGAGCTCTTTTTAACTGTCTAAGTTGCTTTTCTCGTTCAATAATGGATAATTCGATAATTGAGAAGATAGTTGTTTACTGTCTTCAGTTTGTTTTTCACCTTGGTACATTTCATTTAGTTGTTTTTTTATGGTATTGATTATTTCATAATCCTCTTTTTTCTCTGCGATGGATAGTGCCTCTCTGAAGGCTATAAAGGCTAAAGATCTATTTGAGTTTGGATCTTTTAGTTGCGATAAGGTTTTGTAGGCTATTCCAAGGTTGTTGAGAGTTACAGCACATTCGATGGATTCTTTTGCTGTAGACGAATGTTGATTGATTAGACAGGACAAAGTCTTTCTGTAAAATGCTATTGCTTGTTCTATGTTTTTACTTGTATCTTTTACTTTAGACATTTTCCAGAAGCAACAACCGATGCTGTTAAAGATTAGAGGCTTAATTTCCTCATTAACTCCAATCAAAGATTCTTTGTATGAGTCAATTGCTGTACATAAATTAGCCACTGTTTCTTCGTGATCGGCTAATAATCTAAAAGCATCTGCAATATTGCGGTGAACTGAGGAGAGAATGCTATTGGGCAATTCTTTCCTGAATTCTTGAATAGATTTAATCAATATTTGACTTGCTAAGTGAAGAGTTAAGGCGCTTGGTTTTACAGAATATAGTTTCATGTAGGAATTACCAAGACTTATATGAGATAAAACAAATGTTGAAGAATTCATAACGGAGTTATTATTCGGCTTAATCGAATTAACATTTTGGAGAGTCATTTTCATAGAACTCTGCAATTTAATTGTTTTCTTGAAATATTCAACCGCTTTTATGAGGTTGTCTTCAGTAAGCTCCTCTTCTGACAAAGTTAAGTAGGCGTTTCCTAGATCGTTATATGTTTTTTGTTCTTCAAGAAAATTAAAGTTCTTCTGAAAAATTTCTAGTGAAGAATTTAAGAGAGAAATTCCCTCGTGAATGTACTGAGAATTTCTTTCAGCATCGTTGAATTCGTTTCCTTTTGCTAGAACTAATGAACAAAGGCCAAGTAATCTGGTCCAAAAAGCTTTTACAGTTGGAGCTTGCGATTTTTCCAGATTGTCTCTAAAGATTGAGACAATTTCGCTCTGTACCTTATGCTTTAAGCCAATTGAACAGAAGTAATCAATTGTTTTTTCAAATATTGGAAGTAGTTGTGCTCTTTCGTCAAAATTAACATTCAATTGGCTAACACAATAGTCTAAGGCTGATACTAAAAATATTGTATTTTCGTTTTGAACTCTTTTATCGTCTCTGAGGACTTCTAAAAGATAAAAAGCCATTTTAGGTACTAATTCTTCGAAGTTTAGGCTAGCAATACTTTTTTCTTTGTAGATAAACTCTTTCACGAGATTGTGAACCGCAAAACAAGGTTCTTGGTAAGGCTTGGAAAAAACTTTTCTGATTAATCCAGAGTTCTTCAAAGAGTTTAAGGTTTGGACACATTCATTTTCCGATAGGTTGAAGATAAATTGAATTAGACTATTTGAAAAAATGTTTATTGGTATATAACTGCAGAATAAAAGTATTTGTTTCTCAGACTGAGTTAAGTGTTCAAGGAAATAAGAAATCAGCTGGGGTAGATAGTTGCTTGAGTTTTTATCTAAATGTTTTTTTGAAGAGAAAATTAGCTGAAAGGCTTCTTCTAAAGATAAATTGTTATTTTGCTCAATTAGTTTTTCTAATAGTGAACAAAAAAGAATTAAATTGAAAGGACTCCCTTTTGTGAACTCAAATAGGTCTGAAACTAAAGCTGGGCTTGCTTTAAACCCAATTGAAACCTTCTCTAAAAAGAAATTTTTAACTTCTTGATTATTGATAGAAATAATCTCTAATATATTTCTTTTGAAATTATTATCTAGTCTGCATATTGAATTGGCCGATAGTGTACTGCTGATCAGAATCAATTTAGAACAAATAACATTTGAATTGAGTAGCTTTATTAAGTCATTTTTGTTAATCAATTCAATGTTATTCAATAAAACAATAAACTCTTCATTGTTCAGTATCTGGGTAAAGGTTTGTAGGGGATCTTCAATGCTGATTGGTGATAGTCCACATTGCTCTGTCAAAATGATTTTTAATCCATCATTTAAAGAATTAATACTTTGATCAAAAGAAAAGGATAATACGTTAGATTCATTGATGTTGAACATATCCTTTGCATATAAGCTTGCAAGATATGATTTCCCAATTCCGTTTTCACCAATCAAGAATAAGAAATTATTTTTGTGAAAATGGCTTTTTATGTAATTCAGTTCTTTATTTCTGTGTATAACCGGATATTGAATTTCTAAAAAAGGAAAAAATGTTTTTTTGTTTTCGCTAACAAAATTTTCCATAAAGTTTGTTGTGACATTCGGGCGAGTTGACCTAATGTCTTGAGATGAATTTGTCTTTGACAGGTCTATCCTGGTTTCAAGCAATTTTTCGTTTAATTCTTCATTTGTTTGTGGATTAAAGTTGGACTGTGAAATTGTTGAATCTTTCAAAATATTAATTTTGTTTTTTTGATTTACAAGTCTGTTTGAATTAATTGGATATTTCTTCGTTATTCTTAAATTTTGAGTATCTGTTTCTTTTTCTTTAAAGTATTTTTGTATGAATTTATTTTGTCTTGATGAGGAGTTTTTGTTCTCATTATTCTCAATTTCTTTTCTTATTTCAGGTTGTTCTTTTTTGAAAACTTTTTCTTGACTTGCTATTGTTCTTTGTTTTCTTAAAGTTGCTTTACTGAATTCGGGTTCTTCTTCGTTTGAAATTGAATCCGTCGTTTTTTCTTTACTGATAACAGTTCTAATGGAAAAAAACTTTCCTTCATTATGTTGGTTTTGAGATTCTTTAGTTGTATCTTTTTGAGTGAATTTGTTTGTTATTTCTCTCGAGATTTTTTTAAGAAGGTTTTGATAGAAGGCGTAATTTTTACTTGAAGACTGTTCATGAAAAAGCTCTGTGTACAGTTGCCAAGCTAAAAAGCAGAAACCGAGAATAAGAATAAATGCAATATTCGGTAATGACAAATGAAAGCTTTGGAGGAAATTTAACCAGTTTTGCAACATACACTACCAACAAATGAGTAGCAAGAAGCCGAGATCGACATTTGAACTAATTATTGCTTTTTTAGTTCCATTTGGCAAAGACTTCTTTTCTAACATGCAGGAATTAGTAAGCAAGGTTTGTCTTTCTAGAAATTTTGTGAATTAATCTGATCCCTAGTTATGGTCTTGAGATAACCAATTGCAGCCCTCAGTTGTTCAGAGTCATTGCGAACAAAAATGTCAGGTGTAATTCCGGTTTTATTGATCACTCTTCCTTTTGAAGTTTGCAATTGACTCACGGTTATGTGCAAAGCGGAGCCGTTTGATAATGCTTTAATTTGTTGTACTAACCCTTTCCCAAAAGATTTTGTCCCTACTAGCACAGCAATATTGTTGTCTTTGAGTGCGGTTGCTATAACCTCACTAGAGCTTGCGGTTTGTCCATTAATCAGTATGACTATTGGGTTGGAATATAAAGTGTTGGGTTTGGCTGTGAAAATTCTTTTTCCTTCATTGCTTATCATTATCAACAACTTGCCACTTTTAATGAACAAGTCTGCAATTATTAGTCCATTTTTTAACAAACCACCTTTGTTGGAGCGGAGGTCTAGAATTAAGCTGTTGCTGTTTTTTGCTTCTTTAGAAAGTAAGAGATTCTCAACTTCATCGGCAGCACTTTTTGAAAGCAGATCGTCTATTTTTATGTAAAATATTCCGCTATTCAATAGTTTTGATCTAGTGCTTAGAATAGGTATCTCCTGCATTTCAATTTCTACTGAAAAAAATAGATAACCTCTTTGTAAATCTAAAAGTGTTTTTTTACCAACTTCTGCATGAATTAATGCCTGATTGATTTCTTCAATGTTTAGATATTCAATTGGGATTTTGTTAATCGAGATGATTTTGTCATTTTCCTTGATACCCGCTCTATCGGCAGGTGAATTTGTTTGAATCCTTGTGATTAAGGACTGATCGATAGGATCTACTGTTATTCCGAGTCCAGTGGATAAGGTTTTGATTCTTTTGAGTTCTTTATTAGCTGCTTCAGGAGTTAAATATTTTGTATAGGGATCTTTAACTTTGGATGTTAAGCAATTGATTGCTTTATAGATACTGGACTGATTTTTTTCTCTACAATCTTTAATGGCTTTTTCGGTCAAAAGCCGCTTTATATCCTCTGGGCTATAGTAATTATCTTTGAGAAGAGTTAAAGCTTCTTGAAATAAAGCTTGTTCGTTCTGTGATAAGGAGATTCCCGGTAAGGAAATGAAATAGACTAGTAGAAATGAAGATAAACTTAACTTATGTTTATTCAATCTATTTATGCTTGGATGATTTGAAAATCTAGAAAGAAATTTGCAGAACTTTGTATACATTAAATGCTGATTATTCTTATGAATTATTCTACAACATCAGTAATAGAGCAATAACGTATTTGATAATTTTCTTGAATTTGTAAAAGTAAACTTCTATAGATGCTTTTTGCTTTGATAAATAGCTTTATCTCTATTGATGCTTGATTCTCAAAATACTGATGTAACTCTTAGACTAAGGTGAATCAAAAAATAAAAAAAATATTAAATGTAAACAACTTTTACTTGCTAAGATGTTTAGGTCTAAATTCTTAGTATATGTTTCCGCACCTTGGATTCCCTGAAATAATAGTTTTATTAGGTATTGGTCTTTTAATTTTTGGGCCAAAAAAACTACCTGAATTTGGGAAGTCAATTGGAGAAGCATTTGTGAATTTTAAAAAATCTTTTCAAAAGTCTTCAGATGAGCAATTTAAAGCGGATCAAGATGATTTGAAAGATAAGGAAACTATATAAATTATCGTCAATAGTCTTTCTGGGAGTACCTTATTACAGTGACAGCAACAACAGCAACAGCCGAGCAGGCCATTCTTTCGGAAGCAGTTTTGTATGCACTTTTTGATCAACTCAATCAAACTCATTTTGATAGTACCGTTCCACTTTGTAGAATTAAATGGTCAGATCGTATCGGTACCGGTAAGAATTATCATCGATTTGCAGATTTTACGGTTTTTGCTGATAGACAATTTATGCCTGTTATTCGTTTGTCTAAAAACCTCTTAGCAAAGGAGACTATTAAAAGAATATGTGAAGTACTATTCCATGAAATGACACATATTTGGCTCTGGGATAACAAAAGGCCTTGGGGACATACTCCAGAATTTCATGAAAAAGCAAAAACTTTCAACTTCTCTTTAATAGATGTTCCAAGTGATCAGCCTGTTAATAACTGATAAATTGCTTACTATATTCTTAATGTATTGAAGTGACCGAGCTTGCTATCTCACAATATATTTCTTTAGAGTTACGCTATAGTTGAAAGTATCTTTCCGCTGTTGGTTTTGAAAATTGACTAATTCTACTTTAGAGAAAAATATTGAGGAAATTCTCTCAAAATCCAAGCTTACATTAGACGAGTATAAACTAATAAAAGACTTGATTGGTCGTGAGCCTAATGAAGTTGAGATCGCTATGTTTGGAGTAATGTGGTCAGAGCATTGTGCATATAAAAACTCTAAACCCTTGCTTCAGACACTTCCAACAAAAAGCGAAAGAGTAAAAGTCTTAGCTGGACCGGGTGAAAATGCTGGAATAGTTGATGTTGGTGATGGAATAAGAATTGCATTTAAGATTGAATCACACAATCGACCGACTGCAATTGAACCCTTTCAAGGTGCAACTACGGGTGTAGGTGGAATTCTTAGAGATATTCTTACTTTAGGGGCCAAGCCAATTGCCTTTTTGAATAGCCTTCACTTTGGAGATCTCAGCAATGAGCATTCGAGGTATTTAATTACACATGCTGTTGCTGGAATAGCAAATTATGGTAACTGTACCGGTATTCCAACTGTAGGTGGTCAAGCCATATATCATGAATCTTACCAAGGTAATCCACTTGTTAATGCGATGTGTATTGGACTTCTTGAAGTGGAACAGCCTGTTACAGCTGCCGCTAAGGGAGTTGGCAACCCTGTCATATACGTTGGTTCTGAAACCGGTCGAGATGGTCTTGGAGGGGCTTCATTTGCGAGCTCAGGGTTGAGTAATAAAAGTAATAAAGATAGGCCAGCGGTTCAAATTGGTGATCCATTCATGGGTAAAATACTTATTGAATCGTGTTTAGAGGCTTATAAGTCTGGATTAGTTATTGCTTCCCAAGATATGGGTGCCGCCGGATTAACTTGTGCTTGCAGTGAAATGAGTGCAAAAGGCAATGTCGGAATTGATCTTAATTTGGATAAAGTTCCCAGCCGAGGAGAGCTAGAACCTCATGAATATTTGTTATCTGAATCCCAAGAGAGAATGTTATTTATTGCTGAGTTGGGTAAAGAAGATGAGTTGATTTCCATTTTTAAAAGGTGGAATTTACCCGCAATGGTTGTTGGAGAAGTTACTAATAGTGAATTGGTGAGAGTCTTTTACAAAAATGAGTTAGTAGCTGAACTACCTCCTAAAGCTTTAACCGATCAAGCCCCAATCTATACTAGAGAATCTCTTGCGCCCAAAGTATCAATAAATGTAGTTTCTAAAGCTGATTTTAAGTTAGATAAAGAAGAAATTCAAAAAGAACTTTTAGATAGGTTATCCTCTTCGGATTTTAGTTCAAGAGAGTGGATATATGAACAGTACGATCAACAGGTTCAATTGAATACTATTTCTAAACCCGGTCAAGCTGATGCAGCAGTGCTTAGATTGAGAAAACCAAATGGTAAGCCCAGTGAAAAGGCTTTAGCAGTTTCTTTGGATTGCAACCCTAAATACGTTCAAGCAGATCCATATCTCGGCGCTCAGATTGCTATGGCTGAAGCTGCCAGAAATCTCTCTTCCGTTGGAGCTAAGCCTTTAGCAATTACAAATAACTTAAATTTTGGAAACCCAGAAAGACCTGAATCTTTTTGGTATCTGGAGCAGTCCGTGAAGGGTATTAGAAAAGCTTGTGAAGAGTTGGATGTTCCGGTTACTGGTGGTAACGTTAGTTTATACAACGAATTCTCTGATGGAAGACATATATTGCCAACTCCAGTAATTGGAATGATTGGCTTAGTCGAAGACTACAAACAAACTTGTAAAATTCCTTTTAAAGAAGAAGGTAACAATATTTGGTTAATTGGAGACACTTTCAATGAAAGAGATTGTCCTAGTCTGGATTGGAGTAAAGAGAAACTACTTCATCAATTTTTGCAGGAAAAAATATCTTCCGGAGAAATCCTTTCTTGCCATGATTTAAGTGAGGGAGGACTGCTTATCTCTCTCTCTGAAATAATTCTTGCTAGTGATTTTGGTGTGCAAATTGAAATTGAAAAACATAAGTCTTTAAGATTAGCTTCTATCTTGTTCGGTGAGTCGCAAAGTAGGGCAATAGTGACTACAAAACCGGGAAATGTCTTAAATGCTCAAGGTTTGAAAACTCAAAAGTTAGGAATAGTTTCTAAAAAGCAGAATCTTCAAATTAATTTAAAGGAGTTTGGAGAAATATTGGACTTATCGAAGGACGAGTTAAAAAGAGCCAATAGAGTTGAAGTGTAACCATCCTGGTTTTATGAATTTGAATAAAAGAGCTGTAATTATCAAAACAATCGTTTGTATTATTCTGACTTTATCAATTTCCTTTTTTCCCGAAGCTTCAAATTCACAAACGAGTCCAAAAGCCGAAAAAGAAGCTAAAGTCCAAAGTTCTATTAGGAAGCCGCAAGATGTAAGACCTTTGCAAAAAGGAAAGGTTGAAAAAGTGATCATGGACTATCACTCTCAATTACCTAATGGCCAAAAACAGAGAGAGCAGTTAATTCAAATTAAGACATCTACGGGACAAGTAGTAGAAGCGATTAACTCAATTCCACCTAATTTGTCCTTTCAAGTTATCTTGAAAAAAGGGGATAAAATTATACTTAGTCAAGAAGACGGAGCTATTTACATAGAAGGTTATGATCGCACCAATGTGAGTTGGGCTTTGCTGATTGCTTTTCTTCTTCTGGTACTTTTTATAGGAGGGAAAAAAGGTGCTCTAGCACTTATATCTTTATTAGCTATGGGTGGGTTCATGCTTTATGGATTAATCCCAAGTCTCAAGATGGGAATATCTCCTTTATTTGCAGCTAGTTTATTTTGTGTTTTAAGTACCTTAATTACCATAACAGCGGTCAGTGGATTTAACTATAAAGCTCTTGCCGCTGTTGGTGGAACTGTTGGGGGCGTGGTTTTTGCGGGACTAATTGGTTCTTGGGCTGTTTTTGCAGCTCGTCTTTCTGGTCTTATGGAAGTTGAAATGGAAAGCTTGCATTATCAGTATCCTGGGCTGCAAGTGAATCAAATGATAGCTGCTGCGGTCTTAATTGGTTCATTGGGGGCGGCAATGGATGTTGCTATGTCAATATCGAGTTCAATGTATGAAGTCCACATAGCAGCTCCAACTAAGCAGTTTAAGGAACTATTTCAATCTGGAATTAATGTTGGGAGAGATGTTATGGGAACCATGGTGAATACTTTAATCCTTGCTTATGCTGGTAGTGCTTTACCCACCTTAATTCTTTTCACTCAAATTAACCCAGAATTATTGCTTAATATGGAACTAGTTGTTAAAGAAATAATTCTTTCCATAGTTGGCAGTATTGGGTTAATCTTAACTATCCCTTTGACTGCATCTCTTGGTGCATATTTGTTCTCTCGATCTTCTAGATTGCTTTTGAATTCTCAATCACTTCAAGGTGATGCTGAGAAAATAGCAGTGTAAAATGTTTGGAAAATAACTCTTAGCTTTTATTAACAAAATTATTCGAAGGCCAAATAACAATTCTATTATTAAATGAAAAATCATAAGATACAGATATATGACACCACTTTGAGAGATGGTTCTCAAATGCATGGTATTTCATTTTCAGTTGCGGATAAGCTGAAAATAGTTAGCTTATTGGATGAGTTGGGCGTTGATTATATTGAAGGTGGATGGCCGGGTGCAAATCCAAAAGATATTGAATTTTTTCAAGAGGTGAAAAATTTAAAATTAAAAAATTCACAGATTGTAGCCTTCGGAAGTACCAAAAGAGTTGATAGTGAGAATTGTGATGAAGATCCAATCTTAGAAGCCTTGATAAAGGCAGAAACATCCGTTGTGACTATAGTTGGTAAAACTTGGGATTTGCATGTTGAACAAGCGTTAAGAACAACTTTAGATAACAATTTGAAGTTGATTTCTGATTCAATAGAGCACTTGAAAAGCAAAAAGAGGCGAGTCATTTTTGATGCTGAGCATTTTTTTGATGGATATGAAGAGAATCCAGATTATTCTTTGAAAGTTCTTGAAACGGCTATTGGTTCTGGAGTTGATGTTATTTCGCTATGTGACACCAATGGTGGAAGCTTGCCAACTCGAATAAATGAAATAGTGAAAGAAGTTGTTAAGAAGTTCCCTCGTGTTCAATTGGGTATTCATGCTCATAATGATGGGGATTTGGCAATTGCCAACTCTTTAGCTGCTGTTGAATCTGGAGCGGTTCAAGTTCAAGGGACAATTAATGGTTATGGCGAACGTTGTGGCAATGCTGATCTGATAAGTGTTATTGGAAACTTGTGTTTAAAAATGAACTGTGAGTGTTTGCCTTCAAAGCAGCATTTAACTAAACTGACTCAAACGAGTCATTCCTTAAGTGAAATTGCAAATCTCAATCCAAGAGGTCAGCATCCTTTTGTTGGGAGGTTTGCTTTTACGCACAAAGGTGGATTGCACGCCAGTGCTATGCTTCGGAATAGAGAAACTTACGAGCACACAATACCAGATTTAGTTGGCAACAAAAGTAGAATAGTGGTTAGTGAGCAAGCTGGGCTCAGTAATGTAATAGATTTTGCTGAAGGTAAGGGAATTGAGCTCGGGAAAAACTCTCAAAGAATTGCAAAAGAGCTATTAATTGAAATTAAAGCAAAAGAGCATGAGGGGTATCAGTTTGAACAGGCAGGTGCCAGTTTAGAGCTTTTGTTTTTAAAGAAGCTAGATAAAAAAAAGAAGTATTATGAAATCATTGATTTTAGAGTTTTTGATAGTTATGACAGTGTTGCGGAAGCTTCGGTACAAATTAGAGTCGGAGAAAAAGTCCTTCATACTGCTAGCCTAGGAGTTGGCCCCGGGCATGCATTGGATAATGCTTTAAGAAAAGCTTTGAGAAATTATTATGAAGTAGTTGCTGACTTTAAGCTTACAGATTTTAAGGTTAGAGTGGTTGATAGCCATGATGGAACGGCTGCTAAAACTAGGGTTAATGTTGAAATGGATAACCAGGGTTCAAAGTGGAATACAGTTGGTCTTCATGAGGATATCTTGCAGGCTACTTTCCAAGCTATCAGTGAGTCTATAGAATACGGTTTATATAAAGCGAATGTTGATTCTCAGCATTGAGGAAAGCACAAATCATCTACGTGAACTTTTGATTATGTCTCTCAGAATATTGATTGAATCCACTGCACTTTTATAACCTTTAAAGTTTCCTTGTGAATGGTATAACGTTTTGGCTTCTTCTTCATCAAGCATTGATTCGTGAAACTTTTTAAGCTTGAACTTTGCATAGGCTCTTCTTCGATACGCGTCTGGAGAATGTGGCTTTACGCTTATGGCTTCGTTATAATCTTTAATTGCTTCTAGATACTTCCCCAGATTGAGTTTTGCATCTCCCCTTTTTACGTATGCTTGGAATGTATCTTTATTGAACGATATTGCCTTTGTGTAATCTTGAATTGCCCCTTGAAAGTTCTTGTTTTTACTTTTACTCAGGCCACTTTGTAAGTAATAATTAGCACTATTGGGATTTAACTCAAGAGACTTTTCAAAATCTGCCATAGCACTTTTGGGGTCGTTGAGTTGTTTTTTACATTTCCCTCTATATAGATAAGCCTCTCCGTGACTGGGGCTCAAATCAATTGCTTTGTCAAAATCCGCAATCGCTCCTGTGAAGTCTTTTAGTTTATATTTGGCTATTCCACTCTTAAAAAACTCTTCAGCATTTTGAGGATTTTGACTGAGTTTTTCTAAAGGATTTTCTTCTATTTTTTGTTTGAGAACTTTGCTTTGAATTGTATTTTGCTTGTCCTTGGAGGAAGGGCTAATTAATAAAAATTGATAGTCTTTCTTTTTGGTTTTTTGAGACTCTTGAGAATTGTTTTTGTGTTGAGTAACAGTATTTTGAACTTGGTTTTGTTGTAAATAAGAAGAATTTTGTATTGTTTGTTTTGAGTCTGATTGACTTGGATATATAGGTTGAGTAGCACTTATAAAAAGTAAATAAAGCAAAGAAGTTTCAATTAACTTTTTAGTTTTTGCTCTAAAAAACATTCTCTTCCAATTAAATTCAAAATAGTCAAATAACTATTATATTTGACTATTTTGCAGAAAGTAGAATTGAAAACTTTGAAAGATTAAACTGAGTTTATAGAAGTTATTTCCCTGAACGTTGTAAATTTGAAAAAGTTTTTAATTTATTCATTCTATAAACTTCGATTATGATCTCTGTTGCTCATTTAAGACCATCCTTAAATATTCCTCAACGTTTTATTAATAATCAAAATCCCAGGACAATCACAATAGAGGGACATGTTCAAATAAGTGATGATGAATGTAAGAAAGATAAACATGAGCAATACTTTCACAAGGGAGAGCCATTGCTCAGGACTTATCTTTTTTGCTCTAAAACTAATGTTACAGGTCTTTCCAATAACCCTGATATAAGTTTTGATTTGAATAACGTTGCCAAATATACTATTTTGTCATGCTCTGCTTTTGTGAACTTCTCGGATAAATCTGCTCTCTGGACCAGTGAGCAGCCTGATTACATGGGCGGTTTTAGAACACCATACTTAACAAGAGAAGTATCTGGAGTAATAGAAGATGCCAAAAGTGTTCAATTTAAATGCTATATAGTACCTAAACCAACAAGTAATATACCGAAGAAAGGTTCTGCTTTACCAAATAAAGAGGTAGATATGGTTCTTTCTCCAGAATACTTCGAAGGTTTAGAAACAATAAGAAATTTCTTATAAGTTGTTGAGTGTATCTGTAGGGATATTAAATATGGCCGAATTTAATATCCACAGGTTGAATCTTGAGGGGAATGAGTTTAGTATGTTATTCTAATTAACTCTCGAAAAATAAATTAACAATCAACTATGGCAAGTAAAAAAGCTGGTGGTTCCAGTAAAAACGGAAGAGATAGTAACGCAAAACGCAGAGGTGTAAAGCGTTTTGGTGGCCAGAAAGTTAATGCAGGAGAAATTATTATTCGCCAAGTTGGTACAAAGTTTAAGCCCGGTAAAAACGTTGGTTTGGGCAGAGACTTTACAATTTATTCTCTTATTGAAGGTAAAGTGAAGTTCACCGACAAAAGAGGTAGAAAAGTAGTTAATATTGAACCAATCGCTGCTTTGGCTGCTTAAGTTTAAACTTCAACTGCTTGCAAAACTAGCTCCTTTAATAATCCTCTGAGTTTTTATTCTATTGAAGAAGCTTCTTGATTAGACTGTCCCATTTTTGCCCCAAATGACTTAAGAACGTCTGAGACGTCGTTTTCATCTAAATTCAATTGAATTAGCACTAAATCATTTGAATGTTTTTTCTCTGCTTTATTTAATGCTTTTTCAAATTCATCTGTTGTATCGGCTTTTAACCCAATCCCACCGAAGATTTCAGCCATTTTAAAGTATTCGTATTTCCCAATTTTGTATGATTCTGGAAGAGGATCTAATTCAACTTTATCTAAAGTTGCGTAAACACCGTTATTCAAAACAACGATGATTGGATTGAGTCCTAATCTTGTAGCGCTAATAATCTCCATTCCAGTCATTTGAAATGCTCCATCTCCAACTACAATCAATGAACGCTGAGATGGATCTGCAATTTGGGCGCCAATTCCTCCCGGAACCGCAAATCCCATGCTTAAATAATAGGCAGGAGATAAAAAGCTTGAAATTGTATTTGTGTGTAGTCCCTGAGTTAAAAAGAGACAATCTCCAACATCGCTGACAATACGATAGGTTGGTGTATTGTCACGATTGATAAATTTGTTTAATACCGTTTCTGCATTATTAACGGTGATTCTTTCTGATGGAATTTCTTTGGCAATATGCGATTTTCTTGGCTTTGGAATATCAATATTCCTTTTTTTAATATTTTTGTGTTCAAGTAATCCTTGAATGCAGTTCTTAAGAGTCATTTCGGGATAATGATGATGTTTGACCCTTAGGTGATCTATACGTGCTTCGATCATCTTTGTTCTATCAAATTGGAAAGTAAACATTCCAAGGTTTACATCGCTGAGAATTGATCCTAGTGACAGAATTAAATCAGATGATTCTAGGTAATGACCTGCAGCTTTATTGGATAGAGTTCCAAAGAAAGTTCCTAAAGACTGAGGGTGGCTTTCTGATACTAATGACTTCCCGAGCAAAGTTGTACAAACTGGAAGACCCGTTTTTTCGATAAATTCAATTAGTTTGTCTTGCATTTTAATTCTAGATACTTCAACTCCAGCTAGAATTACAGGCTTTTGGGCTTTGTTGAGGAGTTCAACAACTTCTTCTAGAGCTTCTTTGACAGTATCTGCGTCATAGTCTTCGTCGAATTGGCTTAAAATAGGTTGTGCACCAATTTTGCAGTTGCAAATATCTCTTGGAATTTCTACATAAACTGGTTTTTTGTATCTTAGTGCTGTTTGGAAGGCTGTTTCCAGCTTAATTGCTGCCTCTTCCGGCGATTCTATTATTAAGCTAGCAGCTGTAATTTCATCAAAAACTCTTTGTTGAGTTTGAAATGTTCTAACTTTGTGATGAAGTAATGAATACTTTTTTCTTTCGGCCATTCCTGGGCCACCGCTTAAGACAATCATCGGAGAACTTTCGGCATAGGCCTGGCTAACTGCGTTAACCATATTCAAAGAGCCTACTCCATAACTCACTAAAACTGCACCGATTCCTTTTAGTCTAGAATACGCATCGGTAGCATAACCTGCTGATGGTTCGTGTGAAAGAAGTATATTGTTTAAAGGGCTATTTATTAAAGCTCTATATAATTCTTGTACCGATTCTCCGGGAATACAAAATACATTGTCAATACCAAGATCCTCTAATCTTTTAAAAACGTATTCTGATAACTTCATGAAATTTAAATAACATCAACCTGACTGAAGCCTATTCCATTTACCTCGGATTTGTAAAGTGGTTTTGACTATTTGACTAATTAGCCTTCATTGATTAGATTCTTGAAGATTTAATTAATGAAGAAAGCTTATGACTTTTTTGAGGATCTATGACTTTGAGAATTTTCTCTCTGTTTAATGCTTCCTCTTTGTTTTTTGTATGAACTAGACTAATCGCTGCAATATTAAAGTGAGCCTCTGGTAATTCAGGATCTAACTCTAGTGCAGTATTATAGGCTCTAAGCGCTAAATCAAATTGCTTAGTTCTGAAATATGCGTTACCCAAATTATTCCAAGCTCTTGAATCATTTGTTGTATTTGCCGCTCTTTGACAAGCATTAACTGCTTCTAAGTATTTGGCTGAGTAAATATAAGAGGTGCAAAGGTTGTAAATTGCTTCTTTGTAATTTGGATCTAATTGAATTGCATGCTTGTAGTTTTCAATGGCTTGATTGTATTTTTTGTCATCAAGTAAAGAATTCCCTAGACCGTTGAAGGCTAGTGCAAAATTTGGCTTTAATTCTGTGGATTTCTTATAAGCTTCGTAAGCTTGCTCACGCTCACCTTGTTCGAAAAAAACATTTCCAAGATTGTAATAGGCTTCTGCGTAATTTGGATTTAACTTAATTGCGGCTAAGTAATGTCTAATTGGCTTTCCATCCCTGCCTTGTTTCCAGTAAATGTTACCCAGGTTTAAATGAGCTTCTGCTATTTGAGGATTTTTCAGCAAAAGAGATCTTAATTGTATTTCTTGGCTTTTTAATTCAGCTTTTTGAGTGTCATTCAATTGCTCTCTTTCTTCTTGATTGGAAGGTTGACCGAAAGAGGGTGATAATAGAGCAAATGTACTTATCAATAATCCGAAACCTAATTTTTTAAATGAATGTTTTGAAAAAAGCATAATTTATTGTGACTGGTTGTTAGCAATAACCTAAGTTATTAGAAAGCCTTTGAAACAAAAAAGTTTCCGGCTTTATTAGAATTAGCATTGTAACTTTAACAAACGAACTTATGGAAATTACAAAGTACAAAAACTTGCCAGATATGTTCTTTTCAAAGGCGCAAACTTGTATTTCCACCGTGGCAGCATATACTAATCAACAGGAAAATCGAAGAGAAAGAAATCAGTTTTATGCAGTGTCTTGGCAAGAGCTTTCGTTAGAGGTTTCTAAAACCGCTGCTGCATTAATTGATGACAATACCAAAAAGGGAGATAAAGTAGCAATTCTCTCTAACACTAGAATTGAGTGGACCATTGCCGATATTGGTATTATGTCTGCAGGAGCTGTAACAACCACTTTGTACCACACTTGTACTCCTGCTGAGATTAAATTCTTGCTCAATAACTCTGCTGCAAAAATACTATTTGTAGAAGATAAAAAACAGTTGGATAAAGTCATTCAAGTTGTAGAAGAAACAACAATTGAGAAAATTATCGTTTTTGACGAATTTGAAGCAAGTAACTTAAGTCTTAATATTCCAGTAATTAACTTTCAAGAGTATAAATCTATCGGAGAAAATGAATTAAACGAAACTATTAATATAGTTCGTGAGCGATATGAGTCTTTGTCTCAAGATGATGTTGCAACAATTGTTTATACTTCCGGTACTAGTGGTCAATTGAAAGGAGTTGTTCTCACTCATAAAAATATTCTTTTCCAAACCCATAGTATTCCAAATACAGTTCCAATTAGAGATAAAAATGAAAATTCTCTTCTCGCTTTTCTAACTTCTGCTCATATATTTCAACGTATTGCGGGTCAATGGTATTTTTTGAGCCAAGGTTGTCCTATATACTTTTGTAACCGGATTGAATTAGTTGGTCAATATTTAAAGGAAGCACCGGCAACTATTATTCTTGCTGTTCCTTTGATTCTGGAGAAGCTTAGAACTAAAGTCTCCAGGCAAATTGAAGAATTGCCTAAAACAACCAGAAATATAGTTAAAGTCTCTATTTCCATGGCAATCTTCTTGAAAAAACTTGAATTTACTTCTGGAAATGAATTTGTGAGACTTCTAGTGGTCTTATTACATAAACTTGTTTATCAGTTAGTACTCAAAAAAATTAAGGATCGTATAAGTCCAAGCTTGAAAGTAATAATTTCAGGAGGAGCGCCTCTCTCTCAGGAATGTATTGAATTTTTTCATGCAATTGGCTTTTATCTAATAGAAGGTTACGGTTTAACGGAAACTACAGGTATTCTCTGTGCCAATTCTTTGAATAGTGTTAAATATGGAAGTGTGGGTAAGCCATTAACTTCGGTTGAGTTGAAGATTTCTGAAGAAGACGAAATTCTTGCCAAAGGGGAAATTATCTTCCAAGCATACTGGAATAACATAGATGCAACAAGAGATTCTTTTACAGAGGATGGATGGTTTAAAACCGGTGACTTGGGGCGAATAGATGAAAAAGGAAATGTTTTCATTATTGGTCGTAAAAAAGATTTGATAATTACTTCTGGTGGAAAAAAAATTGCTCCAACTTATATTGAAGATAAATTATGCTCTAGCCCTTTTATTGAACAAGCTGCTGTTTTCGGTGACAAGAAAAATTGGCTTTGTGCCTTAATAACTTTACAGAGAGGCTCAATTATTGAAAACTTTAAAGGAAATCAAGAAGAGATGACTCAAAACGAATGGGAACATTTCATTAGAGATTCCAAGGTTAATAACTTTATTAAAAATGAAATGAATAAGGCCTGTGAACATTTGGCTGAACATGAAAAAGTAAGAAAGTTTTTAATCCTACCCAAGTCTTTTAGCCAGGAGAAAGATGAATTGACTCATACAATGAAGATTAAAAGAAGAATTATTCAAAAAAATTATGAGAAAGAGATCGATAGTTTATATTTCTAACCTTTCTAAAACAAGTTTCAATCAATGGGGTTGAGTTCTTTAAGTTTACGAGGATTGTTTCTCCAAGTTTTGCTTTGTTTAACCTTCAATTCTAGGAAAACCTTAGAGTTGAGCAATTCTTCTATCTCTTTTCTAGAGTTGCTTCCGATTTCTTTTATTTTCGATCCTTTTTTACCAACCAAAATAGATTTTTGAGATTCTGTCTCTACCAAAATGTTTGCCCTTATTGTCGTTAGTTGTTTCTCTTCATTTTCTTGAAATTCAACTATTTCAACAGCACATGAGTGTGGAACCTCCTCATTCGTAAGCAGTAAGACTTGTTCTCTAATTAATTCACAAGCTAAAAATCTTAAAGAACGATTAGTTGGAATATCATCTGGAAAATAGAAAGGACCTTCCGGTAAAATCAATAAGATTCTGTCCAATAGCTCCTTCAAACTTTTTTCATCAAAGCATGAAGTTGTTATTACTTTAGGCTCTTGGGTGAACCCTTTGAAGAGGTCAAGATATTGGTTTGTGTATTTTGTTTCCAGAGAATGAGTCCTTACTAAATCTTTTTTGTTTAAAACAATTAAGAGAGAGGTCCCTGAACAATTTTCCATTAGCCACTTGCTAATCCATGTATCTCCTTTGCCGGGCGGGCAGTTTGCTTCGCTCATGAAAATAATTAAATCAGCCTCTTTTGCACCATCCAGTGTGATTTTTCGACATGATTCGCTGAGCTTGTCAATTGGCTTATGCATTCCTGGTAAGTCTAGGAAAATAGCTTGTGCTTCATTATTTGGATAGTTGTAAACTCCCAGTATTTTTGTGCGTGTTGTCTGTACTCTAGGGCTCACAATAGCTATTTTTTGTTCAAGCAAAGCATTCATGAGAGATGATTTGCCAACGTTAGGCCTGCCAAGTAATGCTATAAACCCGGATTTTGTTTTCTTTTCTTCATTATTTTTCATAAATAAAAATGCTTAAATATAATTTCTAGAATTATTGACTTGCGCTTTTGAGATATAAATTGTCAAAATATTTTGCCTGAATAAAAATAATTGAAGTAATTTATACGATTCCATTATTTTTAGCATTAATTCTTAAATGCGAACGTAGTTCAGTGGTAGAACACTTCCTTGCCAAGGAAGGGGTCGAGGGTTCGAATCCCTTCGTTCGCTCCATCTTTTTAAATCCAATTCATGAATTGCTTTCCTGTTTCATTCATATTATTCAGGCCTTTAAACAAAAATATATTCATTAAAGTCTTCAAAATTTTTCAGAAAACTTTGATTTTTACGAAAAACAAGATATACTTTATTGCTCGATTCATAACATATCTTTATGGCAAAGAAAGCAACTAAACAAAGAGAAAAGAAGAAGCAAAGTCTAGCCGAAAAAGGTAAGCTTCCCTTAACGCGTCTTAGAAATAGATGTTGGAAATGTGGCAGACCAAGAGGCTTTATTAGAGACTTTGGTATTTGTCGTATTTGTTTTAGAGAGATGGCACATGAAGGATTAATTCCTGGTGTTAAAAAGTCTAGTTGGTAACCCTACTTGTGAATATATTAAAGTGACTCATTCAGATCCAATCGCAGATATGCTTACAAGAATCCGTAACGGATTGCTTGGTAGAAAAAAATATATTAAAGTTCCACATTCTAAGATTAAAGAAGAAATAGCAAAGTGCTTAGATAGGTTGGGGTTTATTCACTCTGTGGAAGTTCAGGAGACTGATTCTATTAAGAAAGATATAGTAATTTATCTAAAGTATGTTAATAAAGGTGAGCCAGCAATTTTAGGCATTAGAAGACAAAGTAAGCCTGGTTGTAGATTCTATAGTTCACACAGCAATAAAATAACCGGATATCCTCAACACAGTATTTCTTTGTATACAACAAGTGAGGGTATTATTACCGACCAAGAAGCTAAGAAAAGGAAACTTGGTGGAGAGGTTATTTGTACCGTCTGGTAATAAATTAGGATAAAGAATTATGTCAAGAATAGGAAAAAAATCAAATAAGCTAGAATCTGGAGTTGAAGTTAACCAGGCTGATGAGCTTATTAAGGTTAAAGGACCCAAAGGTGAAATATCAATAAAGTTAAAGGAAGGTTTTTCTTTAATCGTTGAAAATGGATTTGCTTCTATTAAGCCTCCAGAAGAGAATCCACACGGTGATGTTAAAGCTCTTTATGGTCTTTTCGGTAGTCTCCTTGGGAATGCTATTGAAGGTGTAACAAATGGTTTTAAAAAGAAACTTGTACTAGTTGGTGTTGGTTATAAGGCCCAGATCAAAGGAAAAGTATTGGTCATGGCGTTAGGTTATAGTCACCCCATTGAGTTTGAGATTCCGGATGATTTGCAAGTCACTTGTCCAGACCAGACTACAGTTGAGATAGTTGGTATTAAAAAGGATGAAGTAGGCCAATTTGCGGCTGAAGTCCGTATGGCTAGGCCTCCTGAACCATATAAAGGTAAAGGTGTTATGTATGATGGTGAAAAGATACGAAGAAAAGAAGGTAAGTCAGGTAAAAAATAAAAGGTAGTTAATTATGTCCGCCAACTTTACAAAGAAAAGAATTCTTAATAGAGCACATATCCGTGTAAGAAAAAAAATTTCAGGTGATTCTAGCAAGCCGAGGTTATCTGCACATAAAAGTGGAAAACACATATATGTGCAAATTATCGATGATGAAACAGGAAATGTCTTAGCAGCAGCTTCTAGCTTGGATAAAACTATAAAAAAAGAGACAAAACACGGTGCCAATTGTGGAGCGGCTGAATTAGTTGGTAAGCTAATTGCAGATAAAGCAATTAAGAAAAATATTAAACAAGTTGTTTTTGATAGAGGTGGACACTTATATCATGGAAGAATTAAATCTCTCGCTGAGTCTGCGAGACAAGGAGGCTTAGAATTTTAAGGAACTATTATGAACTCACAAAAATTTTCCAAAGGACCAGGACAACATAAAAAATCCAACTCTAAAGGAGATGGTAATAACCAAGAAGGTAGAAATTCAAGAAGATCAAAAGATTCTTTTGGAGGCCAGCAGAGAAATGAAAAAGACAACGAATGGATTGAGAAAGTTGTACAAATTCGCCGCGTAACAAAAGTTGTTAAGGGTGGTAAGAATTTAAGCTTTTCTGCTCTTGTTGTTATTGGAGATATGAAGGGTAATGTAGGAGTTGGCCTTGGAAAAGCTGCAGAAGTGGTCGATGCAATAAGAAAAGCAATTGAAAATGCTAAGAAAAAACTTACAAGGATTCCTTTCGATCAAGGCTCTATTCCTCATGATATAACTGGTCATCATGGTTCAACGGTTGTAAATCTTTTTAGAGCTCCAAAAGGAACAGGGTTGATAGCTTGCTGGTCAATAAAGATGGCTTTAGAATCAGCTGGCTTACATAATGTTGTTTGTAAAACAGTTGGTTCAACAAACCCAATTAACGTATTGGGTGCTTTACAAGATGCAATTACTAAATTGAAAACAAAGAGTCAAATTAGACAATTAAGAGGACAGGTTGCGATTCCAGCTTAACTTATTTATAAAAATTAGTTAAAATGTTGAAGCCTAGCCTTTATAAATAAAATAATATTGGAGTATGAATAATGGATTTATCAGATTTAAAACCTTCACCAGGTTCGAAGAGAAAAAAGAAAAGAGAGTCTAGAGGACGTGCAGGCTATGGTGGGAAAACTGCTGGAAGAGGACATAATGGACAAAAACAGAGAGCTGGATGTTCAATTAGAAAACAATTTGAAGGAGGGCAGACTCCTTTGTATCGCAGACTTCCAAAGCATCAGTATATATCAACTCCCAATAAAAAAAGTTATACAATAATTAACTTAGCTGATATTGAGTCTCTTGGTTTTGATAAAGAAATAGAAGTAACACCGGAATTACTTTTAGAATCTAAAGTAATAAAGAAATTGGAAAATGGCGGATTGAAGATACTTGCTAATGGTGATTTGAAAACACCACTGAAAATAAAAGCACATGCATTTTCATCTTCAGCAGAAACCAAAGTGAGCAAAGCCGGTGGTTCATTAGAGAAAATTTCTTAGTCCATATTTTATTTCGATAATCATTCTTAACAATTGATTGAGTGTCAAATTTAACAAAAAGCAAATTTCAAAAAGGTAGCCAGAAAACTACTTCAGTTTCATCTCAGATCCCGTCGTGGGACTCTTTTGTTCAAACAGGACTTCTTCAGAGAGTCTCTATGACTATTGGACTACTTGCATTCTATCGACTCGGCGTTCAAATACCTCTGTCTGGAATCAACCATGATATGATGAGTAAGGCTGGTAATCTGCTGAGTAGTAACCTTTTAGGTTTGGTTGACTTGTTTGCAGGAGGAGCTTTAAGTAATTTATCCGTTTTTGCTCTCGGTATTGGGCCTTATATTACGGCTTCAATCATGATGCAACTCCTTAATGAAGTTTTCCCTCAATTAAAAGCTCTTCAACAGGAACAGGGTGAGTCGGGAAGGAAAGAATATCAACAGTGGGTTAGGAGACTGTCGATTCTGTTAGCGATAATTCAATCTTTCGCTTTAACAAGGTGGTTATATTTATCAGGGTTAGCTTCTCCTGAAGAGGCGGCTTGGCTTTTTTATCTAAAATCGATTATTAGTTTGGCGGCAGGAAGTGCTTTTGTTATGTGGATTGGAGAACTAATCAGTGAATTTGGAATTGGTAATGGCGGTTCTCTTTTAATTTTTGCTGGAATAGCCGCTCGGTTACCTCAGATGTTTGGTCAAACTTTACAAGCTTGGGAATCTGGAACTACTCCAACTTGGGGTTTGATTACATTAATTGTGTTTTTTGCTCTTATAGTTTTGGCTATTATATACATTCAAGAGGGTTCTCGAAAATTATTAATAGTTGGTGCTAGAAGTAATATGGGAGGTGGTGGTTCTTCGTCTTTTCCCATGTCTTCTTATGCTAACGTCAGTGGTCATTATCTTCCTTTGAAAGTTAATCCGGCTGGAGTTCTCCCACTGATTTTTGCAAGTGCAACGATGTATATGCCTCTTCAGTTGTTCACTTTTGCAACGGGACAACCCAATTTATCTATATCTGCTAGTTTCAGGAAAATCTTTGTGGAAGGTGAATTTTTTGGCAATATATTCGCTCCAATTTTGTCAGTAAATCCTATTAATAAAATATTTGAAGCTCTTGGAGGATTTTGCGACAGGTTATTTGCTTATTCTACCTGGGAGCATTCGTTGTTTTATATTTCTTTGATTATTTTGTTTGCTTTTTTCTATGCTTCTATTCTTCTTAACCCAAAAGATATGGCAGAAAACCTACAAAAAGGAGGAAATGCTATTCAGGGTATTAAACCCGGTAAACCTACTGCTGAATATATAGAAAAAGTTTTAAATAGAATTGTCTTCATTGGAGCTTGCTTGATTGGCTTAATAACAATTCTTCCCATACATGTTGAAAAATTATGTGAAGTGACAACTTTGGGAGCTCTTGGAGGTACTTCTCTCATTATTATGGTTGGTGTTGCAATAGATTTACACACTCAAATTATTGCTTATACTCAAGCTCACCAGTATCAAGTTCGAACCCTTTTAAGTAAGTAATCATGAAACAACAAAGTGAATTCTCAAAAAACCTTTTATTGTTAGGTCCTCCTGGTGCTGGCAAAGGAACTCAAGCTCAAAGACTAGCTAAGGATTTCAGTAATTTAATTAAGATAGATACTGGAAGCTTGATCAGAGAGGCAATCAAAAATGAAACGGACTTAGGTATTGAAGCAAAGGAATATGTTAAAGAAGGTAAACTGATTCCTGACTCTCTGGTCATCGGTCTAATATTGAGTAAGCTTGAAGAAATAAAAAAACAAGAAAAACATTTTTTATTGGATGGCTTTCCACGAAATATTGTCCAAGCTGAATCGTTGGATAATCTGTTGAAAGACAATGATCTGAATTTAGACTCTGTAATTGCAATTAGTTTGGATGATGATAAGTTAGTTGAAAGGATTACTGGAAGACGTAACTGTACAAATAAGAATTGTGGTGCAGTTTATCACTCAACTTTTTCTCCACCTAAAGAAAAAGATATTTGTGACTTGTGCGGTTCCGCTCTTTATCAAAGAGATGATGATAAAAAAGAACTTGTTCAAGCGAGATTAAGCACTTACAATAAGGAAACAGCTCCATTGATAAGTTTTTATCAGGAAAAAAACTTACTTAATTCAATCGATGGTAATCAAAATATGAATAAAGTCTATCAAGACATTCTTAGTTTATTAAATTGAGGGTTTAAGTTTAATTAGATTAGTCTTCTCTAATGATCTACACGTTTATAAATTTCGTTTAAGAACTGTTTTCCACTATTTGGTAACCTAACTGCTTTTGAGGAGAGTATTTGGTTAGTCGAAACATATTTATTCTTGTAATATCTTTCATTGGATTTGGAATCTATTTTTAGTGAAGCTCCCTCTAACGAAACCCCCGCAAATAAACCTTTGCTACGAGAATATGAATAAATTTCAGCGTCTAGTTTCAAATCAGTGGCTGCAGTTGCTTTCCTTCCCACTGGACCAGCTGCTATAGAGGCATCTGCACCAAGTGTGAACTTACCATCCCTAATTGATTTAATGCTTTTTGGGGTTTTGAATACAAGAATTGCATCACTGAGTTGGGCGCCTCCCTGATAACCTATACTGCCAGAGGTTAAGCTAATAAAAGTAGGGTAACTCCAATTTCCATTAACTTGTTTTATAGTTAATATTCCTATTCCTCTTTGACCTCCTAAAACAAATCCAACTTTAAATATCTCAGGAATGACCGCTATTCCATAAGCATTTTTTAAGAGACTTGGAGGTATTGTTTTTTCGGGAATCTTTGTGATTTCTCTTAGAGCAGCAGTGGCCAACTGTACCTTTGCAGTTTCTCTATCGCCAGAAAAAGATGGCAGATCCACAATGAGGGACGTTAACAGTGCAAAGGTGAGTAAAGAAAAACAAACTCTAATCATTTTTATAAGTAGTTAGGCAATATCTATTCTTCTATTAAAGCAAAAAAGACTAAATATATTACTAGCTAATTGGTTAATTTAAGAATAGTTGAAGAGCTAGGTCATAAGTGTTTGCTTAAAAAATGTCATCAAGAAAAATACTATGCTCTCGATCTGGTCCTGTGCTCACTATATTTACAGGGGTTTCAAGAGTCCTACTTATTAACTCAACATATTTTTGCGCTTTGCTAGGGAGGCTATCCCATGATTTGGATCCATGTATCAGCTCATTCCAGCCTGGAAAAGACTGAAAAACTGGTTCACATTGAGAAAGTAATGATGAGCTTGCATAAGGTAATTCTTGAATCATTTCACCTGTCTCTTTGTTTAAGTAGGCTATACAAATATTTATTTCATCAAAGCTATCTAAAGTATCAAGTTTGGTTAGTGCTATTCCAGTAAAAGAATTAACTCTAACTGCATATTTTGCTAAAACTGCATCAAACCACCCGACTCTTCTCATTCTCCCGGTTGTAGTTCCAAATTCTGCCCATTGAGTGCCATCTTGTCGCAGTTTAATTGCCTCTTGACTATCATAAGCTAATTCGGATGGGAAAGGTCCGTCACCTACTCTTGTAGAAAAACATTTGAAAACACCTATTGATTTGTCAATAATTGTTGGGCCGACTCCGGAGCCTACACAAGCTCCTCCAGAAACCGGTGTTGAACTGGTTACGTAAGGATAAGAGCCGAAAGTAATGTCCAATAATGTCCCTTGGGCACCTTCAAACAGAATATTTTTTTCATCCTTTCTTGCTTTATATAGATCGTTAATAACGTCTCCTAGATAGGGTTTAAAGAATTCTCCGTACTTGAGATACTTTTCTACTATTTCATCCTCACTATAAGCATTTAAATTGTGTATTTTTTGAAGTGCTTGGTTTTGTTTTGGAAGTACCCTTTGTAATTTTTCTCTTAAAGTTTTTTCTGATAGTAAATCATGAAGCTGAATACCGTGCCTTTTAGCTTTATCAGTATAAGTTGGGCCAATGCCTTTTCCTGTGGATCCTACTGTATCTGCAGCCTTATCAATATCAATATGCCAAGGCATTGTGATGTGAGCTAATCCAGAAATTTTTAGGCCTTGTAGGTTAATACCTTGTTTTTTTAAATTCTCAATTTCATTAATTAGAAAGCCTGGCTCAATTACTGTTCCAGGGCCAATGATGCAAGTTTTATTGTCAAATAAAATTCCAGAGGGTATTAAATGAAACTTGAAAAGACCCTCTTTTGTGGATACCGTGTGTCCAGCATTAGCTCCTCCTTGGTATCTAACAATAAAGTCAGCTTTATCCGAAAGCAAATCAGTAATTTTTGCTTTACCTTCATCACCCCATTGACCACCAGAGATTACAACACAAACCATATTATAATTAAAACAAGCATTAACTCACAACTTAACTGAATAAAAGTGAAAGTTGTTCAATATAGCTCTTCGCATGAACTTTATTAATATACATCCTAACTCATTTCTTGAGGAACTTTCACTCCGAATTTTCATCATTAGAGTTTAAGGGTTATTGCAAATGGGCTTATTTTAATTAGTAATTCTTGTTCCTAAATACAATATATTGTAACGTTACATTATAAGGCCCTCTAGAAAATGAAGAAGTCAATGAACAAATCAAGAAATAGATTAATAATAAGCTTTTTAGTGAATTCACTATTGTTGACTGCATCTTATACTCAATCTGCACCTTACAATAGTGCCTATGGCCCACAGGCGGTTATGAGCCCAGCTGCATCCAGTAGTCTTAATATCCCATCGCAGTTGGCTAATCAGCAGATCTCTAGTCCTAATGGTCAACAAAGTGCAAGTGCTTATGTTCCAGGCAATGGGGTTTATCTTTCTGGACAGAAAGCAATTTTGAATCAAGCCTCTCCAATCCCACAAGCACCTGTTATACAACCAACTCAGCCAGTTGCTTCTTTTGCACAGCCTTATACGAATCCATATCAATCTAATAATCCGTATGGTCAACAAATGCCATCTGCAATGATGCAACAACAAGCATATCCTAGTCCTTATGGTCAAAATGGAACCTACCAAGCTTATAAACCACAATACGGTCAACCAGCTGATTTGGTTCAACGTAATAGTGCAATGAACTTGGGTAATTCCAATAAGCTTAACTATCGAAGGAATCCTAGAATAGTTCTCAACCCTGATTCCAATACAGGAATTCAAAGAGGAAAAGAACCAAACTCAGCTGTTTTAGGAATCTTGAACGGTCCAAAACAAACTGTTGGAAGTGGTGGAATGTCCAATTGGTTTAGAAGAGTTTTTAGTAGACAAGGGGGCCTTACAACTGCTAACAATAATCCAAAAGCAATACCAATTTCAAACCAAAGACCTTTAGGTTTTTCTTGGAGAAGATAGTTGAGAAAAGCCTAAGACAGTTGAAAAGTATCTTAGGCTTTTTATTTTTGTTACTGACAAGATTCGCAATGCTCGAATTCTGGATCATTGGGGTTTAAGCTGCAAGCTACAGGCTCTTCTTTCTTTGCTGGATTGCTGCTTGTTATTGAAGATTCTGTCTTGAGTTTAGGCTCTGTTTCTTTCTTATCCTCTTTATATAAAAACTTACCTTCTGTTTTTGCTGATGGAGAGAAGAATGCGTAATAAGTGCTCTTTAAACCTGACTCCCAAGCATACATATAAATCTCAGTTAATTCTTCAATATTTTTAGTATCAAAGTATAGATTTCTACTAATACCTTGATCTATATGTTCTTGAGCAATGGAAGCTATTTTTACTACTGCTTTTTGATCCAATTCGAAAGCAGTTTTGAAAACTTCTTTTATGTGATCTGGAATATCTTTTATTTCTTGTATAGATCCAGACGCTAATAAAACATCTTGGTGTACTTGCTCCCAGAGCCCTAATGTCTTAAGAACATTTACAAGGTTTATATTGAATTCTGCAAACTTTCCAGCAATATTATTTCGAGTGAAGAAATTACTGTAATTAGGATCTAAGCTTTGGCTTGTTCCCGCAATCATAGAAATGGTCACGGTGGGAGCTACCGCCATTAAAGTTCCATTTCTCATCGGAGTTCCTTGTTTGTCCCAAGCACTTCCTTTATATTCGGGGAAATTGCCTCTCTCGTTTGCTAACTCTGATGAAGTATTAATAGACTCTTCTTTCATAATCTTGAAGATTCTATTTGTTAAATTTTCAGCTACTTCACTACCGTATGGTACTTGTAATTGTTCTAAAGCATCTGCAAATCCCATCACCCCTAAACCTACCGGTCTATATTCTTGATTTCCTTTGCGTGCTTTATCAGTTGGGTAATAATTAACATCAATTACATTATCCAACTGCCTAACTGCCAATCTTACGGATTCACGAATCTTATCGTAATCAAAGTCGGATTTGTTTTCGTTCAAATGACGAGATAGGTTGAGACTCGTAAGGTTGCAAACTGCAGTTGTTTGAGCATCGGTAGGTAAAAAGATTTCTGTACATAAATTTGTTGAATGAACCAATGTTTTGTGATTTATTGGGCAGTTTTTATTTGCTGCATCTTTGAAAGTTATCCAGGGGTGAGCTGTTTCAATTAAGGCCGTTAAAATTTTATTGAATAAGTCTTTTGCTTTTACAACTCTGTAATTTTGTAGTTCTCCTCTTTGTGCTAGGTGTATATATTCCAAATATCTTTTCTGGAATTCATCTCCGTATAAATCACAAAGATCTTTTACTTCATTAGGATCGAATAAATACCATGGTTGATCGGTTTTAACTCTTTCAAAGAACTCGTCATTAGCCCATATTACTGTGTTTAGTACCCGCAGTCTTTGTGTGTCATCTCCGGTTCTTGCTTTGAGACGAATAAAATCTTCAATGTTAAGATGCCAAGGTTCTACATAAATTGCCATACTGCCTCGACGTCGTCCACCTTGTGAGACCCCTGCCACAACGGAATCAAACATCTTGAGAAATGGAACTGGTCCTGATGATTTACCTTGAATTGATTCAATAACACTATCAGCCGAACGGAGTCTAGAGACATTCATTCCGATGCCTCCTGAGTGCTTCTCGAGGAACATCACATCTTTAATTCCATCGGCAATTCCCTCAATACTATCTGGGAGGTCTAGAACAAAACATGAGCTTAGTTGAGGATAAAGTGTTCCGCTATTGAATAAAGTCGGCGTAGCTGCAAGATATTCGAGTTTGCTCATTTTGTTGTAAAAGTTTATTGCCCACTCTGTTGGATTCTCTTCGTTCAATGAGACACCCATTGCAACCCTCATCCAGAAAAATTGAGGTGCTTCTAAAATCCTTTCATTATCTTTAAAGTCTCTGATTAAGTATCTGTCTGAAAGAGTGAATAGGCCGTTGAATTTAAATAAATTGTCGTTTTTATGATCAATTGCACTTGCAAGCTTTTGAAGATCAAACTTTTCAAGGAGGATCGGGCTCAACAACTTTTTCTCGATGGCAGTTCTTATATAAGCTGGAAATACATCTCTATAAGCTTTACCTAGGTCATCAAAGGAGTATTTGCCGAGAGATTGTTTATAAATATCGAATAATAAAAGTTTGGATGCTAAGTCACTATATTGAGGTTCTGATTGTACATGTTGAAGCGTAGTGGCTATTAAACCTTTGTGAATGTCTTTAGTTGTTATTCGATCGAAAAGCTGTAATTCAATATCTGTAAGAATTATTTCACTACTAATTCCTTCAATACTTTTTGCTGCGTTGAAAAGTATTTTCTCTATTTTTTGTCTCTTGAATGGCTCTAATTGATTATTTCTTTTTGTAACTTGCATTAAAGTATCAACCCCTGAATTTATAAATTAAGATAAAAATCTATTCTATATTTCAATCATATAATCTTAATATGTCTTGCGAGGCATATTTTGTATATTTTGTTCTTAACTTTGATAATTTATTTATATTTTTAATTCATATAGTTTCATAAGAGTTGATTTGTAATTTAGCCGCTATACTTTGTATTTTGTCTTGCTTGTTTTGGGGAAAAATTAATACTCTTACAAATTCCTAGAAAATAAGAAAGCCAATTTAAGCATTATATTAACACCTCAATTTGGTCAATCTTATTTCTTAATGTATGCTTTAAGTTTGAGGGATTTATCTAAATAAACCGTAAGTGGCACCACATCCAACGGGAGCATTACAGCCTACTGGTGGACAGCAACTTACTGGTGCTGGCACGGTATAAGTGACTGGAACATAATTTACAACTGGACGGTAACAACTAACGGTTTGAGGTGCATAGCACGCTGTTCCACAGCCACCAGCTACGGGCATTGCTGTATAGCCACCATAGTAAGCTGGATATGCTGCAAATCCAGGCCCACCAAATCTGCGTCTATTTCTCCAAAGAGAGTATCTATTTGCAAGACCCAAGCCCAGTGCAGAACCACCAAGGGCAGTGCCGATGATTCCCAATGTTAAACCGGCGTCAGCCTTAACCGGTGTGCTTGGTATCCCTAGCCCAACTAATGCCAGAAAACAAAAAGCTAAAGTTAATTTTTTAAGAATCATTTTTACTCCCCTTTGATAATTTAAGGAAATATACGTTTTCAAATCCCACTAACCCAAAAAGACTGGTATGAACACCCTAGACTTAAAGATTAGAGTATTTATATTGTAAGACCGTGAAGGTTTACTCTAAAGTGTAAATTTAAAAATTCATCCACTATTTATTACAAAAAGTCTGTGTAATAAGGAATCTTGGGCAATGTTAATACTTGATTAATCGTTTTTCTTTAAGCTTGATTATATTTTGAGTTTTAGAAAGTGCTTTCTTCAGAATTAGATTCTTGAAATCTAACTTGATTTTCTAAAAGGCTTGCTTGTTCTTCTGCCCTTTGCAGTTCTCTTTTCAATTTATCCGTTTCGGAACCACAGTCTGCTATATGATCTTCAAGCTTTTGTCTTGCTTTAACCGCTTTGATTCTTGCTTTCCCCGCTTGAATTCTTTGATTTGCTAAGTCAAGCTCTGGTTGTCCGGTTGGTCGATTGGTTTTTCTTTGAATCCATTGTCCTACTTTTTCAAAAGGACCTGGAGAGCTTGTTCCTTCAGCCCCATATTCGGGATCATTAAGGGTATAAGGAGGTTCTCCTGAGGTGGAGTTTGAACTGAAATTTGAATCTAGAGGTGTGCTGAGTGTCTCACTGTCTCCTGGATTGTCTAGTGAGTTGTATGGACTTTGAGTATCGGGTCCAAGAGAATAATCCGTATCGTTAAATTTTGATGATGGTGCTGATTTGGGAGGTGTACTTAAGTAATCCTCACCATACGTATTTTCTCCAAAATTGTAAGGACTACTGTTCTGAGCGTTAGCTGAAAAGTTTGATGAGAGAATCAAACTTATTGTTAATAAAAAAGAAAAACATTTCATGATAAGCAGTTAATTTTGTTTTCTTTAGGTATTTATTTGATCCTATCCGTTATTTACTTTTTCAAGCAAGTTTATGTCTTTGATTATAGGCAAATCTCAGTAAACTATCGAATTCATAGGGAGAAACTTGGTACCAAAAGATTAATTTGGAGTTGATATTCTAAGCCTATCAAAACTCTGGATCTAAAATCTATTTAGTGGATAATAATATTTCTCTAGCTCTTGTTAGATCTTCCTGGGTGTCAATACCAAAATGTTCCATTTCAGTATTATGAATTTTATAAACATAAATTGGAATCTCATTTTCTATTGCTCTTAACTGTTCTAATTGTTCTGCATTTTCCAGTGGAGATGGACTTAATTTACAAAACTTTTCTAAAGAGCTTTTTCTATATACATAAAGCCCAATGTGGAGTAAGCCGTTTTTTAGAGGAGATCTGGAAAAGTATATTGCTTTATTCTTTTGATTGAAAACAGCTTTCACGTTGTTAGGATTTTCCCAATCGCTAACGTCTTTAAATGGCGAAACAGCTGTTGCAATTTCACAGTCGGAGTTGCTGAGGAGTGTTTCTATTGAACCATCGAGAGTATCTAAATTCATTAATGGCTCGTCACCTTGCAAATTAACAATGATTTCTGCTTCCGGGGAATCTTTTGTCGCTTGATAAATCCTATCGGATCCTGATTTACAATCCTCTGGAGTCATAACGCACTCAGCTCCATATGAAGTCATTCGATCAACAATCTCAGTACTATCAGTTGCAATAATGACTTTATTAGCGAGTTTACTCTTCTGTGCTTTTTTCCAAGTCCACCATAACATTGGGTAGTCACCGATCATTGCTAAGGGTTTTCTCTCAAGCCTTGTACTTTTGAGTCTCGCTGGAATTACAATAACTATCATAATGAATTCATTTTAGCTAATTTACTTGAAGCTTGCTTTTAAAGAGTTCTTGACTCATCTTTTGAATGCATATTAGCTATTTGCTTTACATCTCGATATTGTGTAAATTGCTTAGTTTTTTAGTAAAGGCACCAAAGATCAGCTCAATCTAGATATTCATCTAAAGATATTGTGTATTAATG
Organism: Candidatus Caenarcanales bacterium; assembly: GCA_030065015.1. Classification (GTDB taxonomy): domain Bacteria; phylum Cyanobacteriota; class Vampirovibrionia; order Caenarcaniphilales; family Caenarcanaceae; genus JASJDU01. The sequence goes on along the minus strand of JASJDU010000020.1, from coordinate 20,488 downwards.
CCGAGAGATGTTTTGTAAGGCTTTTAAAGGTTTTTGTCCATTAACTTTAAGAAATAAATTTATGCGTTTAAGCGAAGAATTTAGAGATATAACCGAGCAACTCAATGAACTCTATCACTATAAGAGGTTTCTAGAGGAAAGAATTTCAATGCTTGAATTCAAATTGAAAGAGGTTGGTGAAATGATGGATTTTGTTGATGTGTTAAATGATTCAAGGTTAATTAAGGATAGTAGCCAGGTTGAGTTCCATCGAGATGAAGCTGAAATTCCACCCTGTGCTCCAGAGGAGTAAACTTCATTGGATGAGAACTAGAGTTCTCTCAGGTCAATTTCAAGATTTTCTTTACTGGTCTCTTTTATGTGCTTTGTTAAGGATGACAGTTTGCCTCTTCCTTTTACAACTAGCTCCAGTCTGTCGGTTTTTTCTGTTAATTCAAGAAGTCTGAAGCCTTGGGCTTTTACTGTATTTTCAATTTTGTGTTCTAGGTCTAATACATCTAATATTTCACTATTTAACCTTATTGTAAGCAACCAAGTTAAACGAGGTTTCCTAAGTGTTTTAGAGACTCTTCTAAAGACGAATAAGAAAATCAACGTCATTAATGTTACTAATATGGCTGATGGAATTTGTCCCATTCCGCAAGCCATACCAATTGCAGCGGAAATCCAAACGGTTGCTGCAGTAGTTAAACCATGAACCTTATCTCTTTCTTGAATGATTGCTCCACCACCAAGAAAACCTATCCCACTGACAATTTGTGCTGCGATTCTAGTTGGATCTCCGTTACTTAATCCAGAAACACTCTCAATTGAGATGACTGTGAAAAGGCAGGAACCTAGACTGACTAGAGTGTGTGTCCTTAAACCGGCACCTTTATCTCTTGCTTCCCTCTCTAAGCCAATGAGAGCACCACAAATCCCTGCCCAGAGAAAGCCAAAGACGTGTATTGTGGAAAGGTCCGGGGTTACCATAATTGATTCAAGGTATTAATGAAAAGCTTTATTTGAATTTTTTATATTAGGCGAGTAATCCAAAGTATGTAATGCTTGAAATATTACAACCATAGCAAAATCAAAATGGATATATATTGATTGTGAGAGAGTATTAACTAACTCCAACACAGCTTAGTGATTTGGTTTTGCCATTGTTAAGACTTCAAGTTAATTTAAATAAGCCCAAAGTATATTAGGGATTATCCGGAAATCGTTGATATTCAGTGTTTTTGTCTAAATATAAAGTTGGTTGGCTGAATTTCTTTTTTAGCCTTTTTGAGAAGAGCTTTTGGAGAATAACTCGTGAAATTATCCCTGCGTAACTGTTGAGTAAAGTTTGGTCTTCAGAAGACATAAATTAAGGCTTTTGATTTAATATTCATTGATATAGAAGTCTTTTAAAGTAGCTATTAATGAATTCACTCATTAGATTAGATTCTTTTTTTATTAGTTGTTTGTTTATATTGGCCTTTGTTCTTCCATCCTTTTCTTATAGTGATTTGAAGCAAGATGATTGGTCTTATCAAGCTATAATGGAGCTCTCAAATAAATATGGTGTTCTTGTTGGATATCCTGACGGTAGATTCAGACCTAAAAAAAACATTACAAGAGAGGAAGCTGCCGCTGAAATCTATAAATTAGTCAAATGGGTGGAGAGTCACCCCAATTCGGTATCAGTTGATGATTTGAGAAGAATGAATTCTCTCATAAATGATTTTAGAGGTGAGTTGACTATGCTTCAAAACGAAGTTAGATCGTTAAGAACTGAGCAGGAGGTAATGAAAGCGAGAATTGAAGAAGTTGATGCTCGTTTAGATTGGAATCTAAAGAACCGAGGCTTGGTTCATATGTTGGCAATGGGAACTGGGAAGTTGTTTGTTGGAGCTGGTAAAGATGTTATTACTTTAGGAAAAGGTACTGTCTGGCTCTTTACTTTGGGCAAAGTGAATTTATTTGATGATCCTTATGCAGTTCCCGATCCTGTTGATAAAACCAATCGTTACAATGGTCCAATTCAATTCCTCAATGGTTCTGCAATGTAGATTTTAATCGAATTCTTAATACCAATTTCGATTTGGAATCGGTTGGTATGGTGTTGAAGGATAGTAGGTGTTTGCATTGTTAGGGTAATAGTAATAGGCACTTCCAGCTGCATCTGCTCTTCTTGCCGCTCTTCTTGCTTGAATTTCACGGCCTTCTAAGAAGGAGTCAATTAATAAAGAACCAATTCCAACCCCGGTTTGAGTCCATTGGCTTCCAACAACGGCTGCATTTGCAGTTGTGTCGGCCGTAAAGTTGAGAGTGGGGAATCCTGCATTTGTTCCTACTGCCGCTCCCCCGACATTATTACCTAAGAATTGAGTTGCATTAGCGTCTGTTTGTAGGAAGTTATCAAACCAAAATGGGTAGGCGTTATTCTGTGCAAGACCGGCTAATTGTTTTAAAACTTGACGACTTTGAGCAATTCCTTGTGGTGGATCATTATCTCCTTCTCCTGGTAGGTAACTATATTCGGATTTACCTGGGAATACATTGGACGGAATTTCGGCTCCGGGAAATGGGGCATTCATAGTTCTAGTTGAGAATGAAGGTGGTGGAACCAAGTTGGGACGATTGTTTAATGGTGAGTGTCTTTGTTGATTGAAAGAAGTCAGTACTTGTCGATTTTGTGGTGTTTGAGGATTGTAAGCTGGTTGTTGAATTGATGAAGGTTGGCTGTTTGGGATCATCATTGGAGCCATTGCTATTGGTACTGAAGCACTTCTATATGAATGCTTTATGTCATAAGGTCCAAACATTGGCATTTTTTTGAGGGGAGAAGACCCAATTGGTCTACAGACTGTACATGGCCTCATTGGAGGAGGAGTTGTTGGATACCTCATTGGCATGTTTGGAAATTGTTGCCCCATAAAGGGGGGTGCATTACTTCTTGGCAAATTAGTAGCACGATGTGTAAATCCTTGGTTTTGTATTTCCGTTGGAAGATTGCTGGTTCTTTGCATTTCCATCACTTTCTTCATTTCACTTTTTTGTGAAAGTTGTTTAATTAATGAGCCATCTGGTGAGTATTCATAAATGCCACCGGAAGGTTGTTTTATTATTACGGCAATAGGTCTACTTTGTTTAACGAGATCTTTTACATTGTCTCCACTAGTAAAGGCTCTTTCTAATACATTGTGTTTGCTGAATCTTTGAGCATCCTCGAAAGATAAATCGTTCAAAGTAACGCCAAGAAGTAGTACGTTTGACGAAGAAGTACTTGCTTGTAGTTCAACATTGAAGCTAGTTAAAAAAAGAGAAAGGAGCAAAGTTATTCTTATGAAATTTCTAAAGATGCCAAAAGGAACAGCTGAAAATGATTTAGAAAATAGTTCCTTTTTAAGTAACATTTCTCAATGTGGATATACTTCTAAGCTCTTGTTCCCCTTCCTCGTAGACCCTTTTCAGTCCTCCAGGCTAAACCATCCGCACGTTTCTTTAAGATTGTTAATTGAATGGTTATTACCGACTAGGTATAAAAGTTGAATAAATACATAAAGGCGATGAAATGGAAGCTAAAAAAGATCAGTACTGATTCATGATAGATTTCTTTTTCCTTTTACACACTTCTCTTGATGGACTCTTTCTAGACACTCATAGTACTCAATAATTTGTTGTCTTTACCCAAAGGCTTGATTAGTGTTATTGCAAGAAGCTCATCAACATTGCCTCTCTTACTTCCCTTGCTGTTAATCGCCCTTTTTGCAGAGACTGTCTTCAAGTCAAAGTTCTTATACAAGTCCAAAATAAATTTGGCTGAAGAATTCGAAATCAGAACTATTGCTCCTCGATTAGCTGCTCTTTCACAAGCTTCTTTCAACCTGATTTGTTCAGTTTGGGAAAAGCCATTTGCTTGATATGCGTTAAATGAAGAAGTTCTACTCAATGGTTCATAAGGTGGATCACAATAAACCAGATCTCCTTCTTTAGTTTCATCAATTATTTCTTCAAAATCCTGACTTTTTATTTCTGCCTGCTTCAAACGATTCGAAACATTTAACAAATTGTCTTTTACATAAAGTTCTGGGCATTTAATACGTTTCCCGAAAGGAACATTGAAAAAACCTTTGGAGTTTTGCCTATACAAACCATTGAATCCTGTTTTATTAAGGAATATGGCTCTAGCTGCCATTTCAACTTTATCTTTTGGCAATTGACTTCTTAGGTTGTAATAAAACTCCTCTGAATATTGGTTTGCTAAGAAGTCTAGATTTTCCATTAATTCATTTGGGGAATTTGTTGTTACCTTGTATAGATTAATGATTTCTGCATTTGAGTCGTTAACGATTGCGGGTATACCTTGTTTTAAAGACAAATAAACAGCTCCACCACCAAGGAACGGTTCAATATACCTATTACATTCTTTCGGAAAGTATTCTTTGAATTGAGCTAATAATCCTGACTTTCCTCCAGCCCATTTAATTATTGGTTTAGCTCTGTTTTTGAGGTCTAATACCATTAGCTCATAACCCCCCAAACATATGTTAGAAAAGATTTTGTTGCATAAAAGGCTCTTCTCTTGAACTTTTTGCCTGTTATTGGGCAAGTGCTTTGTGAGGTTCCGCTGCCTTTAGTTCTCAACTGAATGAAACCTTGTGATGTACCTTTACTTGTTGAATAATCTGCAATCTGTCCACCGGTTGTTAATTCTTTTATGTGTGTCCAATAATCTTTTAATTCTGATTCCAATGTTGGATCACTCACATCGACAGGTCTTATAAATTTAACATAAGCAATTGGCTTGCTTTCAGACTCATAATGGGAACCAACTATTATGATAAGTTCAGAGACAGACTAAATTGGCTCTCACTTCTTTCGTCCAAAAAGTAATTGGCAACCTATTATTAAGAGTGCACCAATATAGAAGTTCCAGCTTGGGATCTCTGATAAAAAGCTAATGCCCCAGATTGTTGCAAAAACTGAACCAAGGTAAAGAGTGTTTGTTGCGGCAGCGGTTCTCTCCATTTTGAGGCTGTAAGTTAGAAATATCTGGCCGAGATAAGAATAAACACAAACACCCAATAAATAAATCCATTGATTGAAAGAAGGTAAAACCCAGTTATTGATTGTTGAAACTAACGAAAAAGGTATTGAGACGAGGGGAAAATAAAAGATAATTACTTCGGGGCTTTCTTTTAAAGTTGTTAGTTTACGCACAAAAACATAAGCCACTCCACTCAAAATAGCGCTAAATAGACAGGAAATCCAATAGACACCATTGGTAGACGTATTGAGATTCCCATTGGGAATTACTCCTGAAATAAAACCAATGCCAATAAAACCAACTAAAAGACATAACCATTGTCTGAAAGAGGAATCTTCTCTTAAAAATAAAAATGCAAAAATTGCAGAAAATACTGGAGACATATATTGAACTAAAGATGCTACCGCTATCGGTAACTCTCTTACACTAAAAAAATATGCGGATAAAGCTACATATCCAGCCAATCCTCGCCCAAGTAAAAATATTTTATTTTCTTTTTGTCCCCAAATACTTAAACCTTGTTGTTTTAAGACTATTACCGAGGCAATTAAAGTAAATATGCTCCGAAAAAAGATTGTTTCTTGTGCCGGAATTCCTTTGGCAAGCTTAACGAATAAAATCATTAAGCTAAAGCTCAAAGCCGCAGCAATACCTGAAACAACACCTTTGGAAAGAAAGTTCATTAAATATCGATAACCTTTTAAATGCTTCCTAATTTATGTTTTATTTTGTATTTTCTCAATTTGTTCTTGTTGAATTAGTTCATATTCATAGCTTTCTGAAGCAGGGCTTACTAAGATTCGCTCGCATAAATCTTCAACTAAATTTACTCTCAAATCATTTAGTTCTAAGCTTAAAACTTTACCCGCAGATACAGCATTTACTTCACTGAATCCAAGTTGATTCGTGGCTGAAGTTAAAGTCCTTCCCGTTGGATCCAATAAACCTTCTTGTGGGGTTATATATAAATTAACTTTTACTGGTGTTTTTTCTGTTTGAAAGGGGTTCGCTAATGATTCTGTGAGTTTTTCTAATACTTTTTTATAACTTTCATAGACTGAGCCAAGTCCCTCTCTAAAACGATCTTTGTCTAGTTTCTTTATTTCTTGGCCTTCTACAAATTCATCCCATAATCTCATATTGTCAGGGCTGAGCTCATCCGCGAGTATAATCTCATTGCTTTTATTGAAACCAAATTCTAGTTTTATATCGGCTAAACAAATATCAGCTTGCTCAAAAAGTCCCTTTAAAAGCCAATTAATGAGCAAAGCATTATTCTTAATTTTTTTAAGTGAGCTTTGGGATACAACACCCAGTTCGTAAATTTCATTTTCTGTTAACAGTGGATCGTTGAGTGAGTCGTCTTTTAAATGAAATTGCACTAATGAGCTTTTGAGAGGATTACCTTCTTTGATTGAAAGTCTCTTTGAGAAGCTCCCTGCTGCATAGTTTCTTACAATTACTTCGAGAGGAATCATTTTGAGTGGTTCCACTTCAACACAGCTAGTTGATAATTGCTTTATAAAGTGAGTTTTAATTTTTTGCTTGTTTAGAAAATCAAAAAGTAGAGACGAAATAGTTGCGTTTATTGAGCCTTTGCCTTCAAGCTCTTGAAATTCTTGGCCGTTGAATGCTGTTAAAGAATCCTTAAATTCAATCTTGCAAAAGCCTCTTGTTTCGTCAATTTCAACAACTTTGGCTTTTCCTTCTTTTTTTATGAGATTATTAACGTTCATCTTTGAAACCTTATTGGCTAAATAAAGTCTAGCAACAACATTGAAACCTTACTCATAGTTTATGGAAGTTCTATTCTCAAACTATAGCCAAACACGACAAGTAAGTAACTACTTTTTTAGGGATAACATCACTCTATTATAGGCATACAAAGTGGTCAATTAACTGCAAATCAACGATTTTGGATACTTTGAAGTCTCTACCTGGTTAACTTCTAAATCAAATTTTAAATTTCGCGCATTACCTTGAAATCAAATAAATATTGTAGTTTCAAGGTGAATTTAATGAGAGAGCATCAGTTCGATGATTTAAATAAAGTAATTGACTATAACAGTGAACTGTGGTTTCGTTTTTTGGGTTCTTGTGAACAAGGGATACAAAATGCCGGTCTTCCTGAAAAAACCGTAACTGAACTCAGCCAATCCTTAGACTTAATAAGAGCTATTAATAGTTATAGATCATATGCCACTCCTGAACTGTTATTTAGAGCATATCCAGAGTTGAAAGCCCAGGAAGAATACGTTAATTTATTATGGAAGCATTTTGAAAGCTTATCTTCAGAAGAATTAAGCAATTTAGTTATAGAAATGATTCATGAGGTTTGTAACTCAATTTAATAATCCGAATCCACCATTAATATGAATAATTTCTCCGTTAATGGTTGGGTTATTTGCAAGAAATACCACTAGCTTTCCTATTTCATTGATCGTGAGGAAGCGCTTTAAAGGGGTTTTGCTCTCTAGGATTGATTTGAAGTTGCTATCATCCATATTGCATGATTGTGCATTGTTATGCACAATCTTTTCTGCCATTTCAGTTTCGGTGAATCCTGGACAAACTAAATTGGCTCTTATTCCTTTGGGTGCTAGATCCACAGCTGTAGCTCTCATTAAACCCGCAAGTGCATGTTTGGAGGCAATATAAGCAGCGGCGTTGGGTACTGCCATGGTGCTCAATGTTGAGCCAATGAAAATATGAGAGCTTCCCTCATTCATTAAAGGACTTAAGTATTTTGTAAATTGAAAAGGAATAGTTGAATTAGCCTTGAAAATTTTTTCCCATTCTTCTTCAGGTGTATCCAGAACGTTATAGTAAGCAGTCATTCCAAAGTTGTGAATGAAACTTATCGAATCGAATTCTTCGGATATCTCTTCAACTTGGTCCTTGATAATGTCTATGGATTTTGGTTGAAGTAGATCGCAGATTATTTCTGTGAAATTTGGGTTGTTCTTTAACTCTTTATTACCAGATCTAGAGGTGCCAAGAACTTGCCAAGAATCATCTTTTAAAAACTCATTAACTATTCCTTTTCCAATTCCTTTGGAAGATCCTGTAACAATAGCTAAATTTTTTTTCATTTATATTTCCCACTTATAACAACCAAACTGTCCATCTCCAGATGAAACTTTAACTTCAATGAATGAAATCTTATATTCGTTCAAAAGTTGTTTATCAGCAATTATCTCTGAAGTGAGATAAAAGGATAACTCTTCAACCGTCGTATTGGATATGGGTAGTAATTTTATGTCTTTTTTATAAAAAACTAATTCATCATTTGAATGATGTACTTTAATTTGTTTTTCATTAATCTCTTGAAACCGAAGATGAGGGGATTTTTCTGGTAACAAAAAATATTCATCCAGATTTTTACACAATTGCCGGATTTTATTTTTAAAGATATTGTAATCACCAGGTAAACCGTCTTCTGGAACTTCAAAAGTTAAGTTTGTTTGTACTTTGAAGTTATGTCCATGTAACCTTTCACGCTCACTTGCAGAAAAAACCGTAAAGTGTCCTGCTGAAAACTTCATATCCTCTTTGAAAAGCTCAATGGTCGATTTGTATGACATTTGTTCTGAATGATTTCCTTTTGATAGTACAAATGTTTATGGTAACCCCTTTACATTCATTCTCCTAGGGAAAGCTTTATTGGTAAATGTCTTTGAGTAGGGAATTTTCTGTAATAGAGTCATTATTTTAATTTTCAAAATAAATTTTTAGAGAGGTGTTCAATGTCAGATCCTAATGTAATGGATAGGATTAAGGCTATTAAAGAGCAGAGTAAAATCATTGGTGGTGGACAACAAAATCTGAAAACACCTGCTTATTACAAGCTTCGTAAAGAATTACATAGTCAATTACTCAATGAAATTGCTCCTGAAGATTTAGCAGGAGATGTAAATCAGCACGAAGTTAAACAGCAAATTGGACAAATAGTTAATGCTTTAGCTGCCAGACAGGGTATTCCTTTAAGCCCTGAACAAAAAGCCATGATGATCAGTGAGCTCACTGACGAAGTTCTTGGTTTCGGTCCGTTGGAACCTCTTTTGAGAGATGACACAATTACTGAAATTATGGTCAACAATTTTAAGACCGTTTATGTAGAAAAAGATGGAAAGTGTATAAGACTCAAAGAAATTATTTTTGAGGATGAAACCCATCTACTCCACGTAATTAAAAGAATTACTTTGAGAATAGGCAGAAGAGTGGATCATGCCAGCCCAATGGTGGATGCCCGTTTACCTGATGGATCTCGTGTCAATGCTATTATTCCTCCTCTGGCTCTAGATGGATGTATTCTGACGATCCGTAAGTTTCCTAAAAAAGCCTTGCTGATGGATGACTTGGTGCAATTTGGAGCTTTGACACCCAAAATGGCTAAGTTCCTATCAATGTGTGTCAAAGGTAAATTGAATCTTTTGGTTGCCGGCGGAACTGGATCCGGTAAGACAACTACTCTAAATGCGTTATCGGCATTCATTCCGAATGAAGAACGTATAATTACAATCGAAGATTCTGCAGAGCTGCGACTGCATCACTATATTGATCATGTTGTTAGGCTTGAAACTAGACCTGCAAATGCTGAAGGACAAGGATTGGTAACCGCTAGAGATTTAGTAAAAAACTCATTACGTATGAGACCCAACCGAATAGTAGTAGGTGAGTGTCGTTCCGGAGAAGCAATAGATATGTTGCAGGCTATGAACACTGGCCACGAAGGATCTATGACCACATTGCATGCAAATACAACTCGAGATACTTTAAAACGACTTGAAACACTTGTTTTAATGAGTGGTATCGATCTTCCTTTAAAGACTGTAAGGGAGATGATCTCTTCAACAATTAACATTGTTGCTTTGCAATCAAGATTCTCTGATGGAAGCAGGAGAATAAAGCAAATAAGTGAAATTGTTGGAATGGAAGGAGAAACTATAACAACTCAGGATATCTTTGTTTTTAAGCAAACCGGTGTTGATCAAAATGGCAAAATTGTCGGTCAGTTTATGCCAACAGGGGTTTTACCAAATGCAGTTAAACACTTAAGGGCAAACGGAATAGATGTTCCAATGGATCTTTTTGCTCCGGATGTCTCAGGTCAATCGGCCAAGCAACAGGCCCAAGGTCCTCGTCGGTTAATTTGATATAGGAATAATAGATATGGATTTGCTTTCCATAATAATAATTGTTTTTTCCGCCATTATTCTCGGTATTGCAGCCAAGTTTTATATGGACTTGACTCAAAAAGAGTATACTGAAGACCGTATCCGTCAAACTTTTGCTGCACAATCTAGAGGAATGGAGGATGAAGCAGTAAGTGCTGAGTTCGCTGAGTATCAACAAAGTGTTATTGAACATATTGATTCTCGACTCACCGACAGATTTCCACTTCTTGGAGACAAAATTCTTCAAGCCGGGTACAAAATTAAAGCTTTAGAATGGTCGCTTATTGTTGCTTTTATAACAATAGTAACCGGCTTTTTGCCAATGTGGCTGTTGCAAAGTACTTTTGGTCTTTGGGCAATATTCTTTTCAATATGTGTGGTTTTTTTAGTACCGGTTTTGGCCTACTTTATACTCAATATGCATATTGGAAAAAGGGTAACTATTTTTGATGAACAATTTGGTGTTGGGCTTGATGTTATGTCCGCCAGTATGAAAGCGGGTGGTACCTTTATGAGCTCCATTAAGTTCATTGCTGAAGGTTCCGAACCTCCTCTTGCAACAGAAATGGGTATTTTAGCTACTGAATTGGGTCTCGGAACGGATATGAATACGGCTCTCGATCGTTTTAAAACAAGGATACCCTCAAAGAATTTGCTCATATTTGTAATTGCAATTAAAGTTGCAAATCAAACTGGTTCAGCGCTTGCACCCATTTTATCTACTTTATCTCGTGTAATTGTTCAAAGGTTTAGGTTGCAAGGACTAATTAATATAGCTATTTCCGAGAACATAATGGGTATTTGTATCTTAGCCTCGTTTCCTTGGATTGTAATACCCTTACTAGCATTTGCATGGCCGGAGGCTTACTCTGAGTTTTTCTCATGGGATCCTGGTGGAATACCGATAGGAAAGCTTATTGCTTTCATTTCTTTTGTTTGGTATTGCATTGGAATTAATGTGATGTATAAAACTGTGAAGTCAATTGATACTTAACCATTATGAATTTAATTATCATCGGCTTTTTTATTCTTTTGGTTATTTGCGGTGTCATCATCTTTATGATGGTACAAAGTAAACAAAAGCAAACTAACGCTACAAGTTCTGAAACTTTAAATAGAAGAATTGCAATAATTCAAGAAAATTTTGAAGATCAAGGTCTTTTGGAATCTAGAGAGCCTCAAGAAAGTTTTTTAGATACTTTAAATAAAGACTTGGTCAATATGATTGGGAAATTAGCACCTGTTCCGAGTCAAGAGAAGCTTACTATGCTCAACAAAGCTGGTATGAGGCGTCCTCATGATCATATTGCGTTGTTTTTTCAACAAATTGCTGGTGCAGTAACCGGAGTTGGGCTGGGAATTTTGATTGTTTTTACTGGGGTTGATTTGTTTGCTGGCCTCGCTGTTGCATTGTGCTTGGGTCTTCTTTTCTATCTAGCTCCGAGTACTGAAATGAATAGGAAAATTAAAGATCGTTCTTATAAAATTGATAAAACATTGCCGGATATTATCGATCTTTTTGCAAATTGTTGTATTGCTGGTGTTAGCTTCGATATTGCGGCTGGTTACATTCTCGTAGATTTAGAAGATGATCCCTTGCTTAAACCTGTGAAAGAAGATTTTTTGGCCTGGCAATCGGATGTGAACTTGGGAATGGACAGACAAGAATCTTGGAAAAGATTAGTTGACAGAAGTGAATCGAAGAACATACGTTACTTTACTTCTTTAATAAACCAAAGTGAAAAAACTGGTGGTAGTGTTGCGGAAGCTCTCTTTAAAATGTCGGATTTCTTTAGGGAAAGGCGTAAGCAGATGATTGAATCTGAAATTGCTCAAATCCCCACCAAAATGTCTACTCAAACGATTGTCTTTATAGTTCTGCCAATTGTCTTATTACTTTTAGCCCCGGTGGGACTAAATGCATTTAGAATGGTTTCTGAATTATTTGGCTAGTGGTTTCAATGAGTAAAATCTTTAATCGATAACTTCTAATCCACCTAGGTATTTCTGAAGTACCTGGGGAATTCTAAAACCTTTATTCTGTAATTGATAATTTTCCACAATGGCAGCCCAGGTGCGTCCAACCGCTAGTCCTGAACCGTTGAGAGTGTACAGAAATTCCGGTTTTCCTTTAGAATCTCTCTTGAATTTGAGATTAAGTCTTCTTGCTTGGAAATCAGAACAATTCGAACAACTGCTTATTTCTCGGTAAGTATTTTGAGATGGAAACCAAACCTCCAAATCATAGCATTTTGCCGCGGAAAAGCCCATATCTCCAGTACAAAGTAACATTTTTCGATAGGGTAATTCTAGCTTTTCTAAAATGCTTTCAGCCTGTTTTACCAGTTTCTCGTGCTCTTCTTCACTGTCTTCTGGTTTGCATATGTGAACCAATTCAATTTTATCGAATTGGTGCTGACGAATTAAGCCTCTGGTATCTTTGCCCGCAGCACCAGCTTCGCTTCTGAAACATGGAGTGTAAGCACAAAGACGCTTGGGTATTTCGTTGTTTAGGAGGGGCTTATCTCCGGCATAAAATCCTGTTAAAGGAACTTCGGCAGTTGGAATTAAATATTGATTTAATCCTTCTATTCGATAAAGATCCTCTCTGAACTTAGGTATTTGTCCTGTTCCTTGAAGACTATCACCGTTAATAACTGCAGGTGGAGATAGCTCTAAATAACCGTTATTGGCAGCCTCATCAAGCATAAATTGAATTAAAGCTCTCTGTAGCTTTACACCTTTACCGATGAAAGTGCTAAAACGCGAGCCGGCAAGTTTCGAAGAGTTTTCAAAGTCTAAAATACCGAGCTCTTCTGCAATTTCGTAGTGAGGTTTAGGATTATCGATTAAGATTGGATTGCCCCATTGTTTTATCTCTAAATTTTCGCTTTCATTTTGGCCTAAGGGAACATCGTTTTGAGGTAAATTGGGTATTAAGAGTGCAATATTAGTTAATCTTTCGTCTAAGTCCTTCAATTCATTGTCAAGAGAGGTGATTTGTTGGTTGATTGATTGGACTTCTTCTCTAACTTTTTCTGCAGCTTCTTTGGATTTAACCGATTTACTTAATGAGTTTCTTTGCGATTTAAGATCATCCGATTGTTTCTGAACTTCTCTTTTTGCTTCATCGATGGTCAAAATTTGATCGATTGAAGAGGCTAAATCTTTTGAACGCTTGGAAAGTTCTTGCTTAACAAAATTTGGATCTTTGCGAATTAGTTTTAGGTCTAGCATTAGCCTCGGTTTTTTTACTCTACTTTAAACGTCAAATCCAATTAATTATAACGAAGTGGAATTGACATAAAATTCTTTAGTTGATTAACTTTAGCCCGTTAATTTTTAATTATTAAACTCTATTTTGTTATAGTGTGGAAATGATAGATAGTCACGCACATTTAATTTGGGAGTCTTTTGACTATGATCGTAGTGAAGTTATCGAGAGAGCTTTAAGCAATAAAGTAGAAGCTTTCATTCACTCTTGTGTTCACACTAAAGATCTTGAAAAAATGTTCGATTTGCAAGAACAATATTCCATGGTCCACCTCAGTGCTGGAGTTCATCCTTGTGATGCTCATCATTGGAGCGACGAATGTGAGTCGGATATTTTAAAGTACAAAGATAAAATTATCGCGATTGGAGAAACTGGATTAGACTATTTCCATAAGGATTGCCCCTTGGATGTGCAAGAAACGGTTTTTAGAAAGCATTGTAAGTTAGCTAAAGAACTCAAGCTTCCTTTAATAATTCACTGCAGAGATGCATTTGAAGATACTCTCAAAATACTTAGAGAAGAGGATCCGGGCGGTGGAGTGATGCATTGTTATACTGGTGATGCTGAATATTCTGCTAAGTTTTGGGAACTAGGTTTTTATACATCTTTTTCTGGATGCTTAACATTCAAGAACTCAAAAAAACTTCGTGAAGAAGCAAGAAATATTCCATTAAGTAGAACTCTCATTGAGACTGATTGTCCATTTCTAGCCCCACAAAAACATAGAGGTAAACGTAATGAACCAGTTTTTGTAACTGAGGTTAATTCAATGCTGGCGGAAATTCATAGTATTGAAGATAAAGAGGTGGATTCAATAACAACTGAAAATACAAAAAAACTTTTCTCTTTAAATCAGTAGTTTCAATTGAGAGATTAAAATATATTCATTAAGACTTTCAATTGTCTTGCTTTTGGCATTTTTGATAGCTCTTAGTTATTATGTATTTGCAACAAAACTGTATCTCTATCTGAGAGAATTATTTAACTAATCAGTTGAATATCAAAAACTTTTAGGTTTAATTGAATCATTATGGATCCAAGTAAAATTGGTGGGCCAAATTTCTTTCCGGATAAATTTAATCCTTTAGCTAAGCCCGAGTTGAAAAAGCAAGCTGGAAACAAAGAGGGCACAAACTTAATTTCTTCATCTCAAGAATCAGAACTCTCTGGTCTTTTTAAATTACCCCCTCATAAAGTTGTCTCAAAACTAAGTCAACTTTTAGAAAAATCTTTCAAAGATCCACAAATTCAACAAGTATTAAATCAGCTTAAAATTCCACCAAATTCTAGGCAGGCTTTGGCCTTTTGTGCTTTTTCTTGCTTGAAAGAACTTTTATCTAAAAAGTTCCCAATATCCGCGGAAGAAGAAAAAGAAATTCTCAAAGCTATTACAGAGGAATTTGAAGAAGATTCTCTTGAAGATATTGATCCCGATGAGCAAAAGAGAAGAAAAAGCGAAAGAAAGAAACAGAGAAGAGAAAGAAGAAAAAATAGTAGTAAAACCATCAATGCAATGCTCACTTTAGTAGAAGAGTCAATAAAAACACTAGAGAAGAATAAAGGTGGTTTCAGTTTCCAGACGTAACGGCTTGACGGGTTCTCTCAAACGGAACAATTCTGTTTTCTGCTACCGGTGATGTTTTACCAGCAAAATTGTTCCAAGTATTTGTTACAACTCCAATGAAATTAGTTACTTGGCTAATTAAATTATTAATTCGATCTTTTAATTGAGATGCTTCTGCATACCTTTCTTTATCTGAAGCGGAGAGTACCTCATGCTCATTGTATATTGTATTGTGAAGTGCTAATGGTGCAACTGCTGCTTGTCCCAGTAAAGTAGCCTCTTTAGCTAAGTATTGAAGCTCTCCGAGCATTTGTTTTAGGTTGTTTATTAATTCAGTGAATGTATTCTCTGTCCAACTTCTAAACCCTTGAGCTTGTGCTTGGTTATATTGTTGTTGCAGGGTTGCGACTTTTTCTTCATTCTTGTCCGTTTTGTTAAATATCTCATCGGCATAAAAAACAGTTTGTCCGAAGGTAGTTACTTCGAAATTGAGATTTTCGGGATCATTTACATCTCCCTCCATAACGAATCTGACTCCTTGATCGAATTTATCAATTTGCACATCCGGTATTTGAGAAAGTACATATTCATGAAGTAATTCGTGGAATTGAACACCATCAACATATGCGTTGATCCAATCGTTATCACCGTGTCTTTTCATTACAATCAATTTCTTCACTTCTCTTATGTTCAAGCGGGTACCAGTTCTGTTAACAACTTCAATATAAGCGTGTGTTGCTGGATCATAAGCAGTGAGAATCTGTTCTCCGTTAGATTGACTTTCACGAATGTCTTTATCCACGTCGGATATCACTTCTTTCATTTCTGCATTTGGTTTCACTTCGTATGCTTGGTTTGAGATGCAGGGTTCAGCTATATTGTCATAAGGATTGTCATCAGGTAAATTATTCATTCCAGCTATTACTTTCTCATATTTTTTCACTTCACTCTTAGGTGGAATTAAAGCATCAATCCAAGGAGCTACTTTCTCCTCTTCGTCACCAGAATCTGGTTGTTGGGTTGGAACTTGAGAGCCAGGGGGCACTATTCCCAAATTTGGATAATATCCAGGAGGAAGACTAGCCTGTTGATTGTTTACTGGTTGATTAACAGTTGGGGCGGAATAAAGCCTTTGTGTTTGTCTTGAACCTTGAGCAGAACACATACGTGTGGGTTGTTTGCCGCGCAACCTGTTAGGAGTATTCGGCAAAGAATATACACTTTGGGAAGAGTTGTATATGCTGCGTATCATTAAATATAAAGGAAAAAAATTAAAAAATTGATATTATATGAATCTTATTATTTGATTAATACCAGTTTAACATCTTTTATTGCAATTGCCTATAACCGATAAAGAATTGTCTTCTGAAGATCAAAGCGATAAAGCTCAAAACAAAAGAAAATTAAGTTTTTCTAAGGTTGTTCCTTCTCAAACGAACGACAGGGTGTTCAATCAAATAAAAAATAATGTAGATTCAATTATTATTAGTCTTTTTGCGAATCATGCTGAGTATTATAAGCAAGCTGCTTTCGAAAATGAAGAAACTGATTTAACAGTTGTGATTTTGCCCTCGGTATCTTCTGTTCAGAGGGAGGCTAATTCTCATAAGGATTCTAGGGAGTTCAAGAAAATCGCTTGCTTAACCAGCGATTTATTCCCAAATCAAGCCAGGCATTTGTTGGAAGAAATAGCGAAAGGTGAATATAGACTTTTGTTTGTAACACCAGAAAGCTTTTTATATTGGTTTTCTTCTGGATTGAACTCCTCTGCCATTCAACACTATAAAAAGATGGAGGAAACAGATCTGGGCAAGCAGGTGCTCAAGAATTCTAAAAAAGTCTTAGAAAGACTAGACAGAGTTGTTCTTTGCGAATTTGAATTGTTTTCGAGGACCAATGCCATATTTAAAGAAAAATACCAGGAAGCAATAACTTTAGTTAAAAAACTTAAGAAACCAATTTTGGGATTATCCTGCAATTGTTCAAAAGAAACAGTGCAGCATTTTATGCGTTTCTTCCCAAATACTGCTGTAATTCAAGAGAGTTTTCGCTTAAAAGGTGTTAGTTTAAAGACAAAGTATTGCTTTTCTCGATTGGATAAAAGGAAGCATTTAGCTCAGCTCTTAAAGGACAAAAAACCAACCTTAGTATATGTGCCTCAAAATGAAGATCTGAGTGAATTAATAAACTTTTTGAGAGATAAGTTGCCGGATACTACAATTAGAGCCTTGCACAAGGCACTGCCAATGGAACAAAGAGCGGAAGCTTTGGATTATTTCTTAAATGATCCGTGTCCTATTTTTATAGCCTCTAGCTCTTTAATGGAAGGTATTGCGAGACCTGATATTTATAGGCTGATTCATTATTCAGTTCCAGCCAGTTTGACTGAATTTTATAAGGATATTCATGTATTGAAATCAACTTTGAATAATAATGAATCGTCCGGTAAATATACTGCTTCTTATAAGGAGTCTCATCTGCTTATTTGTGAAGATGATTTTAATCCTTCTCCAGAAGAAAATAATTTTATGCAGGTTAAGTACAACCGAGATGGGTTTCAAGTTGACTTTAAAAAACTTGCGAGGCAGTCACTCGATTGGATATCCAATACTAAAGGTTGTAGATGGCAAAATTTAGAGCAGGTTTTAACTTCTAATCTGCAGGAACAAAATCAATGTGGAATTTGTGACTTATGTGTTGGAGAAAAACCTTCTATTCTCAGTTCAACATCGATGTTTATATTGAAAAGTAAATTGAAATGAGTCTTTGGTGAGTCTTTGGATTTTTTAGCTGGTTTGTAATAGTTTTAGTTGATTGGTGTTAAGGGCCTGCCGCCGGCCCTTAACGATCCCGCTCCCGGGCTGCCGCAGCCCGAACCCCGAATTTTGTTGGCTCCGGAAACATACGCCTTCCAGAACCAGGATTCTTAACGGCGTATTCCGCTAGTTGTATTTATTTGACCGAGTTTTTGCTTTGGGGGTTAAGGTAGATAGTTGGATGATTTAGCTATTTGGTTCATAAGTGTTATCTTTTTAATATTTAGTAACTTTCAGCCATCTTGATAAATGATTAGATGTAACAAATTTGCTTTGTGCTGTTTGGGATTAGCAGTTTTGACCTTTCCTCAGGCAGTTACCTCTCAGGGGCAAAGTCCCTCGATGATTCAGAATAAATACTCTCCATCTCCGGTTGCAAAGAGCTGGGCAAACAGGGGAGTGGAGTTGGCCAATCAGGGGGATTTTCAAGCGGCAGTTGAAGCATTCTATGAAGCTTGGAAGTTAAATCCTGAAGATACCAACCGTTTTGCAGAAAGCCTAAGCACTTCTTATAACAATTATGGTAAGCAAATGGCCGAGCGGAAAAACTACGACCGGGCAATTACTCTAATGCGAAGAGCGGTCTTTTTTATGGAAAGGAATAAAATAGCCGCACAAAACTTGGATAAACTACTTGAGATAAAAGGTTTGGATCCCAATAATTACGGGGTGAGAATTAAAGAGGCTAGAAAATTAAGACAGGAAGGTTACGTTGATGAATCAGTAGCTGAGTATTTAAAAGCGGTTAGTTTATCAAAACAGGGAAGCCAGGAGTACTTGAAAGCAAAGCTTGAATTAGCTCAAATTTATCAGGTTATTTACCTGAAATATTCTAAAACGCCGGTTGGAAGAACTAGACTGCAAAAAATGTTGGTTTTGGCAAATGAACTCGCAAAGTCTAACTCTAAAGATTCAAGGCCTCACATTCTCATTGGGAGGGCTTATATTGCCGCCCAAAAGCTTCCGGAAGCAATTGATGCTTTTGAAAAAGCCTTAGCTAAAAACCCGAATAATCTTGAGGCTCAAGAAGGACTAATTGGTGCTTGGACTAAAGTGGTGGCGATTGCACCCAAAGAAGTTGATAATTTGTTGGGATTGAGTAGCGCCTTGATGAGAGCCGGACAAAGTGAACAAGCGAAGGCTTATTTGCAAAAAGCTAAGGCCATCGATCCAAATAATAAAGATGTTGACGATTTAATTGCCAATTTCCAAAAAACGGAGAAAGAGCTAGAGGTTTATAAGATAGCTGAAAGAGCATTGAAGGCACAAAAATCTGGAAACTTGGATCAAGCAATAGACTTATACCAGTTGGCTATAAAAAGCTTACCTCCCACTCCGGAGGCGTCAAATGTTTATTTTAATTTGGGAATTGCGTATCAGTCTAAGGGTAACGATGAAAAGGCAATTACTTCTTATAAGCAAGCTTTGAAGTATAACCCAGCGAATCAAGATGCTAAAAGTGCGATTGAACAAATAAACAAGAAAATAGTACTCAAAAGAGCGGCATTGTCTGAGAAAGCGGTTAAGTTACAAAGTCAAGGAAAAATAACGGAGGCGGTGACTCTCTACAAGCAATTGATTCAAGAAAAACCGAATGATGCTCAAAGTCATTTTAATTTAGGAACTGCCTATCAAGAACAAAAAAGATATGCATTGGCCCTTCAACAGTATCAAAAAGCTTCTAAGTTGGATCCTTCGAGTTCAGAGTTTAGAAATACAGTGCAACAAATGAAAAAAGCTATGAACAGTGGTGTTTTTCAATCTGCGCAAGCAACTGAAGTATTAAAAGAAGCGGTTTCTCTTCAACAAGAGGGACGAATTAATCAGGCGATTGGTAAATATCAACAAGCAATAGCTTTGGACTCTAAAAACCCTCAATCGTATTTCAATCTTGCAACTGCTCTACATTCAGTTAATAACATTCCGAATGCAATAAATAATTATAAAAAGGCTTATCAGCTAGATCCAGCGAATTATCCCGAGGCAAACTTTTTTGTTGCTACTCTTCTTGAGACTCAAGAAAAATATCCCGATGCGTTGAACTACTATAAAAGATATTTAGAGGATCAACCAAATTCTCAATATTCTGAAGAGGCTAGAGAGAGAATGACTATGTTGGGTGAATAAATTACATTTTAGATTGTTTGGGCATTTGATTTATAAATGTATTGTTAAAATAAGTACATTCTGCTATCCGCGAAAGATTGAGTATTAATAATATGATTTGAGTATTTATTTGTGTTTGATATTTCAGTTTGTTATGTATGTTATTAACTTATATCCTACTAATTTTGCCCAGAGTTCACAGTTCATAAAGTCCAAAGTTAAGCAACCACAGAAACTTCAGTCTAGAGAGATTACAAGATACTCTGATCATCAAAGAATTTCTGATAACTGCCAATTAGTTTTTAACCAACTCATTCAGCGTTGTCGAGAAAAAATAAATGAGACAAACTGGCACTTGAACCCACCTCTAGACTCACTATTGACATTGAAGTCTAACTTTTCATACTAAGATGCAATCAATAGTCAACATACATCCAAGAGAAATGGCAGATTGAAGCTACTTTTTCATGATTCATTTCTAAATCCAAACAAGCCTCAATAAGCCTTTGCTCAACATCATCCATTGAATCAAAT
>JASJDU010000019.1 GCA_030065015.1 Candidatus Caenarcanales bacterium | reverse complement strand
CGTAAAGTGTTTGAAGCTCATTTTGGCCTTTGTTTTTTAACACTTCAAATAAACCAATTTGAGCACCCTCTTCTCCTTAACTCTTTTTCATTTTTCTACTAACGGTTGCATTTAACTTTTGATGTTGCGGTTTTCAGCTTCTTCGCTAGACAAGTCTGAATCTGAAGCCAAGATACCCATATTTATTTCTCTGTATATGTCTTTCAACACTTCTTCTTTAAGGTAGCTTTGTTTCTCTTCTAAGGTTGAAAGTAATTCTTGTTGGTACCAGTTTAGGTTTGCTTTGGGTCTAATCTCAGAATAATCGATACTTAAAGCATCCAAAACTTCTTTAAGATATTCTATCTTTTCGTGTTTGGTTTTTAGTGCTTGTTTAACATCACCTTCCATTGAAGTCGGGATTAACTGTAAATAGTCTCCAGTTGTTGGAGGAGCTAAAGTTGGATTGGAAAGAGAATCCCACAGTTCTGGTTTTGCTTTGAGTAAATCTGCTGTTAGATCCTTTTGAAGTATTTTATTAAAGAAAAATATCTGATGAGCAGTCTTAAGAAATGTGCCGAGGTTTCCGTTTTTATTATTCTCTTGAAGATATAAATCAAGGAACATTCTGAATTGAGGATTTAGAAAACAATATTCGGCTCCATTGAACTTTCTAGCTTGAACTTCTTTGTTGTTACCTTTTAAGAGTTCAGAGAGTAATAATTTTTGTGATGCGGATAAATACTTCTTAATAATTGGAAATTCTCCTCTAAAGTCCTCAGCTAATGGGGAGCCTAGGTCAGAAAAATGTTGTGAGAAAAACTGAAAAGCTTGAAGAGCATCTACATTTTCCTTAGCTAATTCTTGTCCAATAACATCAGCTATTATTTTGAGCTCATATGGAGAAGCTGGCTTCAATATAGCGATTGCATCTTTTCTTATAGCTTTGTCAACATCCCGGGTTTGAGAAAGTAAATTGAGAAGTAATGGAAGGTTTTTTGGTCTTGAAAGACATTCTATTATTAGTGAGATTCCAGACTTGTCTTCGGTTTGAATTCCTTCACTTCTTATCTCTTCAACTACTTTTTGTAAAAACTGTTTTGATTCTTTGCTAATAAAAGGAATTGAGTCTATTTGGGATATATCTGTAATTGATTCTTTGATTAAATGATCGAATCTTTCTGGAGTAAGACATGAAGGATCAACCTCCGAATAATCATTACCTTCTTTAGCAGCGGTCCTTAGGTCTGCATTCCTTATTCCCTCAAGGTTTGAGTTTGTTAAATTTGTATTTGTTAAATCTGCACCAAATAGATTTGCATTCTTGAGGTTTGCACCACTCAAGTCCTCACCTCTTAAATCGACTTCTACTAAGCTAACGTTTGAAAGATTTGGGTTTCCGTGTTCATCTACTGCAATTTCTTTTACCCAGCCTTTTTTTAATGTTGCATTGTCAAATGTAGCGCCCGCTATATTGGCCCCAGCAAAGTTTAAATAGCTTAAATCAGCATAACTAAAATTAACGCGCTGAAGATTTGGGTTCCCATTTTCATCTTTTGCAATTGTCTGAATCCAATTGGGATCCTCTGGGAGTTTTGTAGGATCGTTACCATCCGGATCTCCCAAAGTACTTCCTTCTAAATTGACACCAGTTAGATCTTCTTCCCTTAAATCAACACCATTGAAGTTAACCCCTCTAAGGTTTGGGTTTCTATTTTCATCTTTTGCAACTAGTTGCACCCATCCAGGTGGAAGTATGGCATCTGCCAAATCAGCTCCCGCAAGGTTTACATTAGTCATATTTTCTGTACTCAGGTCTACACCAAACAAAAAAGTTTTTCTAAGGTCTGGGTTTCCATTTTCATCTTTTGCAATTTGCGGTATCCATCCTTGGGAAAATTCAGCCTCTGCCAAACTAGCGCCTTGAAAATTTGCATTGGTTAAGTTTGCACTGGTTAGAACTGTCTCGTACATGCTTACTTTTTCGAAATTTGCATTAGCTAAGTTTGTATTAGTTAAATTTGCACCACCTAAAAAGGTTTGTCGGAAGTCCATATTGCTTAAATCTAGCCCCGCAAATGTGACTTCCTCTAAGTCCACTCTTTTCCTTTGGCTGAGTAATTTTTTGAGCTCAGCAAATTTTTGAGCATTAGTGGTAAAGTCAATGCTCGAAAAATCAACGTCAAATTCTTCTTTGCCAAGCTTCACCTGTCCAGCCAGCTCATCAGCATTATTGCTTCTCTTTGCTTCATCTATCGATTTGGCAAGTATCGTCCCATCTTTTTGTTTTGTGAATAGGCATCCTTCTGTTTGACCATCTTTACAACCTAAAATGAGAATACTTTCACTGACTTGCAAATTACTTGCGAAAGTTTCGCCCACTAAATGTAGGTTTCCTAGCTTATTTTGTATTTTACTGATTTTTTGTTCTGGTGTGAGCTTCTTTGAGCTTAGAATCTTTAAAGTGGTTTTATCTAATCCAGCCATCTTCCAGCTACTTTCAGGATTACTTGCATGAGATGCAATTACTTTTACAACATTCAATTCACTGAGTAGGCCTTTATTCTTACGTAATCCTTGTAAAATGTCCTGCCGTTCTTGAGTACTTATATTTTGGGGGAATATTAACTTTGCTTGAGTTTGACTATCCCTTCTCTGATTCTTTTGAAGGTGTTTTAAGTTCAATAAGTGAGTTTTGTCAACACTAGGTTTATCTGAAAGTTTGCTAACAAGTACCTGACTTTGTAGGACATTGGAAGCCTGATGAATTTTGCCTGGTTTTAAAATGTTTTTTCTATTAGAAATAGTTCGGATAATCATGGAGGCAAAGCTTTATAAAAAGAATCCTGATAAGTTAATACTATTATAAGGCTACTGAGAGTGAAAGTAAATACTGTCTTTGGTTAATTATTTGGGCAAGTAGAAAAGCTATCTCCTGAAGAGAGGGTTTTCAGAAATATTTTTCCAGTTTTTCTAAAAGCTCATTCAAAGTCGAACAAATATGCTTTTGTGTGAATGCGAAATACTGTTTTATAGTATGCTTCAATTAAAGAATATTGAATAACGTCTAAAAGTGATTATTCATGAGCAGACAATTATTTGGAAAAACTTGGTGGGGGCAGAAATGGCTCAATTCTCTTGAAGAAATATCTGATGCTAATAGACTTCCTAGGGGAAGAACATACGCAAGGAATGGATCTGTTCAAGAAATAACCATGCAAAACAATTCCTTCAAAGCAAAAGTTCAAGGAAGCATAGGAACACCATATAAAGTTGATATCAAACCTGTTCTTTTTACGAATGATGAGAAGAAAGAAATTATAGATTTAATAAAAAAGCAACCTTCGTTGGTCTCAGAATTATTATCGAATAGACTTCCAGAAACCTTACATTCCAAGATTGAAGAGCGGGATATAGACATCTTTCCGAAAAGTTGGGGAGACTTAAATGGAACTTGCTCATGTCCTGATTCAGCTAGCCCCTGTAAACATATGGCAGCTGTGATTTACTTAATTGCCAATGAAATTGATCAAAATCCTTTTTTGTTTTTTCAACTCAAGGGGATTGATTTGGTTACAGAATTACAAAATCTTGGTTATTCTTCAAAGGCCTTAAAGCCATCTGGCCTTATCTCTGTAAAAGAAATCTTTTCAAGATCTTCTTCTGATGATCAAAATCCCAGAGAGAATGAGCTTAACGAAAATTTAGAGAACATGGTTGATTTCTCACAGATATCAGAATTGAAGGAAAAAGTATTTTCTCTTTTGACCGCTAGTCCATTGTTTTATTCTTCAAAAGATTTCAAGCAGTTATTGTCAGAGTTTTATCGAAGTTTTGCCCTTCAAACTAAAGTTGCTTTGATGAAGAGAACCTATGGCGAAGAGCACAATGAATGGTTGAATTATTGCAACTACAAAAAATTAACTACTACTTCTTGCTCAAATACAACATTAAAGCTAGAAGAGATTGTAATTAAAAAAGATTTGACTTTTCAACAATTTTGCATAAGCTTCCTTGAAGCAAAGAAACAAAAGAAAAAATCATTCAAAGATTTCTCTGAGTTTATAAGCTTTATAACAGGTATAGAAAACAGCTACCTTGAAGATTACGATCAGTCCAGAAGATTTTGTCTATTACTTTATCAGTTTTCTTGTAATCTAATGATTAAAGGGGCTTTTATTCCTCAGCTTGTTGAGTTGGAAGAAAGCAATGAATATAAAATTAGATGGCTACCTTTTTTCAACGATCAAGACGTTAAGCAAGTTTTTGAAAACTTCTTAAAACACAGTGGAACCCAAATCATTATAGAAGGTTTTCCAGAAGCATCGAGAAAAGAAAAACTGATTACTCTTACCTCTCTTTTCTTAAGCTCTTTGGTTGAATCCGAAGCAGTAAATGTCAAGGAAACTAATCTGAAAGATCCTGTTTGTGAGATGTTTTTTCAGGGAAAAACTCTTAGTTCAAATTCTTCTATTCAAGGTAAAGAGATTCCAAATACCATTGGCTTTTGGCTTTTCAAGTTTTTTCTTGCAGAAAGAGACTTTGTGCCGATAATCAAATTTGAAGATGAAGGAATAGAAGGTTTTTCTGCAGAAATCTTCATTGAGTTGAAAAAAGAGGTTTTACCAATATCTCTTGAGAAAATTATGAGTTTGAAAAAATACAACACAATCAAAACTCATCTTCTGAAAGATTTTGCTCTTATTAATGAATATTTGCCACTTGTTTCTAAAATAGTTGATTCGCAAGGTAAAGAGAAAAGCTACATTCCAGAGAAGGAGTTTGCAGAAATATTTTTTCAAATTATTCCACTTTTAAGATTCTTGGGTTTACAAATTCTCTTACCTAAAGGATTACAAAAGCTATTAATTCCTCAGTTGACCTTGAAGAGTAAAAAGAAAGTTTCTCAAACCACTAAGAAGTTTCTTTCTTTTGATAAAGTTATTGACTTTGACTGGCAAATATCTCTTGGAGATGAAAGCTTAACAAAAGAAGAGTTCGTTAAGCTGGTTAAAGGTAAGTCTGGGATTGTTAAGTTAAAGAGCAATTATGTTTATTTACAAGAAAAAGAAATTGAAAATCTTTTGCAAGATTTAAATAAAGAAATCCCCTCTTTGTCCTCTAATGAGCTACTTCAGGCTTCATTGTCTGGAAAGCATAAAGGTAGAAAAATCATACTTGACTCTAATAGTCGTAAGCTTATTGACAACTTAATTAAAGTTCCTCAAGTAGAAGAACCCAAAAACTTAAAAGCAGAGCTCAGACCATATCAACAAAGAGGGTATGAGTGGTTGTACAAGAATATAAAAACTGGATTTGGAAGCTTAATTGCCGATGATATGGGACTAGGAAAAACAATTCAGGTTGTTTCTACTTGTCTAAGACTTAAAGAAGAAAAGTTTTTTAACAAGAAGCCAGGGTTGATTGTTGTTCCAACAACTCTTTTGATTAATTGGGAAAAAGAACTTCAAAAATTTGCTCCTAGTCTTAAGTTTTGTATTTATCATGGTTCTAAAAGAGAGCTAGCACAAAAAAGCTATGACTTAATTATCACAACCTATGGAATTGTAAGATCTGAGAACAAGAAGTTTGCAGAAAATGAGTGGTCAACTATTATTCTCGACGAGGCTCATAATATCAAGAACCCAGAGACTGCTCAGGCAAAATCAATCAAATCCCTCAAGAGTCAGTCTAAAATTGCAATGACTGGAACACCAGTAGAAAATAGACTAACGGAATATTGGAGTATCTTTGATTTTGCTAATCCTGGATATCTAGGGAATTTAACGCATTTTAAAGAGCATTATGCTTTGCCAATAGAAGTTAATAGAGAAAAAGAAAAAATAGAGAGTTTCAAAAAAATTACTAGTCCATTTATTCTCAGAAGACTGAAAACTGATAAAAAAATTCTTTCTGATTTGCCCGATAAAGTTGAAACAGAGGAGTATTGTAGCCTCACAAAGGAGCAGTCTTCTTTATATCAAAGTATCTTGGATGATTGTATGAATAAAATTGAAGAGAGTGAAGGAATTGAGAGAAAAGGTCTTATACTTAAGCTCATTACAAGCCTTAAACAGGTTTGTAACCATCCAGCACATTTTCTAAAGCAGGAGTTTGCTGATGTCAAGTCTTCTGGCAAGACACAAAGATTAATGGAGATTCTCGAAGAAATACTGGAACACAGAAGAGAAAAAACCTTGATTTTTACTCAATATCGTGAAATGGGAGACATACTCAGTTCAATGATCTCAGAACAATTTGGGTACTTTTGCAACTTTTTACATGGTGGTGTTAATCGAAAAAAAAGAGATGAAATGGTTGAAACTTTCCAAAATGATGATTCAAATAAGTTAATGATTTTATCTTTAAAAGCAGGAGGAGTTGGTCTCAATTTGACCGCTGCCAATAATGTTATTCATTTTGATAGATGGTGGAACCCAGCTGTTGAAGCTCAAGCAACAGATAGAGTTTATAGAATTGGTCAACAAAAGAAAGTTCTTGTTTATCCTTTCATTTGCAAAGGTACTTTTGAAGAAAAGATCAATGAAATGCTCCTTGAAAAGAGAGAACTCGCATCTTTGACAGTGAGCAAAGGAGAACAATGGATTGGGGATTTCTCTAATAAAGAATTGAAAGAAATGTTTTGTTTAACAACTTAGCAGAATTATTTAGAGAATCAGAGTGAATTAATAGGGGGAACGACACAGAGCTTCGTATCGGCTGTTTGATTCAGTCTTTTAGCATCATTTTTAACTTTCTAAACAAATAAATTAGCTACTGTTCTTTTGTGACTCCTCAAAGATTGTCTTTGCCCATCCTTGGATCAGTCTATCTTTAGACAAAACTTCCTTGCTAATTCTGTCAAATACGAGTTCCCTAAAGATATTAGTTTCGATGTTAAGTCCCAAGTCTTCGGCAACTTCAATCATTGTGTCTTCATCCCATTCAGGTAAAAGTTCAATGATTTTATCTGGGATTTGAGATTGTATTGCTCTATAAATTTCTTCTTGAGAGGAAACGTTGGATAGTGAAAATATTGTTCCTGCTTTTGACTTGTGGACTGCTTGACGAATCTGATCTTTCACACTGAAAGTACCATTAATTACTAAATCATCAATCAAGAATTCTTGAGTATTCTGACTTTCAGTACCTGATTTTCTATCTGGTTCATCTTGGATTAATTTTTCTGCTACTTTGTGTGGAATATCTGAGAAGTCATCATGAATTTGTTCTTTAATCGGATCTCTCATACTTTGTGTCTTGAGAGACTTGATTTTTGTTGCTGAATCTCCTTGAGGGTTCTTTAATGATTTTGTCAACGTTGCAAACAGTGTTTCAAGTGAATATTCTATCTGGCTTTTGATAAGATTCTCTGCGAAATTAGAGTCATTTTCTATACGGTTAATCATTTGAATTTCGTTAGAGGATTTTTTTATAGACCTTGCCAAGGAATCATTTCGAAGACTTGAGTGGGGATTTGTCAACAATTGGTGAATTCTCTTAGCTACAAACCATACAAAATCTTCATTAGTTTTCTTCTGTAATTGCTCAATTTGAGTTCTGATATCTTTTGTAGTTCTAAGAATATTTGATAATTCTTCTACTATGACTGATTTAGATCTAGAAGCGCTATTAGTTTGGAATTTGCTTACTAGGTCTTTGTTGGAACGTCTCTTAACCAGAACAGCCCAATGTTGGAAAATATCAGCTCCATTTCCTGAAAATAACTTCTCCTTAATTATATGAACGGTTAGTAAATGGATTTTCTCCAAATCGGATAATTCTTCATCCTTTGAATATTTACAAACTGTCATGCCGGAAACCCACTCTTTCAATTGCATAGCTTCCTTGGAATAATGATCCTTCAATAATTTCTCTATTTTCCTTAAGGTAATCCCTGGCCAAATCCCCTCATCAATAAACTTTTTTATCTTATGAACCCAGATATTTGATTCGGATCTTACGAAATGTTCATCGGTGAGATATTCATTAGCTTTTTCTTGAGCAATTTGCTTTTGGTTTTCAATGCTGCCGTATATTTCGGATGGCCTTAATTGAATTTCGTTTTTCTTTATGATTTCGTCTATTTGTTCATCAGAAATATAAATCACTGTTTTTTCTGGTCTATCTTCTGGAACAACTGGGGGAATAGTTGGTGTAGGTGCATCTTCTTTTGCTTTTGCATGACTCGATTGATGAATGTTACTCAATGGAGAATTAGAATTTGAACTTGAGGTTTTTTCTTTTTTAGAGCTTTTATGCAAACCAAGAGCAAATATGCCAGCAACTGTTAGACCAAGAGTAATAACTCCTCCTGCAACCCAATTCCACCAGTTGTTTTTGTCATCGGAGCTTTCTGCTGCTATTGGGTAATTTATGGGAGGAGAGAAATTATTGAAACTTTGTGTCTGTGATGAATGAGCTTGGCTTTGCTTAAAGTTCAACACCAAAGATGGCCGAGTGACAATTGGTAGTATTTGGGTCAATCTAAAATATTATTGAATAAGGTTTATTTGTAAAACTAAATATTATTTAATCGTTTATAAAAAGAAATTATATCAAAATCCACCCATCCGGTATTGACTCGATCCCACAACCTACACCTTTAGGTAATGCAACTTGATTTGTTCAAGTATAAACATCAATATGATCTTGTAATAATAGTTAATTCATCTTTGTTTTCACCGATATTCAAATTCCTAACATAATCTAATTTTACTAAAGCTGTCATCAAGTCATAGAAATCACTAATCAAACCGGATAACTTATCTAAAGCACTTAGTACCAAAGCTAAAATAATTTCTGCGGCAATTAAGCGACCGACTGTAATTTCTCCATTAACAACCAACCATCCTCCAACTCCAAGCAAAACCGAGTTGGCCAAAGCAATCATAACCAGTATCACTATTGACTGTCTCACTTTTACAAAGAAGTGTCTCTTTCTTGAGTTTATGTATTTTACGTTTAACGAGTCTGTAGAATCGATATTCTGAGGATTCATTTCATCTCTCATTTCACGGAATAAATCTGCGGTATCGTACTTGCGGTCTGACTCTTTAATACTGGTAGTCAAACCACCAATACCGGTCCAACGAATGAAAATAACTCCAAAAAGAGCAAATGAAGCAACTAGAATGAAAAAATAAAAATGATAGAAGCTTAGAACAATGCAACCAACAACAATCTGCAACCCTGAGTTTAGTCCACTTAGGATTAACTTAGAATAACTCTTTTGTAGGCTTGGAATCTCAAAAAAAAACTTAGATATCTGAGACTGAATTTTTCTTTGGGTATTTTTTGTAGTTTATTTGCAAACACAAAAGCAAAATGAGTGAACAGTCTCTGTTGAACAAGCTCGGCCGCATATTCTTGTGCGATCCTCATACTACCGGCGATTAAATAGCCAACCATTAAAACAATGGTTAAGGAGATTAATGGCTGACTGAAAACCCCAAAAGCAATAACGTTTACTATTTCTTCAACCGCTAGCGGAGTAAGAAGATATAAAAGTCCAGCAAAAGCAGCATATCCTCCAATGGCAACCATTTCTGGTTGCTGCAAGCTAACTAGTTCAATGAATAATTTTTTAGAATCTAAATTGTATTTGGCCATTTATTCTTCCTCTTCCAATAAAACATACCAATTTGTCCGATTTTTGGAGAAACTCAATGCTCCGATTGAGTATTGATAATCATTTAAAAAGATCTGATAATCTGCAAGCGCATTCACTAATTGAATTTGTCCTCTGTTATAAGCAATTTCTCTTTGGTTAACTAAAAAGAGGGTACTGTTTCCTAAAATGTATCTTTTCCTTTCTCCATCTGCAAGTCTCTGAAGCATAAGCAAATTTTCTTCATTGAGCTTAACTCTTTTTGAGGAATTACGAATGCCAACCAAAGCTTCTTGAATTTCGTTTTCGATCATTACTTTCTGATTCTTTCGTTTTAATTCAATCTGTTGAATTTTGGTTTCTATCTTTTGAACTTTAGAGAGCTCTTTTAGTGGAACAATTGGTAGCTCTGTAAAAACTGATCCACGAATACTTGCGCCACCATCAACCCTTGAAATGTTTTGTCCGGCGGTAAGTTCAAAATCTAATTTTGGTAGCAATTCATTTTTTGCTAACTTTAATTTTGCTTGCAATTGTTGAAGTTCTAGATTGAAATTCTCCAGTTCTGGTCTTTGCTGAAGAGCTAATAACTTATGCTCTTCTTCTAATTTCAAAGGAATCTTCTTCGGGTTTTTAATTGAGTTGGGAGCATTTGTCTTTTTCAACTCAATAATATCTCCATTTTCTTGCCATAAAAAGTTTTTCAATTTGATCGAAGCTTGTTGAAATTTTTGTTCTGCCAATTTCGTTGAAGCTTCTCTGTTGAGTATTTGGCTTTGTACTTCCGTCAAGGCAATTTCTGGAGATAAACCTGCATTAACTGATTTCTGTACAAAATCTCTTCTTTCTTTTGCAAGAGAGAGTAAGTTTTCGGCGGTTCTGTAATTTATACCTTCTTTAACCCATTTCCAATATAATTCACCGGCTTTTTTTAGTAAGTTTCCTCTCTCTATAGAAATTTTGTAATTAGCCGTTTTTTGTTTTAATGCTGATATCTTCCACTCTGTCCTCGATTTATCAATAAGTAAACCTTCAAGCAAGGGAACTCTCAGCCCAAAGATACCTTCGGTTGAAGCTGGAGATTTAAGCTCTTGTTTTCTAACGGTATCCAAAAACCCTTTGCTATCTGCCGGATAAGCTAGTTTCTCAGAAGCTAATATGTCATCGGTTGTGGTTCTAAAACCACCAAAAAATTCTAAAGCAAAGGGACTTTGCCAATTTATTTCTGAAGAATTAGCAATGGATTCTTCATCTGAGCCGTCTTCATCATCATAATCACCAATAAAGAACCGGTTCCTAATGGTAGGAATAAAAGCTGATTTTGCTCTGGTTCTTTCAGCGTTTGCAAGAGGTATTTCTAGTTTTTCTTCTTGCAATTTGGGATGATTTTGTTCTATGAGTTGAAAAACATCCTCTAACATTAAAAGAGGTGATTCTTCATTAGAAAGGTCTTGAGAGCTAGAACAAACTGAGTATAACAAGTTGAAAGTAAGCAAAATAGAAATTATCAGCAGCTTCTTTAAACATTTGTTTTTGTTTATCAAAAAAATTTCTTGCAGTCCTTTGAATCTTTCCATTGTTCAAATTGCTTTACTTTCGAGATAGTCTGTTATTTTTGAGGAATCTCTAAAACAAAGCTTAAACATAATATCAACAGAGATACATTGAGTTGAATCTTTAAAGTTAAATTGATTTTCCAGTCTTTTTACCGACTTTTATATAAAGGCTGATTATAAAACTAAACTGAAAAAATGGCCTTAATTCATACTCATGAGAATTGATGATTACTTGGGTTTTTTATCATAAATTTTTTCCAACTTTTTATTGGCAGTGTGAGGTTGGCCTGGATCAATCAAGAGAGGATCTGATCCATAAAACTCTCCTTCTTTATCATTGACATCTACAAGAGCAATTGGAATACCACTAAAACGTCTCCACATTTCATAGCCTAAACTAACTGTTCTCAAAATAATCCAGCCTGAGGCTCTAGTTCCCAATCGCAACATAGAAGAAGGTGGCCATGGACCTTCTTCATTATCTGGTACTACCAAAACCCTAAAATAACCTTTTCCAGAGTCAACATTGTCAACAACCGCGACTCTCCCGGCAAAAGTTCCAAAACTCAAAGTGTCTGAGAAACCGGCAAACTGTAACGCGGGCCAACCGGAAAACTGGAGCCTAACCCTTTCACCAACCGTTACAAGCGGTGAATCTAAATCATTTAAGAATAATTCAACGGCTCTATCTTTTGTTTCTGGTGCTATGACCATAATTTTTTCGTTTTGCTTAAAAGTTTCACCAATGCCTCTTTTTAAAACTCTTACAACAAAACCATTACAGGGAGCTTTAACGACACCAATTTCTCTTCTTTCGGTAGCAGTTCTCAATTTCAAATTAGATTCTGCTAGTACTCCAGATAATTTTGCAGCCTCTGCATTGGCAGAATCTAACTCTGATTGAAGCTTTAACATTTCCGCCTGCATTTTGCCTCTCAGTTGTGAGAGCTTTGCTTCTGCTCCTAGTACTTTAGCCTGTGTGCTGTTTCTTTTTCTTATTGCGAGCTCTTTTTCTCTTTGAGAACTTAAACCAATTTCATTTAATTCAATAATACGATTGTAATTTAGGACGGCTGTTTCTAAATCAGCTTTTGCAGCCTCTAGTTCTTGCTTCGCTATTTCAAGCTCATTTTTCATGTTCGCTCTTAAGGTGCTAATTGTTCTTTCAAGAGAATTAGCTTTGGTTAGATATAGTTCTCTGGAAAGTTCAACTTGTTTTGCCTTTTCTTTGTTGAGTTTGACTAAATCATCCGCTAAGAAATTTTTATCTAAATCTTTTAACTTAATTAGAGTTTGTCCTTTTTTTACTTTCTGGCCTTCTTTTACGTACCATTTTTCAATCCTTCCGTGAATTGGAGCCTCGATGAATTGTGGACGATTCTCTGGATTCAAAGAAGTAACCGCGCCCGAACCGACTACTGTTTGTTGCCAAGGAATGAGTAAGAGAGCTAAAACGCTTACAATGAATAAAATTAATAAGTTGGTAGCGGAGGTTCTAACCCACTTTGGTGTTTTTACAAGCTCTTTTGATTTAAACTTCGACAATTATTAGTTCCAAGCTCTAAATTACTAATTGAATAGTTTTTAGTTAATTTAAACAAAATATATATTGAATTGTCCCAGAATCTGGTGATTTCGGCTAATACTTAGTTCTTTAAATTTGAACTGAATTACTTATCTCAAACTTTTAACTATAACCTTGATTACTTAAGAGATTAAAAATGAAGATTTTATAAAAAATATATAGTCTTGTTAATGGCATAGCTATTATTAATGCAGCATATGCGTAATACGCAATCGATTTTCATTATGATCAATGGCATATCTTCAATAAGAAGAACCCCAATAGTTTTTAATAGTGAATCTCAATCAAAAGATAAAGAAAATTATTTTGAAGCAAAGAATAAAGACAAAGAAGTAGTGACTTCATCTTCATCTGAAAAGGAAGTCAAGGAAAAAGCTGAAGAATATAGGTCTAGGCTTCAAGAACACCAAGATGCTATAAGAGCAAAATTAGAAGGTATTCCACCTAAGTCTAACTAACAAATGGACTCAATAACTTTCTGCAGTTCAACTTTTAGATTTGCTTGATCTTCTTCTGTCATTTTTGTTCCTTCATTTAATGACTTGTAAAGTTCAGGCATTGAGCTTTTGAATTCAGCAATCCATCTTTTCTTAACTTTTTCTGTTTTGTCTTTATCTGCATTATCTAAAAGACCTTGAATTCCTGCAAAAATTAGGGAAACTAACAACGCTACTTCGAGTGGGGAATTTTCTGGTTGCGTTAAAATCCAAGTTAACCTTTCACCTCTCAAAAGTTGCAATTGTGCTGATTTATCCAGGTCAGATGCGAATTGAGCGAAGCCTTTGAGTTCTCGGTATTGAGCCAAATCCAGTCTTAACGGACCGGCAATTTTCTTAACCGCTGGAGTTTGAGCTGCACCTCCAACACGTGATACTGAAATACCAACATTGATTGCCGGACGAATACCAGAATTGAATAAATCGGATTCTAAGAAAATTTGCCCGTCTGTAATAGAAATAACATTGGTTGGAATATAGGCTGAAACGTCCCCAGCTTGTGTCTCAACTATTGGAAGTGCGGTTATTGAACCTCCTCCTAACTCATCTGAAAGTTTTGCAGCTCTTTCTAAAAGTCTTGAGTGTAAGTAAAAAACATCTCCTGGATAAGCTTCACGTCCTGGAGGCCTTCTAAGAAGCAAACTCATCGAACGATAAGCCCAAGCGTGTTTTGATAAATCATCATAAACAATCAGCACATGCTTACCTTCGTACATGAACTCTTCTCCGATTGCAACTCCGCTGAAGGGGGCAATATATTGAAGCGCCGGTGGATCTGTTGAAGCCGCGTTGACAACAATTGTATAATCCATTGCCCCTTGTTCTTCAAGCAATTTTATTGTTTGAGCGACGGCGCCTTGTCTTTGACCAATGGAGACGTAGATGCAGATTGGACGATCTTTGACATTCTTTTGATTCAAAATTGTGTCAATTGCAATTGTTGTTTTTCCAGTTTGGCGATCTCCAATTATCAATTCACGCTGACCTCTTCCAATTGGAATCATTGCATCAATCGACATAATTCCAGTTTGTAACGGTTCATGCACCGATTTTCTATCAATAATTCCAGCGGCCTTTTTCTCAATTGGTCTAGATTTTGAGTTGTTCAATGGTCCTTTGTTATCCAAAGGTCTTCCTAAGGGATCAATAACTCTTCCAATTAACTCATCCCCCACTGGTACCGAGGCGATCTTTCCAGTGGTAACAACTTGGGTTCCCTCTTTTATTTCACGTCCTTCTCCAAATAGAACTGCTCCAACTGAATCCTCATCGAGATTGAGAACCATACCAACAGTATTTTCAGGATCTTCAAATTGGATGAGCTCATTTGCCATAGCCTCAGATAAACCATAAATGTTGGCAATACCGTCACCGACTGAAATTACTGAACCGACATTCTTTTTTACAATTTCTTGACCATAATTTTCGATTTGCTCTTTGATAATGAGGCTAATTTCTTCCGGCTTTAATGACACAGTAAATTCCCAATCAATTAATATCTATGTAGTGCAAAAATATTATCATTCACTCCTATTGTTTTAAAGTTTTAAACTAATCAGTATTTCATCCGTTCAAATAATGAGTTTTATTCAACTGAAAAATATAAATAAAAGTTATTCAGAACTCGGTAAAGCTTTAAGCAATGTGAGTATGTCTATTCAAAGAGGTGAATTAATCTCTTTAATGGGTGAATCGGGAGCAGGTAAAACATCTTTGCTTAACATTTTAGGCTTAATTGATAATCCATCTACCGGAGAATATACCTTCGAAGGTCAATCGGTATCCACTTTTAATGAAGAACAAAGAACCCTCTTTCGAAGAGAAAAGCTTGGTTTTATATTCCAGTTTTTTAACTTACTAACAAATCTCAATGTAACGGATAATGTTGCAGTACCTCTTCATCTCAACGGAATACAATCATATAAAGAGGCGGTTAGGGAAAAACTCGCACAGGTTGGAATTTTAGAGCTTAAAGATCGGCCACTGAATACTTTATCTGGAGGCCAACTTCAAAGAGTTGCCATTGCAAGAGCAATAGTTCACAGTCCTAAATTAATATTAGCTGATGAACCCACTGGTAACTTAGATTCCAAGACCACTAAAGATATTATGGGGCTTTTAGTTAGGTTGAAAAAAGAAGAAAACGTAACTATTGTTATGGCTACACATAGTAATCAAGCTTCAATCTATGCTGATAGAGTCCTGAATATCATTGATGGTTCTTTAACTCCACAGTGAATAAATTTCTATGAGAATAACGAAGGAAATTGCAGATTACCTTAAGAATAAAATATTAGAAATCCATCCTGAGAGTAAAGTATATTTATTTGGATCAAGGGTGGATGATCAAGCTAAGGGCGGTGACATTGATATTTTAATTTTGTCGGTGAATAAGTTAAAGTTCAATGAGATAAGCAAAATCCGGACAGGATTTTTTAAGAAATTTGGTGAACAGAAAATAGATCTAGTCAACTTCACTTTTGATGATCAACATCCATTTAAAGACCTTGCTCTTAACAATGCCATTGAACTATGAATGAAGAAAACTCTAAATTAATAGAACAACTCAAAGAGAATTTAAACCTTTTGGAGCAATCAATTGAATCTATGAAGTTGTCTTTAAATAAATGTAAGTCAATTGGAATAAAGAAGAACTTTAATTTTGAAGAATCAGAGTCTTTTGATTCTTTAACCTCTAAATTTGCAAGAATCTCTGATTTGTATTTAAAAAAGCTACTGAAAACCATAATGCTTTTATTGCATGAAAACATTGATACATTCATTGATAGGGCTAATTTTGCGGAAAAGATTGGATTGATCCTTTCAGCCGAAAGACTAATCTTGATAAGAGATTTAAGAAATAGAATTGCTCACGAATATTTACCTGAAGATATTCATGAATTAATTGCTGAAGTATTCATTCATTCTGAAAATTTAATTAATGAAATTAATCAGAGCAAGCAGTTTATAGAAAAAAGAAACTGGCTATAAATTTATAGTTGGCCCATATATTTATGAGCTTGAGGTATAACTTGAACTCTATTTCTTCCGAGAATATTGATTGCAATTGACTGCCAATTGAGCATTTGTTGAGGGGTGGGAATACTAAATTGAGCTTTGTCTGGAATGAGAGCAACTGGTTGGATAACTAAGTCAAAGCAGTCTAAATTTTCTTTGAGCAATCGACAAGCAGTTTCAATATCTTCATTTGAAGTTTCTCCGGTTAAGGTAGCCTTTGCATACCCCTTTTTCTTTGCTACAACTTGAATGAAGTTTTTGTGTTCTTCCCATAAACTTCTTTCCATTGTTGAGCTCGGTAACTTTAAATCAAAAGATATAAAACTTATCTCATCAATTATCTGAGCCATTTCTCGATATCGATGTCCCCCGGTTTCAAGAAAAAATTCGGGTTTGAATCCAAATTTGTTTTTTAAGGTTTGAATCAGCTTCTTCAAAAAAGTGACTTGAAGGAGAGGTTCTCCACCAGTTATTGCCACACTATGATGAGTTAAAAGTTTTTCTAAATTGAGTAAGGTTGAAGTAACTTTTTCTAAACTCAAGGGAGAGTCACAAAATTCAAAATCTCTTTGGCCTGGTGTTTGTTCAAGCCTGGCTTTATCATTAATTCTTATTGATAAACTATCTGGTGAATCACACCATTGACATCTTAAGTCACAACCAGTCAATCTGATAAATATCTGTCTTTGTCCTATCCAATGACCTTCACCTTGGATACCCGAAAAGATTTCAGTAAGATATCCCTGTGAATACTGATGATTGTTTAATTTATCTGATTCAATTTGTTGTTGAAGCTTCAAGTTCATGATGTTCTTCTTCTGCTCCGTGAGAAGTTGCAATCCCAATATAAACGGTTGTAAGAATTGCAAATATAAACGCTTGAATTATACCAATACCAAATTCAAAAATAAGAATCGGAATTGGTATTAAAAGATATGTCATTTTAACTAATTCGACCAAAAGAGCCTCTCCCGCAAAAGTATTTGCAAAAAGACGCAAGGACAAAGTTAATGGTCTCAGAATCAAATCCAACCACTCAATTATTCCGGTAATAATTCCCAAAGGATTGAAAGACCATTTACCATGATGATAATTGAATCCAAAGTAGGGAGCCCAATAAGATAATTTGGAACTCATTGAGCCAGCCGATAAATAAGCTATAACTGAAACAAAAGCTAAACCTGCAGTTACATTAATATCAGAAGTTGGGGCGGCACCTTCAAAATGATGTCCATTGTCTAGATAAGGCCATAACGGATGAAGTGCACCTATTTTCCAGGGCAATAGTCCATGCCAATATCCAAATAAACAGAACATGAAAATTCCACCAACGAGAGGCAAAAACTTTTGAGCTTTCCACGGAATTTGCGTTGTTACTTGGTTATTCCAAATGTCATAAATTGCTTCAAGAATGAATTGAGGTTTTCCTATTGACTGCTTTTTTAAAGACCTTGTAATTAACCAGGTTCCTAATAAAAGAAAGATCATTACCCCCCAAGAGCAATAGATTGTATCCCAGTTAACAACTAAACCCGTCTCCCAAAGGTGATCTTGAATGTGCCTCGAACCTTCTGAATTTCCTGACATAAAATTTATTTTTTACCTTGAGCTGCGGCTACTTCTTCTGCAAAGTTTTCTTCTTTTTTCTCAATCCCTTCACCGAGGTTGAATCTACAAAACTCAATTATTTCAATATTTTCTGTTTTTGTATATTCTTTAATCTTTTGGCTCGGATTTTTAATATATGATTGCTCTGTTAATACTTTCTCCATTAAAGCTTTTTCAACTCTGCCGTTAACAATTTTCTCCGCAATCTCTTTGGGTTTATTAGCCAAATCTTCTTTACCTAACTCAATCCTTCTTTCGTTCTCTATAACTTCCTCTGGAATCTCATTTCTGTCGAGGTATTCTGGTGCTGGAATAGTTGCGGCAACGTGCATTGCAATATCCTTTGCAACTTGTTCATTTTCACCTTTAATTTTCACTAAAACGGATATCTTAGATCCAACCGGGTGTGTATATTCTGAGATGAATTCTCCCTCTGCTGCTTTAATTAATTTTACTCTTCTAAGATCAATTTTTTCACCTATTTCGGATGTTCTTATTGCAATTAAATCTTGAATGGTTTCTCCAGAAGAGATTTTCTGTTCTTTTAACTTTGTAATGTCATCAATTTCAGTATTCAAAGCTAAGTCAATAATTTCATCTAATAATTGTTGGAATTTTTCATTTTTTGCAACAAAGTCAGTCTGACAATTAACCTCAACCAAGACACCTTTAGCGCCATTATTACTCACTTTAGCTTTAACAGATCCTTCAGCCGCAATTTTGCCAGCTTTTTTTGAAGCGGAAGCGATTCCCTTTTGTCTTAAAAGTTCAACCGCTTTTTGCACATCTCCTTCGGTCTCTTGAAGAGCTTTTTTGCAATCAATTAAACCAGCTCCTGTTATTTCTCTTAAATCAGAAATACTTGCAGTTGTAATGGCCATTTATTCACCTTCCTTTTTTGTTTTTACTTCATCTTTTTTTTGAGCTTCTTTTGCCACTTTGTTTGTTGCTGGTTTGCTAGGAGAGTCGCCTTGGTTTTTAGCTTGAATTGGTGCAGGTTTCCTTGGTAAATTACCTCTTTGAGGTCCTCCTCTTTTTGGCCCAATGGAAACAAAGCTGCTTTGTTTCTGTGCTTTTTGCTGTCTTCCATTCTTGATGAATTCCATTAACTCATCCATAACTAAACTTAAGGATCTTAATGAGTTGGTATTGCAAGGAATTAAAACGTCAAATAGCTCTGGACTGAAATGGCAATTTGTATCTGCTATAGCAATAATCGTTAAATTTCTATTTTTCTTTAATGCCTCCAAAGTGGCATTGATTTCATGAACTGGATCAACAATAACCATGGCGTGCATAGCACCTTTGATTTTCTTTAAGCCACCAAGGTTTTTCCTTAATTTCTTTAACTTTTTGCTCAAAAAACTCTTTTCTTTAGCTGAAATGGAATCAAGAAAGCCACTTTGTTCCATTCCTTCAAGCTCTCTTAAATAGTTGATTCTATTCCTGGTTACTGGGTTTGTAAGAGTACCGCCCAGCCATCTATTCACAATATGATGAAGCTCAAACTTCTCTGAATATTCTTCTAAAACGGATGATACCGCTCTTTCATTAGTTCCTACAAAAACAATATTCTTATCTTCGCTAGTGAGTTTTTGTATAACTTTTCCAGCTTCTTGAATCTTTTTCCATGTAATATTCAAGTCAATTATTTGCATACCAGCTTTATTAACACCGTATACAAATTCATCCATCTTTGGACTTCTTTTACTGGTTGGTTGTCCGAAATGAACCCCCGACTCAAGGAAATTTCTCGCCTTGTCTTCGGACAACTCTAGGGGATTTTCTTCTAAAACAGAATTCATACTTAGTTTTATTGATGATGATTAAGTGAAAGGCTATATATATTAGCAAATTTCCTAACGAGTTAAATAATTTCTAAGTTCAATAGTTCATCAAGTCAAACTATTCTTTCGTTTCAAAAATTTTCAAATTCAAGGATCTTTAAGTAGCTACAAGTCTCTGGTTAGAATGTAAGCAGATAACTTCAAGAGATCCTCCTTGAATTTGGATTGTGGTGTTTCTTCTATGTTCTTTTGAGCTCTTTCAATAAATGATTCGGCGAGTTTTTGTGTTTTCTCAAACCCATTAGCCAACATTATTATATCTTTTACTTTATTCAAGTCATTAGTGTCGGAAAATCTTCTACTGATAATGGTTCGCAGGGTATTTCTATTTACATCATCTTCAAAAGCGTAGAGAAAAGGAGCTGTAAAAATCCCTTGAGATAGATCTCCCATTAAAGGTTTCCCTAGGTTCTTTTCATCAGCGGTGTAGTCCAAAAGGTCATCAATTATCTGAAAAGCTAAGCCCAGGTTTTTTCCAAAATCATGTAATTTGTTTATTGTTTCGGCATCTTGATCATTCAATATTGCAGAGCATTTCGCGGCCGCGGCAAATAAACTGGCCGTTTTAGAGAAAGACTTTGTGAAATAATTTTCCCAACTTAAAGCCTCTAAATTGAACTTGTTTTGTGCTTGAGATATTTCTCCTGTACACAAATTCGCTAAAACATTTGCATAGGTTTTAACTATTTCGGTATTTTCCAGCTCACCTAGCTTCACAGAGGCTTGTGCAAATAAAAAATCCCCAACAATAACCGAAACTTTTGAGTTCCATTTTAGGTGAACCGATTCTTGTCCTCTACGAGAATCTGCTTCATCCAGTAAATCATCGTGAACTAAGCTTGCGGTGTGAATTAGTTCCGTAAGTATAGCCAGAGTGTATTGTTTTTCATCTATTTCTGTTTTGAGATTATTAGTTAAATAGGCACATAAAATACTTATCGCAGGTCTTATTCTTTTACCCCCACCGTTTAGAATATATTGAGTGATTTGTTTTAAAGCACCGCTTTGGTTAGGAATGTCGTTTTGGAGAATCTGATCTACTTTGGCTAAATCGTTTTGGACAGAAGCAAACAGACTATTAGTGATATGTGAATCATCGCCTTTTTCCATAAAAGAATTTGTAAAACTGGAGGCCATTGCTGAGAGTTTAACTCGAATTTAGATCTAGTTAATTTTAGTCTATAAACTTATGGGTAGAAGTAAAAAAGTAAACCTGGACTAAAAAACAATTCAAAGATTACTTTTAACTTTCGGTGATCATTGTGCCAACACCAGCTTCCGTTAAAGTTTCCAAGAGAAGAACATGTTCTTTAGTACCATCTAATATGTGCACGGATCCAACACCACTTTCAATTGCTTTAATCGAAGATTGAACCTTTGGAATCATTCCTCCTTCAATTACTTTTTGTTCAATTAGCTCCTTGGCTTCTTTTAAATTTAATTTAGAAATCAAGCTATCTGGATTATTCTTATCTCTTAATATTCCGGGAATATCGGTTAGCAAAATTAATTTTTCAGTTTTAAGATTCTCAGCAATTGAGGATGCAACACTATCTGCGTTTATATTGAAAGTTTCCCCCTTGGAGTTTGAGGCAACTGAACTGATAACGGGTAAGAATGATTGTGAAATTAATGTTTGAAGAACTTCTACCGATATCGACTCTATTTCTCCCGTATAACCCCAATCAAAGTCACCAGATTTATATCTTTTAGCTTTCATTAAATTTCCATCTTTTCCCGACAAACCAATTGCTTTTGCTCCTGATTGATTCAGTAAGCCCACTATTTCTTTTTGTACTTTTCCGGTAAGCACCATTTCAACAACTTCCATGGTTGATTTATCGGTGACTCTTAAACCTTGTTTAAATTCACTTTTAATATTGAACTTATTCAACATCTGGTTTATTTCAGGTCCACCGCCGTGGATAACAATCGGATGAACACCAATGTAATTGAGAATTGCAATATCTTCAGCGACTTTTTTCTTTAATTTTTGATTCGTCATGCTGGCGCCTCCATATTTAATTACGAAGGTTTTGCCACTAAATTCTCTAATGAATGGGAGCGATTCATTGATTATTGAAACTCTTTGTTGATTGGTTATCATCACTTTGTTTGAATAGATAGGGCATTCAAATATTAGAAAAGAAATTTAAATTAGATTTTGAGCTAATAGATAAATACTATAAATAGTTTATAAGAAATTCATATTTCCTTTATATCGTCACACACAATTTATAATTTATTAAGGCAAGTTAAGGTAAGGTTATGGTGAGGGATGCAGATTCTCCCATTAACAGCAAAGAATCGGATTTCAAGCGGCACTATTGCCCCTAGAAGTCTACAGTCAAGTACAACTGCATCAGATACCTCAAACACAACTACATCTTCTACTCAAGATCAATCCTATCTTAATATTAAGCAAGTAACTCAAAGTTCCAGTTACGACATTTCAGAATCAGAAAAGACAGATAAAGATTCACTCAAAAAAGAAGCAATAAAGTTAATCAAAGCATTAATTATGCCTTTGTCAGTTCTGTTTGGTTTTCTTGTAGTTTTATCCTTTGTTATTGCAAGTAAAGGGAGAAATTTAATTGGTATTGTTCTAGAACCTTTTTGGCTCCAGAATGGAGCCCATGATGGGATTGTTAATAATTATAAAAAACATCTTAATTCAATTTTTGATATGAGGTTCTTTGCTGCATACTTTAACTGGGGATTACAGGCTATGTTGCAGGAGTTTCGAGGTCAGACAGTTGACTTGCTCATTCTTAGATTGAGAAAAAGAGCTGAAAGAGCAGAGCTTGCATCTCGACATGTTTCGTCCACTCTCCCACGTCTTTTAAAACTCAATAGAACAAATATTGCAAAACTTTTGTACGACAGGTTGTCTTTGATTGAAAATAAAGACCCAAAATATAATCCAACTTAAAATAATCAAATGTGTAATGTGTATATAATATGTGCTGTTACAATTCAGTAGAAAATAATTTAAAATAGATTAATTTAGTTTATTTATATGAAAATCCCAATAATTTTAAACTCACCGCCACCTCCTTCTTATGGTGTTAAGCCTCTCCCTGCAGGCACAATTGTTTTGCAAAATAATCTTGATTTGAGTACTAGTAGTAGTTCAACTCAACCGACTTCTCAAACAAATACGTCTAAAGCACATAAAAATCATAATCAGTTGCCTATCTCTAATAGGATTATATTTGCAATTGCTGGTGTTTTAGTTGGACTTGTTGGAGGAGCAATTGCTTTTGCCTATAAAGGACAAAATTTTATAGTTGATTCACACATGAAACTTTATGGATTACCAAAGGAGCGCAAAGACTTAATAAAAGATATGCTTCCTAAGTTTCAAGATATGCTTCCTCTTTATATAGATTTTGGTATTAGAGGAACATTGCAGAATATTTCAGATACAATATCATCAAATAATTTTGAATTTATGGCTAAAAAACTGCCATATTTAATTAGATAGA
The DNA here is from genome assembly GCA_030065015.1 of Candidatus Caenarcanales bacterium. Classification (GTDB taxonomy): domain Bacteria; phylum Cyanobacteriota; class Vampirovibrionia; order Caenarcaniphilales; family Caenarcanaceae; genus JASJDU01. The sequence continues at coordinate 61,017 of JASJDU010000019.1, read as the reverse complement.
TCTAAATTGTTCTATTTGATTTCTTAATCCAGTGTATGCAGAATGAACATGATCTTTAAGTACTTTCTCTGTTACTGGTTCCCTAGTTCTTAAATGTGTATTTAGTAAAAGCCATTGACCAAATTGCTTATAACTTAAACTATTAATAATTGATCTGATTCTTTCGTTGGAAATAGTACTGCTTTCTCTTTGAATTTTGTAAGACATCATCACTTGTGGGTGTCTTTTAGTATTAATATTTGAATTGTTGCTTGAAACTGCTTTAATAGAAGAAATCATTTTTCTTCACCATTAAGAATGAGTAACTACTTCCATAATAGTAAGTTTTACAAAAAGAGATCAAATATTTCTTCTTATCAATTCGATATCTTTACTCAATGGAATTTCATAATTGTTTTGCTCTCCAGAAACTGGATGAATAAAGCTTATTTTTTTTGCATGGAGAGCTTGGTGCGATATTAAACTGGTTTTGGTTCTTCTTCCGCCATAAACTGGATCTCCAAGAAGAGGATGGTTTATGTATTCAAAGTGAACTCTTATTTGATGGGTTCTTCCCGTGTCAAGGCTGACTTCTAATAAGGTTGTGTTTTTATATCTCTCTAAAACTTTCCAATGAGTTCTTGCATATCTTGAAGTCTTTGAAGGATCTTGTACAACGGCCATTCGCTTTCGATCTTTAGGATGTCTTCCAATGGGAGCTTCTATAAATCCTTCATCTTCCTCAAAATTGCCAATTGCAATTGCCCAATAAATTCTTTTTAATGTTCTTTGGGCTAACTGCTTAGATAATTCTTTGTGTGCATAATTTGATTTCGCGATGATCATTAAACCACTTGTATCTTTATCCAAGCGATGTACTATTCCAGGTCTGAAACCATCTTCGTTGTTTACATCCGAAAGTTTTTGATATCTGTAAAGCAAGGCGTTTACTAAAGTCCCCTCTCTTAAAAAAGTTGTTGGGTGAACGATTAAACCAGCCGGTTTATTAATAACTATTAAATGCTCATCTTCAAAAACAACTTCAATTGGAATATTTTCGGGTTTTATTTCTTCTCCGCTCTTGGGTGAAAGTTCAACGATTCCTTCAATTAAGCTTCCATTTTCAATTATTTCCCCAGCTTTTTTTGCTGTTTTTGAATTAACAAAAATCAGTCCCTTCTTTATACTTTTTTGTATTAATGAGCGGCTTTCTTTTAATTGTTCAGATAGGAAAACATCCAAACGAATTGGCTCTTCTCCAGAATACTCAAATCTAATTTCCATTTAATTTAAAAAGCTTAAATAAATTTGTTAATGAAGTTTAAGAAAGTATTTTTATCAAAAGGTTTGTTAATTATCTCAAAGTATTTATTTCTATCTAAAACAGTTTTTGGAATTTTTGACTAACATGTACAAATTAAATCTAATTTAACTTTTTATGAGAATCTTTTTTTCTGTATATCAACCTTATTTAACCCAACTCAAGAGAAACGAATTACCTCAAAAAAGAACTTTCAATTCTTCGAAAAAATTTAAAAGTCCGAGTAATCATGTTGAGTGGATAAAAAAATTTATGGAAATAAACAATGATTTATTGTTCTTTGTACAAAACTATAAAACTATTAGAGGTCAATATAATAATTTTATATCTGAGAATAATTTATACGCATTATCCTCGTCTCCAGAAATTTTAAAAAAAACAGTAGATGAGTTCTACAATCACTATCTAGATATTGTGATGGCAGGGGAAGGCTATTTATTATCAATCGAAGAATTAATTGAAAAGGTTCCTCAGAATACAAACTTGATATTTGTAAATTATTTACCTAGCAGGATCTTTCATCAAACGGTAGATCTACATAATAATAAATTGGAAAAAATTCTAGCTTACGCGTTTAATGAAAATGCTCATAATTCTTATGAAAATTCTTCAGAGAAACAAATACCAATTGCATTTCAGGTTCCTACAATGCTAAAAGGCCTTGTTGATATGCAAGCTTATCTTATTAAAGCTATAAATTTGTCCAACCTAAAAAAGAGCTCCTTAAGTAGCTTTCTTAAAATTACGAAACAAAATGAGCAGACTACTAAACAAGAGAACTCAATCAAGTCATAAAACTCTCTAAAAATCTTCTTACTTCTCCAGACCCGATTATTCTATTAGTCTCTTGAATCCCATTATCAAGAGAACTAACTGTTCCGCATAACCACAAAACCAAAGCTGTATTGAGTAAGACTGTATCTAGAATTGCCTTTGAAGCTTGTCCATTGATTATTTGATGAAAAATTTTTGCATTTTGTTCTGGATTACCGCCTTTTAATTCTTCGAGAGAATAATTGTTTTGAATGTTGAATCCAAGTTCCTTCGGTTCAAGCTCAAAATACTTAGTTCGTTCTTCTTCTAATTGCCAAATTTGTGTTTTCCCACATAAGCTAGCTTCATCCATTGTTGGGTGTCCATGAACAACCAAAGCTCTTTTTCTTCCGAGGATTTTTAATGCTTCAAGCATTAAGGGTCCCCATTCTGGCTTGGGAACACCGAGTACTTGGTGAGATAAGTTTACGGGATTTGTTAAGGTACCAATCAAACCTGTTTGTCCAAAGAATTTGAGCTTTTTACAAACCCCTTTCCAGCGACCAAGTATATTTTGAGTTGCCGGTGAAGCAATGAAAACTAAGCCTTTGTTTTCTAATTCTTGTTTTATGTCTTTTGCTTGAGAGAAAGTTTTAACTTCCAAAATCTCTAAAAAATCAATGCTTCCGGAAGAACTTGTGGTTTTCCTTCCACCGTGTTTGGCAACCCTCAAGCCACAAGCGGCTGCTAAGAAAGCGCAAGTAGTAGAAATATTATAGGTTCCAGAATTATCTCCACCGGTTCCACAACAATCAACAACATCAAAACCAACTTGTAAGGTGTCAATTTTGTTTAATATGTATTTGGCGATTAGCGCCAGTTCATTGGGAGTTTCTCCTTTGTTTTTCCAATCAATCGTAATCGCAGCTAATTCATCTTCTGTGAATTGAGGATCGCTTAATAGAGAAATAAATTCGGGTACAGACTCTTCGTTGAGATCCTTTCCTGTCTTCAATAAGTTAGTTAGATGTTGGAAGTTTGACAATTTTCAGAATCTTTCAATCAAAACCAGCATAAAGAACGTTTGATGGGTACCAGAAGCTCCATTCTATAACAAGCAACCAACTGAATCAATCCGATTGAGTAGTAAATTATTTACTACTTTCCACCCCAAGTTTATAAGCGAGAAGTACCCTATCTTCTTTAAAAGTTTTGTTGTAGCAATCTCTAATCTGCTGAGAGACTCTCCCTCCAATATGCAAACTACAGGCACGCAATAACCGAATGAATTCTCTGAAAATCTCAAAATCTTTATCTTCATAGGGGCTTATTAAAATTGTCAATAAATCTTGTTGATTACAATCCTTAAATTCTTGTTTCATTCCCATTTGATAAGCATACTCAAATCTTTGAGAGCTTCTGGCTTCATTAAAGCAACGTTTTAAGCTAATTGCTAAAGCTTTGCTCTTTAGCTCAATTTCAGAAAATACTTCCACTAATTGTCTATCGATCGATTCGTCAAAGGCTTTTAATTGTTCCTCGTACTTTTGTTTCAAGTCCATTAAACATCCATCTCATTAAAGTATTTCCACTAGATTTAATGTAACTATGGAATTTTCTCATGTTAATTTAACCTATATTTATTAATTGAAAATTTGTAACAGTGGTTTTATGGCACATCCTTTAGAACATAATGAGCAAGATAAAAATGAAAAACTTTTTCCAGAAAAAAAAATACACCACCAACCAGTTCTACTGAAGGAAGTTCTAGAAATACTCCAACCTCAAAAAAATCATACTTACATTGATGGTACTTTAGGTTTGGCTGGTCATTCAAAAGCAATATTGAATTTCACTCCCGATCCAATTCAGCTAATTGGCTTTGATCGAGATTTCAATAGTCTTGAGATTGCGAGCTCCAGATTAAGTGAGTTTCGTCAATCAGTGAAAACTCATCATGCACGATTTTCCGAAATACCCAATTTAATTGATAAAACAAAAATACAATTTCCAATCGGTGGAATTTTATTAGATCTGGGAATCTCTTCCTTCCAGCTCGACGATCCAGAGTATGGATTAACTTTTAACGGTGAGGGGCTAAAGAAAAATTTAGATATGAGATTAGACGAATGGTGTTCTACTTCAGCAGACAAAATTATTAACGAATGGGCTGAAAAAAAGCTTGCAGATTTGTTTTGGGATTACTCTGATTACAAGCATTCTAGAAAATTAGCAAAGCTAATTACCCAGAATAGACCGGTAAAGAAAATGGAAGAGTTTGTTGCTCTATGTAAAAGTGTGCAAAAGAGTAAAAGTAGAATCCATCCAGCAACTTTACCCTTAATGGCTTTAAGGATAATTGTTAACGATGAATACAAAGAACTGGAGAAGGGTTTAAGAGATATTGTTAAATGGATGGAACCTGCTTCAAAACTGCTCGTCATATCTTTTCATTCGGGTGAAGACAGAATTGTAAAAAACATTTTTAAAGAACATAAAACTCAGCTCAAATTTTTAAATATGAAACCAATAACTCCAAGTCAGAAAGAAATAAAAGAAAATCCAAGGTCGCGTAGCGCAAAACTGAGAGCTGTCTGTAAAATTTAAGGTTCATCTGAAATAAAATTAATGAGATCAAATTTAAAGTACTATGATTACTCCCCGTCAATTTCAAATGAAGGAATTGCTTCATCTAAGAAGCGTAAACATCTAAAACTAGTTGAGGACAATTACAAACCCGACTTAAGCGTATATTCTTCTACTCCCGATAAGCGTTTCCTTGCAGCACTAAAAAAGCTCAACAAAAAAATATTAAATCTATCAATCATTGGATTAATAAGCGCTGCAATCTCATATTTTTGTCTACTGTCTCTTGAATCTGAGGTTGCAAGAAGTTTGGATAAGTTTAATTATGAAATGAAGAATAGAGAGGATTTGAGAAGCTATTTAGGTAAAGTCTATTCTTGGGCAAATATTGATAAAGCAGCAAGAGAGAATAACTTGAGTGAGGTTGAAAAGATAGAGTTTGCAAAAGTGCAAAAGACGTCCTTTGACAAGATATTTGAGGTCAATTTTGAGTAATTACTCTCGGATCAACTCTCCTCAACAACCAATCCGCGAATACATTACCCAGCATAAGCATTATTGTTCCAAGTAGTAGATTGAACATAATTAAGTTTATATCCAGTTTTTTAGCTGCTTCGAGTGTTAAAGCTCCAAGACCTGGATAAGCGAGTATCATTTCAGTCAGAGCTGCACCTGAGACCAGTGCTGCGAACTCAAACCCTAAGAGAGTGACTAATGGATTAATTGCATTTTTGAGAGCGTGATCCCAAAATATTTTAATTTCTGGAATGCCTCTGGCTCTTGCTGCTTTAATATAATCTTCATTCAAGACATCAAGTAAATTTCCTCTCATTTGTCGCACTAAGCCCCCCATGCTAACAAAAGTCATAATTGTTACCGGTAAAATTAAATGTGAAGCAATGTCAGTAACTTTGCCAATAAAATTCATTTCGGAATAATTTACGCTGGTAATGCCACCAATTTGTCCTACCCCTAATTTCACTGAGAGAGCCAATACAAAGATTGTCAAAAGAAAAGCCGGGGTGGTGATACTCAAAGAAGAATAATTCAATATGAGCTTGTCTAACCATTTATTGTGATTTACAGACGCCAAAACACCCAGGGGAATAGAGAGAATCCAAGTGAAAAATAAAACTAAAACATTTAATAGGAGCGTGTTCCTTAGAGGATACTTTATTGCATCAATTACTGGTTCTCCTTGTTGAGTTAAACCAAACTCGCCTTTAACAATAATTCCATCAAGCCATAAAAGAAATTGTTTATACAGAGGTTTGTCTAAACCAAGTCTTTTTTCTTCTTTCTTGAGTGCATCCGGGTGAATGGAAGGATTTAAACGCAAATCTGCCAATGGGTCCCCCGCTTTTATTATCAGGGCAGGTTTGATTGGTATAACCCAATCCAAATTAAGCTTGTGAAAAATTGAGCTAGTTGACGAAATAAAATAAAAAGTTAAAACAAAAAAACCAATAAAACTCAATAAAGGTTTAGCTTCAGAAAAAAAAGAGCGAAGAGAATAGCCAATAACTATTAAGAGCCAAAAGCAAGGAATAAAGAAAGATCTCCATGTAAACTCAAACGAATTCTCCGGAGACTCTTTTAATGATGGTAAGAAATCACTCAGTGGAGTGAAAAGTAAAATTGATGCTGCTAATAATCCAACAAAATAAAGCTTTTCTTTTATAAAAGAGATTTTCCAAATGAGAAGAGATAAAAGCCCAAAGGCTATAAAAGAAATTGGCTGAACTGATGAAATCTTTAAATTAATTCTTACGATTATGAACGTAAATAAAGCAACACCAAATAACACAATCAGACTATCCATCAGACGGTTAATTGTTGAATAGTAATTAATGAGCTTGGGATTCCTTAAAATATTTTTCTTTACTTTTTGAATTACTTTAAGTTTCTCTTCCATCTGTAAAACTTGAATTGCTACTTTCAACACTATAGCGTGCAAGAGCTCGAAAGCACGTTATCTTAAATCCTTTCTAAGATTTTATGACTTTGGCTCTTTAGAAAATAATAAAATAGTCATCATGCAATTAATTATTTTGTTTCATAACAAAGAAGATTGAATAACACCAAAACTATTATGGAAATAAGCAAAAAACTTTTAATTCCCTTTTTTACAGCCGGCTTTCCTCAGCTTTCTTCTACAAAAGAGATTCTCGAAAATCTCAGTTCTGTTGATGCTGATTATGTTGAAATTGGGCTTGCTCATTCTGATGCGCTAGCTGATGGTCCTGTAATCCAATCTTCATCTCATATCGCTTTACAAAATGGGATGAATATTGAGCTTTTATTCAATCAAATAAGTGAAATTAAAACAAAAGAGCTGAAGCCCAAACTTATATTGTTCAGTTATTACAACCCTTTACTATCTTATGGACTTGAGAAATCCTGTCGATTATGGAAAGAGGCTGGAGGCAATTCTATATTGGTTCCGGATTTACCGATAGAAGAAGCAGATGAATTGAAAAGAGAATGTGCAAAGAACGGACTGAGTCTAATTTTCTTGGTTGCTCCAACTAGTACTGAAGAAAGAATTAAAAAAATCGCAAAAATGAGCACTGAGTTTATTTATTTAGTTTCAGTTACGGGAGTAACTGGGGTGAGAGAAACTAACAAAAACGACTTAAGTATAACCATTGAACAAATTAAAAAATACAATCCAAGTATTCCGGTTGTAATTGGCTTTGGAATTGGAGATGCTCAAAGTGCAAAACAAGCAATTGCACAAGGTGCTGATGGAGTCGTCATTGGCAGTGCAATAATTAAACTTCTTAAAGATAATGAGTTGAATGAAATGACAAGGCTTCTTTTAGAGATCAAAAAAGCTATCAACTAAATCCCTTTTTACATTCGCTTATATAAACTAACACTTTAAAAACCTCTTTCTATCAATGTTAGTTGAATAACTTTCATAGAATTCTTAATGAGATTTGTAATCTCTTACCCTAAATTATTAACTAAGGAAATCTTATGAAAGAACTTTGCAAAGAAATAGTATCTTGTGGATTAATTGGCTTCATTGCTATATCAGGTTTTAGTCTGTCTGCCAGCGCTGATAGTCAGCAAAAGCCAGAAGCAAAACAATTTGAAGTTAAACAAATATCTAAGCCTTATACACCATCAGGAAAAAGAATAAATAGGGAAAATAGCATGAGTGTTGAATCTTTGGAAGATGATCATTCTACTCCTCAAAAAGCTGGTTTCAAGCACCAGAAAAGAAATAAGATGAAATAACAATTTCAGATCGAATTTTATATATCTTGAAGTGAATTGATAAAACAAATATGGCACCGATAATAATAAATTTGAAACTTTAAAGTTAAAAAATATTGAGATTGTATATACTTGCGTCATGTTGTTTTGGCCCTAGATCTTTACTTCCTATTGGAATGGTCTAGGGCTTTGTTTTATAGGATCCTAGAATTGCTACGGAAAGAAAGCTGAATTCTTTTTTTTCGCTTAGATTAACTACTGGTTTCTCAGCTACTTTTTCATCATAGTTAAAACTTTGAAGTTCAATAGACAAATAATTTATTCTTTCTCCAGAATTTAAGTTAACGAATCCTTCTTTTTCTTGAGGATTGTTTGTTTCAAATAAAGTTAAACGAGTTTGGGAATTTTTAGGACACGCTTTATAGACAGCCTCTTTCACCGTCCAAAGTCTTACCCTGTTTTTTGCTTGAGAATCTATGTCACCTGAGTTCAACCAATCAATTTCTTTTGGAGAGAGAAAATACTTCTCAATTCCTCTTTTAGGAGTGCGACTCAGTTCAAGATCAATACCAATACCTTTTATTGGATCATCCATTATCAAACAATTCTCTTGAATACCAATTGCAACCGCATAACCACCACTATGAGATAACGAAAACCGTGAACTTGGAAAAATAATATTCGAAGTATCCTGGCTTAAACCCAAAGAATTTAAAACATTTTTCAGACTTTTTCTTGCTTTGAGCCAATCAAGTTTTTTCTTTTCATTCCTAATCTTTTCTAGTTGCTTTCTTTCAGAATCAGTCAACTCATCGATTGAAAGCCTGTGATTGTCTACATGAATAGATACTTCAATGTTTAGTTTCCTCTTTATGAAAGCCATTAATTGATTTTGCTCTAATGGAAACATTGTGAATAAATCAAAAGGAATAGCAGCTAATTTTAAATAAATAAAATGCTGAAATTCTTGGGTAAGAATATTGATATCAGTATAAATTTTCAGAGTTAGACTTAACAGAGAAATAGTGAAAGAAATAGTAAAAATCAAGCCTATTTCTCATAAGCTGAATTTCAAATAAAAATGAGCAACCTCAAACAACCAACCGGTTATAAATATTCTTTAATATCAAACATTTTGTTCCCTACCATGGATTTATTTTATGGAAGAGCAACAACATTTAGTAAGTTAAAAGTTCTTGAGTTAATCGCAAGAATCCCTTACCAAAGCTGGGAGCATAACTTTTTCGTTTGGTTAACTCACAAATATGGAAAAAAAGAATATGTTGAAAGGGCAATAGAAGAGATGAAAATGGCCCGGGCTGCTCAAGATAATGAACAGTGGCATTTATTCATCTTGGCTGATTTAATAAATCAATTTAAGATTAAAGAAAACTTCCTTTTACACGTTGTTCTTCCTCAAATAATTGCTTTTACCTATTTTTATATTATTTCCATTGTTCACTTCTTTAAGCCGGAATGGTCTTATAAATTAAATGCAGACTTCGAATACCACGCAGAGAATGCCTATAAGCAATTTGTCGAAGATAATCCTCAATTCAAAGATCAAAAGGTTGAATCCAGTTTTTTTAAATATTATGGCAATGTTGAAAACCTTGCGGATCTTTTACTCAAGTTTGCCGAAGATGAAAGACATCACAAAGAAGAAAGTTTAGCCATGATACAAAAAATTAAATTAGAAAATAAAAAGAGCTAAATGTTATTTTATTTTCATAAAAAGTTAATTTACTGAGGAAAAGTTCTAATGCAACCATCAAAGAATGTTAAAGGTGTTATTTTCGCGGCGGGATATGGAACACGCTTTTTGCCAGCCACCAAAACTTTACCCAAAGAACTTTTTCCTTTAATTGATACACCTGCAATTGAATTTACAATTAGAGAATTTCTCGATTCTGGAATTCAAGATATTTTAATAGTTACATCTCGACGAAAAAAAGTTTTTGAAGACTATTTTGATCGTGAAGTTGAGCTGGAGACTCTTTTTAAAGAAGAAGGAAAAACAGATAAGCTTAGTAAAATTGCTCCGGCTGAGGCTAATTTTCACTTCTTAAGACAACGTGAGATGAAAGGTACCGCTGATGCTTTAAAGTTATGCAAAACCTTTTGTGGTTCTTCTCCATTTGTTGTTGCTTATCCTGATGATTTATTCTTCAGTGAAACATCCTGTGCAAAGCAACTAATTGATGCCTATAGAAAAACAGGGAAAACAGTACTAACGGTGAAAGAACTTCCAAACGAGGATGTTTCAAGGTACGGGGTTATTGACTATTCTCAAAAAGATGGAAACATCTATAGTGTAAGTAAAATAGTAGAAAAGCCAGCTAAAGGAACTGAACCGAGTAAGTTTGTTTCTTTTGGACGTTACTTGTATACTCCAGACATTTTTGATGCCTTAGACCAGATTAAAGAAAACCCGAATGTAAGAGAAATATCACAAACGGAACCATTAAACTACCTCTCAGGGAAGGGAGAAGTAGCTGCGTTGGATTTTGAAGGTGTACGTCATGATGTGGGTGAACCACTCGGTTACTTAACAACTATTCTAGAGTATGGAATAACCAGAAAGGATCTATCAGGCCCTCTAAAAGAATACTTGAAAGCTAATTATGATCGCTTGATTAGTTAGTTTAGAAATTAAGATTAATTAGTAGTTAGTTCTGCTAAAGCGGCTTCAAGCTCTTCTGGCTTTGGAGCCACTCCATGCCAGGCTACTTTGTCTTCCATAAAGCTAACACCTTTGCCTTTAATAGTATTTGCCAGTATTAATAAAGGCTTGTCTGTTAAATCTCTTTGGGATCCACTTTGAATTGAATCAATAATTTCAGAGAAGTTATGACCGTCAATTTCTTTAACCTCCCACCCAAAAGCTTTAAATTTATCAGCCAAGGGATTTAAAGCCATTGTTTCTTCAGTCCAACCATCGAGCTGTATTCTATTTCTATCAACAATCGCCGTTAGATTCCCTAGCTTATAATGAGCAGATGCCATAACAGCTTCCCAGATTTGTCCCTCTTGCAGCTCACCATCACTCAATAGGGCATAAACTTTATTCTTTTTAGATTCTAGACGAAGACCTAACGCAACTCCATTTGCAATGGAAAGACCATGACCTAGTGATCCAGTGGAAACCTCAACACCAGGAACCTTCAAACGATCGATATGCCCTTGAAATTTAGATCTAACTTGTCTAAAAGTATTCACAAACTCTTCGGGTTCAAAATATCCCGCAAGAGATAACGCTGCATAAATGCCAGGAGATGCATGACCTTTGCTAATTATGACACGGTCCCTTTCTTCCCAATTTGGATTTTTAGGATCGTGCTTCAAAAGATTGAAATAGAGGACCGTAAGAATATCAGTTAAAGATAAGGATCCTCCCGGATGACCGGAATTTGCTTTTGTAATAGCTCTTAATGCTAATTTTCTTATTTCATTAGCAGTTTCCTGAAGCTTTTCAGTAGATATCACCAAATTTCTCTCTAGACTAACTGTAGACATAATTCATTTCGATTACAAATTGTAACCCAACAAGGTTAAGTAACTTAGTTAAAGACTACTATGTGAAAATCAAAAATAATACTCTTATTAAACCTAGATAATGATAAGTTCTAGTAAACATTTAGTATGAATCGGTATGAATTCAATTTTGCTTGACCATGTTTGGTTAATTAATCCAAGTACTCACTCTTCACAAAAACCTCAAACCGCTCATTATCCCTCAAAATATTCAACTTAAACTTTGTACCGACTGGTTTCGATCTGATTAGATAAATCATTTCTAAAAACTTTTCAATAGAATCAACTGATTGATCCTCAAATTCTGTTATTAAGTCTTCTGGCCTTAAGTCTAGTTTATCTACTGGTCCTTCCTCAAAAACGTCTAAGATCATTACACCTAGAATCCTATTCTGTAGTTTATTCTTAGAGGATCTTCTTTGTAAAAAAGGACTGTTACTTTCTTTGAAAGGGTATAAATGTGCACCAATTGAAGGTCTTCTAACCTTACCTTCTTTAATTAAAATATTAGCTATTTCACGTGCATAGTTTGAGGGAATTGCAAAACCTGGACTGTGAGGAGCTCTTTCGATAAAATTGGCAATTCCAATTACTTCGCCTTGTAAATTTATTAAGGGACCACCAGAATTTCCAGGATTAATTTGTGCATAGGTCTGAATATAATCTAGGTTTCCAACTTGGGCTTCTAATAGACCAATCTCCGGTTTCTTTCGAGATACAGCGCTAATTACTCCAAAACCAACGGTGTGATCTGCTCCTAAGGAACTCCCTATTGTTATACCAAAATCCCCGGGTCTAACCCTTGAAGAGTCTCCCCATTGGATTGGTTGTAGATTAACCGCTTCAATTTTTATAACGGCAAGATCACTATCTTTATCTTCACCAACTACTTTGGCTACATACTTTTGACCATCATAAAGAATTACTTCTATTTTCGAAGCTTTAACTATTTGATTTTTGCCATAGGGGGATGGGGGATTTATAACGTGATAATTAGTTACAATGTATCCATCTGAAGAAACTATAAATCCAGAGCCATCAGCCACTCTCGCTTCTCTCGATAGTTCTTTTAATTTAACCTCTAATATCTTTGCTCCCATCAAATCAAAAATATTTGTGATTGAGGGAACTTTAGCTTTTCCCTTTATAGAAACTTCTAAACTCACAACAGAAGGTGCTGCCTTTTCGGATATATCAGCCACTGTATTAGAGTACAAATTAAAACCTTGGTTGCCCTGGGCAAAAACTTCGTTGATGTTACAAAAAAAGAAAAGAATAAAAAATAAAATGAACAGAAGTTTGTTATTTTTCATAACTCATAAAAATCCTGAGACTGTATTAGTTCTTTTTTTATTTTAAGCCTTGTTATCAATAGTCATCATTATTAATTGATTTATATCTATTAATATTAGGTAAATCGAACTTCAACACATTTAATGCCTTTAATATCCGATTACCATAATCACCCATTGGGACATGATCCAAACCGAAAATACACAGTAGAGCTATTAACTGAGTGGGCTAATTGTGCCAAGAAACGTGGATTGAAAGATGTTGCGTTAACCGATCACGACCGTTACCATGAAGGCGTAGATTTTGATGTTTTTCTCTCTTTTAAAGAGTCCTTAAGAGATAACTTAAAATTTCGAATTGGGATTGAACTGGATAACGATCCAGAGACTTCTGAGAAAGGTAAAAAATGGACCGAAAAAAACTACGAAAACTTGGATTTTGTTTTGGGCTCAGTTCACTTTTTAGATGACTGGCCTTTCGATCATCCTAACTATAAAGATGAATTCCTAAAACACGATATAAACAAACTTTATGAGAAGTACTTTAAACAAGTACAGACTGTTATAGAATCCGGTTTGGTTGACGGTTTAGCACATTTTGATTTAATTAAAATCTTCGGATATAGGCCAACTGAAGATTTATCTTGGTTAATAGATGAAACACTTGATTTGGTGAAATCGAAAGATTTAACCGTTGAATTGAGTACTGCCGGTTGGAATAAACCTGTGAATGAGATTTATCCAGAGGAAAAAATAATTCAAAAAATTAAGGAAAAAGATATCCCCATTACCATTGCTTCTGATGCGCATGCCCCTGAAAATCTTGCAAAGCATTACAACAGATTGGAAAAAATACTAGTCCAATATCAATTCTCTGAGGTTGCAGTTTTTGAAAATCATAAAAGACATATGATACCTATCATATTGAAATGATTTTTATTTCAATTGGTGTTTACATAGTCTTTGGGATTCCCTGAGACAGTATTTGTATTTCAGCCATGGGGATTACTATTGTTAAAAATGAAGGAATAAATGCGCATATTATTTAATAGGACTTATAGGTTCTATCTGAGATTTATAGAAGATTTCTTTAATGCTTTCTTTTGATCCAAAACTACCGTTTATAGATTTATTCAGCCATTGGACAAAGAGTGGTTTAGAGAAGGCAACATTAGCAATGGAAAGTTTAATGTCCCAGCAGATGGAATTTTCTGAGCCCTTTGTTTTACTTACTGATATTGACAATTTAACCAAGTTCTTTGCCGAAGATCGTGGAGATCCCTCGGTCTGCTTACTGCAAAATGTTAGTGGAAGTTTGGATGGTTTTTTTCTATTTGCTGCGCCAATGGAAGTTATTAATGAGTTCACTCAGACTATTAGCAGACAGGTTCCAGGAAAAGACTTAAGTGTAACGGAGTTTGATCTTGCCCAGTCGATTATGAATGAGTGGGCAAATATATTTGCAGGAAATGTCATCTCTAGTATTCAATCACCCAAGATTGGAATAATAGAGTTAACTTCAACTGAACAGACTTATGATATGAGTGGAGCTGCACTTGATTTTATTGCATGCCAAATGGGAGTTGATACCAATCAAATAGCTATTTGTCATAGCTGTATCCATACAAAGAACTCAAAAAAAGTAATGAATGTTTGGATTGTAATTAATCCAGACTCACATCTATTTAAACTCAAAGATATAGAGCCAACCTTATACAAAGAAACGTGATCGAACAATCAAAAACAGAAATTCGCTTGAATATGGGGCAATGGTTTGTATCGAGTTCAGACCACCACAAATTAATTGCACCCAGCTTAGGCTCTTGTGTAGCACTCTGTCTTTATGATAAATCCAACAAGATTGGAGGGATGGCCCATGTCGTACTTCCTTCCAGGGTTCTTAGGGATATTAAAACGAGTAGTCTCCAAAGCGAGAGCTATCCTTGTGCAAAATATGCAGATGAATCAATACTTCTTCTTTTGAATGAAATTAAGAGACAGGCAGGCCATTCAGCATTATCTCTCAAGGCTAAGCTTGCTGGGGGGTCTCAAATGTTCGTAGGAACACAAAAAAGAAAATCATCTGATGAACTTAGGCCAGCAAAGGAAAAACCGGGTTTCCCCCTTATTGGTCGAAGTAACTGTGAGGTCCTCAAAAAAGAGCTTAAGAAGTTTAGCATCCCGATTATTAATTCGGATTTGGGGGGTAATTGGGGGAGAACTGTTTCATTCAATTCAACAACCGGAGAAGTCAAAATTCGTCGAATTGGCTCTAGTGAGGAAGTCTCAATTTAACGTTTTTGATTTCCTTAGCTGAATACAAGATGAATAATAGAGATTTAAAATTAGAAAGTACGGATACTGAAGAGAGACAGAGTCGTTCAACTTTCTTATTTTCAGAGATTGAGTATTGTAAAGTTAAGAATTTCCTTCAAAAGAAATACTCATTAAATCTTGAAGGTTATCGTGATGAATATCTGTTGAGAAGGGTTTCTTATCATTGTAAAAAGAGCCAAATTAGAGATTTTGATCAGTACTTTCAACAAATAGCCATAAATGAAAAGCTAGCAAGCGAATTAATAGATGTAATAACAGTCAATGTTTCTTACTTTTTCAGAGATGTAAAAAGCTTTGAAATTCTTAAACGAGAGGTACTTCCAGAACTCATAAGTAAATTCCTTCATCCAAGGATCTGGAGTATAGGATGTTCTGTTGGTGCAGAGATTTATTCTATTGCTTTAATACTTCACTCATTGGGGATGTTGAATAAGTGTGATTTAACAGCATCAGATACAGATGATGGTGCATTAAATAAGGCGCAAGAAGGAATTTTCAATACAAAAGAGCTGAAGAACTTACCCAAAGAGTATAAAAAATACTTTTCGCCAAACAAAACAAACAAGTATTTGCCGACTTATACTATTAATCAGCTATTTAAGCAATCAGTAGAGTATCAGAAACATGATGTAACTTCTCTAGAAATGATAAAAACGAAAGGTGTTGCGAGACGTTATCACTTAATTGTTTGTCGTAATTTGATGATTTATTTTAGTCAAGAAATTAAAGAGAAGCTTTATGATGCCTTCTTTGATTGGCTGGAGCCTGGAGGTATATTATTTATTGGGGCAAACGAACTGTTATTCGGACCGGCAAAAAAGAAATTTGAACCAATCAATAGTCAGTTCTATAGAAAACCTGAAAGAAAACATTAAAGCTCAAAATTTGTACTAGCTTTATTAATCTGGGATTCATCGGAAATTAAAATATATCCATTTCCTCTTCTTGTTTTTATTAAACTTGGCTTTTGCAATTTTGCTCTTAAATATCTAACGTATACTTCAATAACATTAGAATCACCGAGAAAATTTGACCCCCAAACCTGATCGAATATAAATTCGCGATTGAGAACTTCTTCTGGTTTCAGCAAAAACACTTTCAAAAGGTCAAATTCTTTCGATCTTAAGTCAATTTGTCTGTTACCTCTCCAAACAGTTCTGTTAATTAAATCCATTCTTAGGTTGCTATACTCCAGGACCCCTTCACGATTTGTTGGAGATGATCTTCTTAGCATTGCCCTGATTTTTGCGATGAGTTCTTCGCTTGAAAATGGTTTGGCGTAATGATCGTCAGAACCGGACTCTAAGGCTTGAATTTTTTCATTTATATTATGTTTGGATCCAATAGTAATTATCCATGCATCGTTTCCCTGGAACCTAAGTTTCTCACAGAGAGAAACTCCATTTTCACTTCCGACATTTAAATTATATATAATCAAGTCTGGGTTGAATCTTTGAATTTGTCCTAATAAATCATTAAAATCTGTTGGAACTTCAGTCTGTACACCATTGTGAGTGACTAGTTCCATTTGAAGAAGCTTTCTGAGAGGCTCTTCATCTTCTATTATTAGTATCTTTTTGTCTTTTGTTATTGGATTCATCTGTGTGATTCAAATTGACTTAAGTTTTAACTTACAACCAAAATAAGAAATTAAATTGTCAAACTTACAAACTTTTATTGTACCAAAAGAATTAGGAAAATTTAATTTCACATTCGAGCTTTAGTTCAAACCTCGAGACTTTTAACTAACTGTTAAAACTACAATATAATTCATCAAGTCAATTCCATAATGGTTGAAAAAAGCTTAAAAATATTTTCTTAAATCCAATCAAACGAGTATTAAACTTTTTTCATGAAGAAGGCTAATTTACTAAATGTATTATTTGCATTTATTTGTACCTTGAACTCTTTGGGCGCAATAAGTGAAACTCTTAAAACCGATGTTTTGGTTGTTGGAGGATCGCAAAGTGGCACAATGGCTGCAATTCAAGCTGCAAGACAAGGTAGTAAGGTTGTTTTGGTTTCATCAGGAGAATGGCTTGGTGGCTCAATGACTGAAGCGGGAGTTTCTGCAATAGATGGTAATGAAATCTTGGCTTTTCAGACTGGTTTATGGGGAGAATTTCTCGTACGGTTAGCCAGAGCTGAACCGAACCTTCTTCAATATGGATGGGTAAGTTTTTTTACCTTCAATCCTAAGATCGGAAATGAAATATTAAAGAATTGGATAAAAGAAGAAAAAAATATTACTTGGTTGAAAAATAAAACTCCAAAGAGGGTTACTTTTAACAATTCAGGGAAATATAGAAAAGTTACTGGAATAGAGTTGAATAATTCGGATTCCATTGAAGCAAAAGTCACCATAGATGCAAGCGAATTTGGGGACCTTCTTTCGTTGGGAAATATTCTCTATCGTTTAGGGTGGGAATATAGTGATGAATTCAAAGAACCAAGTGCCCCAAGAAAATCATCTCCTCTAATAGAGAGGTATCCTCTGCAAGAGTTAACCTGGGTTTTTTATATAAAAGACTATGGAAGTGGGAACAAGGCACCAATTATTGCTAAGCCGCCTGGCTATAGTATAGACAAGGCAAAAAAACGTTTCTGGTGCTCGTATAAAAACGAAGACTTGATTGAGGATTCCAGGAAATTCTCGCATAATCTATTTAATCCCAATTGGTCTGTTGAGTATCGATTGAAAGGGAAACATGAGAAATTTGCTTCCAAAGAAAGTTTCTTAACCTATGGACAAATCTCGCCAACACTATTCATGATCAATTGGCCCCAATGTGGAAATGACTATAGTAAAAAAATTGAAAGACTTTTCTCTGATGATGAGTCTTTGAAAACCCAATTTCTTGAGGAAGCTCAGAATTATTCTTGGTGGTTTGCCAGATATATGCAAGATACATTAGGTCAAAGATTTGGGCTGGCCAAAACTGTCTTTCCGAAAAATACACAGAATAGAATTGCAGGCTTGGCATATATTCCATACAATCGAGAAGTTAGAAGATTGGAAGGGCTAGAAACAATGACAGAGAATGATATTCTTCCAAATCTAGAAGAGGGTGAATATGCGAAATATCATAAAGATTCTATTGCGATTGGAAATTACGCTAACGACCACCATTATTTTGAAATGGCTAATCCTAAGTCGAGAAAATACTTCAAATTAGCTCCCAAATCTTTTCAGTGGGGAGGGAGATATACGGGAACACCCTTCTCGATACCTTATAGAGTTTTATTACCAGTGAAAGTAGATGGGCTTATTGTTGCTGAAAAAAGTTGGTCTGTAAGTCATATAGCCAATGGTTCAACAAGATTGCAGCCCGTTTGCATGTTGATTGGACAAGCAGCCGGAAGCGCGGCTGCCTTGGCCGCTCAAAAGGGTATAACACCGTTTGAATTGTCTGTAAAAGAGCTACAGGTTAATTTGCTCAACGATGAAACCGCTCCTCCCACTTTAGTTCCTTTATTTGATCTAAAACCCGATAACCCTTATAGAGGATCAATACAGAAATTGATGCTGAATAATATCATTCCATTTCCTAAAGATGGACAATTTCATCCAAACAAAAAGATTGAAAGTGATGAATTGGCTTCTTGGGCAGCAAAAGCAAAACTATCAAATGTGTGGTTGGAGAATGTACTTTCTCAAGAAACAGATTTAACTAAGAGTAAAGCTGCCTTCCTAATTGACTCAAAGATGAACCCTGATGTTGCAAAAGATTATGTGATTAAAGACTTCACTGGGCAAAAAATAGCTGATTATCCGACAAAGGAATATTGTGGAACTCTAAAGGCTGTTGGAAATAAAAAAAGTTTTCAGCTCGAATGGACTAAAACAAAACAAGATAATAAACCAATTATGAGAAAGACTCCTTTTAAAGAAAATAGAGCAAACCTTTCCGGAGCCATTACCTTCGATCCTGAGGTTTATGAATTTATGCTTGAAAATACAAAGCATAAATCCAAAATTTGCTTCAAAGGAGTATATAATCACAGCGGTTCCTGGATGCTCATTACAGAAATCCTGGAAAGCTCTTCAACTGATTAGTGGGACTTAGTAATCTGTGAAAATTATTGTATAGAATATTAAAACTAAAATTCGTTTCATAAATTTGGAAGATAATTCAAAAGAGACTTTAAATTTCACAATCAATAGCTTGTGTCCTTGGATGTCTTTTCATGGGTGGCTATATATTGTTTTTGGAATTTTTTATTGTTTATCAATTGTTGGTGTGGTATTCGGTATCCCTTTAATTGTTGCTGGAGTTGGGCTGCTGGAATCCAATTCTAATTTTAGTAAGTTTTTATGGAGTGGGAAAAATATTGACTTGGAAGCTGCATTAAAAAGACAGAAACAATTCTTTCTTACAACGGGAATACTATTTCTTGTTTCCTTTGGTCTTCCAATATTAATAATTGTTAGTCTATTGTTAACCTTTGCTTTCAATCCAAACTTCAACGACAACCTTAGTATAGAAATCAACAAAGTACATAAAATTCCAAAGCTCAATTCCCCCAACAAAATGCCCTATGAATTCAATCCAAGAGGAAAAGAAATATAAATGAACCTAAAAGTTTATAAAGAAAAAAATAATTTGAGAATATCTGAAGGAAAATCAAAGTACTCACGTATTTTCGTCATTGCAACCTTATCTTTTCTTGCTTTGTTTTTATTACCTTTCATTCTTGTGATTCCAATTTTTATAAAGTTGTTTTAATCAAGAGACCCTTGCTAAGTGCTCTTCATCAAAGAATTAGCTCAATTAATCTTTGAAACATCAATTGAGACTATTTTTGTTATAGACTTTATTCAAATGTTTTCTCTCAGGCTGCCATTATGAATAATCAAACTAGTACTGTAGAAGTTGAAGCTTTGCCAAGTTGGGATCTAAATGATTTATACAAAGCAATTGACGACCCACAAATTGAAAAAGATATAAAAATATCCTTTGAGAGAGCAATTAAGTTCAAAGAAAGCTATAAAGATAAGCTGAAAAATTTATCGGCCGAAGAGCTTTATATTGCCATAAAAGAGCTTGAGACACTTGAAGAAATTGCAACTAAAGCTGTTTATTATGCACATTTGCTCCACGCGGCTGATAGCTCGAAGCCAGAACATGGTGCCTTGATGTCCAGATTGAGTGAGAAAGCTTCTGAGATAGAACAGGAACTAACTTTCTTTGGCCTTGAATGGAATTCTTTAGATGAAAAGTTGGTTGAAGATTTCGTGAAAAATCCAAAGCTTAATGAATATAAGCATTACTTAAAATCTTTAAGGAAGTATAAGCCTTATCAATTATCTGAAAAAGAAGAAATATTATTGCAAAAGGTTGATTTGACCAATAGACCTGCATGGACAAGGCTATTTGATGAAGTGATTTCTCGAATGAAGTTTAAAGTTAAATTGCCTAAGGATGGTGAGGGGTATGAAGAGAAAGAAATGACAGAGGAAGAAGTCCTTTCCTTGCTTTATTCTTCTAACCGTGAAATCCGTAAAAATGCGGCAGAATCTCTGACCTTAGGATTGAGACAACATGCACCATTATTAACTTATGTTTTTAACATCCTTGTACAAGAACATTCTATTGAGAATAAACTTCGCGGTTATTCAAATCCAATTAGCTCAAGAAACCTTTCTAATGAGATTGAGGATGAGGCCGTTGAAGCTTTAATGAAAGCAACTGAATCCAAAATTGCTTTAGTTCCCCGATTCTACAAGTTAAAAGCTCAACTTTTGGGGCTAGAAGAAATGCTGGATTACGATCGCTATGCTCCCTTGCCAACTGAAGAGAATAGCGAATGGAGTTGGCAAGAAGCTCAAGAGTTTGTAATTGATTCTTATAAAGAATTTAGTCCCAATTTTGCAAAGATTGTCAAAGAGTTTTTCCAAAAGAATTGGATCGATGCTGCCATAAGAGAAGGAAAGAGAGGCGGCGCTTTTTCTGCATCCACAGTGCCAAGTGTTCACCCATACATTCTAGTTAATTTCACAGGTACTTCTAGAGATCTATCAACCCTGGCCCACGAACTCGGTCATGGAATCCATCAATATCTGTCAAGAGGAGTAGGGCACTTACAATCAGATACTCCTTTAACAACAGCTGAAACTGCAAGTGTTTTTGGAGAGATGTTGACTTTCGATCGATTAGTTGAAAATGCTAAATCCAAACGAGAAAAACTTGCGCTCATTGTTACTAAACTGGATGAAATATTTGCAACCGTATATAGGCAAGTCTATATGACTCGGTTTGAACAAAAGTTGCATGAATTGAGACAAGAAAAAGGGGAGTTTACCACCGAACAAGTTAATCAATTATGGCTGAGTTCTAACAAAGATATGTTTGGAGGCTCCGTGACTTTAACTGACAATTATGGTTTCTGGTGGTTATATATCACTCATTTTATTCATTCACCATTCTATTGTTATGCTTATGCATTTGGTCTGCTTCTATCGATAACTCTCTATAACGAATCAAAGAATAGAGGTGATGAGTTTAAAGATAAGTACACTCAGATTCTTTCTTTAGGTGGGAGTATGAATCCTTCGGAATTAATAAAAATTGCCGATGTAGATATTAACGATCCTAATTTCTGGCTTAATGGTTTTAAGTTAATTGAATCAATGATTGAACAAGCCGAAAAATTAGCAAAAGAGATTTAAAACTTCATTCTGCATAAATAACATGAACCTAATACAACCTTGAATTCAATTTTTTTGTCCGAAAAGGTTTTTATCCTAAAATTTATGTGTTTGAGATTATAAAAGTGCTATGAATAAAGCCACAAAGTTATTGATATCGACATCTGTTTTTGTTGTCCTCGCTGTGTGTATGAGTTGCTCCAAGGATGAAAACAAGATAGAAATAGAAACAAAAGTTGATATGAACGATCATCTGATTGAAAGCTTTCAAGATTATTCGAAGAAGGACTATAAGGACTCTATTAAGCAATCAACAAAGGTAATTCAATTCAACCCTGATTCCCCTGAAGCTTACTTTAATAGAGGCCTGGCAAAATACAAAATAAAAGATAAAAAAGGCGCAATGAAAGACTTGGAAAAAGCCAAGGTTTTATTCAAAGAACAAAATAATAATGTAGGTTTTCAATTAGCTTCCAGAACCATAGAGAATTTTGAGTCAACAAGAAAAAAAGGACTTTTTAATTAGTTAAGAATACTTAAAAGTGTTTCTTTTGTAAAAGAGAGGGTTTTCTTAGAAACTAAGATTAAATAGATTGGTTGTTGATAAATCTATTTTGGATTGCGTCTAGATTTCTTATTTATCGAATCTAAAAGACTTGTTAATAGTTCAGTTCTTAAAGTTTCCTCAAAATATATTTGGGGCTTAATAAGCTTGTAAGAAATTCAGAAAGCTTATGAAGGGTATTCTCTTTACGGTAATCATTTTCCTTGGGGCTATAGTCTTTCTAATCTTTAAAATGAAAGACAAAACTGGGGAAATGGAACTGGTAATTCGAGATTATAAGTCTCAGAAACAAAAAGACAACACTTTTAAGAGAAAAGAAGCGGATAAATTGGTTTTATCTAACTCTTTAGTTTCTACCTTTGCCTCGGATCCCATAGACCCTAATAAAATTGATGGAAGCAAATATCAAAACTTTTTTGAGCATATGCTATCTGAGGATGGAAGAGTATTTCGCTGGAATAAACCAGATCTGAGCTACTATATTGATCGAACAGCTTCTCGAAGACTCTCTAAAAGTAAAATAAGGAAAGCCTTTAATTTCTGGGGACGCAAAACAAAAAATTTATTCTCTTTTAGAGAAACTAATAACCCTAAAAAGGCTGATATCTATATAAAGGTAGCTACTGCTTCTGAGAAAAACCGAATGGGAGAAGCCGGACCGGATGTATCTTACAAGGGAAGAACTTTTAATATTTTAGGACGAGAAGTCCCAGAATATATTATTCACCACGCCCAAATTACAATAGCCTCTGATTATTTTAATGTAGAAAATACTGCTCGTTATACAAAGCTTGGTACCGATCATGGTTTTCAAACTTTAGTTCATGAACTGGGCCATGTATTAGGCTTAATGGGGCACAGCCCTAATAAAGGTGATTGCCTTTATTATAGAGCGGATCCAACTGCAAGAGCCTGTGATGTTTTAACCCCTGAAGTGAATACGCTCTCTATGGTTTATGGAAAACCAAGACACCTTACAAGAGGCTTTTATCAAATGAGGAGAACAAATTAAGGTTTCAAACTTTATTACTGAATTTATCTTTGAGTGTTTTTATAAAAGCTTGAAAGTTCGCTTCCTGAATTGTATCTATTGACATTATAAGAGCGTCTTCTTTTGTATCAGGATAGTATTTTTTTCTAACACCTTTAATCTCAAACCCTAGTTTTTTGTATAAATTTTGTGCTTTTAAGTTACTTTTCCTTACTTCAAGCGTCAGAAACTTAACTTTCTCTAAGATTAATCTGTTAATAAAATTTAATAAAAGCTGCTTGCCGTATCCTAAACCTTGGTATTTAGGATCTATGGCCAAATTGGTTATGAATCCTTCTTCTTCAACTATATGTGAACCCAAAAAACCAACAATTGTATTCTCCTGCTTAAGTTGATCTTGGATACTTATGGTCCAATAATTTGAATAGAGATTATTAAGTTCATCTATAAAAAACTGCCTTTTCCACCCATTCTCTCCTTGAGCTGACAACTCAATCTCACAAACTCTGTTTAAGTCTTCTAACAGTAGTCTGCTCATTTTGAAATGGTTCTTCATTAACTAAATTGATGTCGGAGTTGAGTAGATTATGTATTTTCTCATTATGCAGCCGGAGTGTATAATATTTGGATTGAAAATCCATAATAATTTTATTAAATAGTCAAAAATGGCAAACACTAAGTCAGCTAAAAAATCAATCTTAACTTCTAGACGTAATAGAGAAAGAAATGTGGCAAGAAGATCCAAGATTAAGACATTAATCAAGAAAATTAAGCTTCTTTCAGCAGAAGAAGAGTTAGTTAAGCAGCTCAGTCTTGTATATAAAGAACTTGATAAAGTTGATCCTCAAGCTATCCACCCCAACAAAGCTAGCCGTTTAAAGAGTCAAGCTGCAAAATTAGTTAAAGAAAAGCTTCTGAAGAAGTAATTCCATAAGCCTTTTCCTCCTTATTATTTATTACTCTCTGATAATATTCTCTATTTTTCGACTTTAGATGGATTCCCAACAGTTAAAAAGCCATTTGAAGTTACCGTCTTCGATTCATTTTATTGGGGTTGGTGGAGCAGGCATGAATCCACTTGCAGGGATATGTCTTAAAAATGGAGTAAAAGTTACTGGATCGGACAACAGCCATAATAAAAACCAAGAAGAATTAAGAAGTTTAGGAGGTGACATATGGATTGGTCATTCTGAATTAGAGCTGAAAAATAGAGAATTGCCCGAGGCTTGTGTTTTTAGCACTGCAATTAATCCATCAAACGAAGAATATGTTTATCTTAAAAATAAAGGGGTAAAGCTTTGGCATCGCTCTGATCTTCTTCAAGAAATTGCAAAGCAGTTTGAAAAACAAATAGTAATTTCCGGTACTCATGGGAAAACCTCAACAACTGCGTTAGTAATATGGATATTGCAAAAAGCAGGTCTAAATCCATGTTGGGTATTGGGAGGTGTATTGAATGGATTGGGCTCTTATGGTTGGAATGATTACCAGCGCGAAATATTCGTTTTCGAAGGTGATGAAAGCGATCAAAGTTTTTTAAAAAGTACCCCTTTTATTGGCTTAATCACTTCTATAGAAGCAGACCACCTAGAAAACTACGACAATTCCTTTGCAGTGCAAATTAGCAAGTTTATTGAGTTTATTGAAAAATCTGAAAAAACTGTTTTTGCTTATCCATCAGCTGAAGAGTTGTTGAATTATTCAGATCCACTTTTAGATCATCCTTGGTTGAGTAAGGCTTTGAGAAAAAAACAGTCAATATCATATGGATTAAGGAGTGAACAAATTTCCCTCGACTTCTCTGTTACATTCAAGGATGAGAACTCTTTAATCTTTATTAGTGATAGCGAAGAGAATGCGATAAAGATTCCACCTATAAATAATGCTCCTGGTAAGCACAATTGTTTAAATGCCATTGCTGCTATTGCTTGTGCCAAGCAGCTTGGTATTGAAGCGAAAGACGCTGTTAAACTACTGAACGACTTCCCTGGGATATACCGAAGGTTTGAGTTTGTGGGAGAGACAAAAAATGGAATAAGCATTGTTGATGATTATGCTCATCATCCATCAGAAGTTAAAGCCGCAATCAGCGCTGGAAAAGAGTATTTGAATCAAAAGCAGTTGGGACTAAATGAGAAAAAAGGTAAATTAATTGTTTTATTTCAGCCCCATCTTCCGACTCGTTTAAGAGATCAATGGAGTGGATTTTTAAGTTGTTTTGATGAAGCTGACACCGTTTTCTTAAACGATCTGTACATTGCAAGAGGAGAACCCATTCCGGGTATTGATTCAGCAAACTTAGCGAAACAAATTAATCACAAAGACTTAACATACGTTGGTGGATCCCCAGAGAATTTAATTAATCCCGTATCGGCAATAGCTGAAAATAATGATTTAATCTTGATTTTGGGGGCGGGTAACATTACTTACATTCGGGAAACACTATTAACGAATTTGCGTCTAAACTAACACATTGTCATTTGCTCAAAGCTAAAGACTCAAGGTTTGTGGTACAAAACTAGCATAAAGAAATGCACATAATAGAACAAGCAAGTATTAAAGATTTAACCACTCTCCGAATTGGTGGGAGAGCTGATAAATTGTTTTTTCCAAGCACCCCAGAAGAGCTAATCTCTTTATTGGTTGAGTTGCAAGATCGAGGAATTAAATGGTCCATGCTGGGTGGTGGATCTAATCTGTTGGTGTCGTCTCAAGGCGTTGGTGGTGCGGTAATTTCAACTTCTGAGATGGATTGGGTGAACCGCGTTTCTCCAGATGCCGTTGTTGTTGGTGCTGGTGCTAGACTCCCTAAATTGGCCGGTCAGTTGGCTCATATGGGACTCAGCGGATGTGAATTTATGGAAGGCATTCCAGGCTCAATCGGTGGGGCTGTTGTAATGAATGCTGGTGCTCATGGTCATTGGACTTCCAACATATTGGAAAAAGTTACATTAATAGATACTCATAAAGGTCAAGTTCTTTCTTTAACGGCAAGCCAGTTTGATTTTGGTTATCGCTCATCGAACATTGATCCTAATCGTCATGTAATAGTTGAAGCTAAGTTTAGACTTAGTGATGGTATGCCAGACCAAATAATGGACAAAATGAAGCAATATCGTCGTCAAAGAACTGTTTCTCAACCGAAGGGCTTTTCTTCTGGATGTATCTTTCGTAATCCTTCGATGGCGAGTCCTGCTGGCCGTTTAATAGATGAAATGGGCTTTAAAGGAGATAAGCTTGGAGGAGCGGAAATATCCAACATTCATGCGAATTTCATCTTGAATTCTCAGGGTGCAACTTCGGATCAAATTATTCATTTAATTAGCAGAATTCAATTAAAAGCTTGGAACACAAAAAATATATGGCTTCAGCCGGAAGTTTATGGAATGGGTAATTTTACAGATGAAGAAAAGGTAATTTGGTTACACCCTGGTATTAGAGATAAAGAGTTGGTGAACATGTCTAAGTACCAACTCTTTGGCCAAGTTTCTTAGGCTTTTGGAACTCAATTTAAGGATTCACTCTTTAGAGTTGTTTTACTAGTATTGGCATTGTTGTCTTCTCATGACTCACAACCTGGCGGCCAGAATCTATAAAAAGGAAAGAACCCACTCCTAGAAGAGTTACAATGACCAACCAGTTGAAAACTTCAGTGTTCATAATGTATTTATTGCTCCAAGTTGTTTTAGGGTCGTTTTTAGGATTTAAATTAATAAGTAGAAATGAATAAAGAGAGGTTTTCATTGCTGCAAAAACCTTCTTGTATTTATGCTCAGCGAAATAATCTCTATGAACAATTAGCAATTGCTTAAGTTGATAGAAATTAAGTTTTTAATGAAGACTAAAGTTGTTCTTTTTGAAGAAAACTTTTATTTGCAAACTTAAATAAAGGGTTTTGTCTCTTTGCTCATATTCCACCGTTGTTCATAGAGCACTGAGACCAAATCCTTCATTGAAAACAAAAATGTTTGTGAATCTTTTTTGAATATATATCTTAATTTTCAGCTTTTTGAATCGTTTCCTCATCAATGAAAGCCCTGTACAGAAGGTCTCGATCAAACTCTTTACTAATTAAATAAAGTTAATTACTTACGTTTAGTGAAATATTGAATTTGCTTTCTTATTCCAATTACAATTTCAGCTAAATTACCTTCTGTTTGATCAATTTCAGCTAAAAGTATTTTTATATGTAATATCATCCAAGGTTTGATTTGCTCAGGATTTTTTATATAAGTTATTGCAAGTTTCTGAAGATATGCATTTATTATTTGGATTGTTTCATTACTTCTGAATGAAATGGGTTTAATAGATTCACCGGGTAAAGTTTTCTTTATGCGACATCTGAAATTTTTTGATCTATTTAGTCTTCGATTATAATAGAAATGAGATAACAGTTTGGAGCTATAGTTTTTTATTTTCCAGAGTGTTTTAATTTCCATAACTAAGTATCTTTATAGAGTTAGTGATATGTCTTATTGAAGAAGGTACATCCTATCAAGAGTGTATTGCTTTTGTAATTTAACTTTTTTGAAACCTTTGCAGTAACCTAAGCTATCAATTACCAATCCTAAAAGTGTAGCCAATATCACTTCCAGTCTGTCTCAGTAAATATTCTCCAAGGGGAAGTTCCTTGAATTTTCTATTACAGGGTGAGTTAGTCCAATTGAGTTTATAAACACCAGGCATAACAAACTCCGCAATAAAATCAATACGCTCATTTGGACAGAAACTAATTGGCAAAAATTTGTAAGTAGTTCTTTTATCCTTTTGAACCTCTAATTGATAAAGCTCAAAATTAGTTGGTGTTGGAAATCCATAAGCATTGTTGGAATATTAGGATTTGTAAATCTTTCTGTGAAAAAGTATTCTTAGATTTTATTCCTTCAACTTCTATCTCCCGTCTCTTATAGTGAGATTGCAAGAAGGGGATTTTGTCGAAGTACGCTTTTGCTTTTGCAGGCTCCTCCACTTTTGTATCGCCACTGGGGGCAAACTCATCCAGGTTTTCAGAATGTGAAAATATATGCTGCCATAACTAAAATCTTTATTCAGGCTATTGTCTAGGAAGCTAAATTGAAAAGCGCTTTTTTGTAAACAACTTGAAGTGTTGCCATAGGGTTTCCATTTTTAAACTTTGTTTCCAAGAATACGCTTTTTTAAAAATTCATGCGAGATTAGCATAATAAAGACTAGCCTTTGGCTTCTTGAAGGGTTAATGGCAACTTCGAATGGTGCCATCCTTCATTACCAGGTTTCTTTCAGGATTTTTGACAATTGAAATTTGTCACGAATATTAACGCATTTGAATGTTGTTGAAATTGTGTTAGTGATCTCCAGGTGTACCCTTCCAATAGAGCTCATTAGCACTGAAATATAGACTGAGTATTCGTCTAAATGGTTTTGACTTTCAACAAAACTCCAAGTATACAAAGGACGATTTGGCCTTAATTTGTTGTTAACTTTGACGGTAATGTGATACAAGTAATAGTAATTACATAAAACAAATGTATTAAAAAAAATCAAATAAATTTCACACTGATTTGGGGTTGAATTGAATGACTGTTATAAGTAAGAAAACATTATTAATAAAGCCTTTTCCTTACAATGATAAACTCGCAGACAATCAGAAAATTATAAGGCATGAAATAGGTAGAAAAGAGAACGCTTATGCCGCAAATATACCTGCCAATGTAGTTCCAGGATTAATAGCTGGTTCGCCATTGGAAGACCGGACAATACCAGGGTTTGAGGGAGTTGATCTATCTTTTCTACTAGAACTAATGAGAGAAATAGATGGAACCAGAGAAATTAGACTCTCTTCTCTTATGAATTTGTTTTTTAGAGGTGAGAGTTTAAGTCCTTCAGATCCCCGAAATAGAAACACCATAAGAGATGTGATTGTATTTCTGAGGAATTTTTGGGGATCAGTGGGTAAGAAGTTAGATCCTCTTCCAGATGGTTTAACTAGACAGGTTATTGCTAAAGATCCAGAACTTTCTGAAAATGAAAAGGCGCAGAAATTAATAGAAGCCGTTAACCATTTGAGAGAAACAGGGTTCAAGGTCGGATACGAGTCAGCTTTGAGATATCTTGCAATGGTAGATACTCACTTCTATGATTCATACAAGATCTTGAGTGGAACAATATCAAAGCCGGCAAACAAGAGTTTACTTGAAGCAGATTTACGAGTTCATAGATTAAGGCACGAAATCCAGACGGTTAGGGCAATATCAGAAATGCTAGCTTATGTGCCAAATACCCCCGAAATAAAAAAAATAAATGGTTTCGCAAGAGAATTTTACAGATTACTTGATGAAAAGCTTCCTGGGCTAACTTATCCGGAGAATGTAGCTCAGACGGATACAAAAGCACTTTTAACAAATTATAAGTTGCTGTCTCTAACCTCTACCATGCCAGCAATCAATGATATAAGGGATGGAGTAAGAAGAAAAACAGGAATAGACTTAGGCTATCCAAAAGCAACTGAAAATCTAGTAGAATGGGATGAAGAAAGAGCTCCAGGATGTTTAACAATTCAAACGGGAAGAGATGAATCTTGGATCCTTCGGCCAGGTATATTTCAGGACGGATCATCATTAAAAGGAGGCTCTCAGGAAGAGCAAGAAGAGATTGTATCAATCCCTGTATATGCACCATCAACTGGCCCAGCTTTTCCCCCATCAAAGTTTGACAGACCGAAAGAAACAGTTGATTTAAACAAAATAAAGTTTGAAGCGGAATCAACAGACAGCAATGAGTCATTAGCTAATGAGATTTCAGAATGGCTAAAAATAGCTAAAGACTATGCAAAGTTGAAGGATTACCAAAATACGAAAGACTCAATCGAAGAAGCGTTAAAATTAGATAAAGAAAATCCAGAAGCATATTCTTTCTTAGGCCAAGTTGAAGAAGCTAACCACAATTTCGAGTTAGCAGAAGAAAATTATAGACGAGCTTGTGAAATAGCTCCTGATGATGTTAATCATTTGTTTTTGCTTGCTAGTCTCTATGGAACTCAAGAAAGGTATGAGGATGCACTTTATCTTTTAACAAAAGCAACAGAAAATTCCCCCAGTAACCCTTCTGCTTGGAGTAATTATGCCAAAGCTTTGGTGGCTGTTGAACGTAAGCAAGAAGCAATAGATGCCTACAATAGAGCGATTGAGCTTGATAAGGAGAACTTCTGTGAATGGAGGGAGTTAGTGTCTCTTTATAGTGACTTCAAGGATGCTGATAACACACTAAAAGCCTTACTACAATCTATTAAGAAAGATAGACTCGATCTTGAAGAACTTGCTTCATCTAATCTGTTAATTGCTCGTTTATATGAAGTGAAAGGATCTGTAGAGAAAGCCCAGACTCACCTGAAGAACGCCCTTGATTTGTCGGAAGTTGTTGCTAATGCAGATGACAAAGCAACACTTTTTGGTTCTGCTGCAACTATTTATAAGAATATAGGTTTTTATGACAAAGCAATTGAATTATTTAATAAAGCAATTGCTTTGAACAGACAAGATGCATCTTTACATGACCATTTGGGACAATCCTATTTAGCTCAAAAAAACTATCGAGAAGCTGTTAGATCTTATGAAAGAGCAATTGGATATTCTGATTTACCAACTTACGTTCAATATTCGGATTTAGGAATTGCTTACCAAGCAAACAAGCAGTATAAGAAGGCTGTTGACTCTTTCCAAAAGGCGTTAGAAATTAATCCTCAGCAGTCTGACAAAATAAAAGATCATGAAAACTTAGGTTTTTGTTACTGGAAGTTAGATAAATTTGAAGAGGCTGCAGAGCAATATAAAGAAGTTTTTAAGTTAGAGCCTGAAAACAAACAAGCTCTAACAAATATGTTCATTTTCTACCACAATGCTAATAAGTTAGATAGGGCAGCTAATTTTCTTGAATCTTTTGTTCAAGAAAATCCAGAGAATGCAGAAGCTCATTTTACCTTAGCCAGGGTTTACTATCATCAAAAGAGGCCATCTCTTGCTCACTCTAGTGCAAAAAAAGCTCTTGAGTTAGAACCGAATAATAGCGAATATGCTCTGAAAGCAGCCAATTTCTATGTCAAAGAGAAGAATTATCTGGAAGCACATAAAATTTTACTGAGAGCAATGCTTAACATTCCTAATGACGCAGAGATTACTGGTCAATTTGGGGCTAATTGGCTTAAGTTGGGTCGCATTCAAGAGGCTGTTAAGCATCTTGAAAAGAGCATAGAATTAAATCCCCAGTCTGATTCGGTAAATGAATATCGTTTTGATTTAGGTAATGCTTATATAAAAAATGAGAGTTGGCAACAAGCACTAGAGCAATTTCAGATAGTTGAGAAGAATCTTGGTGGAAACAATGATGATTATTCAAAAAATGCTGTTAAGCAGTGTCAACAAAAAATAAAGTTGTGCCAACAAAGTCTATCTGTAACTTCCTCAAATAATGAAACTCCTAAAAACCTCTTATTACCAGAAGTACTTAGAGAGGGGAACCACCTTCAGGAAGTGAATTCCGACTTATTCCATGGTTCCTTTGAGAAGCTTGAAGGAACTGCATTATCTAAAACTCCAATTTACAATTTATTTAACCTATGTCAGTCAGAAAGGAATGATCTTTTAAAAGGCGTTATTGGCTCATCTAAAGGATCAGGCAGAGAACGTTTAGAGAAGCTAAAAGAACTAGGGATACAACAAGATGAAATAATAAAAGAGATAAAATCTACTTTTCATATTAAGGATGAGAAGGAACTTTTAACGTGGGAAGTCTTAAGATATAAAGTTCCCGATGAAGCATCTGTAATTTCTCAATATATTAGAGAAGAGCTTCAAAAAGGCAATCCGACTCTTAATAACTTAATAAATCCAGACGAGCTTATAGAAGTTACAGCTTTCAAAAGTTTTTTGAAAGCAATCATAAAAAGTGAGGTTACGACAGGCAAAAATGTACCTCGTAAACAACTCATAACTTATTCTGAAAAAGGTACTGAAACTGAGGTAGCAGGATTACATGTGGGTACTTTGATGGATCACTTAGAGAATGATAATTTCTATTTCTTGTGTCTTCTCATTGATAAAGCAAATTGTGAACTTATGTGGGATGCCCATATCCATGGCTTAATCAATCCACCAGCAAAAACTAAAGCTACTACTGCAAATGAAGGATTTGGGTTGAACACATCACGAAAGAAAAGCTACAAAGAAGTTTGCACAAGCATAAATGCAGTTGGTAAGAACAAAAAAAAGGTTGACAAAGTAAGGGAAGAACTAAACCAAACGGCATTGCCAACTCCTGTACTAGATGTACTTCTGGAGGAAGACCCTCAAAAGCTATATAAAGAATATAAGGGAACCTCTAAGATACAACCCTTCTTTTTAATTAATCCGAAATCTAATCCAAGTTCAACTTTACTCATAACTTATGAGCAGATGGAAAACTACTTAACCAAAGTCCTTGGTACGGATTTCCTCGCTGAAGCAAAAGAGACCAAAATTGCAGATACGAATCCTTTTAGTTCTGTAGAATCAGAGGATCCAGGACAAAATACAAAAGCAGCTGGGAATCTATTCACAAATGCTCTTGTTGGAGTTTCCAACACAGCCAGAGCTGGGATGGATAGATTGAATGAGCTTGTTTCACTAGGAAACTTTAAATCTGCGGCATCTAAAGAAGATTGGATTACTGCTAAAAAAGAATTTGACAAAATCTTCAGGGGGGATCATGTATTAATGCACAACGCAAAAGCTAGTGAACTTGCTTTTGAAAATCAAACAGAAATTATTAAGCTTAATACCTACCGTTCTAACATGATGCGAGTTCTTATGTTCAATGCAATTAGGGATAATAATCATGAACTTGCAAATAAATTGATTGACTATACCTTGGGTATCTCTCCTCAAGCAGAACCCTTGCATATTGTCTATTCTGATATTTCACAAGCTTGCAGGATCCTTGGAAGAAGAGAAGATGCAATTAAGTACTTAAGAAAAGTTGATGAGTTAAAACCTGGATTTGTAGATAAAGAAGCAAGTGATTTAGATCCGGATGGCTCATTAAGAAAAATTATACGGGACAGTTCCAATGATTCATGATTGGCTGTTTATGAATTTAGAGTAGAGAACAACATATCATCCAAAGTGAAATGCAACCAATAAAACAAGTATTGAATTCAGGGCTATCTTATAAAAGGTATAAAGCAGCAAATAAAAAAGTTACTGACCCTGAAGCTCTCAGAACTGGTTTTATGAGAGAAATATCAAAGGTATACAACTCTTGTGTGTCTCAGATAAAGCAAGAAATTAAAAGTTTCCCTTCTGATCAAAGAGAAGAAAGATTTAGAGATTTACCCAAATTACAACAGAACCTAAAAGAAATAATCACTCGAGACTTTGACATATCAACAAAAGCAGGAAGACTGAATCTTGAAGCTGTTTTGCCTAAAGGTTATTACATAACTGAACCTCTTGAGGAAGCCTGGACTCAAACGATTAAATTCTTCAAAGAAAACAACGCAGATAGTATGGGATGGGTCTCTCAACCGACCGGGTCCGGGAAGACTGGCTTCTTCATGGCTTTAGCTGCTGCTTTACCTGAAGAGCATACAGTTATGGTTGTTGTTCCCAATAAAACACTCAACGATCAAACTCTTCTAAAACTTCATCAGGCATGTCCAAATAGGACAATTACGTATATATCTTCTTCCAAAATAAAGCGAAAGCATTCTCATTTTGCTGTTGAAGGAAGCATCAAAGACAGAAAAACAAAAGAAAAACATAAAGGGAATTTAGTCGTAGTTGTTGATGAATCATTAAAGAGCTCAAGAAACTTACAAAAGATTCTTGACATAAATCCAAGTTTGATTATTTATGATGAATGTCATAACTACTATCTAGATAAGATATTGTCTGTTAGGCAGGCTCTAGAAAATCACTGCAGACCTTTTGAATTGGCTTTGTCAGCAACTCCGGATTATTTAACGACTGTTCCAAATAAAAAGAAGGGAGGAATTCCCGTAAAAGTTGGCCCAGCTACACTTTATGTTAATAGAGGAAGAACCGCACGAGAAAACTTTGGTAATTGCATAACAAATACACATCTTATGGAAGCAGTCCAGAGAGGTTGGATTGCACCAATGAGATGGTTTGGTTTAACTTTGGCTGAAAGCTCAGAAAAGCATCTTGCCGAGGTTCCTCAAGTTGAAAGAAACGGTGAAATTGACTTCGATATAGATAAGTTGTCAGAAGTTTTAGGAGAAGAATTTGATGAGATATTGAATAGTTGCTGGGAATTATATGAGAATACCCCTTGGTTACAAAGTGAAAACCTTCAACACTTTGCTGTATGTTCAAATGTTGATCAGGCCAACAGATTTGCAAAATTTATGACTGAGCATGGATTGCCTTTTCAAGCGGTTCTCGGTACTACTCCTGACAATCAAAGAACCACTATATTCGAAGAATATTCAACAAGGGCAATAAGAGGCTTGTCTAGTGTAAATGTTCTCAAAGAAGGCTGGGATGCTCCAATTGCATATATTTGTTGGAATTTGAGACCAACAAACAGCTATGTATTATATCTTCAAGTTATTGGTAGAGTTGCAAGGTTATTTGGTCAGGATCCAAATAAAGTAGCTGCAATTATTGATCTTCCTCTATCTTGCAAAGACCATAGTCCAATAAACTTACCAATATTAGCGGGGCTTACTACAGTTCAATCGGGGCAAATTGTTATGGCTCCAAAAGGACTTGAGGTGCAAAAAATCAAATCGAATGGAAAAACAATCACATTTAATCAGTTAGTAGATTACACTCAATTCTCGCCAATAAAAGATATTCACAAACAATTTTTAGCTGAGTTCGATATGCCCGAGGATGCCAAACAAATTGAGCAAATGCTGAGACTCAACGAAACTAAAATGAACGATGAAGGTTTATTAGACAAAACTGAGTTCCAAGAAACTACAGGAATGAAGGGGATGTATCACCAGAAAGTAGTTGATAAGGTTAGAGAAGAATTAAATGCTAAATATGGTGGACATTTATCAATTAAACAGGTGAAAGAGAGAATTACAAGGAAGCTAAATG
This sequence comes from Candidatus Caenarcanales bacterium, assembly GCA_030065015.1. Lineage (GTDB taxonomy): Bacteria > Cyanobacteriota > Vampirovibrionia > Caenarcaniphilales > Caenarcanaceae > JASJDU01. Next base: position 25,705 of record JASJDU010000019.1, on the reverse strand, counting down.
ATAGTGCTTTAAGAGCATTAATTTCTGGACCTTTGTTGACGGATCCAGGATATAGTGAAAACCAGAATATTCAAAAGAAAAGTGGTACAGCTTATCCTGCTGATGCAATTATTCCGATACTTGAAAATCTGGGAATTGCTAAAAAAACTTCTTAAGAACCTCCAAATTTACAAGAATGGGAGGTTACATTTTCGCTTTTCCGAGAGATAGAGCCTTCATCATGAGGGCTGCATCGATTTTATATTCGGTGAATACTGCACCAATAAGACACAAAGCACCAATTACCAAAAAACCTAAAACAAAGATTGCAATGTAAGTTTGCGTTTGTCCCGATTGAACTTTGGAAAGAGACCAACCACTAATTTTAGCTACTTGAGTTGTGCCAGCGACCATAATCGTGTCAATTAGAAGTTTGTCAATAACAAACCAGAACCCGTTAAATAAAGGCATTATTATTTTTACTACTAAAAAAGAATAGATTTCGTCTACGTACCATTTGTTTTCAGAAATTTTATGAGCAACAGAAAGATTCTCTTTTATGAATGAATTAATATTTAGTGTCTTTTTAAAGTAAACAAGGTATGCCGCTATAATCCCAGCAAAAGACAATGAAAGAGGAATAATTGCCTGCGGAGTAAATAACTCAACTATGAATTTAGATAAAGATAATGAATGACCATGATAGTGAGGGTTCAAATAATGAGCGAATTGGTCCCCTCCCAGCAAATTTAAATGAGTTCCAACAAATCCAATTAATATCGATGGAACGGCTAAACATAAAAGAGGTAGAGTAATTGAGAAAGGTGATTCATGAGCCTCAGCGTGACCTCTGTATTCTCCAGTGAAGGTCTTAAAATAAATTCTAAACATATAAAAAGCGGTTAAACCTGCAGTAATAGAGGCAATCCAAAATATCCAATTGAAATCTCCCAAGGTCCAGGAAGCTCCAATTATTTGCTCTTTAGACCAGAAACCAGCTAGGGGTGGCACTCCTGCAATGGCTATTGTACCGATCAAAAATGTTGCGTTTGTAATTGGCATTTTCTTAGACAATCCACCAAAGTTATTCATATCTTGTTCATGGTGACAACCATGAATGACTGAACCAGAACCAAGGAAGAGCAAAGCTTTGAAAAATGCATGTGTAACTAGATGAAACATCGCAGGAACCCAAGCTCCGAGTCCGACACTCATTACCATGTATCCAAGCTGACTGCAGGTCGAATAAGCTAACGCTTTTTTTATATCATTTTGGCTGAGGGCTATTGTTGCTGAGAATATAGCGGTGAATGCTCCTATTACTGCAACTGTATACATTGCTATTGGAGCCGCTTCATAAATTGGGAATAACCTTGCAAGAAGATAAACACCGGCAGCAACCATTGTAGCGGCGTGTATCAAAGCGCTAATTGGGGTTGGGCCTTCCATTGCATCCGGGAGCCATACGTGAAGAGGAAACTGAGCGGATTTTGCCATTGGTCCAAGTAACATGAGTAATGCTATTGTTGTGATGCTAATAACGCCCGCTACTGGGAGAAAATCTTGGCTGGTTAACTGTTGAACAACGGCTTTGAGTTCAAGAAAAGATAGAAAACCGGTCTCAGACCAAAGATTCTGTGTGAAAAATGCAAAGAGCAAAATACCCAGCAATAAACCACAATCTCCAATTCTGTTAACAACAAAGGCTTTCATTGACGCGGCGGCGGCAGATTCTTTATAGCTCCAAAAACCGATGAGAAGATAACTGCATAGTCCCACTAGTTCCCAGAAAATATAGAGTTGGAATAAATTAGTACTTATTACTAAACCCAGCATGGAGGCTGTAAACAATGATAGGAAAGAAAAGAATTTTGAATAACCAGGATCCTCTTTCATATATCCATGAGAATAAATTTGAACTAAAAGACTCACAGAAGTAACTACTAAGAGCATTGTTATTGATAACGGATCTACGAGTATTCCCACATCAAGATGAAAATCACCGACTTTGATCCAATTAACATTGAGTTGACTTAACCCAGCTGTCTCTTTGGAATGTTTGGATAAGCTTGAAAACAACAATAGTAGAGAATAAATAAAACCTATCCCCACCGCTCCGATAGAGGTGCAAGCTGTAAGAATACGGCTTTTATAGACACCAAAAATAATTATTAGAAAAGCAATTAAAGGTAGAATTGGAATTATCCAGCAGTATTGATTCAGCACTTTTTTATTCTCAAAGTAATTTAATAATGTGAGTAAAGTATAACTTTTACTTATCTTCAGTTGGAAGATTCAGTGAATATCAAGTAAGGCAAAATTATAAACATGAGAATCAAAAAGTCTATTGTCATAACATGAACGAGCTTAGACTGTTTAAAAAGTTCTATATAAATTGAATAATTGCCGTAGAAAAAGCCCAGAAAAACTAATAGCGCAATGAGGAATAAAAGTAGGCCTTTCATAAATTTAATAAAAATAAGGCTCTTTAGGGTTTTAGGCACTTCTTTTGTTTGTGACTCTTGATGGATTATTTCTTTCCTGAAAATTAGATAAGGCAGTATGGATCCAGCACCAAAGAAAAATGAGGCTATAAAAAATGGCCAAACCTTAAGATTGAACCTTTGCCTTTCGGGGATCAAATAACAACCAATCACAATTGGGATTAATCCCAGTGAATTAAAAATGCAAATGATACTGAAGTCTAACTTTTTAGAGTCCCAAGTGAGAGAATTCCATAAAATGTTAGAAAAAAGTTCTTTATTAATCTGCGGTGAAAACAGAAATATTTCTAATAAAAACAAAGAAAAAATAAAAATGAAAAAAAGTCTTGTTTTATTCATTTTTTTCTCAATATCTCCTAGATACACAAAACTTTCAAATCAAGCTGTTTATTGAAGAACTACAACTCGATGAGTCTCTTAATTCTCTATAGAGCTCAAAGGTTATAGTATTCAAGAAAGTAAATTAAAACTGCGGTAACAGCTGTGATAAAAAACGCAAATAGAATTCCTATTGTGTATTGTTTGGAGCTCGAATTTTTGTTTTTTTTAACTGACACTTTAATTGTCCTCAAACTTTAGATATGTAGTGTTAGGTAGAACTTTCATAGTTTTCAAGCCAATAATCTTATAATGAAAACTTAGTCTAATCGCTAATTATTCAGATTTGATTTAGCTATGCTCTTACTAATATTTTGTTTACAACACATAAATTTGTCAATCAGATTTTAGTTATAAAAGCTCTATTGAATCAATTTGAATATTAAGTAACGCTTACTCATGGTCATGAACGAGAGGATTCATATTGAATATTGAGTGTAAGAAACTGAATGATGATTTGACCTCTGATATAGTTTTTTCTTCCCACTGACCTGGTCTACAGTATAAGAATTCAATAAGCTTCCTATATTGAACATCACCAATATTTGTATATTGAAATTTTGCGTAATTACTTTTCCCTATCTTCTTTGCAAACTCTATTTCCACATTTTCAATCCCTGCTTCTACTAGATCTAATTTGTAGGATAAAACTTTCTTTTCATGCGAGATAAAAGGGCTATCATTAAGTGGCTTTAAAACAATATCTTTATCAGAAATGTTCAAGCTTTGAACAGGAATGCAGTCGTTATTAACTTTGAGCTTTATTTTGCCATTTAACTTATGTGGAAATTCCACGTGTCCTGGAGAGGGTATATCTAGAGCACATAATATTGAAATCCAACATACTGTTGCATTATAAACAGCCCAAAAAGTATTAATGATTAAGGGTTCTTTATTGTTAGAAATAGCAAAGGTTTGAAAAGTTATAAGAATGCCAACTGCATATAAACCGACTAATATTATTAAGGGCTTAATTATCTTCCAATTTGCTTCTACTTGAGATGATTCAATACCTTTGGGAGTTACTTTAAACCCTTTCCCAAATGGATTAATTAAGCTATTTATAGCAGTTATGGCCATTGGATAACATAGAATCATTTCATAAACATTTGACCATAGAGGAGATCTCTTTCCTCCGTTAAACCAATTTGCAATTAGTAAATTAACTGTAAAATAAGGTAAGAAGTAAAATGCCAACCCTTCAACAGTTGCTCTCAAAGGGTTTATCCCAAATAGCAAATAAAAACAAGGGGCAATTAAGAGTATTAATCGGGGAATTGAGATGAACCAATAACTAATGGAAGAAGAAAAATAGATTTTTTGAAGCCAGTTTAATCCTTTGACGAGTAATGGATTAGAGTCTGTAAACAAACACTGTATTGTTCCTTGACCCCATCTCAATCTTTGATCGATATATGCTCCAATATTGCCTGGAGCTTCACCTGCTGATAGAGCTTCATTTAAATATCTTAATCTGTAACCTCTGATTTCTAAGCGAATAGAGGTAAGAATATCTTCTGTGATACTTTCTGTCGGTATACCACCGATTTCATCCAATGCAGATCTTCTAATTACATAGCAAGTTCCACAACAGATAATTGCGTTTGCAGTATCTCGACAGGGTTGAATATGTCTGAAAAAAAGATCTTGTTCATTCGTTATATTTTCTTTGATATTTAAATTCTTTTCGATTGGATCTGCATTATAAAAATTTTGAGGAGTTTGTAGAAGTGCTGTGTTCTTATCTTGAAAAAAGCCTATTGTTCTGCTTAAAAAATTTTTTGAAGGAATGAAATCTGCATCAAAAATAGCAATGAACTCTGAGTCAATTAAGTTGAGTGCATTATTTATGTTTCCAGCTTTTGCATGATCATTATTAGGCCTCGTTATGTAATAACACCCCAATTGTTCAGTTAGAGTTTTTGCTTCATCTCTTCTTGTATCATCTAATAGATATATTTTTTTATTAGGGTAATTAATTGCCTGACAACCGATAATTGTTTTCCTTAAAATTTCAACTGATTCATTATATGTTGGTATTAAGATATCAACAGTTGGTGTGAACTTACCGGACAGAACATCTTGTTCGAGAATATTAGCTTCGGGTGTTAAGTTGGTGGCTTTCAAATTGAGTAGATATGAGGAAATTAGGAAGTCCGTCATTATGATGAGCTCTGAGATATAGACTGAAATACTAATAATTCCTTCAATCAAGTTATCCAAGGCAAGGGTATTAAGTAAACGCCACAAGATGTATTGGCAGCCCAGGTAGATTACCATTAAGCCAATAATTAGTTTTAAGATAAATCTTGGCTTAGGAAATAGAAAAATGATGCTGAAAGTAATACACAAGGAAATTATTAATGGGGTTAATAAATACAAAAAAGAATTGCCACCAACTGTGTAGAAAGACCTTAATTCATTCCATAGAATTATTATCGATATCAAAATCTCTTTATATCCCAGTAAAGCACAAAAATAATTCAAGACAACTAAAATGCCAATTACTAGAATGAATTTTTCGACTATCGGGAAAACTATTTTCATCTTAATTACCTTGAATGTTCATCTGAGATAATCATTCTTAGCGAGTGACTTACGCTCAAATTGAACTTCTACACTTCCTCCAGTCCGGCAGAATTCACTGCTATTTGTAATAAAGTCTGAGTCTTCTTTTCTCCAGTTAACTTCAATTTTTAGAACAACTTGTTTCCTTATAAGTTCTGGGGGAAAAATATCTAGATCATTTCCAACTTTTACTCTGCTATCACCACTTCTGATTGCTCTAATATAACCAGTCCAAGTCGTTTTATCTGCGTTTAAAGACTTAATAGTTACTGGCGCTCCAACGTAAAGAGTACTAAAGTCTTGTTCAGGTATAAAAGCCTCAACCCATCGATCATTACAATCTACAATTTTGACTATTGGATCATATTGGTTAATAAACTCTTGTTCTTTGGAAGATACTGTCCAAACAACACCGTTAACTGGAGAAGTTATTGTATTAACTTGTTGCTTTGAGAGTTCTTCTTTTAACTTTTTATTTTCAGCTTCTGTCAGCTTGAGATTCAAGCTGTTCTTAGAAATTTCTTGTTTGAGTTCCAGTAGCTCTTTTTCAATCATTTTCTTTTGAGATTCATGATAATTTGCAGTTAAGGCACCATTTATTTGTAAGCCGTGAGATGCAGCAATTAACTGGGATTTTGTTTGTTCAAGCTGGTGTCTTTTGCTATTAACCTGCTTAATGCTTTGTTTTGCTTTTTCAATAGCTTCTTCGTAATCTGCCTGAGAAACGAATCCATCTTTGTAAAGTTCTGACATCCTGACTGATTCTTGATCCGCAATGAATTTTTTACTTTTTACTTCTTCTAATTCTGCTCGAGTTTCTTCAAGTTTTTCCTTCTCGAATTTTATTCTTATGTTTTTGTGAATATTAGATTTCCTTTTTGCGTTTTTATACTCATTTACTCTTTCTTCTAATAATTTGTTAAGTAATTCAATATGTTTTTTTATTGCGAGAATTTTTGAATCTGATTCATGGATTTTTATTTCTAGATCAGTGATTAGTTTTTCATGTTGACTGGTTACTTGAGCTATTTTTTGATTTTTTCTGATGAAAACACCAGGTGTCATATCAACAAAATAATTCAATTTCCCTTCTATAGGACTGCTTAGGGAAACTACTCTTCCGTTGATAAAACCCTGAAGACTGTTAACCGATGTATTCTTATTAAGAATTAACTTGATACCAAAGACAATAATAAAAATTGCTAATAAGACTCTAAATATTCGAAAAAAGAGGGTTTTACTTTGAACTTGAGAATCAAATTGAAAGTTTTTTAAAGCATAGTATGTTTTGTCATAAAGCTCAAAGAGCTTTTCATGAAAAGAGAAAAACAATTCATTCTTTTTCTCTTTGTTCTTTTTTGTTGTTTTATTCATGATGAACTTACTTGCTTATTTTGATTTTTTCAAACTCTCTCAATAGGTCTTTATGAAGTTTGTTAATTGACGATTGATTGGATTGATCTTCTATTTGTTCACATATGGACTCTAGGCGGTTAGCTCCTAATTGCGCTGCCGATCCCTTGATTCTATTTGAAATAAGCTTTACTTTCTTATAGTCGTTATTACTAAGAGCTTTTTCTATATAGTCCAAGTCATCTTTTGTAGAATTAATAAATTTTTCAATTACGTTACAGATGAAGTCGGCCTTACCAATGTTTTCAATCTCGCCTTTGGTTAAAAAGTTTTCAATAGAGCAGTTTGATTGAGGAACAAACGAAATTAACATTGATTCTAAATCTTCAACTTTAATTGGTGTTTCAATGAACGCGTTCATTCCGGAACTAATACATTTGTCTTTTTCTGAACTTGATACATTACTTATCATCCCAATAATTGGAATATCTTTAACTTCATTAGAAGAACATCGAATTTCTTGGGTCGTTTGATATCCGTTCATTCCTGGCATTTGAGAGTCCATAAAAATAATTTCGTATTTGGTTTCTTTTAACTTCTCTAGTGCATTGACTCCACCGGATACAGTAGTTACATCACATCCTAGTTTTTGAAGCATGTGCGTAATGACTTTTTGGTTGATAATATAATCCTCAACAACTAAAGCTTTCACTTTGTTAGTTTTAGATATTTGTGAGACAGGCGGTATACTGATTCTATCTAGATTGTTGAGTTCACAACAGTATTCAATAAGCTTTGTCATCCTTATGGGTTTGTACAAAATTTTTAAATCTTTATAGCGATCTTTCCTTCTGTTGATTAGCTCTCTATGAGAAGGAGAAACGCTTACAAGTACTTTGATATCATTGAAGCAATCTTCATTTATCAGCTTATTGATTTCCTGTTCAACATTATCTTCTAAGTTAACTAGCAAGATAAGTTTATTCTCTGAAATTCTTTTTCTTTTGGCTATATCTATTATTGTGTAATCAACGCTTGTTGTTGCAGATGCTTCAAACTTCATTGATTTTAGTGAACTTAGGAGGCTTTCTCGAGTTGTTTTATTATTGTCTATAATTAATATCTCATTACCTTGAATTGACTTGAAAATTTTTTCATCATTACTTCTATTAAAGTTTCTATCAATTGGTAGAGGTATATTGAGCTTAAGTTCAAATGCTTTATTTGAATCTGCGCCATGAAATTCAATGGTTCCATCCATAAGATCTGCTAATTTCTGAGCTGTTTGGAATGTTAAATCAAGGCCATTGTTACTTAAATCTTCAAGCTCATCTATTTTTGTGGTGAAATCTGACTGAACAGAAAAGTTGATTTTTGCATTAGATTGATAATAAAGTTCGTCAGGTGATTCACAATGAACCTGAATATTTATACAACCATTATTAGAGACTTCAAGAAAAATATTCAATAGATTTGTAATTATTTGTCTTATTCTCTTTGCATCACCAATAAAGTGAGTTTCTTGAGTTACTGGATAATTAGTTAGTATTTCGATACTCTTATTTTCTGATTTAGAAGACAAAGCCTCACAGCAATCTTCAATTATTCTTCTTAAATCAAGGTAGGACGTTCTTATCTCAAAATTGCCTTGTTCAATTTTGAATAAATCAAGTGCATCATCAAGAACTGCTTGAATTTGTATTGCCGAATTGCTAACTGAGGTTAGATATTCTTTCTGCTCATTGGTCAGAGGAGTATCAAAAAGCATCTCTGTCATTCCAATAATGCCATTTAAAGATATTCTTGTTTCTTGGTTTAGAGTTTGTAGAACTTTGTTTTTAAGATCAATTTTTTTCAAAGCTTCCTTGCTAATACTAGTTAATTCGGAAACCTCTTCTTTAGTGTTTTCAATTTCATTCCTAATTTTGTTTGATGTTGGTTGCACTATTAGCTTCCACAAAATAAAGCTAGTAAAAATGATTAAAAAGAAAATAAGAAAAATTGAAAATTTTAAATGATTAATTCTCTTTTCACTCTCTGAAAGATAAAAAGAGTGTACATTGCTAATTTCATTAAAAAGGTCCTTGTGACTTGATTCTATCTCGTGAAATTTGTCAACCAGTAATTTTTGTGCGCTCTCTTGATGAATTAATTCAATTAATTCATTGGATTTGTTCTTTAAAATCGATATTTGATTATCAATCTCAATGTATTTTTTAAATATATTATTTGCATTTAAACCAGATGAACTTATATACCTAGCTTGTCCTCTTAATAAGTTATTTGATTTAGTGAATCTTGATAAAGATTTTTCGATTTTGTTGACTTGGTAGCTTCTTTTTTCAAAATTAGTATTAAAAGTGGCAATTGCTACTTGAGCCAATAATTTTTGACTTAAAGTCAGTTGTCGCTGTGATGCTTGAAGAACTTTAGGATAGTTGCTGAATTTGTTCAGTTCACTAATTAAATAAAATGATGATGCAAAAAGAAGTCCAATTAAGAGACTTAGTGAAAGAATCAGTGAATATTTATAGTAATGCTTTGTGGGATCCTTCAATTTGTTTCAATTAGTTAGGTTCTCATAATGTATTCCCGAGTAAGAGACAATAACTAAAATTTATTTAACTATTTTCTTGGTGTTTACCCTAATTTGATTAATTCCTTTTAGGAAAACAGTGGAAAGTTGAAATCATGGTTTTCATTAACTGGTTTGTAATCTCTTTATTTAGTGAAGAACTTAAAAAAAACTTTTAGTAGCTTATATCGAGGTCTTGGGAGATGTAAATCTTTTTTAATTGTTTTTGTAGTTCTTATACTCCCTATAAATCAATTGATGGCACAAGAAGACTTTTCATCATTCAAGGGTCTTAGAGAAGCTAATGTTCAATTTAATCAAGAGATTCAAGAGAAAAATCTCAAAAACTCATCCTCAAGATTTGCTGCAATAAAATTAAAAAAAGCTGAAGTAGCCAATGGTCTATTTACCCAAAAAGCTTTAGGACAGGTCCAGGCGGGAAGTGATGATTTAGTACCCAAAAGTGAAGACAGGTTGTCCTTATCAGTTAATAGTTTTGTTAAAGATGAAATGAAAATTTCTTTGGAAGATACGCTTCAATATGCTATTGACTCAAATCTAGAGGTTCAAATAAGTGAAAGTAGAAAAAAAATTGCTGATTTAGATTTTCAGATCGTGAAAGGTAATTACATACCAAAAATTGGTTTTAATAGTTTCTTTGAAAATGAAATAACCCCAATTGCCAACTTGATTGACGGGGGTAATAATGGCTCTGTAGATAGTAAATCTTGGCAATTGAACTCTTTTTTAAAAGGGGAGTTACCAACTGGTGCTAATTATATCTTTGAGTTCAAAAATCAAAAATATAGAACCAATAATGTTTTTCAATTCGTAAGCCCTGAATATTCAAGTACATTTAACTTTGAAATTAAACAACCTTTGTTGAGAAATTTATTAATTGATGAAACTAGAAAAGAACTTAAGGTTAAGAATTTGGATCGATATATAACTAATTATGAATTTCAACAAAAATTAGCAGAGGTATTACAAAAAACCGAAAGTGCTTATTGGGATTTACTTTTTAGAAGAAAAGAGGTGGAAATTAATCAAAAGCTAATTCATTTAGCTTCTGAGCAAATAAAAAGAATAGAGAGATTTGTTGAAGTTGGGAAAGCACCTAAAGTAGAGATTGTTTCTGCAAACGCAGTGAAACAAAAAAGAATTGAAGATTTAGCAATATCCGAAGAAAAACTTTTTAGAAAAGAAAATGACTTGAAACTTTTAATTTCGCCAAATCAGTTCTCTGAGTTATGGGAAAAAAGTTTAATTCCTTCAAATAGGCTGAAGCAATTGACTGATAGTTATCTTTCTTTAGAAGACGCAATCTTAGAGGCTTTAAATAAAAGGCCAGAGTTGAAGCAAATACTGGAAGAACAGAAAATCAACAGAATTAATAGGACCTTTATTGTGAATGATGGGCTACCACAATTTGACTTAGGTGTTCAATACTCAATGACTGGACTAGCTGGGAATCCAGTAAATATAAATAACTCCTTAACTGCAGGACAAACTATAAATCCAAGGTTTATTGGTAATTATGGTGATAATTTAGATATTGCTTTGAGTAATGACTTTAGAATGGTTAGAGCTGGAGTAACTGTCAGTTGGCCAGTTGCACCTTATGTGGTTAGAAAGAAGGTTGCCAAAAATAGGCTAGAGAGAAAAATTTTATCTGATGAAATAAATAAACTAATTCAGGAAATTAAGTTAGAAGTAGTTAATGCTTTTAATTCAATTAAAGTGGATGAACAAAGAATTAACACTGGTCTCTCGGCGGTACAGGATGCAAGAATTCAGCTAAAAGCAGAAGAGAAGAGATATTCAGTTGGAATGTCAACTACTTTTTTAGTTCTTACAAGACAATCGGAGCTTGCAGATGCAGAGTTGAGACTTGCTAGCGCTATCGCTGACTATAATAGACATCTTGCAGAGTATAAATATGCTTCTGGTAACAATATTTCTAAAATCAAACTTTAGTTTTGATCAAATTGTTGAGACTCAAATGAGACAAACTATATCCGAAAGTATAGTTGTTACTTAATAGGCTATCTTCCCTAAAATGCTTTCAAAATGTATTAATTTTGTATTTAATCTTCATCAACATCAGCGGTAACTTCTTCCCACTCGTTGAGAGCTCTTCTTCTTTCTTCTACTTCGTTTATTAAAGCCGCTGGATTATCAATTGGATCGTTAAGTGGTTTTAATGAAACTCGTCTTCCACCTTCCATAAACAATTCTATTTCATAATTATCGGGTTTAATTGTGCTCGGACTGACTATGTCTAATTTCTTTTTATTTTGATTATTAAAATTGTAATTAACCTTTAAATACTCAAAAGAGTTGACGTTAATGTGAATCCGACGGTTAAAAAACAAGCTGGCCTCATGAGAATCTTCGAAAATTTCTACAACATAACCTTCTCTTTGGACCAAAGTCTGCCCATTGGAATATTCAGTATATTCAACATGATCTAAACCTTGAAGAAGTCTAACAATGTCTTTTTTATTGAAAATAACCCCTCTGTCTACCAAACATGGTACTAGTTTTGGATCTTGTTCGCTCATAACTTTTACCTCGCTCAGGGATCGCAATTCAAGAATACTCCATAAAAGTAATCTTGGATTTTAGTTAAAAATAATATTTTAGATAAATTGTATCGCAAGTTTAAGTTAACATTTTATTTATTTTAGCCCTAGCGGTTATCAAAAATTAAGAGATTAATAGTAATTTTTTAATGAAATTCCCAATTTCCAAGGTATTTACTTGAATGATTAAGAAAATATTTACTTGTTTGTTAATAATGAGTAGTCTCTTTTCAGCAACTCCTATGGATGCTGAAGAAAATAAAAACTCTAAGGAAGCATCAAAAAAGCTAGCCATTAAGTATCAAGGTAGTAAGCGATTTTATGTAACACCCTCCGGGAGAGAAATTCTCGATAAACGGAAGGTTGGACCTATATATCCTAATCTCTTTGATGTTATTAGAGATGGCCGATATATTAGTACTGAAGATGAGGACAAAGGCTGTAATTTAGAAAAAATGTTTTTAGGTACTCTTTACCAAAAACAAGGCTTTGCTGTTCGTAAATATCTTAATGCAATTGCTACTTCTGCTTCTAATTGTTCATCTTTAGCAACTCCTGAAGAACGTAATTTATGTCAACAGTTTCACTCTAATCCATCTTGCAGAGGTGTGAAACCAATTGTTTTTGAGGTGGAACCTTTAACTGCTGGTCAATCTTATTTAACTCTCAAAAAACAGACCCCTTTTAGCTGCGCTTCTAAGGTTCAGGTTATTTTGAATGATACTTATATTTCAAAGCAATCCGAGGAATGGTCAAAGATTGAAAGAGATTTGATTGAAAAGAAAAGAGAAAAATACGTTACTGAACTAAAAGCAAAGGCACCAATCAATAAAATAAGGAAAGCGGCCTTAGTTAAGAACCCCTCTGCAACCCAAAGAGAAATTGCATTTGCAGTGAATGATTGGGTTTATTCCGAATCTAAGAAAGCTTCATTCAATGTTCCTGATAGCGAGATTCAATCGATTGTAGAAAAAAGATATACCCCTTCATCAGCGATGAAAAATTTAATATCTTATGGAAAAACAATCGGAGGTTCATGTGCAGGCAAAGAAAAGCGTTATAACTCAAAAGTTTACGCTGAAGCATCCAATATCCCTGCCCACGAGGTTTTGGTTTTTGCTGACTATGTAGATACTTCTAATAAATGTATTTGTAAGTAAATAATTTACTTACAAAATGAAAGTGAGTCTAGTTTTTAGAAAGTTAGGTTCACTTTATCCATAAAGTTGTTTGATTCTTTCAAGCATTTTGTCCGAAGTGAGATTTTGTTCGAAAAGGACTTTATTTCTTTCGGACATTTCTTTTCTTAAAGAAGAGTTTGTGATTAATATTGCTAATTTTTCTGTAATTTCCGTTCTTGCATTGACTAAAAAGCCGTTAATGCCGTCTTTAACTAGTTCTTTTACTCCTCCCACATCAGAAGCAATAATTGGTATTTCATGCTTCATTGCCTCAATAATGCTTATTGGTAGACCTTCTCGATCGGAAATTAAAGCGAATATATCCATCTCTTGTAGAAGTGTGTCAATTGGTGAAATCTCACCTAAAAATTGGACCGAACTATTTAATCCATACTTTTGAACCAATTTCTCGGATTCTGTTTTTGTTACTCCGTCTCCGGCAAAATACAACTTCGCTTTATTTTTCAATTCAGTTTTTAGTCCATTAAAAGCCTGGATTAATAAATTTTGTCTTTTGGGAACGGCGAATCTCCCAACCATAAGAATTTTCACTTTCTCATTATTCAGCCGAGAGGTCTGTTCGGATTGGGCCTCTTTTACGGGAGAAATCCCATTGTGAATTACTTGAATTATTTTTTTGTTGAAAAAACTAATTGACTTACACAGCTCGGCATCAAAGTAGGAAACGCATACGATTTTATAAGAGAGCCAACTACAGATAGTTTCTGTAAGAATTGCAATAGTTCTGCTCATGAAGTTAATCTTTGGATGGAAGGCCCAACCGTGAGCCGTAAAAATTGAAGGCTTTTTGCAAAACCAAGCGGCAAGTCTACCTAAAATCCCAGCTTTTGAAGAATGGCAATGAATAACATCCGGCTCATACTGCTTAATAAAGTTTTTAATTTTGATAAAACAGATGAAATCTTTAACCGGATTTATTGGCCTAACAAGTTCATCAACAATTTGATATTTTACGTTTAACTCTTTTAATTCATCTGTGAGATATCCTTCTTGACCGGTTAAAACACAAAACTCATACTCTGTTTTGAGACCACTAATTACTTCTAAAAGATGTTTTTGTGCCCCGCCGCATTCAGCTAAGGTAATTACTTGGAGTACTCTTCTCATACTTTTTGCAACTGAATAGAGCTTATCAACTCTTCAGAGACTTTTTCTAACGATTGTGGCTTAATAATTGCTTTATTCAAATCCTTGAATATTGGCCCATAATCTTTAGGATCGGTAGATAGATAGATGCCAATTGATGGCCTTTTCATTAGGTTCGCTATATGCAAAGGTCCTGTATCATTTCCATAATAAGCTTTGGAATGGCGAATTAATTGGGTGAGTTGAACCAGTGTGAGTTTACCTCTTAGGTCAATTAATGATTGTTGAGACTTAAGTGTTTGAGGAATTTTGTAGCTTGTGTCAGTACCAACAAACACTGTTAAGAGGGAGGTCTCTCTGTGAAGTTTTTCGGCAAGCTCAATGTAATTGCTTTCATCCCACCTCCTCTTTGCCTCGCGTTTTCTACCATAAGCAGCTTCCATACAGCAGACTAAGTAATTGTTTTTGGCCAATGTCGGCGACCAGGTGTTCAGTTCATCAACTTGTAGTTCTAATGAGTTATTATCGAATTGAAAAGTTTCTATTATTTGTTTTTCTGAATAACCCATTTCTTTGAGTATTCCAAAGATCCGAATCGTGGCAATTGAAAATCCAAAATTTGTCCGAAGATATTCGACTAAATTGGGAGATAGATACTCCTCCGTTTTGGTTATGGACAGATAGGGTAAATCTACGTTGTATTTTAAAAGTGGTTTAGCCTGGATATTTTCTCCGTAGGACTTTTGTGTTCTGATGCCTAAGGATTTATATGATGTACTTAAGAAAAAAGTTTCATCAGCCGGTGAGAACCAAGAATGTACTTTGGATATTTCTTCCAGAAGTTTTGTTTCGAAGAGTTTGAATGACCAGATAACCTCAAAAAAGTGAAAAGGAGGATAAATAGTAATTTCACGATTTTTATTATATTTGTTTTGTAGTTGCTTTAAACAGAGTAATGCTGGAAGGCTAAGTACTGAATCTCCTATTCTATTTGGAAGAATAATCTCAGTGGTTTTGTTACTTTCTCTCATAATGGGAGTTTGATTGATTGTTATTGAAGGTTGAATTTATCTTCATTAATATAGCGTGTGAAGTGGAAAGGAGATTTTCTTACAGGGTTAGAACTTTCTTTCAAAGAACTTTAGTCAAAGTTTTGCGTCCATTCATAAGACTTGTTGATCTCGAAATGACTTTCCTGTTTTGAGAATTAGACTATTTGAAGCTTGAAGGTTTTTTCTAACCCCTAAATAGAAGCTACTTTGTAATAACTACTTTTACAGACTTGTTTGAAATCTGAGTTCGATTACTAGATGGAAAAACATTTGAGTTTATTAAGTTCTCTGAGTCATTTGTTTCATTCATTACTTTAGTCATAATCCAAGCTATTAAACCAAACGTAAAAGTGCCAATTATTCCCCAAGCTAAAATGACATAGTTCTTTTTGGAGAGCCCAAAAGCAGAATGATTATCAGTTCTATGATTTACGGGAGAGGTGATATGTGAATTTTGGTTTGATTCTTTACTATGATTTATATTGCAATTAGGATCGTTGCATGAATGAGAATTGTTTTCTCTTGAAATATCATTATCGCTCGTATTTTTTTGTGTTGTTTTGTCTATTGGCTGAGTTGATGAATGGTCTAATCCACAATCACAATCAGTGAGATCTTCTTCGATTAGAGGGGTAATTGGCGTTGAGGTAATTGGATCTTTAGATTGTTTGTGTTCATTAGTATCTATTCTTTCTGTACCGGTATTTTTTTCTGTTACTTCATCTATTTTTTGAATATTTTCTTGATTCAAAGCATAAGGGCTGCCACATGATCCTCTACACTGAAAGTCAAAGCATGAACCTTGTAAGATCCCAGCGCCTTCCAGTGACTTCAACCAATTCTCAGTCTTAATATTTGAAACATCAACATGATATTCGGGGCCTGGAATTACTCTGAGAGTCTTAGGTTCCAAACACTTTAGGTAAAGTGAGTCTGAGTTGCAGTCTTTTAGTTGTTTATGAAAGGGATATAAAAAAGCTATAAGTTCTTTGACTTCTTTGGGTGGATTATTTATTTTGGTGGAATTATTCAAGGACTTTATAAAGTTCCTAATGCTCCATCTTTTCCAGTTTTTATTTTCTTTTTGTCTTTTTTGTATAAATGATTTAACTTGCTGTTTTAACAATCCATGTATTTTTGTGTTAGCCTCACAACTTAAGCCTAAAAACCGATGGATTATGTATTTGTGAACAAGATTTTCTAAATCATTTTTATCTGCCATTTCAGCAGCTTCAGGGTTGTTAAAAATACTATTATTTAAATTGTTGAAGCCGCCGCTGCCGGTGAACCTAATACTATTCTCCACAAACGTATAAAACTTTCTTAATAGAATAGTAATTATACTTGATTATTATTCGCTAGCTTAACAACTCTTTGACTCAGATTCTAATCTTGAAAATTTACGAATGTGGAAGAGCTTTTTTCAGACAGCTTCAAAATCTTGCTTACTTATTGGAGTTATGGAAATAACTCTGTCTGAGTCATCTACTTGTTGTAATCTAACACCAGTTGCCATTCTGCTTTGAGCAGGAATTTCTCCAGCCTTTTGTCTCAAAATGACTCCGTTTGCAGTTGCGATTATTACTTCATCTATGTCTTTAACAACACATATACCAGCTAATCTGCTTTCATCTTTTTTGAATTTTGTACCAATTAACCCGGTTCCACCTCTCTTTTGGTCTCTGAATTCACTAATATGCACTCTCTTGCCATAACCATCATCAGTTACTAACAAAAGGAAAGTATCATCTTCTTGGTTTGGATCAAAGGTGGCACAGCTTATAATCTTGTCCCCTTTACGCAAATTAATTGCTTTCACTCCAGCGGCTGTTCTGCCTAAAGGTCTTAATTCAGTTTCCGCATACCTTATTACCATACCCTCATAAGTGGCAATAACAATATGAGAGTCTTTTCGTGCTGTTTTTACCCAGCCTAGTTCATCCTCTCCGGATAGATTTATTGCAATAATTCCAGATCTTCTTATATTAGAAAACGATGAGACGAAGATCTTCTTAATAGTTCCAAGACGAGTGAGCATTACGAGTGTATTGTTATCTTCTTTATTTTCACCAGTATCTTTGGGCAGAGTGATTAATGTGGTAATAGTTTCTTCCGCCAAAATTGGCACAACATTAACAACCGCCTTTCCTTTAGTCTGTCGACTTCCTTCAGGAACTTGGTATACCTTTTCTGAATAAACAACACCTCTATTCGTGAAGAATAAGAGATCATCGTGCATATTAGCTGTCAAACAGTGTTGCAGATCATCTTCCTCTCTTGTGGATATTCCTCCTTTACCTCTGCCAGCTCTGTTTTGGCTCTCAAAAACGTTGGTTGGGACTCGTTTAATATAATCTTGCGAAGTTGTGAATACCATCATAGGATCATTAGGTATTAAATCCTCGTTTGTCATTTCACCTGCAAAAGGTTGGATTTGAGTCAATCTTTCATCTTTATGCCTGGATCTAACTTCTATAAGATCTTTTTTTATACTTTCAAGGATTAATTCTCTACTGGCTAAAAGCTTTTCTAGCTCTTCGATTCTTTCAAGCAAAGACTTATGTTCTTTTTGTAATTTATCTTGTTCTAACGCCGTCAATCTTCTCAATTGCATTTCTAAGATAGCATCAGCCTGTTTTTCACTCAGATCACATTTGCTCATTAGGTTGTTACGGGCATCTTCAGTCGACTCAGAGCCTTTTATGAGTGCAATCACTTCATCTAGCATATTTAATGCTTTGAGCAATCCAATTACAATGTGAGATCTGTCTTGTGCCTTCCTAAGATCGAATTTGGCTTTCCTGCTAACGACTTCAACTCTATGCTCAATAAAATGATGCAATATTGCTTTTAGGTTTAAAAGTTGAGGTCTACCATTAACTAAGGCGAGAGTATTAACGGGAAAATTTTGTTGAAGTTGAGAATACTTGAATAAATTATTGAGAACTACATCTGGGTTTGCATCTTTTTTAAGTTTTACAACAACTCTAGTACCCTGTCGCCCACTTTCATCATTTAAGTCCGATATTCCGCTAACTTTATCCGATTTAACTAAATCGGCTATCTTTTGGATTAAGGCTTCGGGCCCAACCAAATAAGGAAGCTCTTTAATAATTATTGCCGATGCTTTTGACTTACTACTACCAATTTCTTCTATTTCTGTTACAGCTCTGACCGTGACACTTCCTTTTCCGGTAGTAAAAGCATCTTCAATACCTTTTGTTCCAAGAATTATTCCTCCGGACGGGAAATCAGGTCCCTTAACAAAGTTCATTAATTCTTTGATATCAGCTTCTGGGTTGTCAATTAGATGAACAACCCCATCAATAACCTCGCAAACATTATGTGGTGGAATATTAGTTGCCATACCAACTGCAATACCACTAGAACCATTTAAAAGCAGAGTCGGAACTTTGGATGGTAAAACTTTGGGTTCCTGTAGGCTACCATCAAAGTTATCCTGGAAATCAACTGTATCTGAGTCCAGATCGGCAAGCATTTCCATTGAGATCTTGGATAATCTTGCTTCTGTATATCTCATTGCCGCAGGATTATCATCCAAACTACCAAAGTTCCCGTGTCCAGCCGTTAGCGGATACCTTGAAGAGAAAGGTTGCGCCAATCTGACTAAAGCATCGTAAACTGCAGTATCACCGTGTGGGTGGAATTTACCGAGTACTTCCCCAACAATACGTGCACATTTTCTATAAGGCTTATCAGGCCATAAACTTATTTCACTCATTGCATAGAGAATTCTTCTATGCACTGGCTTTAATCCATCTCTGACATCCGGAAGTGCTCTACTAACAATGATGCTCATTGCGTAGTCAATGAAGCTTGACTTCATTTCATCATTGATATCTGTTTCTAAAACTTTTTCTGAATTGACCGGATTGTCCATATATTAGCTTCTAATAGCGATTAAATAATTTTCAAGAGAAGTATATATTAACTCTTAATCGCTGATTCTGCCTTATGAAACTAGTTAATAGGTCAAAACCCACAGTCTATATCTCTATATCTTAAGGAGCAGATCGAAGTGAATGACATAATTGCAATACATAGAGTTGAGTCCCCCATAATCTTTTTAAGCGAATCATTGAGACTGTGAAATGAAGATTAATTGTTAACTTGCGTAATACTTTTTGTTAGTTCTTGTACCGATGGGGAGAATGTGTTAAGATGAAATTAAGAAAAAATAATCCGTTTCGGATTAAGCTGAAAGTTGCAAATATAATTATTGAGTTAATCTCTTTTTAGGGATACTATAGTTATTGATTCCGTCATAGTTCGTCAACAAAGTAAATAAAACTTAAATATTAAATTCATATGTCAGTAATATCTTTTGAAAAGAAAAGAATCAAAATATCCAAACAAAATAAAGCTCAAGACTCAGAAGTTAAAAGAAGTGAATTAAATGAAAAAAATATAGTGCACATGGGAAGGTTCTTGAAGCTTAAGCAAAATGCACTTTGGGAAAACATTAAATTACGCAATGGGTTGGTTGTAAAGATACACAATATAAGAAAATGTGTTGTGAATACCTTGAAAGAGAACCACAAAGATGAAGATGTTCAATCTGTAATTGAAGAAGTAATGGAATTGGCTTCTACTTGTTCTGACTTGATTTTATATTCGGAGTTATCGACCATTGAATTGTTGAATAAATATTGGGAATTTAAAAAGTCTGCAGAAGAAAAAGTAGTTAATGCTCTTAGTTTGTAGTTGTAATTTAGCGCTTGAACTCTTTATTAGAAAAAATTAGTAAAAAAGAAAACGGTTTGGAGCAACACTTAGAAGAACTAAGACACAGGATTATATTTTGCTTATTGTGGCTTGTGATTACTGTCGCAATATCTTTTTTTTTAACTCCATACGTAATAAAAATATTTGAATTATTAGCACCTAAGGGAACTAGCTTCTTTCAAATTAAGCCCGGTGAATTGTTTTTTGTTTATCTTAGGATATCTTTTTTGTTAGGTACTTTAGCCTCAGTACCATTTTTTTTATATCAATTTCGTTCTTTCATTTGGCCAGGTCTCAAAGATAATGAAAAAAAAATTGGAAACTTGATAATCTTTGGTTCGCCTATATTATTTCTTTTAGGTGCGGGATTTGCTTACTTTATAGCTTTGAAACCTATGTTGGCATTTCTATTGGGTTTTGGAGTGGATCTTGCTTTAGTTCAACCACAATATAGCCTCGAATATTATATTTCACTAATAATTGCAGTGATCTGTATTTTAGGCTTAGCTTTTCAAATACCAGTGCTCATATTTGTTATGGCAATAATGGATCTAGTTACATCAAAATTTCTTCTTAAGTTCTGGAGGCAAAGTCTATTTGGATCTTTTGTTTTGGCAGCTATTCTCACACCAACGCCGGATCCTATAAATATGGGAATTGTGGGGTTTGCAATTGTTGCTCTTTATGCTTTTAGCGTTTTGCTAGTTAAGATAATTGGGAAATAATTGAATTATCGACATGTAATTGAATAATTGTATTTTCAAGGTTTTCTACAATAAGAAAATCACGTATGTTAAGATTTACTAAATTTTAATTAGAGCTTAATTTAATTGTGATTCTTATAATAAAAAAACTAGAAACTTCATTGCTTTGCGATTTGCGAATGCGACTTAGCAGTTATTTAGATTTACATTAAACAATTTTCTGAGAATAACCAAAGAGAACATTCAGTAAAACAGAAATTGTTTGAGCAAATAACAATTCTCTCACTTCATTTGAGTAACTTGCATGTCGAAGCTTTCTGTCAAAGCAACAACATTAGTACACAAAAATAATTCTCTCCCCGCTCAGATAGGTGATGGAAAGAGTGAAAAGGCTGCCCAGTTTCAGGAAAAATTATCTTTCCTTCCTCCGAAACATGGACAATATTTGACTGAAATGTTGTTTGCGGGAAGCTTTGTAAGTGCAATTTTTCTTGCAGCAAGAGCTGCCTTAATGGAGCTTTTTCCAAAGGCATTTATTGGTGGATTAATAAGAGCTAAGCCCACCCAAGCGACGCAAAATAATATTGTTCCTTTTTCACAAGGGGGGGGGGATCAAGGCTCAAGTAATTCGTTAAACAACAGTCAAAGTCCCACTTTAATATCAATTGCTCAAAAAGTTTTTAGTGGACAGTCTCAATTTAATTTTCCAGTGGCTTTGGATGAAAGCTTTTTGGAAATACCTGAGTATTTTGCAATGTACTTCATGCCGACAATAGCGTCTGTTTCTGTCCTTTCCAGAGCCATTGGAGGAATGTTGGATATCAACTTTGAGTTTCTAGGACAACCCCTTCATGAATACGAAAAACATCTTGGTAAAGAGGTTTCAGTTGGTACCGTTCAAACCAAAAGATTGAAAATAACAGAGGCAAAGTTGAATAAATTAGCTATGGGTAAAACAATGTTAACCGCGTCAGTTGTTGCATTGTGTGGTGCGTTGGAATATATGGTTCCTTCTGTAAGAGATTTCTTAACTAAGTGGTTTCTTGGTTATGATGATTTTTCTAAATTGCTTGGATTTGATGATGAGTTGAAAGATCCAGATTACGCTAACCCAGAGAAGCGAGCTGCAAAAAATATAAAAGACGCATTAGCTTTTGCATTTACTTCTGTAACGGCTTTAATGGGACTCACTTGGCTTTTAAGTAAAAAAATTGAAAATCCAAAAATGGGAGGCTTCTTCAGGAAAACCTCAAAAAGCTTCGATTTAGGTAGAAATTTTCAGTTGAGCAATACTCCGTTAGCAATAATTCTTTTGGTTTTTTCTATTCCGGGTTATCTTAATGCTTTAAGAGGCAAAGATGAGAAGCTTGAGGTTATTAACCGAGTAATTTTGTATTCGATACCAACAATTATTCTGTACAAACAGGTTGTGCTCAATTTTTTAACATATTGCAGTGGTCTATTTTTCGGTTTATCTGGAGATTTGAACGGTCTTTTCCCTAAAATGAAGAAGCAAATTTCAGAAGGAAAAAGAGATTTACTCAACTGGAATATGTTGAGCGATTTCCAGTATGACAAAAAATCAAATGAGTACTCAGGAATGATAAGTAAATTGCCGAGACTTAAGACTCTAAAACCAGAAGCTAGAAAAACCTTCTTAAGATCGGTTGGAATGATAAATAAACTACCATTAATCCTGGCTCCTTTAATAGGAATGGCAATTAACTTGTTTAATTTGCAAAAAATATTTGAGATGCACCAAGAAGAAAAGAAAAAGCTGCAACATCAATTTGCTCAATAAGTAACTTTAGATTCTTGAAATGAGGAATTCCTCTGATAATTTAATATTCAACTAGGGAGAGTATTAATTACTAATGTGCAACTTGCCCTTAACTTGCAAGACTATATACTATTACTCAATATAGCTTTCTCAATTCATAGGTCTCTGAGTTGGCTTCTCTCTACTATATTTGCTGTTTATGTAATTCTCTTCCCCTGGCAAGGAGATAACTCACTCCGTAATTTCTGCAAAGAATACTCAATTGAAAAACCTGCAAAAATAATTACAGTCTACAGCGCTAAATTAAGAATAGGACTTGATACAAATGACAAAGTTTTATTTATACGCGATATTTACTCATTTTTTCCTTTTAACCCTGCGGGTTCTTTTTCACCAAAGCCAAGACACTCTGTAGATACTTATTGGATAAAGCAAGAAAGTTTTTCTCAAAGTGTTTTCTGTAGATTCTCTCAAAACTGTAGAAAGAAAATTCACATAGCTACTAATAAAAATGGTAATTACAAAATCTTTTATTCAAAAACTCAAGCAGAAGAATTTGCAGGATTGAAAAATGAAAATATCGACTTTGAAGCTTTAAGGAATAGGGCAAAGTATGTTGGAACCCGCACCTTTTTAATGATACCCTGTCTGTATACGTCTAAAGATCACCGTTATGAAGTTAAGCTAACATATGAGGGAACAAAGGGGTATTTTGTTCAGCTTAAATCTAAAAAACTGTATGAAAAACTCAAACTTTCTAAAAATAAAAAGGTAGCTGCAAAGTTTAAAGCTTTTTATTTTTATCAAGGAATACCTTATTTGATTAGGCTCGAAACAGTTGATGATATAAAGATTAATCCTGAAAAAGAATTAGTTTCTGCTGGTGGACCGAGCTGTAGTGGAAATACTGAATGTGCAGTTGCATGCTCTGATTTAGATGAAGACTTTAGACAAAATCCATGGGCAGATGGACTAAGTGACTCTGAAGCAGAGGAACTTCAATACAATTTGCTTTCTGACACTTCTCCTTGATTCTATTTATTCTTCATAAGTCTTTTCCAATAGAAATTTAGGTTAGATCTAATTCTTTCAAACATTTGAATTGGATTCTTTTTATATCTCCAAACCCCAACAAAAGCTTCTTTGACAACATCTTGATAATTAATTGAATATTTGAAATCAAGTTCTCTAGATTCTAGATCTTTGAACTGTTCATAAGAACATACCGCTAACCCAACACCTAGGGGCAAAGCTTTACGATCGCTCAAAGGATGATCAGGAATATAAGTACAGGCATTACTATCCCCATCGGAGAGAAGTATGATTAGATCATCATCCGTTATACCTCTATTAAGTAAATAAGCTCTAATAGCCACCTTTAAATGTTCTTTAATGGAGAAAACATTTAAATCGGAGGTTCTTACATGCAGAAGGAAGTCACCGTTTTTGCCAAAAACAAAGACAGATCTTCGAGCATAAGTTCCGTAAATCATCTCTAATGGTTGAAGACCAAGAACATAACAAAGGCTGTTTTTTTTGATTTCTTGTCTCCATTTTTTTAAACTTTTCTTGTCTAAATTTCCTTTGCGAACAATCAACTTGATTTTGTTTTCTTCTACTTTAAATCCGAATTTGGGAGAATCAGTATTGTATTCACCCCCAGCTCCATCACCACTGAAAAACGCTTCAGGAGATTTTGTGCTTTTCTTCCTCCACATCTCTGCAATTGGCTTATCATCAGAACCAAAATAAGTTATTCCAAGAGTAATTAAGTTTTCAGGAGCATTACCTATATAGGGAAATATAAATCCCTTTTTTTGATCGATTTGAGTGAATATCTCTTGCTTTTGAACCTTAGGCAAAGGCTTTAAGTAGTATCTTTGACTCTTCCACTCTAGTTTATAGCCCTGATTATTAAGATCAACATAATTTTTTTTATAAGTGGAGTTATTCAATATCTCTGATTCATATTCTAAAGAGCTAAAAAACAGTATCTGTAATTTGTGAGATATCGCCAGCAATGTACCAGTCTCTGGTTCCCAAATTCTTTCGCTGCAAACATACAAGGTCTCATTTTGAAAGTTAATCTGTTCACATTCAGACTTTAGGAAATCAAGTAAGCTTTCATATCCCAATTCTTGAGAAGCCTTTTGAAGAATAGAAATGTGTTTTTTACATTCACCGTAGAATTCAATGGACGTGCAACCATCAGAATAAGCGTCTAAAAGGGTTGTGTTTTCTTTAGAGCTGAACATATGGTTTAATCCGCTAGGGCATTAACAGCAACTTTTATTGTTTCAATATAGTAATTTACGGCGAATTCGGAACCCGCAATTTCTGCCAAAAGGATATCTTTCCTTAAAAAGTTACTGTTAACGTTATGTCCACTATTGCTATTGCTAATGTCTATTTTCTTCTCTTTGACGAGCCAGTCCAGGTAGCCTTTGGATATTGTTATTAGCTCTTCTGTAGTTAAATCTTTAATCAAATTAACTTTTGCAAAGTAAGGCTCTTCGAATGTATCGTAACTTCCAAACTTATTTTTCAAGCTAGTAACTATTTCTGGATCAACAACTTTTTGGGCAATTGACTGAGCAGATTTTAAGTTTATTGCTTCATTGATTTGAACCCCTAAACTTATTAGGTCATCGATTTTAGATCTTGCGTTCCAGTTGTCAATCCCAGAAGGTTTTGTAAGGCCAAGCTGTGACCACTCATTAATAGTTAACGATTTTGCAAAATTTAAAATGTTATTGGCTTCCTTAAGTTTTGCTTCAGGGAGTCTTTGATTTTGAGCTTTAAATATAGCTTTAATATAGTTCAGTTCATCGGATGCATCAGTAAAATCAAGATTAAGGTAAAAAACTCCTGGTTTATATTCATTATCCCCAGATTGACTTGCTTTATATGCTTTATTTAATAATGATTCAAATCCAGTAGAATCTCCAGAACTATTTACAGGAATTCCTATCCCAGATATATGAGTCTTTGTCATAGGACTATCTTCTAAATGATAATTATCTAAAGCTCGAACCTCCGCGGTTTTAGATTCTGATTTTGTTTTTTCGACCTAAAGGAAAAAAAGAGACCTAGATTATGAAGCTAAAACATGATTAATCATCTGAATCTTTCTCTGGAAGGTGATTCCCTGGTGAACCCTGACAAGCTTTTTCAGATGGGAGAAGTAACCATC
>JASJDU010000058.1 GCA_030065015.1 Candidatus Caenarcanales bacterium | reverse complement strand
AACTCCAGGGGTTGTGATTTCTAAATCTAGCTCATCTACTCCTAAGAATGAAGAAATTGCATTAGAGACTTTTCCAGAAATTATGGTTCATACAGATAAAAAGTAATCTAAGTTTGAACTATTAATCGTTACATCACTAAAAACAATGCTGAAATCATCTTCAGAGAAATTCATAATATCAACTGAATTTTCAGCACTTCTTATATTGAGGATATCATCCATTAAGTCAAAGTTGAACTCATTGGATGCATAAGTTGATAAGTCAATAGTTTCTGTTTCCCCAACAGCTCCAAGATCGTTAATAATATTAGTTGATGCTAATTCAAGATCAGTTAATTGCTTAAAAGAGTAGGTGTCGTTACCAAGGCCGCCAGAGAAAGTATTGTTATTAAGTTTCTCTTTAGCAATTATATGGTCATTGCCTTCTCCACCATTTACTATATTATTGTTACCTCCCACAGTAAAGATATCATTGCCTTCTCCAGCTTCAATAAGGTTTTCATTTCCAATCAGAGTTATATTATCGTTTCCAAACTTCGCACCACCGGAAAGAACTGTTTGAATAGTGTTTGAATGGCCAGTTACAAAGATAATATCATCGCCTCCTCCCAATTCAACAAAATTCAAATTGCCAATTACAATAGAAATATCATCGTCATTCAGCCAATTGTTATCAATATATCCTTTGTTACCAATTGACAGAGTAACATCATTACCCTCTCCTCCTGTAATAGAGTTAAAATCACCAATTGAAACAAGAACATCATCGCCCCAACCCCCGCTTGGGTAGTTTTCATTACCAAAAACAATTACAGTATCATTGTTTTTACCTTCTTTATCAAAACTACTGAAGGTATTGCCATTTCCAAACATAAAAGAAATGTCATTACCTTCTTCACTATTAAAAGTGTTTACATTTCCAAATATAAAAGAAATATCATCACCTTCTTCGCTATCAAAAGTATTAAAATTACCAGCTGCAAAAGTTTTATCACTAACATCTTCTTCAAGCTCATTACCAAATTGAAAATCAAAATTTTCAATTAAATCAGATAAATTATCAAAACTTATAATTGATTTTAGTACTTCATACCCTTTGGTATTGCCCACAGATATTCCTGTTAAGAAAGTAGAAAATTTTGAAATGTGAGATAAATAATTAGAGCTATCAACGAGAAAACTCGTTAAGAGTTTTTGTGGAGACAAGCCTTGTTCTGACTCTTCAAAAGGCAAAGAAAACGGTGACAAGAAGTCGACTAAATTGGATTTATCTACTATCACATCCTCAAAAACAATACTAAAATCATCTTCAGAAAAGTTAATAATATCAATTCCATCTTCATCATTCCTTAAGCTCAGTATGTCGTTTTCTAATTTGAACTTAAAATCACTCGACAAATAATCTTTTATTTCAATGGTTTCTGACTCTCCTGTTGATCCAAAATCCTCAATAGATTCAACAGCGTTTACCATATCACCATCTTTAAAGTGTTGAATAACATAAGTATCATTACCCTCCCCACCAGACAGAATATTCTGATTATTACCCTCTTGAGTAATTAGAATATCGTTACCACGTCCTCCTTTGACAGTATTATTTGTACCTGAGATAGTTAGCCTATCATTCCCAGAGAGACTATCAATGACATTTAAATTCCCTGTTAATTCGATATCATCCTCAATTTCATTATCTCTATTTCTAGAACGGATTACTCTTCTTCTTGAAGAAGACATGAAAGATTCGTTGCCTAAAATATAGTTTAAGTCACCAGTTATAGTACTTGCTGCATTAGCATTAATATAATTAAGATTACCAGTTAAAATACTGGGTCTATTAGCGTAGTTCAGATTACCAATTACAATATTTGATGAAAGAGCGTAATTCAGATCACCAATCATAATAGTACTTGTTACGAATTCTTCAACGGCATTTAAATTTCCAATTAATATAAGGTTAGCAATGTCACCAGAACTGATTGAAAAAAAATCTTGATAATTTAAAACGTAATTCGCATTGCCAATTACGACTACATCATCATCCCCACTTCCGCTATCAATAGAGTTTACATTACCAATCAAACTTACTCTATCATCCCCAAGTCCGCTGTCAATGGAATTTACGCTACCTATTAAGTTTATACTGTCATTCCCAAATCCGCTATCAATAGAGTTTACGTTACCAATCACCCTAACTCTATCACTACCAAATCCGGTATCAATAGAGTTAGGGTGATAATTCCAAATCTTAATCAGACTATTATTAGGATCTTTTTGGAAAATTGCATTCCAAATATCCCCACCCAAAGCACCATTCCAAACATTACCTCCTGCTAAAGGATTAGAAGAGGGATAGGACAAATAACCAGAGTCATTCACTGAGTTGCGAATAAACTGTTGGGCGGAAAAATTTGCCATAATTATCTCCTTAAAAGACTTCGGAAGAATTACTAAACTATTCGAACAATAAAACAATAATTAGAATAATTTAATATGAATGTTTTAGCAAATTTTGAAACAAGCTAACTTAGAGTATAAGTACTGAAATATTCATTAAAAAAGCTCCCAACTATTACGCTGAGAGCTTAAAAAAGATCTACTGTAAATTCAAATTAGGTTGAAAATAAACCAAGGAATCCTGAAATATCAAGAGATCCGGTTGAAGACAATCCATTATCGGTAATTGTAAACTCTAGAACTCCAGGGTTTGTGATTTCTAGGTCAAGCTCATCTACTCCTAAGAATGAAGAAATTGCATGCTCTAGAGATTCTTCAAAAGTTGGAGGTTCAGCTGGTAAG
Organism: Candidatus Caenarcanales bacterium; assembly: GCA_030065015.1. Taxonomy (GTDB): domain Bacteria; phylum Cyanobacteriota; class Vampirovibrionia; order Caenarcaniphilales; family Caenarcanaceae; genus JASJDU01. The sequence goes on along the minus strand of JASJDU010000058.1, from coordinate 4,920 downwards.
AAATCATCTATGTTTGTACTATCAACTGTGACATCGCTGAATACAAGGCTGAAATCATCTTCAGAGAAGTTAATAATATCAACTCCGTCTTCTGCGTTTCTTAAGCTTAAAATATCGCCTTCTAAGTTAAAGTTAAAATCGCTGGATGCATAAGCTGATAAGTCAACGGTTTCTGTTTCTCCTGCAGCTCCAAGATCGTTAATAACATCGATTGTTGTTATTAAATCTTGATCATCGAATTGCTGAAGGATGTAAGTATCATTACCATTGCCGCCTGAGAAAGTATTACCATTACTTCCGACTTCAGCTGTTATTGTATCGTCTCCATTTCCACCTTTAACAGTGTTGTTTTCACCAGATACAGTAGCTTTATCGTTTCCACTGCCACCATCAATAGTGTTCTTGTTACCACTTACTACAGCTGTATCACTACTATTATTTCCATTAAAAGTATTTTCATCTCCGTAAATAAAAGCAGAGTCTTCGCCATTTCCACCATTAACAGTATTAATATTTCCAAAGATGGATGCTAAATCATCACCGTTATTACCGTTAACAGTATTTTCATCTCCAAATACAATGGCTAAGTCATCACCGCTGCCACCATTAACAGTATTTTCGTTTGATTCAACAGTAGCTTTATCATTTCCAGCTCCAGCATCAAAGGTGTTTAAGCTTCCGTAGGAGATTTCCAATGTATCATTACCATCTCCTCCAGAAATAATATTATCGCTTCCATAAACTTCAGCCTCGTCATCACCATCTCCTCCAGAGATGTTGTTATCACTTCCCGACAATCCTAGTTTGTCGCTTCCATCACCACCCAAAATAAAATTGTTGTTGCCTACTACAGCAGCTACGTCATTTCCGTCTCCACCAGAGATAAGACCACCATCACCTTGGTAATCCAAGATATCATCGGAGCCTAGACCCTGAATAAGATCACCATTTCCAATTACTCTTACAATGTCTTCACCGGCAGTACCTGTGAAAACACTACCGCCTGCTGAAACAATGGGAGTAGTTGAAAGGTAAGAAAAGTAATCAAATATATCTACCGAACCGCCAATAAATTGTTGGGCCGAAAAGGTTGCCATAATTTCTCCTTAAAAAGTTTTAAATGGTTTATTTGCCGGTTTAAATAACCGGACAATATTTACAATAAATGAGATTGAAAACCTTAACAAGATTTAAAGAAGTGAATTTGAAAGTTTTATCCTGCTATTAACAACAGAACGTGTATCTCAAATCATTGGCCAGAACAAAGGTTTAGAGGGTGGGCTGAAATATTAAATTTTGGAACGAGTCCAATCTGAAGAAAAATTCAGAAGCTTTGCGAAGCAAAATTCTTAAGTTGCAAATTGCAAAAACTACTAATTGATTCACCAAAAGTTAAACACATGAGTAAAACAGCCATTTCTCTAGTTCTCATTTTGGTTATTTCCTCAAATTATCTTCCGAAGAATAAACCTAGAGTCTGTGTGAAAAAGGAGGGCAGAGTTAAGTTAATAAGAAACTTGAGCATGTCCTCGGAGTGTGTACTTATTAGCTTAACTTACTGTAATTCAGTCAAAATGTCCTCTTCTGTGAAAAGTTCAAATGTTCGAAAACATTGACTCTAAACAATCGATTTGTAGATGATATTATTTCGTTTCTATCAGTAATTTCACTTGTTTGCTCTTTAGTTTGAAATAATGAAATCTCAAGAAATCCGTGATCGATGGATTAAATTTTTTGAAAACAAAAAACATCTTTATGTTCCTTCAGCATCATTAATTCCTCAAAATCCAACGTTGCTTTTAACGAACGCGGGGATGGTGCCATTTGTACCTTACTTTTTAGGGCAAGAAAAACCACCTTCAAAAAGAGCCGTCAGTATTCAGAAGTGCGTTAGAGTTGGTGGAAAAGACAGTGATTTAGAGAACATTGGTAAAACTCCAAGACATTTAACTTTTTTTGAAATGCTTGGAAACTTTTCTTTTGGAGATTACTTTAAAGAAGAGGTTATTCCTTGGTCTTGGGACCTATTAACTAACAAAGATTACGGATATGGATTTAAGCCTGAGCAGTTGTTAGTAAGTATTTTTGAAGGTGATGATAAAGTCTCTGAAGACAAAGAAGCTCTTGATATTTGGCATAAAAAAGTTGGAATTCCTGAAAATAGAATTTTGAAATTGGGAAGAAAAGATAATTTTTGGGGACCACCGGGGGGAATTAGTGGACCATGCGGACCTTGCAGTGAAATTTATTACGATTCTGGTGATGGTAGTGAGCCAATTGAGATTTGGAATTTGGTTTTTATGCAATACGAACAATTTGAAGACGGAAGTCTAAAATCATTGCCCAAACCAAATGTTGATACAGGAGCCGGTTTGGAGAGAATTGCAACTATTCTGCAAGGTAAACAAACCGTTTTTGAAACTGATTTACTTGCTCCAATAATCAAAAAAATAAAAGAATTAGACATTGAAAAATCCAACACAAAATTGGACCTCTCAGTAAAAATAATTGCTGACCATATTCGTTGTAGCGCAATGTTGATTGGTGACGGAGTGAAGCCAAGTAACTTGGGTCGTGGCTATGTTCTAAGAATGTTGATCCGAAGAGCAGCTCGTTATGGATGGTTAATTGGCTTGAAGAAGCCTTTTCTGTCTGAGCTGGTTTCCCCAGTAAAAGATATATTCGATAAAGCTTACCCGCAAGTAAAAGAAAGCGAAAAGCAAATAGCGGAAATAATCGAAACCGAAGAGAAAGCCTTTGCCAAAACTTTAGAGAATGGCTTGAAGAAATTTAATGAGTTGGTGGAAAAGTATCAGTAAATAAAGGTATCAATAACTCACTCGAGGAGGTTTTATGTCTAATTTCCCAAGATTCAGAGTCTTTAATATTCCTCAAGAAGGTAGGGAAGATACAGTAAGTGTTACTGAAATTTTTCACTATCCAACAACAATAACTTCTAATAATATTAACTTCCAAAATGGGCAAATTCTAGATTTGGTATCGCTAGGTGATGAGTTTCTTGACGCAAATAAGTCAATGACAGGGATACAAATTACTTTTAATGATGGAACAAGGAATATTGGAGGACAATTATCTGATTTAAGTGAAGCTGATTTTAATAAACTCAGAAGAATGCCTAGAATCTTTATTGAATAAAACCTATGAAGTGTACTTGCTAAGCTTATTCAAAAGCCACAAGATATCTGTATGAAGAATCCTCTGTCCTGACGGACATCTCCTTTAATAAAGGAGAAATATTTATTTGAAGCCCCTCTTTATTAAAGAGGGGTTTGGGGTGATTCTTCATAAACAAAGTAAAATAGAAGTTTCTGTTAAATCATCAAAAAAAATGAGTAAAGCAAAAGGTATTATCCCCGGTGAAGAAGCATTTGATTTATACGCGACATTTGGTTTTCCTATTGAATTAACAATTGATTTAGCAGAAGAACGTGGATTGACAGTTGACCTTGAGGGTTATGAAAAGGCAAAAAAGGAGCATTCAGAGATCTCTAACCAGGGTAAATTTGCAGTTGGTTTAAAGAATGAGTTTGATGATCAATTGAATAAACTCCCTGAAACAAAATTTCTGGGATACGAAAGTGAAGAAGCCCAAGCTGAGATTTTATTTCTTGCGGAAAGTTTTATAGTTTTGAATCAAACACCATTTTATGCAGAATCCGGTGGTCAGTTGGCTGACACTGGTGAAATTGAATCCGGAAATGGAGCAATATTCAAAGTACTAGATGTACAAAAATATGGAAAAGTCTTTTTGCACAAAGGTGAATTCATAAATGAAAAAGGGTTTAAGGAAAAAGAAAAAGTCACTGCAACAATAAATAAAGAAAGAAGAAAAGAAATCCGCAAGCATCATACGGCAACTCACTTATTGCAATCCGCATTGAGAAAGGTTTTGGGTAAAGATGTTCAGCAAGCTGGGTCTCAAGTTGATAGCAATAAGCTTCGCTTTGACTTCACTGCGCCTAAAGCCCCTTCAAAAGAGCAATTGTCTGAAATTGAAGAAATAATCAATAATTGGGTTGACCTTTCACTTCCTGTTCAAACAAAGATTCTTCCTTACGATCAAGCAATAAAAGAGGGTGCTTTAGCTTTCTTTGGTGATAAATACGAGGATGAAGTCAGAGTCCTTTGCATTGGAAATGATGATGTTGCACCAATTAGCGTGGAACTTTGCGGAGGAACACATGTACAAAACACTTTAAAAATTGGTCTTGTCAAAATACTCTCTGAATCAGCTATATCCGCTGGAACACGAAGAATTGAAATGTTGGTTGGCGAGAGTTTTATTGAGCACGTTAGTGAAAAAGCAAAAATAGTGGAGAAGTTAACACAGAAATTCAAGGTCCCTTCAGAGGAACTCATCAACAGAGTTGCAGAAGTAGAAGATCAATTACAAAGAAATCAAAAACAGTTAAAAGCACTTGAAAAGGAGCTTGTTCAGTTCAAAGCCACTGAGCTATTCAACAAAGTAGAAAGCCAAAGTGGAATCAATAAGCTTATTGCCGAAACAGACTTGAATAATTTAAAAGAGGCTTTAGATTTTATCGGCGGTAAATTGCAAAGTAACTATGTTCTTTTTTTAGTTAATAAGGATGGTGCCAAGCTCAGTTACGCGGCTAAGGTAAGTAAAGATTTGCATGAAAAATGCCTAGCGAAAGATTTAGTTGCAAAATTTGCTAGGCAAGTTGGTGGTAGTGGTGGAGGTAGGCCTGATTTCGCTCAAGGTGGCGGTGGTGATAAAACTAAAATAGATTTAAATAATTTATATTGAAAAATCTGATGTTCAGAATTAATCAGTTTACTCGAGTCAGTAAATTTAAGTGTGTAAAAGGCAAAAGGAAAGAAAAAAAAGAATTGACAAAAAAAGGATAAGGAAATGCCCAAAACACAAAATAAAAGAGA
>JASJDU010000017.1 GCA_030065015.1 Candidatus Caenarcanales bacterium | reverse complement strand
TTCCTTGTTCAGACATTATCTTGCGAGGCTTCACAGAAGGACCAAATGCATTTCCAAGTCAGCCTATATGCTTGAGATTTCAATCAAGCTTTTAATTTCCAAACTTAACTCCAGAATATATCTTGCTTAACAGCCTCCAAATCAGCTTTAATTATGTCCATTCTTTTATCCATCATTGTAATGAACTTCCTTTTTTCTTCTTTTGCTTTAACCCTCTGCTCTTCGGTTAACAATTGATTAATTTCTTTACCAATACGAGCTTGAAGGAGTATAAGCTTTTCACCATTATCAGTCATCTGTTTATAAATTTTCAAAGAACTTTGTTCGTCAAAATTCTCCGGTTCCATTGATTTCATAAGTTCTTTTTTGGAACTCTTTATTTGTCCGGTTAGGTTTTGCATAGCTCTTTGATTTTCTCTCAAGATTTTAGCTATTTGCCTTTTCTGATCCTTGGATAAATTCAGATTCTCTAAAATTTTTAAAGGTGACATTTCTTTGCCAGGATGGGGGCCAAAAGACATTGCGGGACCTTGTAAACCAACAAAAGCTAACAAAAAGGAAAAAATCACAAAAAGCTTTTTCATAAAAAACACCTCAAGAATTAAGTAAATTAAAAGAGGTTTTGAGCCTCTTACTTTTATAAGTCATCCAAAATAAAAACTAGGTTACAAAATTTATGTTTTTCGTTTCCTCGGGTAAACTATTTCTACACTATTCAAAAAACCTATCGATCAATGGAAGAAATCCCAGGTGCAATTTTAAGTAAAGAGATAGACGGGATTAACTTATCATCCAACAAATTCGCCGACGAAATAAAAGATAAAACAGTACTTTTAGTTCTGTTGAGATATAAGGGGTGTATTTTCTGCCCTCAAATGGTGAAAGATTTAAAAAACATTGCCGAAAACAATTCCAACTATCCAGAAATTATTTTTATATTTCAAGGAAATGCTGAACAAGGAAAAAGCTTTTTCAACAAATACTGGCCGAAAGCTAAAGCTATCGCAGATCCTCAAAGAGAATTTTATTCAGATCTCAAGATTCAAAAAGCTACAATTGGCCAAATGTTTGGACAAAAAGTATGGATGAAAGGCTTAGAAGCAATAATGCACGGGAACTTTGTTGGCATACCAATTGGTGATTTAAGAATGATGCCGGGCTTATTTCTTCTGCAAGATAATAAAATAGTTTGGAAACATAACTTTGAGCATATTGCAGATCATCCGGATTTTTGTAAGATGCCTTTTACTGTAGATAATTTATAGATTGTTTAAGGTTTCACCAAAATTCACTTAAACCAAGGACTATTCAACCATTAAGATAACTTCAGACTTTAAAATTGTTTGAAAGAATAGGGGTTTTCAACAATTAAATAGTCATGGTGGGTAATATTTCATATCAAACGGTTTCTCCCGGGAATGGGGGGAAATCTTCATCACAATCAGCAACTCCAGTGGAAATAGAAATCAATGGAAAACCTAACGTTGTATTTGTAACCACTAGCCATGGAATAGAAGGTGGCAAAGAAGGAAATAGAGGTGATCTTTTCGTCAAACAAGTTGACTCTTCTGGAAAAGAAGTAAACAACAAAATATCCGCTCCTTTTGCAACATCAACAGAATTCGATCTTGCTGTTGTGGATGTTCCAGACGATCAAATACCTGATTCAGAAGTTGTTGAGCTAGGTAGTGAGGTTAAAGAAGGAGATACTTTAACGGGCAATGAGCTTTTAACAGGTAGTAATTCTACTCCACGGATAAAAACCGCTCAAGTTAAATCAGTTGATAGAAATAATGGAACACTCAGGGTAGATGAAAATGGTGAAAAATTTGAAAAAGGTAACTCTGGCGGAGGTGTATTGAATGAGGACAACGAAATTATCGGTCTAGTTCAAGGAGAAATTACGGAAAGCGGAAGAACTAAAAATGGAAGCTTTTCAAACAGAGATGGTTTGGTAGTCAATCTAACAGATTCCAAAGTTAGAGAAGATTTAAATAACTTAGTTTCACAAATAGGTACTGCTTAAAATTGTCTCAAATATTGGTAGAAGCTCAATTCAAGGCAGGTGAACTTTCAATAAATAGTAAATAAAGAAATTGTCTTTTAATTTAATTCAGGTAAAGAATCAAGATTGATACAATTACCTCTTCCACCATACCCCTGAAGATACAGTTTCACAAAATTATTATTTACTTTACTAAGATTCACAGTTGAATATATATATCTACTGTGAGGCTTTCCTGATTGATCGCACGAGAATCCCCAGAATTGGTCGGAACTTGTTCCGCTTTTCTAAGAATGTAAAATTTATCACTATTTGGTTTTGTGAATATTTTGTATTCTTGACGAAAATCGTATGCTGCATCAGAATTTAAGTTTCTCGAAATATGCTCAGCCGATGAGGTGTCGACTGTAGTTGAATTAGGGTTATTAAAATTGATTCCTTTAAGAAATTTCTCGAAATCTCTAGTTGGTCCTTGAACAACTTTTCCATACAGACTGGTAACACTACCTGTCTCACTATATCCATGTTGTTCAAAATGCTTGTTTGCAGCTTCCACAGCTTTATCTAAATTTTCATATTGTGATTGATAATTTCTTGTACATGCTATATGTATAGGATTATTAAGTCTTTGAGTAAATTCTTTCGAATTTATAATCATAGAGTGTGAATGAGATGGTAAATGAGGAGATCTTACTCTGGGTACAGCGGCTCTAGCACTACTTAAGTTGAGAATTCCTAAAGCTCCAATACTAATGGTAGTTTTAGCGAGGTTCTTTATCTGCATTTTACTAACTAAATTAATAAGAGGCTAGTAACACACTACAAAAGACTATTTATTCATAGATACAAAACTTGTTTTGCATCTATACTTTGAGGCTCACACGTTAGTCTAAATAGTGAAAACTTTGACAAAAATATAGAATCTAAGTTCATAACTGATTCAAGGAATCTCAAAATATTATCTAATGAACATACTCAAGGTTCTTAAAGCGGGTCGTTGCTCCATGAAACATTAATTTAATTGTTCCAGTTGGGCCATTACGCTGTTTTGCGACAATCACCTCGCATTCTCCTCTATGTTCTGTGTCATCCGGCTCATAATATTCATGTCGATACAAGAACATAACCATATCTGCATCTTGCTCAATCGCTCCAGATTCGCGAAGGTCGGATAGCATTGGTCGTTTATTCTGACGAGCTTCTACGCTTCTTGACAGCTGGCTGAGAGCTATTATTGGAACATTCAATTCTCTTGCTAAAGTTTTTAATCCTCTTGATATTTCTGAGATTTCTTGAACACGGTTATCTTGCTTTAAACCTTGCATTAATTGAATATAATCAATGACTATTAAACCAAGGTCTTTTTTCTCCATTTTCAAGCGACGAGCTTTGGTTCTTGCGTCTACAACAGTAAGAACCGGACTATCATCAATATAAACCGGAGCTTCGGATAGCAAGGCAATTGCATCGCTTATTTTGCTCCAGTCTTCATCCCTTAAATTTCCAGTTCTTAATCTTTGAGCATCCACTCCGCTAATACTACAGAGCATTCTGGTTACTAACTGTGATTTGGACATTTCCAGACTGAAAACGGCCACTGCTTTCTTTGATTTCACCCCTACGTGCTCAGCGATATTGAGGCAAAAAGCGGTTTTTCCCATACTCGGTCTTGCTGCAATGACAACTAAATCTGACTTTTGAAGCCCCGCAGTTAAAGAATCCAAATCATTAAAACCAGAGGCAACTCCTAAAAGAGAACCCGGATTTTCAGCTCTTTCTTCAATTTGAGACCAAACTGGAGTCGTAACTTCATCAATTCTAACTAGTCCTTCGCTTTCTCTTTCTCCAGAAATAGCAAAAATACTTTGCTGTGCTTCATCAATGGCCTGATCGAGATCTGTCGCTATTCTTGCAGTTTCAACTATTTTGTTGCCCGATTTTATTAACTCTCTTAAAACTGATTTTTCTCGAATAATTTTTGAGTAAAAAACAGAATTTGTACCCACTGAAGCCGCTTCAGCAAGATCTACTATATACTCACTTCCTCCAACATCTTCTAATTCACCTTGAACGGTTAGTCTATCGATTATTGTGATTAAATCAATCGGCTTATTTTCACGATATAACGATATACATGTATCAAAAAGTTTTTGATGTGCATGATCATAAAAAACCTTATATTTACTGCCAAAAACTTCAAGGATATCCCCTAGTCTATCTCCATCAGTAAGAATAGCTCCGAGAACGGCTTGCTCTGATTCAATAGACTGGGGTTGCAAGAGATGGGTCGTTTCGGCAGTTGCTACTTCCATGAAACTAATTTAATATCCTCGCTTAATAGTTTTGATGGCATCAATGAATAATTATGCTAATGTTATTATATGTTTTACAGTGGTATCTTTAAGATACACAACATTTTAATCTAGTTTGGTTAATTGAATCTTTATAAAAATTGAGAAATAAAAACTTTTATAAATCACTCCTAATTGTGGCACCAATAATTCTGATCTTGGGAGCAACTTATATAAATTCGGCAAAATTGATTCATGATTTTGAAGAAAATGTACAAAACACTGAATTTCAACCAGAGGCCAGCTCTATTGAAGTTGCAGAAATAAATAAAAAATCCAAAAGAGGATGGAAAATTCGAGCTGAAAAAAGCTTTGGAAACGCAAATTTAACTGTTATTCATTCTAAAAACATTGAAGCACAAATTTTTGACGAGGATGAAAATCTTAAGATCAAGGTTAAATCACCAAAAGCTTATGTTAATAGAAATACTGGGTTAACTACTCTAGAAGAGAGAACAGAAGTATTAATGATAGAGAAAAACACAAAAATGATTGCTGATAAATTTATCATTAATAAAGGTCAACCAATCGAAGCGATAGGCAATGTTCAAGTCTTTCTAGACGATCAAGGAATAAACCATATAAACGCAGAAAAGGCGATTATAAATGAGAATTTAGAGGATATTACTCTTTACAAAATTTCAGAGTCTCCTGTTTCAGATAACATGCTCATGAAGGGTGGTAAATTGAATATGCTCCAAGATAATTCTAAGAATAGGGGATCAAATAACAACTCATCTCCCAGAAAACTGGTTCTTGAAGAGGGCGCTTGGATAAAAAACAAAAATACAACCTGCCAATCAAAAAGAATGGATATTTTTCTCAATGACAGTGGCAATCCAACTTCAGCAGTTTTTACTGGTTCTCCAGTAGCAATTCAGAACCGTACAAAGGTAAAAGCTAATAGAATCGAATATACTCTTAGTAACAATAAAGTCAAAGCTTCTGGAAATGTTAGGTCAGAGTTGATCTAGCCTTAGAGAAAATGATAGAAGAAAAAACTTAGTATACTTTGCTCAAGGAATTATATTTTGCTAGGTAATGATGATGACAGATTTTGCAGAAAGAAAAACAGTTGAACAAGTAGAAGAAGGACAAGAATTAGCTCCAAAGTTCGATGAAAGAGGTTTGATAACTGCAATTACTACTGACTATGAAACCGGTGAACTTCTTATGGTTGGTTATATGAACAAAGAAGCACTAAAGAAAACAATTGAGCTTGGGGAAGCAGTTTACTGGAGCAGGAGTAGAGAGGTTCTATGGCATAAAGGAGCTAATAGTGGACTTAAGCAAAAAGTGGAAGAACTATTAATTGATGACGATCAAGACGCTCTATGGCTTAGAGTTTCAGTTGAAGGTAACGCCAGCTGCCATGTTGGTTATCGTTCATGTTTTTATAGAAAAATACCTATCGGTTCAGAGCAATCTGAAAAAAACAAATTAGAGTTTACGATCCATAAAAAGTCTTTTGATCCAAAAGAGGTTTACGGAGATGCCCCCAATCCGACAAAGCTTTAAATTAGCCATATTCATATTTAACTAGATTTACCTTCTAGGTGGTAGTAAACAATTTCCAACAATTCTGCGATGATTGGATAACGCTCTTCTAAAGTACCATTCGTTGAATCATTACCAACACTTACGGTTCCTTCAATTTGTTTCTCAAATTCTTCCAATCTTTGAAAAGCAATACTCTCTTTTTGAGGATAACCATCAAACATTTGGAGAATTAAATTATATATTTCTTGTTTTAGATTCAACAATTCTTGTTGCTCATTATTCAGAGCTAAAGTTACACCTCTACTTTGTTTCCGCTCGACAGAATGTTTGATAACACGTGTATTTGAAATAAAACCAGGTTTTTGCATTTCTAAAGCTAGTTTGACAAGTAATTGCATTAACTGTTGTCCCAAAGAGTCTTTCAATAAACTACTTCTTATTATTCTTATATCTATTTCTGGATTATTAGTTTTTACTTTGGACTGTGATTGCATTTTCAATCCAAGTCTGTCACTTTTTCTGAAAAAAGTTTTCTGGTCTGTTGTGACAAAGTTATTGCTGATAATACCTACTACTATTTTCATAGCGGTAAATACTACATTAATACAAGCCTCATAAATTACTTTGTAATATTGTTTTAATTATCTAAATATTACTTATTAATGCTTACTTAAACCCTCTAACAATCCAAGGGAAAAAATCGTGCATTGCAACACAAACAGGTTTATTGTCTAAGCACCAATAGGCTAGGATTGTAAAAACAATTAACCCAATTAGAGCAAAAACACCGTAATAGGTAGCAATTTTTCCAAACTTACCAGCCTTAGTTTTAGGATCCCAAAAAGGAACTGCAAAAAGTAACACACTAGCTCCACCGAATAAAGCAACTCCAATAAACTCTCCATTAATTGGTCCAACTGAAGGTGGCATCCATTTTAATATTTCGAAAGGAGCCATAAAGTACCATTCGGGGTGTATTCCAGGGGGTGCCGGTGCAATGGGATCTGCTTCAGGGCCTAATCCCCATGGCCAAACTATCGCTATGATTGCAAGAACATTGAAAGTTAACAGCCAAGCAAATAAGTCTTCATAAACAAAATTTGGAAAGAAAGGAATTCTTCTATATTGCTTGGATTCTTCAATCTTCTGGGGAATTGTGTTTCCATGAAGCTGAATCATCAATATGTGTAAGCCCAAAACTCCAGCAAAAACCCAAGGTAAGATCACATAATGAATACTGGCAAATCGTTGAATGGTTAAATTGGTAAGATCAGCTCCTCCACGAAGAATATCAGCAGCAATGGTGCCAGGCCATTCGACACCTTTGGGCCAGTATTGATCTATAATCGGCTTGGTCTCAGCAATGTCAAGTCCCACTTTAGTTGCAAAATAAGCAATATCATCCCATGGCAGCAAGTAACCGGTAAAACCTAAAGTTATTGTCAAGAAAAGAAGAATTGCTCCACTAAACCAAGTTATTTCACGAGGCTTTTGATAAGCCTTCATGAAGTATGCGCTAAACATATGAATTAAAACGGAAGCAACCATCAAATTAGCAGCCCAACTATGAAAAGATCTCATAATCTGACCGAACTCAACTTTGTTCAACAGTTTTTGTACAGATGCATAAGAAGTTGCAACACCAGGTTCATAGTGCATCAACAAAAGCATTCCAGTAACCATCTGAATTACAAAGAAGAACAAAGATATACCACCAAAATAATACCAAACAGAATGTTTGTGAATAGGAACGGTTTTGTGACTGGCCAATTCGGACAATTCCTTAATCTTCAATCTGTCATCTAGCTCCTGCTGGAGAGTTTGCCAGAGCTCATTAGATTGTTTTTCCTTAGTTTCAAGACTCATTAACTAAACCTATGCCCTTTCAACGTAAACGCCATCTTCTTTTGTAACAACTTGATATCTCTTCAAAGGTTCTGGAGGAGGTCCAGCAATATTCTTACCTGTTTCCGGATCGTAAACACCCCCATGACAAGCACAGAAGATACGGCTTTTATCGGGCTGGTAAGAAACTGTACAGCCTAAGTGAGAACAAACGGCATTAAATGCTTTTAATTCACCTTTATTATCTTTGATTAAGATTCCAGGCTTAGAACCAAATTTAAACATTTTATAGGAATTATCCTTCATCGTTGCAACACCATCGACCTTAATTTCTTTAATAGCTTCTAGTTGCGCAGAATCGGTGATTCCTGATGATAGATAACGATATATTACAAAACCAATTCCAGCAGCATAAGCCGCTGTTGCCCCACCAATCAAGGCAGCCATAAAATTTCTTCTTTCAGGAGAATCAACAAAGTCTTCGTGTTTTTCTTCCTCTAATTCTAATTCTGTTTTTTCTTCAATCTTCATTTTATATTAACCTATATAGCTAGCTCTTTACGTCCTTTTAAATACATCCAGGAGACAGCAATAACACCAATTGCTAAAGCGATAAGGAATATTGTAATCAAACCCGGCTGAGATTGCACTGGCAATTGATTCAATGGATATACAGGATCCAATGTGGCTGAACGTATTCCATGCCTTATTGCCACTACTGCAGCTCCCTTCAAACCGACCCAAGCAAATAATAAAATGCGCAAAGATTTATCATTTAACTTAAGGAACGGTATAAGCAAAACTCCAGCGGCTAAAACGAGATCCACTACAATTCCACCACTGACGAGAGAGTGGCTCAGAACTTCAGTGGACAAGAAACCACGGTAAACGATTAAAGTAACAATACTAATGATAGAACTAGGAATAACCCAATTTTTCGAACGTTGGAGCATCGCTGTTCCGGCGGCGAAAACGGCTGATAAAACCCATAGCCATCTGGAAACTACTTCAGGTAAATTTGGATACAAATTCAAACCATTTTGCGTATAAGAATATAGCTCTTTCCAATACTCAGGCTTAATCATCAAAGACATATTATTGGAAAAAATGAATGAAATTACAGTTACTGAAATTAAAGAAACCACTAAGCAAACAACAGCTTGCCAGTTTTGCTGAGCACCATATCTGGCTAGATACATAAAACCATAGCCGATCATTAATAAGAAAAATATTGCCAACCAAGGTACTGAAATTATGACCGAGCTACTGAAAAAGAACGGAGAATATAAAACTTGGAGAAATAATAATGGAGGCACACCTAAATTAATAACCAGTGCTGTTATAACTGGTAAATAACGAATTGCTTTACTTTCTTTCCAATTAACTTTGTTCTTAACAACTTCAACTATTCCTACAATAAGGCTTCCAAACATTAACCACATTGCAACTAAATGAAGCCAAAAAATTAAAATCAATAAGGGCACAAATAACCAGGGAGATCCTGGAAGTGGCATATCACCAAGAGGAAAATCTTTCATTTATCTTAAGTTAGTGTCATTATTTCGCTATTAAAGCTTAACAAAATTTGTCAATAAAGAAATTCATTCATACAGATACATGTACTCTTCACTAAACAAATCAACACTTAAACAACACTAAGGATTTTATTCATCGCTTCTTCAGGTATATTTCTAGAGTTAAAATCCTAATCAATTCTATTTTTGTATAAAGCTTTTCCTTGATTAACTAATTGACTGAAGAGAGCATTGGAAGTATTTTCCTTATTTGATATTGCTGATTTGATTATGGAAGAAATTTCTTTACTACTTTTTTCTGAATCGGTATGTTTATTGTATACATATGGCTTTATGTTAGAGAAATCCACTGATTGAAAGCTGGGTTCCTGAATATTATTTTTCTTTGTAGGAAGTGCTCTATTTACAGAGCTTTTATTTTTATAAGAAGCTTTTATTTTTTTCTTAGCTTGAATTTTTCTTCTTAACTTATGTGAAGAAGTTTTTTTACTCAATTGCCTTTCAATGTTAGAAAATTTTTCACTAGTTTTCTTCTTATTCTTTTCAAAGATTGATCTCAATGAGTTGATAGAAGTTTGAAGACGATTTTCAACTTTATTAATTTCAATTGACTTAGCATCAACAGATCTTTGGATAGTCTTAATACTTTCTTGATTCTGAAAACCTTTGAGAGAATCAAATAGAACTAGTCCGATGAAAATTACCAATAATAAGATTTGTACTATTTCTCTTCTATAAGAACCGCGAATCAACTTACCATACTCATCTTTTGTTACCTCTTTGATTGATGATTCAGAGCTTTGTTTATTTATTAAGCCAACAAACTTGGACTTCGTCAGTTTGAGAATTTGTAAGACTCTTTTGATTTTTGTTGCTTGGCTTTTCAGTTCTTGACTAATTCTTTGGTTAGTTTGATTTACATTCTTGGCAAAGTCTTCGATTGAAGATTGATACTTTTCTTTTTCCTGCAAAAATTGTTTCTTAAGAGATGAAACTTCATTATTGAGCTTTGAAACATTGCTATCACTCTCATTAATCCTAGTATTTAGTAGATCTAGGTCGCTTACAAAATCAAGAATTTCGGGTGAATCATTGTTTGAATTAATGTTTTTGTAAGACAGAAGATCTTGATTTTGTTCGTTAATCCGATCTTCTAAAAGATTCATTTTGATCTCTAGTTTCTTGTCTAATTCATCTCTAATACCATTAAGGTAACTGTTTAATAGATTACTGATTTCTTCATCAGAGGGAGAAGACTCAGACTGGTGATTGTTTAAGGCTTTTTGAGAGAGTTCTTCAACTTTTGAATTGAGCTCTTCAATAAAATTTGAATTGGATAGAGTTTTGTTAATTTGACTTTGTAGAACATTTGAAGTCTCAAAGATTTGTTCAATTCTCAAGTTGAGAATTAATATTTGGTTTCTGAGCTCTTCCATATCCTTTAGTCTGTCATCTGAAGGAACTGTCAAATCTTTTTGATAAGAACTTTTTTCTTTGAATCTTTTATTTGAACTGAAATAATTATTTATTTTCTCTTCCAGCAAAGCATGGAATTCTATGGTGTTTGTAAATTTATTGCTTTGCTCTTGAATTCTTTTTTCAATTTTTTCCAGATATTCCTTTTGAGCCGTTGAGCTTTGCTCAAATTGCTTTTTTAAAATATCAATCGATTTAAAGGTTCTCTCAATTGAAGCTGTGTGCTTGTGGTTATTATTGTGAAAATCTAGATTTGCTTTTTTTTGTTCAAGGTGTACTTTCTTGATTTTTTGCTTTGTTAGATTAAGCAAATCCGAGACGGTATCAATCTTGGATATCTGATCTTTAAGCTGAAACTCAATGTCTTGAAGTTTAGACTTTTGATCTTTATGGTTAATTCTTAATTTCTCTAATTCTTCAAACAAATTTAACTGCTTGCCGTCAAGACTGTCATTTGATGTATTTGAAATAATTTCTTCAGGAGAATCCGAAAAATTAGAACTTAATTGAGTTTTCTCTTGCTTTATTTGCTTTTGATTAAAAATATCAATCGAAATTACTTTATTCAGGTCGTCCTTTTGCTTGCTTTCATCAATAACATTTTCATTAAAAAAAGCTGAGTTTTCTTCTTCAGGTTGATCATCAAAACTGCTATTAGCAAAAATATTTATTTTTCCAGCCATTTAGAAAAGCAAAAACTTAGAGATGACTAAGCAAATAATTAGGGAAATCCATATATTTCATTCCCAATATTTCAACTAATCTAATGATTTTTATGAATATTACAGGTTTGATAAAGTTACACCGTAATAAGCAATAATAATTTGCTTCAATTCACTTGTGGCTTAACTGAATAATTTTCTTTAGATATTTTCCCTGTTTCTATATCAACAACAATGGCTTGAATATCCAAGGCTTTTTCTGGAGAAGATTCAGATACCAATTTAAATAATTTTTCTGAGGATTCTATTTGTATATTGTTAACCTTAGTAATTAAAGTTCCTTGCTTCACTCCAGCTCTATCTGCGGGTCCATTTTGTTGAACCTTAATTACTAAAGCACCTCTTTCATAGCCCTTTTTCAATAAATATGCAGTAAGAGGATTTATTTCTTCTTGAAGGTTTATCACTGAAACTCCAAGGAAAGATCTCTTTACCTTTCCATTTTTTCGCAAATCTTCAGCTATTTTCTTTGCTAAGTTGGAGGGAACCGCAAATCCAATTCCCTGATATCCACCTGATTTGGAGAATAAAGCGGTATTGATTCCTATTAAATTACCTTTAGAATCAACTAATGCGCCTCCAGAATTACCCGGATTAATTGCTGCATCTGTCTGAATAAAGTCTTCATAATCAAGAAGGCCGAGATTTTCTCTCTTTTTAGCGCTTACAATACCCATTGTCACAGTTTGTCCAATACCGAAAGGATTGCCAATTGCTAAAACAACATCTCCAGTTTCAACTTGCTCCGAATCAGCAAAAGGTATATGAGGCAAATTTTTGTCTTCTATTTTGAGTAAAGCTAAATCCGTCTTCGAATCAGCTCCAATAAGTTTTGCGTTAAATTCTTTTCCACTAGATAAAGCAACTTGAATCTTACTTGCATCTCTAATTACATGGCTGTTTGTTAGCACATAACCATCTTTGGAAATGATTACACCGGAACCTAAACTTCTCTGACTTCTACTAACAGGAGGAAATCCGTAACTATTCTGATTAAGTATATCGCCCCAAAATAGCTGAAGTGGGGAAATGCTCCTAACAGTTTTCTCTGAAAAAACGTTGACTACAGCCGAATTTGCCTTATCAACAGCAGGTGCATAGCTTATGGTTGAGGAGAGCATTCTTCTCGGTGTTTTTACAACTTGAAAGTCTTCACTAGGCGAGCCAAATTGACTAGAATATAATTGACCTAAAGAAAAACCGCCACCAAAGCCAATTCCAAGAGCAAGACAAGCTGAAATAACAATCTTAAAAATACTATTGTTAGTACTCATAGAATCAGAAAATGCTTAAAGAAATGGTTGATTGAATACTATAACAGAAGCTTTATTCATGAATTCTAAGAAGCTGTCTGAAAATTAATTAAGCTTACAAAGCATAAGTTTAATCAAAGAAAGAAAAATCCAGGATTAAGAGTAAATAGTTTTCATTTCCTAATCTATAGAAAGTCTTCTATAAGATTCAAACAAAGAAAAACCCTCTTTCAACAATCCAGCTGAAAACTTGAATGTCAAAGCCTTTTCCTAACCTTTCACCTAGTCTCTGTTGTGCAGCCAAGACATATTTCAAGAAACTTCTGAAACCATTCAATACCACCTTCAATTTTTGACTAGTTTGAAGGAGAAACACACAAGCCCCAAAGCAAACCAAGAGTATCAACAAAAATATTTCGTTTTCTTCCTTTTACAAGTTTTTCCACACCTAAAAATCCCAAATACTACTAATTCTTGGTTACTTTTCCGATTTAAGGATTCTTGTTAGAATTCATTCAGGAATTAGCTTACAGAGGAAGATTCAAATGATTAACCACATTTTAGCTTCTTAATTCAGGTCTTTTTTTGTTCGATAGATTCTATTTTCTGTTGAGATTAAAGATAAAAGCTAATTTAGCTGCAACTTACTGAGTGGAATTTCTTTAAAAGTATTTCTTTCAAGAACAAAGAATTCTTGATTGAAAGCTATTTTCATAAAATTCCAGAAAGTGTCCTCTGGATAGGGTTGTTTGGCTTCCAATATAGTTTTCTTAATTGTTGGTCGAATGGATGGTAAGTTAGCATGAGGAACTGATTGAAGTATGTGATGTTCAACATGATAATTTAAATTATTTGCAAAAAAGTCCAAAATACGATTTTGTGTAATCGTTCTACTTGTTAACCAGGGCTTATCTTGAACATCATAGTTATTGGTTAGTAAGTAATGCTCTGTTCTTACATAAATCGACAAACATGCAAATGCAACTAATAATGAGAACACATGAATAATCAATGATTTCAATCCAAGTCCTAAGAAAAATGCGCTCGTATGAAAGGCAATAAGAATGGCAAAAAACGTGAAAATTCCTCTTTGACAAGACTGAATAATTTCGACTTGCTCTGTTTTTTGCTTAATAATAAAAGGCCAAGGTAGCATCGCGCGGAAGTAGTGCCCAACAGCACTTAGCCAGAAACACTTGGTATGAAAAAGCTTCCAAAAGAATCTTTCAACCTTGTTGAAAGCTAAAAATTCATCTTCGTATAGCCATAAACGATCTGGATCTAATTCTCCTTGGTTTGTATGAGCGTGATGAGTATTATGAAAGTGTTTCCAACCAGCGTAAACCATTCCATGCAAAGACATGCACAATTCACCGATTGCTTCATTAAGCCATCTAGGCCTTATATAACTGCCATGACCACAGTCATGACCGACAGTACCCAAGCTGAATAGAAATGCCCCATTAATAATAATCAAGGGAATTATTAACCAAATGCTTTGTAAGGTACATGAGAAGTAGAAAGTTACAAGAAACATGCTGAATTTAACAACAAATTCTATAAAATTCCTCGTGCTGGGTGGATTCATTGCTTGCTTGGGAATTAATTTTCTAAGTTGTTGAAGGGTGAGCTTTTCTTCTGTTGAATCTTTATTTTGTTCTTCTGTTTGTTTGTTGATTGGTACTTCAGTTAAGGACACTTTTAAACCTCAGGAATATGTGTGATCAGAAGTCAGAAATTATGGTTAACAAAATTATACTGATATTCCAAATGCAATTCATTATAGACTTAAATTTCTTAACGCAAGTGCTAAAAATGTTTTTCAGCAATCACAATTTGTAATTGATTCAGATAGTTCCGTTATGAAAGACTCTTTGAACGTCATCATTGTTTTCCAAAAGTTCAATCAAGCTTTCAAATTTATCCGAAATTTCAGAGTTATTTAACTTAATAATATTGTTTGCTATATAACCAAATTCTCCAGAAGCATTATTGTAAATATGCTTTGTTCTATCAACTGATGATTCAAAATTATCAATTGAAGTAAGAATTAAATAATTATCTGAATCATTTTCAAAATCAAAATCTTCAAGTTCTATTTCATTTTCTTCTAAAGTATTTAGCAAAATATCTTCAGTTAATTCATTATTCCTGGGAATGAAAATAATTCCGTATCTTTTAAATCCCCAACTCACACATCCAGATTCTCCCAAATTACCAGAGTATTTATTGAAGATGCTTCTCAATTCAGCCGCTGTTCTGTTTCTATTATTGGTTGCGGCTTCTACCAATATTGCTACTCCGCTTGGTCCATAGCCTTCATATAAAATTTCTTCAAAATTTTCTTTGCTGGAGTTGAATTTATCAACGGCCCTTTGAATATTATCGTTGGGCATTCCAACTGCCTTCGCTCTATCAATTGCATTCCTAAGTCTAAAGTTGTATGAAGGATCTGAACCTCCTAATTTTGCTGCTACTGATATTTCTTTTGATAACTGAGCATAAATGAGTGCTTTTCTAGCGTCAACTGATTGTTTACGGTGTTTTATATTTGCCCATTTACTATGACCAGCCATAATTTTTATAAGTGGAAGGCTTTGAAAGAAGCTTTCAAAATTATTATTAATAAAGAAGTTCTAGATCAGAACCATCTTAATTGTCAAATTTGGTCTCAAATTTCAAGAAGTTTTTAGTTTAATCTCAACCAATCTAATCTTCCACTATAGATATTTTCTTTCTTATTTTTTTATTTGTGGATTGTTGAACTAACGAGCTAACCTCCTTGAGGCGTGAAATATCATCTATTTTTCTTTCATCTAAATTTGTATTTGAGTGATCTGGAGTAATATCTCTATTATCAATTGATTCTTTATCTAAATCCAATATTTCTGAATTGGGTTTTTGAAACATGCTATTCCTTGTACTTAAGTTAGGGAAGTTTGTTCTAACAGAATCTTGGTTCTTATTATTTAGAAACTTCTTTTTTCTTTCTTCCTTAAGCTTTCTTATGTTTTTATAGGATTCAAAAGCTTTGTAACTAAGGTTGCTGGGGTTTCTTGTGCTGTTATTTATGCTTACGGGCATTTCAACTTTTCTATCAGTTTTGTTGCCGTTGTTTTCTATCTCTTTTGGAATCGTTGATTGGCTCTCTTCAGTCTTTTGGCTTTGAATATTAAAGTTTTCTTGATTTGTGTTTTCTTCCTCCGGCTTTTCTTGAGTGGGGATGATTTTTGAGTCCTCCTTCTTAGAGAATTTATTACTAACACTTTTGATGAGCGCTTTAATACCTTCTTCAATCGGTGAGCTATCATTGATATCTTCAACCGTTAAAAAATCTAAATTGGAATTACTCGCTTTCTTTTTTAAGTCACTCATTGAGGAGATATATTTAACCTCTTTAATTTCGTTCGAGTCTAGATTGATTTCACCTGTGTACTCGTTTATAAAACAGATAGAATTCCAGGTACTCGCTAAAACGTATTTTTTTTCGAATAGTTGAACCAAGTAAAGACTTTTACCATTATCTAAATTGAATGAATCCAGTAACTTGAAATTAGATTTATTAATTAAGTTTCGTGGTGTAAGATAAGTTTTTTTTTTGCCATTCACGGTAAAAACACTCCAAGCCATTACGCCAATTACTAAAACTAAAGAGAAAATTATTAAGCCAATTATGGTGAATGGTTTCGAACTTGAAATACTGTTAATTTTGTTTTCTTTAGATAAGTAATTTAACTCATCCGACTCATCAATCCATAGAGAATCATTTGAGTTTATTGGTTTGTTGTTTGCACGAAGGGCGCTTTCAATAGAGCTATTTTGATTTGCATAGCTAACTTGTGACACTGTAAAATTCGGCAAAATCAATAATGCAAAAGTAAATAAAAGAATGTATTTCATAAGTTATGTGCTTGATAAGGAAAACTCTTTAGTCTAAAGAAAGAGTCGATAAAATTCTCTATTTTCATCAATCCCCTTTTGGGGATATCTATAACGTAATACTTCTGTGATTAAAATATTTATGAATTTGAAACTTATTTTCAAAATTAGCAAGTGAGCAATTTGTATTTGAAATTCTCAGGGAAACTTCTAGCTTGGAAGATTAACTAAGAGGAATATCTATATTAGTTTGTTTTTAATCATTACTAATAATCCAATAACTAACTGTAAGCAAGTGCGAAAGTTCTTATATATATGGTCTTTGTACTCATCATTTCTTATAGTATTGTGGGCTAGCGTTTATCTTGTGCCATTTATGGTAGGGTGGGTTTTTTTATCTGTGGCGGCTGGTTCTTTTTTTTATCCGTCAGTATTTATAATATCTGTTTATCTCATTTATGTAATTATTCTTATATTTTTAGCGTTAATCCTATCTATAGTTCATTTTGGAGTACAAAAGTTCTTTCAATACCAAGATTTAGATTTGCCTAGAAGCGATTTCCTTCAATCTAGAGCTCTTAACAAAACATCGGGTAAGTTACCTTTAACCCAGTTAGTCCTCAGCGTGTTAAGTCTAATCATGGGATTATTTATTATATTGTCTAATGCTCCAAGAACATATGAAGAAGATGGATTGATAAAAACAGCGTTTGTTAGCTTAATATTTTTTCTATCAATGATTTGTCTCCCTTGTTTGGTTTTACTTCAAGTAATTAAATATCGAATTAAGAAATTAGACCTCATTTTATTAAAACTTAAAAATAATGTCAGTTTCATAAAGTTTTCTTATGTTTTTAGAGCAGTTCTTTCTTTAATTAGCATTTTTGTTTGGATTATTATAGTTTTTTTTACACCTATGAGTGCTGGCTCAACATCAAAGCTTATTGTGCATGTTATTTATTTCTTTCCCTTAGTTTGTCTACCTTTAATTGTTATTCGGGAGATATTTGTAAAAAAACAATACATTGAGTAATCTTCTTTTTTAAGATTTATGTACGAAGAACTTTATGAAAATCTAAGATAGTCATTGAAAAACAAATAGACTAATAAATAAACCAAGCAACCCAAAGCTACAGGCAAGGCATAAGGATTTTTATTGTTTCTCTTTGACCCTTTATTTAGTTCAGATAAATTTTTTAACTTTTCTTTCATTGAGCCTGGGAGATTTAATACTACCCAAACGGTTTTCATTAACCTTCCTGGAATTAAAATCAATCCATCAATAGTTGAAGTTATTACAAACACCCATAAAAAATGTTGCCAACCTAAAAGCATTCCTAGTGTGGCAAGAAGTTTCACATCACCTCCACCGGCAAGGCGCAATATGAAGAACGGTAGAAAAATGAGAAAACCAATGAAACTTCCAATCAACCCATTTATTAAATACTGTGAAGATATGCCAATTAAAGCTAGTTTAATGATTAAACCAAACAGAAAAAAAGACAGATTGTATCTGTTTGGAATTTTTCTGGTTTTTAGATCAAAATAAGCTGCACCTAAAGAAAATGCCAGAGCAATAGTAAGAAAACAGAAACCAATATTATTTTGCTCATAAAAAGACACGGATTAAGCTAGAAACAAAGTATTTATCGAATATAGGGATTTTATAATATCTTTCACTTTCAAAGAAGGTTTAATTAATTTACATCTATGAAATTTTTTAATGGTAATTTATATAGTTTCATACTTAATCTCGAAGTACTAAAATTTGATTAACTTAATGGAAGCCCACTGTGGATTTAGCTTACAACTCATTTAATAATTACCTGAAACAACGTTTCAATGCAAAAGTCTGGAGAGTAACAATTGAAGGTGGCTTCGACTGCCCAAATAGAGATGGTAAAAGAGCCTATGGGGGTTGCACCTTTTGTACTGCGGATGGATCGTCCTCCAGAGCACAAAAAGAAGAAGATCCAATTCAAACTCAACTTTATACTGGCATAGAAAAGCAGAGACAGAGACATAAAGCAACAAAATTCATCTCATATCTTCAATCATTTACTAATACTTATGCTCCAACACACAGATTAAAACATATTTACGATCAAGCAATTAATCATCCCGATGTGGTTATGCTTTCGATTGGCACAAGACCTGATTGCCTTGATAACGAGGTAATTGAATTAATTGAAAGCTATACGGAGAAACTAGAAGTATGGGTGGACTTGGGCTTGCAATCAATTCACAATGAAACCTTAGAATCAATAAATCGTGGACATACTTCGGAAGAATTTTTCGATGCAATCAAAAGATTAAAAGAGAGAGCGCCAAAGACGAAGATTTGTGCACATATGATAGCCGGCCTTCCTGGGGAAGATAATGATCCAGAATTTACAAAGAGTTTTGCAACTGCTAAAGCTCTCGCTGGATTACAAATTGATGGAATTAAGATTCATAACTTATGTGTATTAAAGGGAACCAAAATAGAGAGAGACTTCCATAATGGCTTAATTAGCCCCGTTGATATGAATGATTATATAGCTCTGCTCATAAGGATTTTGAGAATACTACCTCCAGAAGTTACCATTCATCGCCTTATGGGAGAAGCTCCCAGCAAAGATGAATTAATTGCCCCCAGGTGGGCTATAAATAAAAACAGATTCTTAGTTGAGCTTAATAAAAGAATGTTGGAAGATAATGTGAAACAGGGCGCGGATTTGGTAAACATTTAATGTTATTCCCATTCAAGA
The DNA here is from genome assembly GCA_030065015.1 of Candidatus Caenarcanales bacterium. GTDB lineage: Bacteria > Cyanobacteriota > Vampirovibrionia > Caenarcaniphilales > Caenarcanaceae > JASJDU01. The sequence continues at coordinate 27,853 of JASJDU010000017.1, read as the reverse complement.
GCCTTTTTCTTCCAAGCGTAATACAAGCCTGCCCCAAGAATGGCTATGAATATGAAAGCCTCTGTTAATAGAAAAAGTTTGGCTTTTATTGCTTCAACCGAAGACAGAGATAAAGCCCATGGAATTAAGAAGGCGAACTCAACATCGAAGACAATGAACATCAACGCAAAAACATAGTATTTAATATCAAACTGAATATTGCTTTTGCCCAGTGGCTTCATACCGCATTCATAAACTTGATTTTTTATTTTTCTATTTTTACCAATCTTGAAAACCTTCTGAACAACAATTGATAAAGTTGCCAGAATTGCCCCAAAGACTAAACCAACAGCACAAAATAAATAAATTTGAAAAAGGGTTGAGTTAATAAATTCCTTAAAATCGATCATTATTATTAATGTGAAACCAAAAAAATTATAACTAAATTATCTTTTTAATAAATCTCCTTGATGTAGTAAAAATAACTTGGATGAGATAATAAATAAACATGGTTCAAGCTTCTTTCTTTTCTAAACCAAAAGCTTTGTTCTTTCCATAATACTTTCAAAAACCCTTAAACCATCGGTTCCCCCAAGGGCTTCTTCGCAGACCCTTTCCGGATGAGGCATTAACCCAAAGACGTTTTTGGTGGCATTGCAAACCCCCGCTATATTGCTGGTAGATCCATTAATATCATCAACATATTCTAAAATAATCTGATTATTAACTCTGAGTTGTAAAAGCTCAGCTTCAGAAACAAAATAATTTCCTTCTGCATGGGCTATTGGCATAGTAATAATTTCATTTTCTTTATATAGATTAGTAAAAGCAGTTGAATTATTTACAACTTTCAGCTTTATATCATTGCAAAGGAACTTTCCACTTGAATTGTGCAAGAGGGTTCCAGGCAATAACCCCGCTTCGGTTAATATCTGAAATCCATTGCAAATACCAATGATTAGTCCTTTCAATTCAGCGAATCTTTTTATTGACTCCATAATTGGTGTCGATTTAGCTATTGCTCCCGCTCTTAAGTAGTCTCCAAAGCTAAATCCACCCGGGACAATTAAACAATCAATGTTTCCCTTCAAATATGCAGCTTCCCTGTAATCGATTAGGACTGTCTTTAAACCAAGAATTCTGGTGATGATATCGATGCAATCGTTTTCACAATTGGAACCGGGGAATCTAACTACTCCAAAACGCATTATGTTTTTTCCTTGAGCCAGCTAAGCACTAGTTTAGCAGAGTTATTAATAGCATAGTTTAAACCACCCGCTTTAAAACTTTTCCTTATACTTTCAGTACGCTTTTCTGCCTCAGAACTTTGACTATCATCTTCGTCTTTATTAATAAGAGAAGGGAAAGGTTGATCGTAGTTTGACATCGCTTTAACTACTAAGATCGGAATATCTTTTGAGTTGGCAAGTGAAACCAATGCATGTGATTCCATATCGGTTAACCAATGTTTTGCACCAAATTTCTCCTTAATTAAATTTCCTGTGTATTTCGACAACCTGCTTCCGTGGTAAAAGCAATCCCCAGTCACAATTGGTCCTTCTAAAACACTGACTTGATTTTCAGTATTTTGAAACTCTTGATTGAGATCTTGAATTTCCCTGGGGATCTCTTCAAATTTGGTTCTTTCAGCAACTTTTTTGAACTGCTCAATTAACTTATGAGAAGTTTCTTGAGTTAAACTACTAACTGGAAATTTGAGTCTTTCACGTTCACCATTATCAAAAAAATAACCAATATCACCATCCAAGGTGCTTGTTGCAATACAAACATCTCCAATCTTTAAAGATGGTGGACCTCCTCCAATACCAAGAACAACAATTTGCTCAACGTTATATTTTTCCAAGACCAATTGGGTGTTTATTAAGGAGTTGATTTTTCCAACACCTGTAACACATAAACCCAACTCATCCGATAAGAAATATAAGTTGGGTTGTGTGCCAAGGCTCTTATAAAGACTCTGACTAAAATAGTTCTTAATTGGTTCAGCTTCTATTTCACTCGCTGTAACAATTAATGTCTTCATTTAAGCCGCAACTTTACTTAGCTCTTGCTTAACAAGCTCAACCATCTCAGAAGGAAGCTTAGCAACTTTAACTCCAGCTTTAGTGAAAGCTTTCTCTTTGGATTCAACCGTACCTTTATCACCGGAGATTATTGCACCCGCGTGTCCCATCCTTTTACCTTCAGGAGCTGTTCTGCCTGCAATATAAGCTATAACAGGCTTGGTGATTTCTCCGGATTCAATCAGCTCAGCTGCACTTTCTTCAGCTGTACCACCGATTTCGCCCATTAAGCAAATTAAATCTGTTTCCGGATCATTTTCAAAAAGCTTAAGCGTCTCCACAAAACCTAGTCCTGGTACGGGATCTCCACCAATTCCGACACAGGTTGATTGGCCCAAATCCGCGTTAGTTAAGCTTAAAGCAACTTCATAAGTTAAAGTTCCCGAACGACTAACCATTCCTATACGACCTGGTTTATAAACTGAACCCGGGTGAATACCAACTAAACATTCTCCCGGTGTAATAACTCCAGGACAATTCGGCCCCACAACCAAAACGCCAGCTTGCTTTGCAGCTTCTTGAATTTTGACTTCATCCAGCGGTGGAATACCCTCTGTGATTATTATTAAAAGCCTTATACCACCTGAACAAATTGCCTCCAAAGCGGCATCTTTGCACAAAAGAGGTGGCACAAACAAAACTGAAACATCCGCACCGGTTTTGTCTATCGCCTCAACTACAGTATTGTAGACTGGGACTCCATGGACTTCTGCACCTCCTTTGCCGGGAGTGACTCCTGCAACTACCTTTGTTCCATAATTGAGCATGAGTTGAGTATGAGTAGACCCCATTCCACCGGTAGCTCCCTGAACTATAATCTTTGAATCTTTATTCAATAAAACTGACATTTTAATTTCTCCTAATTACTCGATTTATTTTTTTGCACTTTAAGTTAATTGACTTACTAGCCTGTAACTGAAACAGCAGTCTCAACCGCTTTATCTAAATCATCAATGAACTCAATTCCAGTTCCATTCAACAGTTCTCTTGCTTTATCTTGATTATTGCCGAGAAGGCGAACGACTAATTTGAGCTCTGGGAATTTTTTCTTAAAGTCTATTAAAGGCAATGCAACTTGATCGCAAGCGGTGATTCCACCGAGTATATTAATGAAGATGACTTTAACTTGTGGATTTGTTGCAACTAAACTTAAGGCAGCATTAACTTTATTGCTGTTAGCCCCACCTCCAACATCGAGGAAGTTTGCCGGTTTTCCGCCTTTAAATTGAACTAAATCCATTGTTGCCATTGTGAGACCAGCTCCATTGCAGAGAATACCAATGTTACCTTCTCCTAACTCAACCAAGTTCAGTCCAGAGACAGTGGCTCTTTTCTCACGCTCGGAAACATCATTTAAGTGATGAATTAGTTGGCCTTTAAACCTGGGTTGGCGGTCAATTGCATCATCATTAATAGTTATTTTTCCATCCAAGGCGATGAACGAACCATCTTCCAATTGCGCTAAAGGATTGATTTCAGCCAGATCTAAGTCGTATTTTTCATAAAGAGAATAAAGTTTATCGACAATAGAGCTTATTACTTGAAAATCTTTACCGGAAGTACCCATTTCATAAGCTAATCTTCTTCCATAGTGTGAGCTATATACAGCACCTTTCACGGGTACAATTTTCGCTGAACCGGAGCTTTCAATTTCTATTCCTCCTTCGCTGGAACCAATCAAAATTGGGCACTTTTGTTCACGATCTAAGGTTATTGCTAAATAGAATTCTTTTTTTATTGGAGCTTTAGGATCAATTAATAAACATTGTGGTTTTTCACCTTTAATTGGTAAATCAAATAAATACTTAGCTACTTCAATAGCTTCTGAAGTATTTTCTGCAAACTTAATTCCACCGGCTTTTCCTCTTCCACCGGTTAATACTTGTGTCTTAAGAACCACTGGATATTTTAGTTTTAAAAATGCAATCTCTTCCGGATAGTGAATTACTTCTGAACCAACTGCTGTGGCAATTCCAGCTTCTCTGAAAAGTTGTTTGGCTTCATATTCAAAAAATTTCAACTTTTAGCTCCCATAAATAAAATTTGTAATGCTTAAATTCAATGCCACAAAATATTAGCGTATTTGAATTGAATTGAACTGTGAAAGCTTACAAAGCAAAAAATAAAAAAAAGAGAGGAATAAATCCTCTCGTCTTTCCGGAAGCTTTGAAGGGGTTAATGGGGTTTAATAGAATAGGGTTATGAGCTCCCGTTTGAAGTTTTTAGAGAAGTAGTGTGTCAATCTTTTCAGAAAACCATTTGGCCTTCCTAACCATATAAGAAAAGTCATTGAGAAAAACCAACCAAAAATTAAGCAATGTTAATTAATTTGATAATTAGATCTGCTTAATGAAATTCCAATGGTTATATTCCTTGGTTAGCTAGTTGACCTCTTCTTTTTAAATGTCCAAAAGAACTACTAGCAATATGTCTCAAGAAATCAGTGAAAATTGCGATATGCGCAAAGGGTTTAAAGATTATACTGGCCAAAGTAGTTAAACCATAGGCAATAGCCGTTATTGGTACCCAAGAACCAAATCTTCCGTAAGTTTGTCTTGTGTGTTTATTAAAACCATTTAACAGTGTGAAGAGAATTAATGGTGCCATTCCCAGTTGACCTATAAACCAACCTAACTTTGTCAAGATATTGCTCCCTTCTAAGTTTTGGTTAACTTGTTCTGTTTTGTGTTCAAATTGTGCATGTTCAGGAAAGGGTGTCTCATTTTTGTTAAATAACATTCCAACTAGTAAAAATGCTGTAGCAATAAAAGAAGCTAGTGAATGAAACATAATAAAGTGCTTATCAGTTCTTCCAATTCTTTCAAGTGGCTTTTTGTGAGCCTCTCTTATAAGTTGAGGAAGCTTTGAGGGAAGCTGCTTAATATTATTGGGGAGATCTTCAAGCCAATATTTGCGCGCATATTTCAATTGTGCGGATAATTTATTCATCATTCCTTTTTGGGAATCAATCTCTTTACTTGCTTTCGGATCTGAATCAGCACCCCAAGCAATAGCAATTAATGCTGAAGGAAGAAAGGCAAAAGCTGTGTTTCCAAATTGTAATGTAGAGTGATTCATTCTAAAGAGCTCTTGAACAATAAATAGATAATTTCCAAGACCAGCTATTGGCATTGATGACTGATAACCAATTGCTGCAAATAAACTCAACAAAATATTGGATAAAGGTGTTAAAAAAGATGGCTGCAAAATCTTGTTATCACTGTCTTGATTAATTTGTCCAAGTAAATAACCAATTAGAGGAATTGAAAGCGAAGCTCCAATAACAAAGGGTTCACTTTTGACCATCCCTTTTGAAAGCTTCATTTTACTTGTGTTGGGTGTGTTTCTAGCAGCAGAAGAGCTTCCTGTGCTCAATTTATGCACATTATTTCGTTGACTATTCAATTGTGAAACTGGAGAAACCACTGTTGTTGAAAAATTTAAAAAAATACTTTATTGAGTTGTTTTTCTAATTAATTTGTTGAAGTAAAAATAGTTAAGAAGGAAAATGTAAATGGATATAGCTTCAACAACAGCAACAAAAGCTTTTCAAAGATTGATTTAAATCATTAATTAAGTCTTCGGAGTTTTCAACCCCTGCAGAAATACGAACTAATTGAGGAATGACACCGGCATTCAAACGATCTTGTTCAGACATTGAGGCATGACTCATGCTCCACGGTTGAGCTATCAAAGACTCAACACCACCCAAAGAAACAGCCGCCTGAAATATTTTCAAGCTTTTAAAAAATTCATTCATTTTTTCTGCTTCTAGGTTCAATTTAAAAGAAAGCATTCCGCCAAAACCTTGCATCTGCTTTTTAATTAAATCATATTGAGGATGAGTTTGCAGGCCTGGATAGTAAACTTCCTCAACTAATTCATGATTTTGCAAAAAATTAGCTATTTTTAAGGCATTTTGCTCATGAGCTTTCATTCTAAGTGGCAATGTTTTTACTCCACGCAAAACTAACCAAGAATCGAAAGGCGCAGAAGCCAAACCCATGCAATTTACATAATATTGAACTTTTTTAGATAACTCTTGAGTCTTAGAAATAACTACTCCACCAATAACATCGCTATGTCCATTGATGTATTTTGTGGTTGAATGAATGACAATGTCACAGCCTAAATCTAAAGGTTTTTGAAAATAGGGAGATAAAAAAGTATTATCGGAAACCAAAAGAATCTTTTCATCAATTTCTTTAACGGTTTTTTGCACTAATTTAATGTCAACTATTTTCAGTAGAGGGTTGGAAGGGGTCTCTATCCAAACCATTTTTGTATTACTTTTAATAGTCTTTTTTAAGACTTCACTATCATTCAAATTGTCAACAAAACTAACTTCTATTCCAAATTGAGGTGCAATTGAAGAAAAAAGACGATAAGTGCCACCATAAATTTCTTTGCTGGTAATTAAGTGGTCACCTGTTTTTAGTAAAGACAAAACAGCGGTGATAGCAGACATACCACTAGAGGTAGAAAATGCTTCATAACCATTCTCTAATTCAGCTAAATTTTCCTCTAAAGCTTTTCTGGTTGGGTTGCCACTTCTCGTGTAATCAAATTCTTTTTGTTCCCCCAATTCACTAATTGAGAAAGTTGAAGTCTGATAAATAGGAGTAGAAACGGAAGAGTATTCAGTATCTTTATAAATTCCATTATGTATAGCTGAAGTTTCTATGTTCATTTTATAATTACATATATAAGAGATTAAATTATCTTTGATAAGGTTATCACGACCAATAATTTAAGATTTGTTTAATCTTTTATATGCACGTAAAATATTAAATCACGAATCCCTTCAAAAATTAATATTTTGTTAGGGTTGACAAATTTTAATCTTCATAATAAATTAATATTTGTGTTGGTTATTGAGTCAATTACTTTTTAGTCTCGTCGAGTTTAGGTGCTTTAAATTTAATGACAATTTCTGGTGTAACTTCTCGTGGTTCTCAGTCTTATTCGATTTGGCAACAAAGAAAACCCCATGCCGGTCAAGGGCTCCCTGTACAAAGAAATGTTCCTAAAACGTATAATTCTTCTAAAGCAATGCGAAGTGGAAGTGATTCTCAATCGATGCAAGATGCAAGACATGCTGTCTATAGTCAAGTGAAAAGAGCTTTCGGCTTCAAAGCTTAGTTTTTTTTCTTAATTGAAAACTGTATATTACAATTATTAGAATTCTAGATTGCAAGTTTTAACAAATTCAGGCTTTGAAAAAAATCTCTTTAACAACATTAGGTTGTGCAAAAAATCTGGCTGATTCCGAGAACATGCTTGGCTTGCTTCATTCTTCGGGTTACCAGGTAACAACATCTCCGCAAAAGTCGGATATTTGTATAGTAAACACTTGTACTTTCATTTCTGAATCTACAAATCAGAGCTTGGACACACTTTTAGACTTAGCGGATTCTGGAAAAGACATTATTGTTTCTGGTTGTTTGGCCCAAAGATATAAAGAAGCTTTATTTGATGAAATACCCAAGGTTAAAGCAATTTTAGGAACTGGTGATATTGAAGAAATTGTTAATGCAGTTCATTGGGTTTCAAATAATAAGGAGCAGAGAAGTTTCTTTAGAGAAAATAAAGGTTATGTTGCTTCGCAAACAATTCCCAGAATACGTCTCTCCGGAGGGATTAGTGCTTATGTGAAAATTTCTGAAGGCTGTAACCATAAATGTTCTTTTTGCATAATCCCAAGCTTAAGAGGCAAACTTAAAAGCCGCCCGATTGAGGATATTGTAAAAGAAATACAGTCTTTATCCGATGAAGGAGTTAAAGAGGTGATTTTAGTTAGCCAAGATTCTACTGCTTACGGAATAGATATTTACAATGGCCAATGGAAATTAGCAAAATTATTGGAAGCAATTGCAACTCAAACAAAAATTCCTTGGGTTAGATTGATGTACTCTTATCCTGGAGAAGTGACCGATGATATGCTTAGGGTAATTAAGCAATACGATTCTCTTCTGAAATACATTGATATTCCGCTTCAACACTCACACCCGAAAACACTTGCCAGAATGAAGAGACCTGTTTCTTCTAAAGAAACAATAGATAAGATAAGGAATCAAATTCCAAATATTGCATTAAGAACAACATTTATAACCGGCTTTCCCGGAGAAACGAATGAAGAATTTGAAGACTTACAGAGTTTTGTAATAAGTGAGAAATTCGATCGAGCTGGAGTTTTTACTTATTCTCAGGAAGATACAACGCATGGAGCGAGTTTAGAAGATCAAGTTCCAGAGAAAATTAAAAAGGAAAGACAAAAGAAATTACTAGAAATTCAAAAAGAGGTTTCAGCACAAAAAAATAAAGAATTAATTGGTTCTAAGCAAAAGGTATTAGTTGAAAAAAAGTTTGATAATTACCTTGTAGGTAGAACCTATCGTGATGCTCCTGAAATCGATGGAAAGGTCTCTATTAGTAGTATTAATGATCGTATTAGTGATTCTCTAATTGGTGAATTTGTAGATGTGAAAATTACTAAGGCTAATGATTATGATTTATTTGGAGAAATATTGATTTAAAGTTAATAATGTTTTGGATTTAATTAGCGAGCGGAAATTTATTAAGTGGCGGAACTAAGCGATTTAACAAAAGAGTTCTTACAAAAAATTGAAGATGAAAGCTCCTTGAACACATTAAAAGCTTATAAGGGAGATCTTGGATTTTTACAAAAAAGTTTTTCCACGTTTTCGCAGATAAATGAAAGTAGTCTAAGAGATATTAGAGTTAAATTAATTGAAAATTACTCTCCTAGTACGGTTTCTCGCCGTTGGAGTGCTTGGCGTGAGTTTTTTAGATATTGCCAAATTGTAGGTGTAATAAGGAAGAATCCAATCTGGGAAATTAACGTTGAGTCATTCAATAAACAGAGAGAGTTTCAAGAGAATTTAAGCGATGAATTAATAGAAGCTATTTGTAATTTCCCTAGCAAAATAAGAGATAAAGCATTGTTGTGGTTTTTGTATTCCACAGGAGTTCGTCCGAGTGAACTTTTTCAGTTTGGTAGTTTCAAAAATTTAAATTTGGCAGCAAAAGAGTTTTATGTTGATAACCGAATAACATTTCTATCGGAATACCTGGTGGATATTTTGGAGCAATATCTAGTTGAAAGACAGTTAATAATGAAAACAAAAACACCTGGTTTAAATGAAGCTATTTTCATTAACGAGCAGGGACAACCTCTTAAAGAGACTTATATCTACACGGTGTTCTCGCAAGCTGCCCAAAATTTAGGATTAAAATCTTCGGTTGGGGATTTGAGAGATTCCTTAATGTTGCGTCTTTATCGTAATGGGGCTTCCCCAGAAGGGTTAAAGTACCTTTTGGGGTTTAAATCAATTAAGTCTATAGAACCTTTGTTGAGATCTTCTAAGTGAAGTATGCTTACCGATATAACTAGTATGGGCAATAAACTATTTTCAATAATTGTATTGATTAGTTTAATGAATTTATTTCCACCATCAGCGGAGGTAAAATCGAGTTTGCCCAACAATAATTTATCGAGCCTTTTATATAATGCCGGTGCTAAAGATGCAAAAGGGATTTTTGACATTGCTGATGCTTCTGGAGCAATTAAAGCCAATACTGAAGTGCAAAAACAAAAAGCTTTTGAAGTTATAAAAGAAGCAATTAAAACCTATAAAAAGAATAATCCAAACTACGAAATAAATAATTCAAGAGATTCTTTATACAGTTTTGTGGAGCTTTCACTTGGGAAAAATGGATTATTAACATATCCGGTTCAGATTCCAGAGCAATCCACTAATGAGTCAATTGACCCTAACTCTAAGGATTCCAATAATTCAGTATCTCCCTCAACAAAACCAACTCAAAATCCTTTCAGATATGCTTCAAGTGCAAAGAGCTTTACGGATAAGTTTTATGCAGCATTGCGTGGGGTATCGCTCGATAGTTATCAAATTTATGCTGCGTTAAAAAAAGCAAAACTTATAAACTCAAAAGCAGGTAACGAAAGAAAGAAAGTTATTTCTCTTATCAAATCAGTAATTCAGCCAGAGCAAGCTCAATTGAAAGACCAGCTCTCTGGTTCTTCTATACAGACAATTCTTCTTGAATTGAGATCATCAGGTTATGTTCTTGAAAATTAAAGAGAGAGTAAGAAAGAGTAATTTCTATTATGCGGAGTTCTTTATAAAAAATGGATGAATCGATTGCTTTTTTTGTATTAGCTGTTTGGATAATTTGTTCTCTTTTTTTTCTTTGGCTCTTTTGTTTTACGGAGTTGAGTTACTGGGGAAACAGGGGACTTAAGAATATTTATAATCTATTTGCACCAATTTATGAGTACAAGTGGAATAGTGCTAAATATAAGTCAAAGACGGTTACTGAAAAATTATTTTTACTTCCTTTGAAAATGGCTTTGTTAAATAACAATAAGCCTCCTAGATTCTTGGATTTGGCCTGTGGGACTGGGAGAATGAGTCTTATGGTTTTGAAGCAAGAGTGGTTTAGTGGAACTATTGAGTCAGTAGATTTTTCCAAAGGAATGCTTGAAAAGCTTAAAAGAGAGTTAGCAAAATGCCCACAAGACAAAAAAAATAGCTGTAAAACAACAGAAATGGAACTGTCAAGTTGGACAGAAAATGTAAAGAATTCTTATGATGCTGTTGCATTAATGGAAGTGAGCGAATTTTTGCCGAACTTTCCTGAAATTCTGAGTCGTGTGGCAAAAATAATTGAGCCAGGAGGACTTCTTTTATTAACAAAGCCACCGGATTGGATGAGCGTTTTCTATCCTAAAAGGAAGCAAAATAGACATGAATTAACGGAATTGTTGAAAAATAATGGTTTCGGAAATATTTCGATTCATAAATGGACTCATCGATATGAAGTAGTTCACGCTTGGAAAGTTTCTGGCCCAGATATTTCCTCAGTTTGACTTGCCATAAATCTGACTTTAGAAAATTAACTGAGATTGCCTAAAACATAGTGTTTATGAGTTAGAAGATTGTATCCTATTTGAAATATTGAAGAGACATAAAGGTCTAAAATAAGAATTAAGGGAATATTGAACTTAGCTTTTTGGTTACAGTAATTATGCAAAGTAAACAATTACAAAGAATATTATCTGAGTATGAATCAGTGCCATTAGTTCAAGAAAAAATAGCGAGTTACTTTGAGAAAAATAAAGGTGCTGTTTGCTATTTAGAGGTATGCGAGGAAAATAATTGGAAGCTGATATTTGATCATTTAACCATTAGAACATATTCTATAGAGGAAGCTTCGAAGCCTTATGAAAATTTAGGATGGAAATATGATGAAAAAATAGATTATAGAAATGAAGGCTGGTATGCACAAATATATAGACACTCTTCTTTTGCTCCGATGTTTATTGATCAAAGTTATGAAGATGCGCCTGAGAATTTAAAGATTGTAAAAAAATGGGTCGATAAGTTTGGGGATAAGGATTTTCATCATATTGCAGTTCAACTACCTCAAGGAGTTGATATCGAAGATGCAATTGAAAAATTGGAGACAAAAGGGGTGAAGTTTCCCGGCAAAATCACTGGTGGTAAAAATACTAGATTACGTCAAATTTTCACTCAAGCTGAACAAATAGATGGTTTGCCATTCAGTGTTTTAGAATTAGCTCAAAGAGGAACGGATAAAGAAACTGGGAATTTGTACTTAGGCTTTATTACTGATCAAGCGGATAGTTTAATGAAAGATAGTGTTTTATAAGGATTTGACTGTTGATAAAGTTGATAAAAAGGTCATTTTTAGGTAATAGTTAAAGTTTGAACCTGAATAATTTATGTCTTTAAAACAAGAAATAGAAGTAATACTATTTTGGAACAGTAAGCCAGTGACTATTTCTAAAATAGCGGAGGTTTTAGACTGCAATCCCACTGAAGTGAAAAAAGGACTCATGGATTTAGTTCGAGAGTATGAACTGAGAGATGGTGGTCTTCAAATATCCGTTCGAGGACATGGTTATTTGCTGGAGCCCAAAGAAGAGTTTTTGAATTTGGCACAGAAGTTTGTTCCCATAAACTTAAAAGTTGGAGCATTAAGAACATTGGCAATTATTGCGCTTAAAGAACCAGTGAAGCAAAGAGAAATCATTGAAGTTAGAGGCTCTGGTGCCTATGACCATATTAGAGACTTAGTTGAAGCTGGGTGGGTCCTGAGAGAGCAAGATGGTTTATCTTATATAGTGAAAACCTCTCTCGAATTTAAAAAACACTTCAGATTGTCAGATTCTGGTGATGAGTTGAAAGATAAACTTCAGAAAATTCTTGATGAGGCCTCTAAATTGCAACAAGAACAAGACAATGAGGATATTACGTCAGAGAATAATTTACTCAATCATTTAGAAAACTTGCAAATGACCGAGCAGGATGAGAATAATTCAGAAGAATCATCAAATCAACCTGTTTTAAGTTGATAAATTAAAGAGAATCTCAAGTTTGAAATCGATGTTTCGTTATTACGAGTTAGTATTTTGCTTGTATCTCCTTCAACTAGTTAGTTTACTCTTCAATATTGGTTTCACATTTCTGTGGAATAAATAACATATACGTTATTTCTATTCGACCGATGGTTATCCACTTAGAGCAACTCCTACAAGATAAAGAATATTTTGATAACGAAGATTATTTCAAGGGTGAAAATCTAGATCTTGAAGTTTCAGAAGATGAAATTGCCGCTTTTTTGGAGGTATTAAAGCAGGTGCCCCACTTTAGAAACAAACCTTACACAAGGCGGGATATTAAAACTATTATTAAAGCAGTTATGAGCGCTGGTATAAACATTCAAATGTAGTCAACTAATAGATTGTGGAAATCCTTCTTTGTAGGCTAAAACTTAATTAATCTATCTTGTAAAGATCTTTTGGGAGGGAGAACACACTCTTTTTTATAGGCTTTAAATTGCTGATTTAACTTTTGATAAATTAAATTAAATGCTTCATATTCAGACATACTATGTCCCCAGATTTTTGCATCGAAAGCACATCCCTTAAAAGGTGATTCTTTAATTACTCTGATGCCTTTGCAATCAACTTCTCCGGATAATTTCATTCCAATATTAATTGGGCAAATTCTTTTCCTTCTTTGACCAGTTGATAACTCTTTCAGCGTTTGTTCGAGTGAGATTACTCCGTAACCTTTATTTGTTTTAAATAAATAAAGGTTTTCGGTTAACTCATATTTGCCTAGAATTTCAGCTGTATTTTCCGATTCGCATTTTTCTGGCTTTATTTCATAAAATTGACTATCGTCAAAAGGAATTCCTCCAAAGGCAAAGCCTGGTGTATAAAGTGGCCGAGTGGCTCTATCGGGTGATTCTATAACAGTTCTGCTTCTCTCAAATGAAGGGTCAAAACCTTGGGTTTTTATGGATAGGTTCGATGAAAAAACAATAAAAGTAATGAAAGCTACATAAATAAAGTTTTTCATTGACAAATTCCCATTGATTCAGCGAGGTCAATTAAAAGATAACATAAACTCATAGTTGAATGATTTATTTTCGGTCTTTGAATATGCTAAACTCTTGATTCTGTATTTAAGACTTAATAGTTTACATTTAAGAGAGTATCGGTAAAGAAATGAAGGCTGGAATTCACCCAGAATTAAAATTAGCAAAGGTTACTTGTACAGGTTGCGGTAATGAATTTGAGACTTTATCCACCCATGATTCAATAACAGTAGGTATTTGTAGCAACTGTCATCCATTTTTTACTGGTACCAAGAAGTTCTTGGATACTGAAGGTCGTTTAGAAAAATTCCAAAAACGTTATAAAAAGTCTCAAGAACAAAAAGAGCAGCAAGAAAAACAAAAAGAAAAACAGAAAAAGAAGAGAGAACTTCTCAAAAAAGCAAAAAATAAAAATAACTAGGATTATTAGTTTTACTCACTTAATTCTTTCTTTAGTTGCTTTCTTAATCAGTAGCTATTAACATATTTTGTAAATGAGTCATTAATTAATATATAAAAAATGTCAATTTCAAAAGATGAATTAGTAGATGTGGCAAATTTGGCTCGTTTGGGTTTGCCAGAGGATAGTTTAGATAAATACACTTCAGAGTTGGATTCAATTTTGAACTATGTTCAAAGATTGAGTGGTGTGGATACTAGTAATGTAGATCCCCTAATTCACTCTGAATCAGAGGACTATACCCCTCTAAGACTTGATGAGCAGAATAACTTAAATGAAGTGCAAGCTTTTAGGGATGATTTTTTAGACAATGCTCCTCAAACTGAAGGACACTTTTTTAAAGTCCCTAAAATTGGTGATTGAATTGCCTGAGTCTAGCTCAAAATAGGTTGATTTTATCTAGTTCTAGATTTAACAAAAATTTCAAAATGCCAACAGCTCAAACAAATTTTAACCTCGAAGAATTTTTAGCTGAAAAGAAAATTCTTATTGAAAATCATTTAAAAGCAGTTTTAGCTCCTAAAGAACCTGCTACTCAACTTTGGCAGGCAATGGAATATTCCAGCCTAAATGGTGGCAAAAGGCTAAGAGGCATTTTGTGTTTAACAGCAGCAGATGCAATTCAAATGGGTATGAGCTCTACAATTATCCCCCTTGCTGCAGCAATAGAATGCATTCATACGATGAGTTTAATTCATGATGATTTACCTTGTATGGATAATGACGACTTGCGAAGAGGGAAAGCTACTTGTCATGTAAAGTTCAATGAAGAAACTGCTTTATTAGCCGGTGATGCTTTACTGATAGAGGGATTGAATTTATTATCCAAGGTTGAGTTACCTTCACCCAAAATAGTAGAAATAATTCAAGTTGTTACGAGTGCCGTTGGAGCGTATGGGATGACTGGCGGACAAATGATTGACTTAGAGAATACGAATAAAAATGGTGTAACTTTGGATGAGCTTGAGAAAATGCACGAAATGAAAACGGGGGCTTTTTTAAAAGCTAGTGTTTTAGTTGGAGCGATTGCTGCTGGAGCTAATGATTCACAAGTTAAAGCTTTATCAAAATATTCTGAAAATATTGGTTTAGCTTTTCAAATAATTGACGATATTCTTGACTTAAAGTCTGATTCAGCAACCTTAGGTAAAACAGTAGGCAAAGATGAAGAACAAAAGAAAGCAACCTATCCTCGTCTTTTAGGCTTTGAGGTTGCTGAGCAAAAAGCTTATGAGCTTGTTAAAGAAGCGAAAGAAAGTTTGCAAAATGCCCATATTAATAGCACGCAACTATGTAAAATAGCTGAATATATTATAGAAAGAAATTATTGAGCAAAAGCTAAATTAGTAGAACCGAGGCTAAGTAATTGTAGATGGGAACACTAGTGAAAAATTCTTCAGAACAGCTGCAAAACAAAGACAAATTGAATAAACCTTCAGTTTTAAAGGTCTCAATAATGAAAGTAGTGAGACAAATACCTGACCAAAAAGTAATGTTCTTTGGACAAATTGCGGACATGGTCGATAGCCATGCACGTTTAGTCGGCTATGTACTTACGGGGATGAATGAAGAAGAAATGAAATTGGTTCCTTGGTATAGAGTAGTTGCAAAGGATGGCTTTATAAGTAGTCTTAAACTCGGCATGAAGGGACACATTCAAAAAAAATTATTGCTTAGAGAGGGTTATAAATTAAATGGAGATAAAGTTGATATGAATGAACACCTTTGGCTTTTTGCCGGAATTAATCATTTAGAGGATAGAGTGGATGATTATGAGGGTTTTATTGAGGGGTTGAAAAGATGAATCTTAAAAAACCCTATGAAACTGTCGCTAGAGATTCAACCGCAGCATGTTCTTCAATAATCTGTCTACCGGTTAAAAATCCCAGCTCTAAAACGTAAGCAGCTACAACAACTTCACCATTAATTTGTTTAATTAGTTTGCATGATGCCTCTGTTGTCCCCCCTGTTGCCAATAGATCATCAATGACTGCCACCTTAGGCTTACCTTCGACAAAATCTAAAGCATCTTCATGAACCTCAATGGTTGCTTCTCCGTACTCTAATGAATAAGAAACACTTTTCTTTTTCCACGGTAATTTACCAGGTTTTCTTATTGGAATGAATGGTAACTGAAGTTTACTTGCAATTGGAGTTCCAAACAAAAAACCTCTTGCTTCAATACCGGCGATACAATTTGGCTGATATTTTTGAACTAGATTAGTTAAAGCGTCGATTGTTTCACTGAAGAGTTTTGGACTACTCAAAATAGGGGTTATGTCCTTAAACATAATTCCGGGTTTCGGAAAATCCGGAACATCTCTCAAAATATTGAGTATTTTGTTTTCAATTGGGTCTTTAACTATATTGTCTGGCATAAAACTTTTTCAACGGAGTCCTTTAGTAATCTTTGTTTTATTTTATGTTCTAGCAAAAGTTGATTTTGCAAGGCACTAGTGTCAAGCTGAACTTTTTGTGGAACATTCGTCAGGTTTATGTTAACCCTTTGTCCCTCAATTTTGAAAGACAAAATCCCACTGAGATGAAGAATTTGTAAACCTTCAAAGCACGTTTGTTCAAGAGATTCTAATGATGAAGCCAGTTTTGTTAAAGATGTTTCAATAATGCTCGATTGACTTTCTTTTTTGCTCCTAATATGAGTTAAAAGTTTTCGTAAAAAACTTTTAGTATCAATTTCTTCAATTAAGTTCTTGCCAAAAACTAATATTTTTTGAGGATTACATTTCTCAATAACGCGATCGATTACTTTTATATCTAAAGGCAATGACCAAAATACTAATGAAGGATAATTATCTTGTAGATCGCTGATTCTATGAAAACATAAAACGTCTTTGGATTGTTCTAAAATATCTTTTAAACTTTCACCTTCTGCAAAAAATAAATGTTCGTCTTTAATTAATTCATCAAGTTTTTCGTGAGCTTTTCTATAATCTACTAAAACGGGAGTGAAAGAATGTCTTCCTCTTTCCAGGTTACTATCTTTTGTTATTGAATTATCATGGATAGAGGTATTTTTAGAGACCGAATTCAAAGATGTATTTTGTGCAAACCAGTCTTTAATTTCTAGTTGTAAGTACTCCCTTCCGCGAAATTCTCTTTTGTTAGGAGTAAAAGCCAATTTAATTCCTTCAGAAATTGGTATCTCTGTGAATTTGTGGGGAGGAACTCTCCATTGAATGGCTTCAACGTTTTCTCCATTCAAGTCGAGTAACAGCTTAGTATGATCTTGGTTTTTACCTAAAGGAACTATATCTTTAATTCTTAAGGGCTTTTTGTTAACAAATATAGGCTTAGCGTAGCCCATGCCAAAAGGGGCTAAGTTCCAAATTGGTTCTAGACTAGAAATATTTATATCTTCAACTTCAATCTCTGAATCTATATTCAATATTGGTTCGAAATCAGCTGATAGTAGGGTTTTAATTAGCTCTTCTTGAAATAAAGTTTTGAATTGATCCCAGTTATCTTTTTTCATTGAAAAACCAGCTGCGGCTTTGTGGCCTCCAAATTTATCGAAAAGATTTGAAAATTTATTCATTTCTTCGAATAAATCGATTGAATTAAT
Source organism: Candidatus Caenarcanales bacterium (assembly GCA_030065015.1). Classification (GTDB taxonomy): domain Bacteria; phylum Cyanobacteriota; class Vampirovibrionia; order Caenarcaniphilales; family Caenarcanaceae; genus JASJDU01. The sequence goes on along the minus strand of JASJDU010000017.1, from coordinate 10,293 downwards.
TCCTCTTGCAGAGCCTTTTACAGACACATTCCCTTCTTCAACTCCTATGAAAACTGGTAAGTGGTATTTTTCAACTAGTCGAGAGGCAACTATACCCACAACGCCATGATGCCAAGAGGGATCGCTAAGCATTATTGCTTTAGCTGTGTTTAAATCTATATCTTTGTCAATTTTTTCAATTGCTTTTTTAAATATTTCGTCACACAGTTCTTGTCTCGATTGATTTTGACTTGTTAGTTTCTTTGCGAGCATTTGAGCTTCAATAACATCCTCAGCAAGAAATAACTTAACGGCTTCATTGGCATCGTGAAGTCTTCCTGCGGCATTAATCCTTGGTGCAATTGCAAAACCAACTCCTTCCTCACAAGATTTATAACCACATTCTCTCAACAAAGCTTTTAAACCTTCTCTGCTTGTCTCTGCAAGAACCTTCAGTCCATCTTGAACCAATAGCCTGTTTTCGGATCTTAATGGGGCTAAATCCGCAATCATTCCTAAAGCAACTAAATCTAGAAGGGGCTTTATTTGATCATTTTTACCAGCGCGATTTAACAATTCTTCTGCAAGTTTATAGGCAACACCAACTCCAGGTAGCCAATGAAGAGGATGCTTTTCTGGTAGTAACTTGGGGTTGAGTACCGCTACTGCTGGAGGCAAAATTTCCGGAAGAGAGTGATGATCGGTCACAATAACGTCTAATCCAATCGATTGAGCCAACTTGACTTCTTCAATATTTGTAATTCCACAATCACAAGTAATTAATAAGTTGGCTTTTCTTTGAGACTTGATTTGTACAATCGCTTTAGAATTCAGGCCATATCCATCTGTAAAACGATTTGGAATTAAGAAGGATACTCTACCTCCAAGTTTTTTGAGCACATCAACTAAAAGAGCAGTGCTAGTAGTTCCATCAACGTCATAATCACCAAAAACAACTATGTTTTCTTCTCTCTTTAGAGCTTTTTCTATTCTTTCTATAGCTGCATTGAGCTGTGGAATATGATTTGGATTAGTATATGGTGGTTTTTGATTACCGATATAATACTGAGCTTCTTCTTGGCTTTGAACCCCTCTGGAAGCTAGAATTTTGGCAACAAGTTTATTGTTGGATAATGAAAGCAAATCTTTTGAAGGCTCTTCTTGAGATACAACCCACTTTTTGCCCAAAAATGTACGCATTAATTTTATTAAGTTGAAAGATTGAATAATGGAAATTCTCTAATAAAAATACGATTAAGCGAAAAATGCCAAAAGAGCAATACGGGTTATACGGTGCTATTATTAATTATGGAAGTTTCTATCTTTTAAACACTATTTACTTTATTTAATAGTTTTTTATGAATATAAGAACAAAATTAGAGAGTAAAGAAGGTAAATGGGTGAGAGTTCATTTCCCAGATTCTAGTTTCTTAACGGGAAGATTGTTGGCTGTAGGTTCTGATTTTGTTCAGTTAGAGTGTTTTGGAAAGGATGATGCTAGTAACTCTGAATCGAATAGCTATACTCAACATTTGATACCTCTGAACCTTGTGAAATTAATAACAATTGAGGCTTCTAGCTTTCTTGAAGCAGAAAGACGAAGACTTGAATACATTGCTAGGAAGTCGACTTCTTCTCATAACGAGACTAATTCAACTAACGTTCACGATTTGGAGAAGTAAATAATTAATTTTTATGTTAATAACCCAGCAAAGACAAGAAAATCGAACACAAGTGGAGTCTTCTTACTCGATTCAAGAAATTCATGATGTATTAAAAAAGCATGGAGCAAGGTTAACTCCTCAAAGGGAGTATATTCTAGATGTTTTTTTTAAGGCAGATAAAGGTTGTCACCTCAGTGTAGAAGACATTCATAAAGTTTTGACAAAAACTAATAAGTTAAATGTTTCACTTGCAACCGTTTATAGAACAGTTAAAACTTTATATTCTTTAGGAGTTCTTCGAGAAGTGGATCTGGCAGAGGGACATAAACACTACGAATTATCCTCTAATCAAGATCATCACCATCATCACATTGTTTGTTTGAATTGTAATAAAACAATTGAATTTTTTGATGAAGAGGTTAATAAGCTTGCTTCTAACATAGCCAAAAAATTCAATGTTAAGGTTCAAGACTTAGAATTGAAAATATATGGTAAATGTATAGATTTTGAAGGTATTGAGGACGGCCAGTCTCATAGACGATAAAAAATAAAAAAGACACGGATACTAATGAGAAAGAATATGAAGCTGAAGGTTTTAGGGATAAGTTTGTGATTAATTCAGGAAATCTGCAAAAAAAAGCAATTCTAAGCTTTGGCTTTTTGTTTTTTGCCTTGATTAACGTATGTTTAAGCTTTCCTGCAAATAGTCAAGCGGAAAATATAAAGATTAATAATGCTAATAGTCTTGAAATTGTGAATGATAGATTGGTGCTTACTGGAAATGTTTCTGTGAGTACTGCTGGCAAAGAGAGTTTTAAATTATTTACTTCCAAACTGATCTCCGTTAAAGATTCATCTGGTGACTTCTCAAAGATTGAGTGTTTTGGAAGAAGCAAAATTGATTCCAAAAAATTCACTTTGATGGCGGATAAAGTGTTCTTTTACAAAAAGGATAAAAGCGATAAATTCAACCAACTAGATGCTAAAGGGAATGTTGTAATTAATTCGAAAGATGGTTTCCAGCAAATACAAGCTCCAAAAGTAATTATCGATTTAGAAACAAGAAAGTTATATGCAAGCCAAAATGTGCTTTCTGAGCAAATAAGCAAAAAAAACGATAAATATCAGAAAGTTACTATTCGCTCTTTAAACCAAGAAATTGACTTGAAGGAGGAACTGCCCAATACAGAGATCCCAAGGAAGCAGTTAATTGCCACCGGAAACGTAATAACAAACTTAGAGAACGAAGCTTCTGTTCAATCGGACAAAACAGAATTGTTTACGTTGAACAGCCAAGCAGAAAAAGCGATTTTTGATGGAAATGCAAGCCTGCAAACTGTTGATGGTACTGAAGCTGAAGGAGATATTATTACTTATGACTTGATTTCTCAGAGGTTGCAGATAGATTCTTCTCCTCAATATAATTCCAATGAAAGAAAAAAGTCCAAACTCAAAGTTCCTTTTGAAGAAGAAAATGGTAAACAATCAGAAATGATTATTGAGGCAGACTTTATTGAAAACCAAGAAAAAAGCGAGTCTGAAAGGATACTAACGGCCCAACAATTTTCTGATGAAGAATTAGTGGAACTAACTTATGGAACGAGAAAGGGTTGGGGACGCCAACTCATTATTAATCAAAATAAATTAAATCCAAATAAAAAGGGGGATTACCTAGTCTTAGTAGAAAGAGCGAAAATTATTGATGCTAAAGATAATCAAATTTTGGAAGCTCCGGTAATTAAGATTGGTTTGGGAGAGAAAAACTTACAATCTGGTTTTACCGGTAGAGCTAATGGATTAATTCCAATGAAAAAGAAAGACGGAAGTAAATCTTCTGTTTTTTAGACCGTTACTATCAATGAAGTTTAATATGAGTTTCTCGAATAATTTTATTTTTGAGGCTCAAAAGTTATTTGTTCCACATTTCTCAGTGAACTTTAATGCAAAGTCAAGAAAGGTTTTGTGAATAAGTTTATCAGTATGTTTCTTTTTTCTAACAATATCAATAGTTACAAAAACGGGTGCACTTTTCTGAGGAAGGATTTCAACCAAACTGCCATTGTTGAGCTCTTCTTTTACCATAAGCTTGTGTACCATTCCAATTCCTCTGCCTTGGAGAAGAAGGTTTTTTTGTCCCTCAGGACATTTCATTGTTATTGAAGCAATTTTACTTTTCATTCTTTTTGCAGCTTCAGGATTATTTTTATTGAGCCAAAATTTCAAGCATCTGAGATCCTTATGAAATCCGATAAATTGACAGCTTATGAGATCTTGAAAACTCTCAATTGGTGCATTGTTCAAATAATCTCTTGAAGCCACACAGATCATAGGAAAACAAAAATAAGGATATGCCTCAAAAAGTTTTTTATCGTTATAGATCACCATAAAGCCAAAATCAACTCGATTGTTAAGAAGCTCTTCTTCAATTTTGTTAATGGGAGTTGAAACAATCTCAAATGTAATTTGTGGATATTCAGCGTTGAAAGCGTTAATCAAATCAGCTAAGAAATATTTGTGAATTTCTTCAATGACAGCTATCTTGATGGTTCCGCTTGATGAAGTAGCTTCACTTTTAAGCCTTTCAACTTCCTCTTCTATTTGTTTAATCAACTCATCTGCATATCTATAAAGAGTTTCTCCCTCTTTGGTGAGATAAACTCTGGACCCTGTCCTTTCTAGCAAAGCTAAATGGATTTCCTCCTCAAGTTGTTGAATTTGTTGAGAAATAGCTGATTGAGTCCGATAAAGATTACTAGCAGCTTTGGTAATACTCTCTGATTCTGCTACTACGCAAAATGTCTTTAACTTATTAAGATCCATTATTTGTAAATTGAGAGTTAATGAAGAAAATTATAGTCTCAAGAAAATTTTCTTTGACCCTTTACTGGGTTATTTGTTTGAAAAAGCTCTTTCCTAGGCTTAATCTAATTAATAGTCTTGTAAAGAAAGTCCTCTCTACGAAGTTGTTTGCTTTTCCAATCTTTTCGATTCTCTAAAGAGGTGCCAGCATTAGATTTTCTAAAAGTTTGCCCTTGAACTTCTAATACTGTTTTTATAGCTAATTCAACATAATTGAAAAGTGCATATCCAAAGCTAATTGACAATTAGAGGAGATTATTTATGAATACAAAGCTTGTATTGCTGGGAGGTATTTTAATGTTTTCGACAATAATTCTGAACAATAAAGTTAACGCCAAAGCTCAAGTCACTGCTCAAAAACTTATCAATGCTCCTGTAGAAGCAGTTTTTGCAAGTTGGAACGATGAATTCGGAGACGTTTATAAATACCATCCTGCTCTAAAATATTCATTTTTATTAGATGATTCTAAGGTTAGCTCTGGGAAAGGTGCTAAACGTCAATGCAATATGAAAGATGGGAAAAATTGGGTTCAAGAAGAAATTGTTGATTTTGAAGAGAATAAACTAATAGTAATTAGCGTATATAAAGGCACTACGCCAATGAAATATGTTTTAGCGACTATTAATTTTCATGAAGAAGCGCAGAACCAAACTGGGATTAAGATCAAAATGGAATTCGAGCCCAAAATGGGTATCTTAGGTCAATTAATGATCCCACTAATGAAAATGCAATTTCAATCAATGCTAAATGACTTGTTGAAAGCCAATGCAGCTTATATTAAGAATGGGACTTTGGTAAATGAAGTAAGGACTCCTTTGACAAAATAAGTTTAAAAACCTACTTTCATCTTTTCTTCAATAATCTGAAATAGTTTAATGAATCCATCAATATTTATTGCAAAGCCTTGTACTTCGCCATTTTCTCCACCTTCTCTAATAATAGTTGCTTCAACATTTTCGTTGTTGACCGTAAATTTGAAGGTAGAGGGGAAAGGTTTGGTATAACAAGTTCTTATGTGAATTCCTTGCTTTCCCCATAATTGCCTCATTTTTTTCGTATCCTTTGTATTACTACCAGTTGAATAAAAAGTACCTTTAAGAGTGATTTTTTGAATAGTGTTCATTTCAGAATTTCTACTGAATGTAGACTAATGTAACTTTTGAAATTTTATCAATATCCCTCAATTGTCTTAAACAGTTTGAGGATTATTATCTTTTACAGTGGGGAACTGTGCTTTCACCCAGTTGAATAGATAAACCAATGGGAAAGCGAGAAGACTTCCACCAGCCAAAATTAAAACTTTATTTGCAGCTTTTATCCCCACATCTCCAATTGCTCTAGCTCCGTATTCAGGACCCAATTTTGGAATGCCATTATTGCTTTTTGCCTGCTGCTGAAGTAGCGGAAAACCGCTAAAAAGGTTCAGAACACTATTGCCCATTCGAAGGAATTTACCAATAATAGGTGAACGCTCTTCTATAATTTTGATCCTTTCTTTGTTAGCTTCCATTGCTTGATTTAACCTTTCGTACGGATTCTGTCCACTCTTGATCGCTATATCAGCCGGATTGCCAAATTTCATACCCATTGTTTTTGTATTGTTGAGATCTAACACATGCTTATTTACCGGAGCATTGGTCATTTCTGCAGCTAAATCAATCAAATAGTTTTGAGGCCACATTAGCCCCCAAACAACTGAATTGGCCAAAGGTCTTAAACCTTTGCTGTTAATTGCACCAGTAAACTTCTTCAGTTTTACAAGTACCGCCTTAATATAGAATATCCAAATTACAAAACTTCCGAGTGCAAGGTCAAGAAGGGTTTTATAAAACGGAGAGTCTCTTTTATCCTCTGGCAACATTGCTTTGGCTTTGCGATAAACAAATCTCAATGTATTGGAAAAAATTTCTGCTAGCCCAAAGCCTCCTAATGCCCCAAGCCCTATTGCTAACCTCTTACCAATAATCGGTAACTTTAATTTCCCTGCAACACTACTTCCTAACCATCCTCCAAGGATAACGAGAATAATTTCTTCAATAAAATCGGCAATTGAATGTTTAGGTAATTTGTGATCGTCTTTTTTATCTTTATTATGAACATCGTCTTTTTTATGAGCCTTCTGCTCTGAAATCTTTCCTAAAATAGAGCTCAAAATAAAATAGATTCCTAAAAAAGCTGATAATCTACCAACACCATGATCGATCATTCTTGTTGTCAATTTATTTAAAGAGGCTTTGTCATAGGGAAGCTTTTCTCGAACATGTTTTTCTATATCTATGCCAAATGTCTTGCCGAAGTTCTGGAAGTGTTCTAAAGAACCTTCATAGATGGGTTTATTATTCTTAATTCTGCCTGCCAGTTCTTCTGCTTGCTTTGTATCACCCCTAGCTACTAATATATGTTTTTGTTGCTCTAGCAAGGCTCTAAAGTCAATCTTTGAAATTAATTCTTTACCACTTCGTGAATTGATGGTTTGAATACATTTATCTAGTTCAATTTGAATTTGAGCAACATTTCCTTTTGTTAATGCATTGTATAAGCTTTGAACCTCTTGCTTAGTTAGTTTAATTGAGTCCCCTTTAATGTTTCTATTTATCGACTCAACTACTTCGTCTCTTCGATTGCGATAGAATTCACCAACTACTGTTGCATCGATAACCTTACTTAAACCGCTCGATTGAACTAAGGTTTTGTATGAATAAGTAGCACCAACACCAGCCCCCAAAAGACTTACTAATGACGTTAGAGAGTCTGACCAATCAAAATTACTCCAAAAGTCATTCCACAAATTGCCAGTATCGCTTTCATTATCTTGATTATCAGAAATATAAGTTGCTTGATTACTATTGAATGCTAGTGGTGAAATTACAGAGCTTTGGGACTGCTGTGGAAACAGTCTTTGAGATTTGGCAGAATAATTTATTCCTGCAACTGGCATTCTAGAAGTGTGTATATATGGAAAGTATTAAAGATATGAAAGTAAATTTAATTTTTATGAACAAATGATTATAAAAATCAAACGTGAGATCATAAGTGCTTTAATTTAATTTTAACAAACCAACGACCGACTGTAAATACTCGATTGTTGTTATTTTTTGAATTTGTGTTTGATGATCCATTGTTTGTCACAAAATTACGTTTAATTTAATTTTTAGTGATATTTCCCTGGGACGAAAAAAGAACGTTGAGGTATATTTAAACTAATACTAAAATGGTATTAGTTTGTATTTTGGTGAAAATAGCTAACTCAAAATGTTCAAGATTTCATCTCAAGAAGAGTTTGGTTTACGTTTTTTGGTCCAATTAGCAAAAGCTAATGGTAGAGAGGTCTCTCTTTCCGATATTGCAGAAAAAGAGGGTACTTCTTTATCTTACGTTAGAAAAATTCTAGGAATTCTAAGGTCAGCGGGATTAGTAATATCGTCCAAGGGGGTGAAAGGTGGTTCTTCTTTATCAAGGTCTCCTTCTGAAATAACACTAGTGGAAATATTTCATATCCTCAAGCCTGAACCACATGAATTCAGTTGTAAGGACTTCACTGGTAATTTACCTGAGTGTGCCAATTTTAGTGACTGTGGAGTAAGGCCGGTTATGTCTCTTTTGAGAAAAAAAGTGAATGAATTCTTGAGCAACATTACGCTTTCACAGTTAGTTAAAGAAGAAAAAGATGTTTTATCTCATCTTCAATCAAAACTGAAACAAGAACCTCAATACAAATTAGAAACAGCGGTGGGTAGTTAAAGCAATGAAAACATTAGAAGCATTAACAAATCAAGATTATAAGTATGGTTTTAAGACTGATATTGAGGTGGACCAAGCACCAAAAGGTTTAAACGAAGATATCATACGCTTAATTTCTTCCAAGAAAGAAGAACCAGAGTTTATGCTTGATTTTAGATTGAGAGCGTATAGGCATTGGCAAACAATGGAGGAACCCAATTGGGCAAATGTTAGTTATCCGCAAATAAATTATCAGGACATAATCTATTATTCAGCTCCAAAGCAGCAAGAAAAGCTTAAAAGCATAAATGATGTTGATCCTGAACTTTTAAAAACATATGAAAAGCTTGGTATTCCTCTTTTTGAACAAAAAAAATTGGCTGGAGTTGCGGTAGATGCAATTTTTGATAGTGTGTCAGTTGCAACAACCTTTCAGAAAGAACTGGCTGAACATGGAGTGATTTTTTGCTCTATTTCAGAAGCCTTAAAAAGTCATCCTGATTTAGTGAAAAAATATTTAGGAACAGTTGTTCCTTCAACGGATAATTACTTTGCCGCTTTAAATTCAGCAGTCTTTTCTGATGGTAGTTTTTGTTACATACCAAAAAACACCCGTTGCCCAATGGATTTATCTTCGTATTTTAGGATAAATACAGAAGGCTCTGGACAGTTTGAAAGAACATTGATCATTTGTGAGGATAATAGTTATGTAAGTTATCTAGAAGGCTGCACTGCTCCCGCTTTTGATACAAATCAATTACATGCTGCAGTAGTGGAACTTGTAACTTTGGATAATGCTGAAATTAAATACTCTACCGTCCAGAATTGGTATGCAGGAGACCCTCAAACTGGTAAGGGAGGGATATACAACTTTGTTACTAAAAGAGGAAAATGTTTGGGAAAAAATTCCAAAATATCTTGGACCCAGATTGAAACTGGTTCTGCAATTACTTGGAAGTACCCAAGTTGTGTTTTAATAGGAGACAATTCTGTTGGTGAATTCTATTCAGTTGCTTTGACCAATCACTCTCAACAAGCGGATACCGGTAGTAAGATGGTGCATGTTGGAAAAAATACTAAAAGCACGATTATCTCTAAAGGTATTTCAGTAGGAGAGTCAAAAAATTGCTACCGAGGATTAGTTAAAATATCCCCATCAGCAAATGATGCTAGGAACTTCACTCAATGTGATTCTATGTTAATTGGTTCTGAATGCTCTGCCAATACATACCCTTACATCAATGTTATGAACAATACTGCAAAAGTTGAGCATGAGGCCTCAACCTCTAAGATTAGTGAGGATCAACTTTTTTATTTTCAGCAAAGAGGTATTCCTGAAGAAAAAGCAGTTGGTGCAATAGTAAACGGTTTCTGTGGAAATGTTTTAAATCAACTACCCGCAGAATTCTCGGTGGAAGCAGATAAGTTATTGGGCTTAAAGCTAGAAAATAGCGTTGGATAAAGAAAAGTCCAAAATATTTGACTTTTACAAATAATCATAAATTTTCATGCGGACTATTGTTGGTTTTGCGTCTCATATCAACTGCCAACAAGTTGATATAGCTTTAAAGGAAATGTAAAGGAGGATTTGCTCAAATTTTCTTAATTTTTGCTAATCTTAAAATCGTCAAAAACTAAGAAAAAATAAAGTTTTTACGAGAAAATATGGGTACATCACAATTTCCACTTTCAAGATACCCTCATAGCCAACAACGCTTCTCAAAACAAGCGGATTTTAAACAAGATAAGAAAAAAGATAGGCAAGAAAAAAAAACTTTAATTGAAGACGAAGAATTTGGAAAAGCAGATTCTCACAAAGCTCCATACTCAAGAGAAGAGTGGCTGGAGCATGGACATTCAATAACTTTTTTAAACCAAAATATAAAGTTCAAGAAAAAAGAAGAAGATTTGGATTTAAAGACGAATAACAATTGGAGTTGATCCAGTATAACGGACAGAAAGAAAGAGAGATTACGATTATCGTAAATACTCAGGAAGGAAAGTCCGATGAAAAAGAAATATTCAGCAGAATATAAAGAATATGCAATTGAAGGTTTCTATGAATCCAAG
>JASJDU010000057.1 GCA_030065015.1 Candidatus Caenarcanales bacterium | reverse complement strand
CTAATGAGGTATATTTTAATCACTCAAATTGCCATTCTGAGATCTTCATTTCTAATCTCCCTCTCTATCAAATGGTTGCATTTCGCTCTTGAATTTGCGATTCTCTAACTCTCGGTGATTTGTGAAATGATGCATTGTCAATTATTAAAACGTGCCTTTCTTCCAGCTCTTTAATTAGAAACTTTTCTATCCAGCGTTTATGCAAGAGCAAAGCGTGGAAAGATAGTTTACTCGGCCGTTTCAGAGAAGCGAGTGCCAAGAACAACTTTGATTTCAGGATACAGCTAAGAGCGCCTTAAAGCCCCCATGATATTTAAAGGACATACAGATATAGCATTAATATTTCTGGAGCTAGCCTATAAGATTAGACTTTTGAAGCTGAGAAAGTTGCTGCATAAACCCTTTATCTCTTACTTCCAAATATCTTGAGATTGCCAGTTTGAAGGAAAACCTATTTCTGGCAAATATTGTGAACCTTCTTTCAAAAGATTAATGAGTTTAGACTTTCATGAGCTTTGAGGTGAAATAACCTTCATCAGATAAACCATTATTACAAGAGAGTTATACAACCTATTGAATGTCTCTGATTGTTTGGTAATGATTTGGTCTTTTAAAATTCCAGTATTAGATGGTTTTACAGTTGTTTTTAATCTTCTATCCCATAATCTGCAATGATGGGCTGATAAATTTCTTACAACCCTTAGGTTCGCTAGCCAGGAATAAAAAATGTCATGTCTTACTCGATACTGCTGAGCGATTAGCTTCCTTATTTCATGAGGTTCTTTGAGTGTTAAGTTCCCATACCATTTTGACAATTGGCCCAAGCTCATAATCTCGCAAATTACCCAAATAGGGGGTAACTCTTCATTGTAGGTGTTTTGAAAGTGCTTAATAAATGTTTCTTGAGATCTTGATATTTCTGTCTTTAAATCTTCAACATTGGTTTTCCAATGGGTAATATTTTCTGCCAGGTTTTGATTTAAGTGAGCATGCGATCCATAAAACAAAGAAAGCTGATAAGACCAGTTGGTTCTTACTGAAACTTCTATCCTTTCAATGGCATCCAATATGTAGAGTCTCAGCTGTCTATCAAAATTATAAAGCTCTAACACTTGTTCAAAACTAGTACCCTCTTTAAGCTTATGAGTTGAGTGGTTTTCTTCAAAGGGAAGCCAATACCCACTGAATCGATAGTAGTTGATTTGTTGAAGATATGATTCAGCTAACTTGTCATCATTAAATATCATTCCTCTTTGTTTGAGGATTTCTATTTGTTCTTTGTAATTTTTGAAGGGCTTATCAAACGGTTTTTTCATTTACATGCTCAAAAAAAAGACCTCTCGGGTTTAGGTGTGCAGAGCACATAGCCTTGAGAGGTTTGATAATTCAATTATACCCACATAGTTTAGTGTCCAGTCAAAAGTTGAGTAAAAACTCTTTTTGTTGGAAACATACATAGTAATAAAGTTAACTGGACACCCTGGACATTGATAATGAGAATTTAAAAGAGTGAAAGATTAAAATACAGTAATCGATATAAAAATTAATACATAATGAAATTCAATGAAGACTCACGTGTGAAAATACCTGCAATTTTGCATCTTATGAGTCTTGGATATTCATACTTGTCTTTAAATAAAAATAACCAAAACTGGGATAAAGAAACAAATATATTCAGAGATATTTTCGAAGCTTCTGTTAGACAAATCAATTCTGATTGTAAAGACTTGGATATTGAAAGGCTATACAAAGACATTTCATTAATTCTAGAGAATAAAGATTTAGGTAAAGCCTTCTACGAAAAACTGGTTGATCAGTCTCGAATAAAGTTAATTGACTTTGAAGACTTTAATAAAAATACCTTTCATGTTGTTACAGAGCTTCCATACCAAAATGACGATGAATCATTTAGACCAGATATAACTTTGCTGATTAATGGAATGCCTTTAGTCTTTATTGAGGTGAAAAAGCCAAATAATAAAGATGGAATTATTACGGAACACAAAAGAATTAAGACTCGTTTTCAGAATACTAAACTACAAAAATTCGCAAATATCACCCAGCTAATGGTGTTCTCCAACAACATGGAGTATGACGATAGTTCACCTCTACCAATTGAAGGGGCTTTTTATGCAACACCATCATATGAAGAACCAGCATTCAACTATTTTAGAGAAGAGGAACAGTTTGACTTAGACTCACTCCTTCGGAAGATTAGCCATCAGGAAGAAGTAAGCGTTCTTAAAGATACAAACTTAATTAGCATAAAAGACTCACCAGAGTTTAAAACTAATAAAGATCCTGACAGTCCTACGAATCGGCTTCTTACTTCTTTGTTTCAAAGGCAAAGGCTAGCATTTCTACTTAAATACTCTCTTGCTTATGTTCAAGCAAAAATTGGATACGAAAAGCATATTATGAGGTATCCACAGATTTTTGCGACCAAGGCAATTGAGAGTAAACTTGAAGAAGGCAAAAAGAGTGGAATTATCTGGCATACCCAAGGAAGTGGTAAAACAGCATTAACATTTTATAGTGTTAAGTTTTTAACTGACTATTTCAAGAACAAAGAGCTCATTCCAAAGTTCTACTTTATTGTTGACAGAATAGACCTTGCTAATCAAGCCTCTAATGAATTCGAGAGTAGAGGGTTGAAAGTTCATAAAATTGAATCTAAAGATAAGTTTGCCAGAGAGATAAAAGCAACAAAAGCAATTCACAATGATTCAGGAAAACCAGAAATAACAGTTGTAAACATTCAAAAGTTTCAAGATGATCCTGATGTGGTTAAAAATATTGATTATCAGGTTGGAGTGCAAAGAGTTTTCTTCTTAGATGAAGTCCACAGAAGCTACAACCCAAAAGGTAGTTTCTTAGCAAACCTTGAACAAGCCGATAAAAATTCAATAAAAATAGGCTTAACCGGAACACCACTTTTAGGAACTGATTACAACTCTAGAACATTATTTGGTGATTATATACACAAGTACTATTACAACTCTTCTATAAAAGATGGCTACACACTAAGACTTGTTAGAGAAGAAATTGAAACTGCCTATAAAATGCAGCTTAAACAAGCATTGGAACATGTTGAAGTGCTTCAAGGTAGTACAAATAGGAAGAAAGCATACTCTCATAGAGTTTTTGTTGAACCAATGCTCAAATACATAGTGGAGGACTTTGAAGAAGCAAGAATAAGAATGAATGACAATAGCATTGGTGGAATGGTGATTTGTGATTCGTCTGAACAAGCAAAAGAAATGTCTAGGATTTTCCAAGAAAAGTATGAAAGAAAACAAAAGGAAAAAGATAACCAAGTTTCAGAAGCTATTCTCATTCTTCATGACGTTGGAACAAAGGAAGAGAGAAAAGACCAAGTAGATGATTTTAAAGATGGTAAATATGACTTGTTGTTTGTTTACAATATGCTCTTAACTGGCTTTGATGCAAAGAGACTTAAAAAGCTTTACTTGGGAAGAGTTATTAAAGCCCATAATTTACTTCAGGCTTTAACAAGAGTTAACCGCACCTACAAAGATTTCAGATATGGCCATGTTGTTGATTTTGCTGATATAAGCAAAGAGTTTGATAAAACAAACCGTGATTATTTTGATGAATTGCAATCAGAGTTGGGGGATGAAATAGAGAGTTATTCCAACTTATTTAAAACAGCAGAAGAAATTGATAATGAGATAGAAGAAATAAAAGAGACTTTGTTTGAATTTGATACTCAAAATGCAGAAGTTTTTTCTCAACAAATAAGTCAAATACAAGATAGAAAGGAAGTATTGCAAATTGTTAAAGCCTTAGGGAATGCTAAAAGCTTATATAACCTTATTAAATTGTCTGGTAATTATGAACTGCTTGAGAAGCTAGACTTCCAAAAATTGAACATACTTTCAAGAGAAGCTAATAACCATCTAGCTCTTTTGAATACTAAAGAAGCCTTAGAGAAAGACGCTGATACCACAAACTTATTGAATGTAGCTTTAGAGGATGTAATTTTCACCTTTATAAAAGTTGATGAATCAGAAATGGTTATTGCAGACCAGCTAAAAAACACATTGCAGAAAATAAGAGAAATGCTTGGAGGAAACTTTGACCCTAAAGATCCTGCTTTCATATCTTTAAAAGAGGAATTAGAAAGACTTTTTAGAAAGAAAAACTTGAATGAAGTAACTGTTGATGAGATGAACAACAATATTAAAGAGTTAGAGCAAATTTATACAAAAGCGAAAGAATTAGACAGAAGAAACCAATTAATTAAGGCCAAATATAAGCAAGATGAAAAATATGCCCGTTTGCACAAAAGACTGACTGAAAAAGACCCATTAACAGATAAAGAAAGTAAGCTTTTTGAGGCTTTACAATCTTTAAAAGAAGAAGTGGATGAACAGATTTTGCAAAACTCAAATGTGCTAACACAAGAAAAATTCGTTGAAAGAATGGTACAAAGATTAGTTATTGATAAGTTTAAGAATGAGCAATTAATACCTTTGAATCCTCAATCTACCAAAAGAGTTACAAAGCTGGTAGTAAAAGAGTATATGGACGAATATAAACAGGGATTTGCAATATGACACCTTTATTAAAGTTTGAAACACAAACAAAGGAGCTAATTGACAGCCTGAAAAGTGTTTGTGGAACCTATGGATTAGGTAATGATGGCAATGAATTTAAAGTTATTACACAGGTTTTTTTGTACAAGTTTTTGAATGACAAGTTTGTTTATGAACTGAAAAGAATTGATGAGAATATTGCAAAAGCTGAAAACTGGGAAGATGCTGTAAAAGTACTTAGCAGTGATGATTATGAAATGCTGGTAATGCAAATGAATGAGAGTACTGCCAGAATCAAACCTGAGCATTATATTTTAACATTATTTGCAAAACAAAATGAAGCAAATTTTGCAAGGATTTTTGATGACACGCTTATAGATATTGCAAAAGAAAACAGTGATATTTTTTCTGTTTTGACCGATGGAGGGGAGAAAGTTGTACTTTTTGACAGAGTAAGTGAATTTGTAACCGATAAGAGAGATGACTTTTGTAGAGCCCTAGTAAATAAGCTAGTTAACTTTAGTTTTGAGCATATCTTCCATGAAAAGTTTGATTTTTATGCAACTATTTTTGAATACCTAATTAAGGATTACAACACTAATAGCGGTGGTAAATATGCAGAATACTTTACACCTCATGCAGTAGCAAAAATAATGGCTAAATGCCTTGTTCACAAAGAGGTAAGCAATGTTACTTGTTATGACCCTTCAGCTGGCTCTGGAACACTGTTAATGAATATAGCCCATGAAATAGGTGAAGATAAATGCACTATTTATTCACAAGATGTCTCTCAAAAATCATCCCATCTTTTGAGATTGAATTTGATTCTCAATGATTTGGTTCACTCTATTCATAACATCATTAAAGGAAATACAATCTCGCATCCATACCATGTAGATAATAGAACTGGGGAATTGCAAAAATTTGACTATGTGGTTTCTAATCCACCGTTTAAGCTTGATTTTAGTGATTATCGGAATAGTTTAGATACTAAAGAAAATAGAGAACGCTTTTTTGGTGGTGTGCCAAAGATACCAGGAAAAGCAAAGGACAAAATGGAAATATATGTGCTTTTTATTCAGCATATTATGTTTTCTCTTAATGCTACGGGAAAAGCGGCTGTGGTTGTTCCAACGGGTTTTTTAACAGCACAAACAGGGATTGCAAAAAAGATTAGAGAAAAACTAGTTGATGAGAAAATGCTTTCTGGTGTGGTTAGTATGCCAAGCAATATTTTTGCAAACACGGGAACTAACGTTTCTATTGTGTTTATTGATAAGCAAAGCAACCGCAAACCCGTACTAATTGATGCTTCTAAGCTTGGTGAAACAGTAAAAGATGGAAACAACCAAAGAACAGTTTTAACCAAAGAGGAAGAAGACAAAATTATAAAAACCTTTAATGAACAAATTGTTGAAGATGATTTTTCGATGGTAGTTGATTATAAGGAAATAAAGGAGAAAAACTATTCTTTTAGTGCAGGTCAATATTTTGATGTAAAGATTGAGTATGTTGATATTACTGAAGAAGAATTTAACGAAAAACTAAGTGGCTTTACTGAAAGGCTAGAAGGTTTATTCTCTGAATCTAACAAGCTAGAAAAGGAAATAAAAAAACAGCTTGGGGGGTTAAGGTTTGCAGAAGATAGAGCTTGAGAAGGGAACCCTAAGCTAGACAGAAGCCTATTTTTTGTGGGAATATTGAAATTGATACACTACAGTACCTAAATGGTTTTAAACTGTAGCCGGCCTGGGCTCTATGCCTGGGCACATTTGTTTTATGCACTGAATGAAGAAAGTAAATTTTTACATTGATGGTTTTAACGTTTACCATCCAATTGATGAGTACCAAAAAAGAAAAGGCATTTGCTTAAAGTGGCTTGATTATAAGAGTTTGTGCAGCTCTTTTTTAAAAGAAGATGAAGAAATAGGAACCATTTACTTTTTTACAGCAATTAGAAAAGACTATAAATCCACAAAGCCTGAAAAATTTAGAAGGCACAAAGTTTTTATAAAAGCATTGAAAAACCAAGGGATTGAAGTTGTTGAGGGACGTTTTTTAAGAAAAGTTAAACGAATTTATTGCGAGGTGGGAAACTGTTCAAATGCTAAGAACCCTAATTTTGACAATAGTTTTGATTTAACTTTTAGAGAAGAAAAAAGGACAGATGTTAATGTTGCTTGCCATTTGGTGAGAGATGCTTTTTTGAGTGAAAGAAAAGAAGATACAAGAGGGTTTGATAAAGCTTATATCTTTTCGGCTGATACTGATTTGGTACCCGCTATTGAAATTGTAAGAAAATATTTTGACAACAAAAAACTAGTAATCGCTACATTGCCTTCTAGGTGGAGTGAAAGAGATAATAAGTTTTATTTCCCTAAAATAGAAGACCTTATAAAAGCTTCTAGCTCTAAGCTCTTAAAACTAAATTTCCATAGACTCAAAAATCATTTGTTACCCAAAACATTAAAAACAAAAGCAGGTAAATTCATTAATATGCCAGAAAGTTATTTATCCAAAGAAGACCTCTTAGGTAAGGATATTTAAGATGAGTAAATTATTTGAAAGCAATAATACTGAATTAAAAAGAGAGCTTAATGACAAGCTAGAAAAAAACGTTGTTGCTTTTTTAAACTCTAAAACTGGTGGTGATATTTATATAGGGGTTGAAGACGATGGCTCTATTGTTGGAGTGAAGGACATAGACCAAACACAATTAACAATTACTAGCCGAATTAAAGACAATATTTTACCCACTTGCCTTGGGCTGTTTGATGTTTACACAGAAGAGATAGAAAGCCAAAAAGTTATTCATATTGTAGTTTCTAGTGGTACCGAAAAGCCTTATTACCTTAAAGCAACGGGGATGTCTCCCAAAGGGTGTTTTGCTAGAGTGGGCAGTAGCACACAACCAATGGATACCAACACGATAGAAAGTTATTTGCATCCAGAACAAGAAACTCTCTACGTAATACAGTTTCACCACGTTATGCAGCGCAACATCAAAAGTTAAATGCAACCGTTAGTAGAAAGATGAAAAAGAGTTAAGGAGAAGAGGGTGCTCAAATTGGTTTATTTGAAGTGTTGAAAAACAAAGGCCAAAATGAGCTTCAAACACTTTAC
>JASJDU010000016.1 GCA_030065015.1 Candidatus Caenarcanales bacterium | reverse complement strand
CTTTTTATCGAGGGTTATTTCAACAGAAATAGAAGACATTCTTCTCTTTCTTATTTATCCCCAGATGATTTTGAATCAATATACTATCTCTCTTAACTTCTCTCCTCTTTTTCGGATCAATTCCAAGCAGCAAAACCATCAAAAACAAAGAAGAAGTCTAAGCGAGGAAAAAAAGTTGTCCCCGACCAAAAAATACCAATAAATAAAACCCTAGGGGTAGATCAAACAAAAGAGCCAACACCGACTGATGGTGGTGTCAGACCTAAAGATATAAACTTTATTCCTTCTAAGGAAAGTAGCATAAGATTTGATTCACTTTTAGCTTCTCAGTTTATAAATAAAACAGCAGAAACTATTATCAATGATAGCCGTTCGCAAATTACTAGAAACATAGAACGAATACTCACCTCAATCTCAACGAATATAAACCCATTTCAGCATGACAACTTTCTTCAGTATTCCACTTCTGCAAGGATTCAGCAACTAAGCGAAGAACTTGGAGGGGGGATTCAATTCCCTATTCTTTCGGATGGTTCTATTAGTTTGCAAAAATCTCACTATTCTTTACTATCTGAAGATGAAACCCGAGGACTTGAATACTTGAATCAGTTAAACTCAATTTCTAGCTCAATTGATGAGTCTATTATTTCCCCAACAATCCAGGTTCTGAGAGAGGAAGAGCGTATCGACAAGCTAATTGATTGGTGTATAAAAGCAGTTAGCAAGCCTTCATCCATGAATGATTCTCAAAAAGCTGAATTATTAAAATTCCTTGTGATTGAGTTTTCTTCTTTAGATTCACCAATGGAATTAAAGGATATTCCGTGTGAAGAGATTTCTAAACATGGTTCCATGAAAAAAAATCCCATTGAAGAAGATAAGTTCAAGAATCTTATTGATAACTTTGATCTAAGTCAAATGGTGAGTCTTTCAAATCAAGAATTTAAAGCTCTAGTTTTATCATTTAGGTATTTATTTCGGCACTCGAAGCTTGTTAATCAATTAAGGGAAGCATCATTGATGTTATTGGATAATTCTTTCCATGGTGAAACTGAAAAAACACCAGGTAACACTCAAGATCGTCTCAATAGTCTTGTTGAAAACTTCAATAAATTTCCTATACCCCAAAAAGTTATTGATTTCTTTTTAGAGAAAACAACTTATGCGAATACCTTTAACTTGTATTCTAGATTTGCCCAAGATTTGGCAAGTCAAAAGACTCAAAAATATCAATTGCCTATAATCATGATTGATCTTAATCAAGAAATTTATATTGATGACCCTCTAACGTATGATCGTCTATATGATTTGCCTCAAGAGGAAACCTCAGCTTTAGAAGTATCTTTTCCAGTTACAGAAGATCAACTATGGTCAATTACCCAGCTTAAAGATTATTTCCACAATACAGGCGACGAGGAAGATATAAAAAAGGCACAAAGATCTCTTTTAAAACTTAAAAATAAAGAAAGTAATTCAACTCAACTTTCACGAATTGTAGCAGTTTCTAAGAGAGCAGTAGATAAAGTACAAAAATTCTTAGAAGAAAACAAAACACCTGAAGCATATACAATTGCTACTGCCGCTTTATCCCTTATGAAGAACACAGGTACAGTTCAACGGAAGCCATCTGAAGCTTTGAAAATTATAGACACCTATTGTTCAGCTTGTCTCAAGAGTGGTCTTTATCAAACAGCAGTTGATACTTTAGATGAGTATATTCCTCAATTTCCGAGTGACGAGTATAAAGTTTACCTTTTAAGATCTAAAGCCCTTATCGCAGATCAAACTGGGGTTCTTTCGGAAAAAGAAATATTGACAGTGTATAAAGAATTGAAAAATATGTCCCAAAGCCTCAATGAAAGAAACCCCCAAAATAAAGATTATATTAACATGTTAATTCAATCTTTAATTGGAAGCAAGAAGCCTAAAAACGCTATAGATTTTATCGATAGAGAACTGAACAAGTTTGGCTCAGAAGATAGAGCTTTTCTCTCAAAATGCAAGGCAGACATTATTGTTGAGTACAAATTCGAGGATTATCCAATAAATCCAATTTATGAAGATGTTGTTCGTTTTGTTGATGATGCTATGCAGAGCGGCTCAAATAAAGAAGCTGACTTGTGTATTATGAAAATTCATTCACTTACTAATCTTGAAAGATATCAAGAAGCTCTTGATTTTGTAGACAATTGTCTTGAGGCCATTGCGATGAAAGAAGGTGAAGAAGGATACTATAACCTTGCATACTTAAAGGCTACTATTATACTCAATCATTTACCAGATATTGAGTTGTATAAGGATGCTTGTGTTCAAATGTATCTTACAAATCCGGATAGGATATTTCTCCCAATAATCTCTCTTGCTTTACTTCAATCTAGAGGCGATCTTGAAGATGATAAATATAACGAGTTAATGTCAAGTTTTACTCAAGAATATAATAATTTACTTAATGTGCAGTCTGAGGAAGAATTTATAGAAGTGCACCGGGAGTTTCTGTTAACTGACAAAATTAACACCAAGAATAAAGAGTATAAAACAGCTTTGATATTTAAAGAATCTTTAGAAAATTTAATCAAAAAGTTTCTTGATTGTGGTTTTATTCAAGTGAAAGATAATGGTGAAGTATTCTCACAAATTTTTGAAGGTAAGACATACACAATATTAAAAAAAGATAATGGTATAGAAATAAATGTTGACGAGAATTTAACTCAATAAAAAAGGAAATTATCTTTTTTTTACTGAGTTGTTTACTCTTTCAACCCGTGGTGAGCATAAGCAATATCTATGATTTTGCTTAACCAATCATTTAACTGAGGGTTTATGTTCGGTCCTGCTTTGGGCCAAGTTGCATAAGCTAAAAACTCCAAATTACCAGAGGCACCTAAAAGAGGGGAGTGTATTATTTTTCTTATATCCAAACCGGCTCTATAACAGCTGCTAACAAAGTGAGAGAGAATTTCTAGATGAATAGTAGGATTTTTAATTAGTCCTCCTCTGCCAACTTGGTTCTTGCCAGCTTCAAACTGAGGCTTCACTAAAATTGCCAATTCAGATTTATCCGGTCCGGCAAGAAGATTTTGAATGCTCGGAATAATTTTAATCACTGAAATAAAAGACACATCTATAGCGGCAAAAGTTGCTTTGCTAAATTCGGAATTCCCGTAAAGTCTTTCTGGAAGAAGATATCGAACATTCATTCTTTCGACCGTTGTTACTCTTTCATCGGTTCTTATTTTCCAATCCAACTGTCCATAACCTGTGTCAATTGCAAAAACACTTTTAGCACCATATTGCAACATACAGTCGCTAAATCCGCCTGTTGAAGTCCCTATATCTAAACAAACTCTATCGTTAAGTGATAACCCAAAAACTTTTAAAGCTTCTTGAAGTTTATATCCTCCTCGGCTAACAAAAATCTTTCCTTCTCCAACAACTTTTACTTTGTCGGATTCTTCATCAACTATAATTCCCGGCCTTTTAATGAGCTTTCCATTGACATAAACAACCCCGAGCTTAACGGCGGTTAAAGCTTCGTTCTCTTCTTTAAAGTAATTATCAACTAAAAACTCAACTAGTTGTTTCTTTGTATTTTGTGCTCTTCTACCCATGGGTCCAGCCGAATACTGTAGAAATTATAATATAAACTAATATTATTTAAAGAGATGTTGATAACTCTCATGTATCAACATCTCTTCCTGAAAAGATTAAAAAATGAATTGAAAGGTTTCAGCCGATGAAATCTTTCAATTCTAGGTCTGATTGAACTCAAGCGTTAGCGGTAATTTTGCTTCTCAACTCTTTTGCAGCTTGAATCATATTAACTAAAGAAGGTTTAACTTCTTCCCAGCCACGAGTTTTGAGACCACAATCAGGGTTTACCCAAATGTTATCTTCTGGAAGAACCTTGACTGCTTTTTCGAGCAAATCAACCATTTCTTCTTGAGAAGGCACTCTTGGAGAGTGAATATCGTAAACTCCAGGACCGATTTGATTCGGATAATCAAATCTTTCAAAGGCACCCAGCAGTTCCATCTGTGAGCGAGATGTCTCAATTGTAATAACATCAGCATCCATGTCGGCAATATTGCTTATGATGTCATTGAATTCTGAGTAACACATATGTGTGTGTATTTGAGTTTCGTCTTCTACACTTGATGCTGAAAGTCTAAATACATTCGTTGACCATTTTAGATAATCTGCTTTATCTTCATTTCGAAGAGGAAGACCTTCTCTGTAAGCGGGTTCGTCAATTTGAATCACTTTAATACCGGCTTTTTCTAAATCTGAAACCTCGTCTCTAATGGCTAAAGCTATTTGTTTTGCAGTTTCTGAACGGGGTTGATCATCTCTCACAAAAGACCATTGAAGAATAGTAACTGGTCCCGTGAGCATTCCTTTAACAGGCTTATCCGTTAATTCTTGCGCAAACTTAGTGTATTCAACAGTCATAGGGGAGATTCTTGATACATCACCATAAATTACTGGTGGCTTGACACCTCTTGTTCCGTATGATTGAACCCAACCGTTTTTTGTTGTTGTAAAGCCGGTTAAATATTCTCCAAAATATTCAACCATGTCATTTCTTTCAAATTCACCATGAACTAGTACGTCCATTTCAATACTTTCTTGAAGTTTTATTGCACTAGCAATTCCTTCTCTGATGAATTTGTCATATTCTTCTGCAGAAAGTTCACCCTTTCGGAACTTGGCTCTTGCTTGGCGCACTTCTTTTGTTTGAGGAAAAGAACCAATTGTTGTTGTTGGAAATAAAGGGAGTTTTAGTGATTCTTGTTGTTTTTTCTTACGAGCCGCAAATTGAGAAATCCTTTCCATATCTTTGCTAGTTACTTTTGCTGCTCGATCTTTAATTTCTTGTTTGTGCACTAAATTGGATTTTGCCCTTGAATCACAAGCTACTTTATTTTCTTCTATGTACTGAGAAACTTCTGCACTCAAATCTCCAGAAACTGCTTGTGTAATTGCGTTGATTTCTTTTAATTTGTCTTTTGCATAGGACATCCACTGCTTAATCTCAGGATTTAAGGCAGTTTCGTTATCCAAGTCCACTGGACAATGAAGTAATGAGCAAGATCCTGCAATCATCAACTTGTCTGCACTAACTTTATTTAAAGCACTTTTGGCTATTTCAATAGAGCTTTCTATGTTGTTTTTCCATATGTTTCTTCCATCAACCAGGCCAATTGAAAGATATTGATCGGAAGAAAGTTTTTCAATAACAGAACTCAATTGTTTGGGACTTCTCACCAAATCAATGTGTAAACCATCCCAGAAAGAATCGATTAGATCAACGTTCGATTCGATTTGTTCGAAGTAAGTTGTAAGCAAAAGCTTAGATTTGAAGTCAGATCCTAGTTCTTTTTTAAGAAGTTCAGGTAATTTGCGGTAAGCATTTCTTTGCTCGTCAGTTAAATCCATTACCAAGCAGGGTTCATCGATTTGTATCCACTCGGCACCTGCTTCGGATAACTTATTAAGAACCTGTGCATAAACTTTTACTAGCGGTTCTAGTAAGTCGAAGCGACTGAAATTATCGTCTTTTTCTTTACCTAAGCTCAAAAAAGTTACTGGCCCAATCAAAACTGGCTTAGTGTTAATTCCCAGTTTCTTAGCTTCTTCATACTCTGTAAAAGGTTTATCCCAACTAATTTGAAATTCTTGATCTTTAGTAAATTCAGGAACTATGTAGTGGTAGTTTGTATCGAACCACTTGGTCATTTCCATTGCAGTTAAATCTTTGCCAGTGTTTCCTCTGGCCATTGAGTAGTAGAGTTCAAGGCTTACTTTATTATCCGTAAATAAAGCAGAGTATCTATCCGGAATAGCTCCGACTAAGCAGCACATATCAAGAACTTGGTCATAATATGAAAAATCATTTGAAGGAATTAAATCTATTCCAGCTTCTTTTTGTAGTTTCCAATTCTTTGCTCTAATCTCAGCTAATGATTTTAAAAGGTCTGTTTCAGTACTCTCGCTCTTCCAATATTTTTCTGTTGCAAATTTAAATTCTCTTTGTTCTCCAAAACGTGGAAACCCTAAATTATTAGCTGTGACCATTTGAACCTACTCATCAATTAACTTTTAATACTCACAATTCTACAACAAAAGATACGAGTATTAACATTTAATAAAAATTCGTTTTGGCTTCAAGTTTGCCATTTATACTCTTTGGCCTAAAGAAAGCTTTTGATATCTAAAGAAAATGCAGATCCTTCAAACCCTTTACATCAAACCTCAGATACTAAGCTCAGCACCACAAGAAAAAAGCTTATCTCGTCAGAGGAAGATGTGTCCCTGGAAAGAAGCATATTTGGAGGCTTCTAGTCCCAAACAGGCATTAAATATCTTAGAATCAATGAAGCCACAACTTTATCAAGATGCTACTTTTAAAATTTGGTATGCAAATGCTCTCAAAAATTCTGGAAATTTACATAAAGCATTAAAGCTATATTCTTCTCTCTCAAATCAATATCCAAACAACTTAGATCTATTAATTGGTAAACTCAACTGTTGCTTTGAGCTAGTCACCTACGATCCTGATGTATTGAAAGAAGCTGAAATAATCATTCAAAAAGCTAAGAATAAATTTTCGGAGGGCTATAAACCCTTACAGTTACTAGAAGACGCTTTTAGGAGACTTTCATATCTTGAAGAGATAAAGAAATGTACTTCTCAAGCTTCTCAAACAAGCGATAAAAATGAAAAATTAGCACTTTATGCATCTGCAGTCACTAATCTTGAGGCGTTGTTGAAATTATTAAGTCCTGGAGGAAAATCTTCTATTGAATATGATAGATACAAATATTCACTCATCCAAAAGAGAAATTCTTTATCGGTGGAAATTAATGGAAATCAACTTGTCTCCGGACAAACTACATCTCCACCTACTTCTGCAAGTCCTTCAAATTCATAGGCAAACAACAGAGCATTCAATTACAATCAATTAGATAAAACTAATTGGTGATAGAACAATGGCTCAAGAATCCAAAGATTTTTCTCGTAGAGATTTACTGAAAGCCGGAACTGTAATGGCGGCAGCAACTTTAATTCCTAATTTAGCAAATACAAAAGCTAGTTCTCAAACATCAAAAAAATATTGGACAGAAAAACAGATTCAGCCTAAGGACTTTACTCCTCTTATTGTTACTCCACCATCCGGAATGAGTTCAAGACAAATTAGTGAACACTTGGGTCTGTATAAAAAATATGTCAGTAAGTTGAATAAAGTACATGAGCAAGAGAAAAAAACTGGAATAACGCATGACAGCCTAATTAATAAAGGTTTTGCCTATGGAGGTACCGTTTTACATGAACTATATTTTGGTAATTTGTCTCAAGCGCCAACAAAAATTAATCAGTCTGAACTCTTAAATGCAATTAACAGGCAATATGGAAACTTTGATAACTTTATAAGCAATTTCAAAACAGCGGGTAAGTCCTCTAGAGGTTGGACAATCTTAGGACTCAACTTATTTGATGGGAACTTGGATATATTTGGATTGGATGCTCATAATGAAGGTACTATGCTCAGCTATATTTGGCCGGTTGTGGTCATGGATGTTTACGAACATGCTTATATGATCGATCATGGAACCAATAAGCAGGCTTATATAAACGATTTTGTTAAGAATATAAATTGGAATATCGCAGAAGCAAGATTCAATCAAGGTCTTAAAAACATTTCTAATGCTGATTTAATAATCTAGTAGTTTATAGCTTCTCAAGAACTATTTTTTATTCACTTAAACTTAAATTAGTTTTGGGAAAGTAATTTAATGAAAGAAAAACGAATTCCAAGATTTGTTCTGTTGAATGGATTGACTGAAATAGTAGATCCAGATCAGATTAAACAAATAACAAAGGTTTTCCGTTTAAAAATTGGTGATCAAATAATTGGTATTTGCGAAGAAAAGCAATTCCTTTTTGAACTGAGTTCAATATCGAGGGATTTAATTTCTTTAAAAAATATAGAAGAGATTATTCCTGAACAGTCCCCCGAGAATAATTTTCATTTAAAGCTTTTAATTCCACTTCTGAAAAATGACAAAACCGAATTAGTGCTTCAAAAATGTACCGAACTTGGAGCTAATGAATTCCAATTCATAGAGTTCGATCACTCTGTGAAATCTGCAAACAACCTAAGTCATAAATTAGAACGCTGGCAAAAAATTATCTTAGAAGCGGTGGAACAGTCTGAAAGGCTAAAAATACCATTTATAAACGAGAAAACAATCAAAGTCCAAGACATTCAACTTGCTAGTAATGAAACTGGAATTGTCTTTCTAGAGAGGTTGCAGAATAATCAAAAATCCTTCAACGAAAATCACCTAAATCCAATACCCAAAGAAAATACTACTTTGTCTTTAATCTTTGGTCCTGAAGGAGGATTCAGTGAAAGAGAAAAAAACTTACTAATTCAAAAAGGCTTTTACGCAAAATCTTTAGGTAACCGTATTCTACGATCTGAAACCGCAATTGTTGTTGGGTGCTCGCATTGTTCTATATATCAGTAGTGTTTTCTTTTACTACATTTGAGGGAAGAATCGTGCTCTTCAGTTCATCTCCTTTATCTTTTATAACAGGCGGCTGAAATTTTGTTAAAAATGATGAATCAATTCCGGCGGCATCTTCAACTTCTGCAGTAGTATCTTTTTTTATTGTTACCCCTTGTCCTAAAGGAAGGTCATTTTTGAAACGAACTTGCTTGGGGGCGTTCATTGTTGAAGAGTTTCTTTGGATAAGAGTTCCAGGTAGTATTCTCATTTGTTTGCAACGATTAAGATTCGACTAGTCAAAAGTTTAAATGGCTAAGCGTAAACGAGAACATTTTGTTTATTTTGATTTAATATTCAGTCTAGACAGAGTGTGGATTTTACCTAAAACTTTGGTTAATGAGCTTTAAATTGGCTCTATTTCTATTATCCGTTTGATGATTGTTATTATCATTTTCTCTTCTTCTATTAGCAGCTTGTCTTAGGTTAAACCACTGCATTATTGAACGACCAAGTCTGAGTGGATTATGTCTCCCTAAATTGTTATGAAGCTTCGGTCTTGTTACTACTTCAATTCCTAATTTACTTAAGCCGAGATAATCTACTTGTATTGGTTTTCCTTTTGGGAGATCCCAGCTTTCTGTATTATTCACCAGAACAGTGTCTATAATTTTCTTTCCTGAGTGGCTTATGATTTCATTTACGCAATCTAAGACGTTATATCCTCTTGTTTCTTTGTCTTGAACCAGGTTGCTTACATAAAAAACTTTTGCCTGAGACTCTCTAAGAGCCGCAACAATTTCTGGAAATAATAGGTTTGGAATGATTGATGTGTATAAACTACCCGGTCCGAGTAATATCATATCGGCATCTTTGATGGCTTCTACCGATTCCGGCAGCGCAGGTGGTAAAGAATCTGCAAAAACCTTTTTAATTTTTTTATTAGCATCTGGAATGTTAGATTCACCTTCAACTATTGAACCATCTTCCATCTCTGCGGATAAATGAATTGCTTGTACGGATGAAGGAAGTACTGTTCCTCCAGTACGCAAGATTCTACTTGCTACTTGAGAAGCTTTAGACATATCACCGCTCAGATCGCAAAGAGCTGCTAAAAATAAGTTACCCAGGCTGTGACCTTTCAGTGTTCCCTCTGTGAAACGATATTGAAAAATAGAAGTTGTGACTTCTTCTTCGTCGGAGAGTGCAACTATACAATTCCTTATATCTCCAGGAGGTACAACTTTCAATTCTTCTCTCAACCTTCCCGAGCTGCCACCATCATCACCAACCGTTACAATTGCTGTTATATTGTTACTATAGCTCTTAATGCCTCTTAATAAGGTTGATAAGCCTGTTCCACCTCCAATAGCAACTATTTTGGGACCTTGCCCTTTTCTGCTGGCTTTTTCTAGAGCCTGAAGAATTGTGTTACTCGGACTTTTGTCGGTCAAGCTTGATCTTTCTTGGAAAGTTACATCAACCATGGTTTTGAGCATGTAGAGGAGAGAAGAGGCTACAAAAGCTCCACCTAAGATCAAAATAACTGGACCACTAATATGAGCGGGTACAAGATCTGCTATCCAACGTAAAAAATCCCAAATAAAATTGGTTATTGTAGTGAGAGGCCTTAGCTTAAGAAGTAAAGCAACACCAAAAATAATAAATAGAATTCCTATTATTAAAGTTATTATCCACCTCTTCAATCCAGGAAGAAAGTACTTATTTGATAATCTGATTTTATTTAATTTAGGCACTGGTGTTTATAAATACAAAATAAAATATTCACTAAACTACAAACTTTAAATTTATACCTAAATTAAATATTTTTGTAGTTCAGTGAAACTTCTAGATCAAAATGTTTAAAAAACAATTATATAGAACTAAGAATTATTTCCATTTTATATTACAACCAATACTGGCTTTCTGATCTCCACTTACAGTCTTACCCTCAATCAGACTGTTCAAAGCTTGTTTAATGTCATTTCCGGTTACCGGGATATTATTACCAGGTCTCGAATCATCCAGTTGGCCTCTGTAAGCACAGTTTAAATCTTTATCGTAAATGAAAAAATCCGGTGTACATTGAGCATCGTAGGATTTAGCAACTTCCTGAGTTTCATCGTAAAGATAAGGAAAATTAAACCCAAGCTTTTCAGCTAAATCTTTCATCTTTTCAGGCGAATCTTCCGGGTAATTTTCGACATCGTTTGAGCTGATACCGATGAAAGAAATCCCCTTTGGTTCATATTCTTTTGTGAGTTCAACTAATCCTTGTTGAATGTGCTTAACGTAGGGACAATGATTGCAAATAAACATAATGACGGTTGCAATATCCGATTTCAATTCACTTAAGGTTAAGTGCTTGCCTGATGCAACATCCAATAAAGTAAAATCTGGGGCTTTTGTTCCTAATGGAATCATTGAGGAGGGGGTTAAAGACATGAGAATCTCCAGGTAAGCTAATGAAAATTCTATAACAAAAACTGATTACATTAGGCTCATTTTTTAACTTAAGAGTTTGTGTAAGATAAATAAAGTTTTTAAGCTTCCTTCATCATTGAATAGGTGAGAGAACTGACTAAGCTTCTTGGAAAGAGTCTCACAGAAAATGCAAGCATTTTATTCCGAAGTCCTTGAATGGCAACTTTCTTTCCCTTAAACATTGCTTTATATCCATATTTGGCAACTTTTTCGGAGGAGACTAACTTTTTTTTCATAACCTTTGAGTTCTTCATTGAAGCTTCTTCTTGAAACTTAGACTCGGTTGGTCCAGGGCATAAAGCAGTAACTGTGATTCCAGTACCTTTAAGTTCTTTAGATAAAGCTTCCGAGAAGAATAGAACATAAGCTTTACTTGCAAAATACACTGCCATCAATGGTCCAGGTTGGAAAGCGGCGGTTGAAGCGACATTCATAATTTTGCCCTTTTTCTTTTCCAACATTTGAGGCAAAAATAATTTTGTTAATTTAGTCAAAGACAAAATATTCAAATTGATCATCTTTTGCTCTTTGTTGATATCTGTATCCTGAAACTTACCAAAGACACCAAACCCAGCGTTATTAACTAAGTAATCAATGGAGATATCGTCTTTTTGCAATTGGTTAAAAACCTTTTCCGGTGAGTTTGTGGCTGATAAGTCGGCGACAATTATGGAAACACTAATTTGATAGTTCTTTTTTTCTGCTTCCTCTTCTATTTCTTTTTTTAAATTCTTTAGCTTTACACCGTTTCTTGCAACTAACACTAGGTTAATTTTGTTTTTTGCAAAGATTTTGGCTAGTTCATAACCAATGCCACTAGAAGCACCTGTGATTAATGCAGTTTCCATAGAAGAAAATAGAAATTATGATTATTAAAAGATTTCTATTTTTATTTTATGGAATTAAGCCAAGAAATACTAGAGCGAAAGGTCATTAGTGCTTTGAACGATAGAGCACGGGTGGACAAAATTAGTATTTCTATTTTGGATTTATCAAATCAAATTTCAAGGAGTGTTCAGAAGAGCAAAGAACGTTTAGTCTCTATAAACGGTGAGATACCTCGATATCCAGCTAGTATTATCAAGCTGTTTTGGGCTTATCAAGCTCTTTATCAATTGCAAAACTCAAACAATTTAGACTTTCTTCTTGAGCATATGCTGGTAAATTCCTCAGATGCTGCTGGCCAAGAACTGGTTGACTTGTTAACGAAAACTCACGAAGTCGAAATTCATAATTTTGAATATGCCTATGCGCAAAGAGCTGAACTTGATAATTTTTGGAAAGCCTTCGGCTTTCGAGATTTAAAAGCTCGCCACAAAACATTTCTAGATAATTACTTAAATCTTGATGCTTGGATAAAAGAAGTAAAAGGACCCAATACTGTTACTTCAAATATGGTTGTTAATCTTTGGAAGCAGATTTGGATTAATGATTCTGAACCAAAATTGTTGGAAACCAAAAGAGTTGAATTTCTCAAATGGCTTAAAAGAAAACCAACAAAAGCTCCAATTTTACCTTCCTTATTTGATAGTTATTGTATAAACCGAGATAAGAAGGCGATTGATATGAAGTTAGACATTAATAATTTTGATGGAGATTTTCAAGCCAGTTTAATTGGTTTTAACTTGCCTAAGGATTGTGATTTGTACACAAAAAGTGGTTGGAGGGATGACTTTATCTGTGATAGCGGGATTATTCGCAAAAATTCAAAGTGCTACGCAATAAGCGTTTTTTCAGAACTTCCTTTAAAGGATGGTTTGGAATTTATTAGAAACTTTCAGTTTAGTTTCTTAATTGAATAATGGGATTTGATGTATGAAAGAATCTATGCTTGTGGTTTCTGGGTAAAGAAGTTCGTATATTAAAGTCACTCCACCACAATATTGTCTATTAGTCTTGCTTTGCCAATTCTTGCAGCAATAAAAAGTCTCAGAGGTAGCTTGTCTTTTTTTTCTAAAGTTTCTGAATCTCTTGCCTCAAAGTATTCGAAATAGTCTTTGTTCAATTCTTTCACAATTTTAGAAGCCGGTTTCCCTTGTAAAATTAAGCTTTTAGCTTCTTCGAGAGTTTGATGTATTTCTGCTGATTGGATTTTTTGTTCATCACTTAAGTATTTATTACGTGAACTTAATGCTAGTCCCGAGGATTCTCTTCTTATTTTTACTGGAAGTATTTCTATATGTAAATTGAAGTCATAAATCATTTGTTTAACTAGTAAAAATTGTTGATAATCTTTTTCTCCAAAAAAGGCTTTATTGGGTTGGATAAAGTTGAAAAACTTGAGCAAGACTGTTAAAACGCCTTGAAAGTGGCCGGGTCTTGCTTTGCCGCAAAGACAATTGAGAAGCTGTGGGTTGGGTTCAACAGTGGTTATTTTTTTGATTCCATTGGGATATATTTCCTCGACTTTAGGTGCAAAGACAGCATCAATCCCTTGCTTTCTACAAAACTCAATATCTTTTTCTAAAGCACCTGGTAGAAGAGATGGGTACTCATCAAAATCCTCGTTTTTACTGAACTGCAGTGGATTTGGAAAAATATAAACGATAATTAAATCTGAGTTTTTCTTTGCTTCTTCAATTAAAAAACCATGTCCTTGATGCAATGCACCCATCGTGGGAATCAAAGATACAGTCTGTTGGTTAGTTAATTTTCTCCATTCAGTAACCTCACTAATTTTAGAAAAAACTTTCATGACAATTAAATTAAGCTACCTAAATTTTAAGAAATTTTTAACTTGGAAATACATTGTTTGTTAACCTGTTCGATTGGAGTAAATATTTTAGTAAAAAGTATTATCTTTGTTATAAATTTTCTAATTCTTTATAAGTTCCCAAGGAAAGTAATTTAATTATTATTCGACTACCATATGAAGCAAGGTCTATCATACAAAGCGTTCTTTATATTCGGTTCTATTATTTTTACGTTCTGTGTTTTGCCGTCTTTTAGCTACAGAATAAATAGAGAAATAAAGATAAATGTTCCGAGCAGAAGCCTTCAAATATTTCAAGCAGGAAAGCTCATACAAGAATATCCAGTAGGTGTTGGGAATTCTAAACAATTTCAAACACCACCCGGAATCTATAAAGTTGAAAAAAAAATCATCAATCCTATCTGGGAACATCCTTATAAACCGGATGGTCAAGTTAGAGTTGGTAACAGTCATAAGAATCCTTTAGGTAGCCGTTGGATTGGCTTTCACAAAGAAGGTTCTGGAGTGTATGGAATTCATGGAACGAATGAACCAAGCTCCATTGGGAAATTTGTTTCTCATGGGTGTGTAAGGATGCACAATGAAGATGTTGAAGAAATCTTTGATCTGGTCAGTATTGGAACAAAAGTTACTGTAACTTACAAACGATTTGTAGTAGACAGAGTCGGAAATACAATAACCTTAGAAGTCTTTCCAGATCCTTATCAAAGTAAGAATATAAGAGTTCCAGAAGTTGTTTCAAAGATTCGAAAAATTCATCCTTTTGCCCAAATTGACTTTGAATTATTGAATAGAGCAATAAATGACACCTCTGACTCTACAATCTATGAAATTGCGTCAATTAACTATAAAGATTTGTTCAAGCCGTATAGACAAAAATACAATCAAAGAAATATGCGCATTTATACTCAGCCTTATTACCTGAATGGCACTTATATGAATCAGCCAGCTTATTATGTTCCTTCTTTGACTTTCTAGAAGCAATTTGTAGCTTCTTTAGAGACATCTCTTAGGTGAAACTCTTACAAACTTATACATGGCACTAGTCCATAAGAAGCTTAAACAGTAGATAACTTTTCGAACCCAGTATAAAAACACCCCTTACTCAACTAACAAATTATGGTAACTACAGGTCCAAATTTTTCACAATTCAAGCCACAAGATGCTTCTTCTTCTCCTTTCAACTTCAACAACCAAGGTACTCCAGGTAATATTTCTCGTCCAGACCCACAAGAAATTATTACTCGTTTTGATAATGATGGAGTTACAGGCCTCAGTATAGATGAATTTAAAGAGGCTGGAAAAGAGCTTGCATCTAAAGTAGGTATGGACTCAAGCAAGCTGGATAACGACAGATCGGAAGATGTCTTTGCGAGACTAGATACAGATGATAGTAATTCATTAGATGCCAGAGAGTTAGAAAATCTACCAAGATTGATGATGCAGTATGCTATGAAAAATAATGGCGGTGATTCTGGATTTAACAATTCTGGTTTTAACCTAACAAAAGGCTTTAACCAAGTTTAAAGAACCTAAATAACAAGTTGAATTTCAATTGAGAGGGAAATCCGTAATGATGAGATCCCTCTCGGTATTTATTTTTTGAAGCATTTTAGATTGTATGTATTCAGTAGATTACGGAATTAACTTCTGAACAACAAGCTCGAAAATAGCAAAACTATAACTAGCCCTAGAGTGAAACACTCAAAGATTCATACAAAGCACTAATAGAAGCAAAAGCTTAAATATTTCATAATCTGTCGCTTTCATCATCAACGTATTCAGTTCACTTCAAATTCAATGAGTAATTCAGAAGCTTTATCAACAAGAACAAACAGAAATCAAATTGGTTCTTTTAAAAGTAATAACGATTTCAGTCAATTTAACAGCCAAGAAGCTTTAAAAAGAATTACAAGTTCATTGCGAAATGATGAATTTTCAACAAATCCAGAAATAACTTCTGCAATTAGTGATCCTTTTGGATTATTTTTAGAGGTTGATGAAAGGCTTCTGGATACTAATAAATTCGTTGAGTCTGGTGATGATGATAAAAATGAGACTTTGAATCAGCAAGAAGCCATTAAGTTAATTAAAACCTTTGTTCCTGCAGATACTCTTAAAGATACAAAAGCTCTGAAAAGATTATTTAAAAAGTACGATCTCAACGGAGATGGAGAGTTATCAAAAACAGAAATAAAATCACCAAGAAAGCTTATAGAAGAAGCAACTGTTAAAAATACAAAAGATCTTGCAGAATTAGCAATTGATCTTGGTGATGAGGATGAAGATGGTGGTCTAAATGATAAAGAACTTTCTCATTTTATAGAGAGTTATTACTCTTCTTCTGGTTCTTCAGAGCAGCTTAAAGATGAATATATCAAGAAAGTTACACAAAACATTTTTAAAGAATTAGATAAAGATGGAAACGATAAATTAAATATTCCAGAAATGCAAGCTTTATTCGATAGCATGATTCAAAACATGGATGTTATTGATGGTACTGGTGCTCTTAAAGCTTTTGAACCGAAAGAGGAAGAAGGTACTGCCGTCAATAAAAAGGATGATTACTCTTCTTTAGTAAATATTCAATTTAGTCAACCTGAACTAAGAGCAAATGCTTCTGCGTGAACTTATTCTTCGTCCGATTTAGACTTCATTGATTTTATCCAAGAATCAAGTTCTCTAGCTGCGATTTCTTTACCTCCAAGACCGAAGGCAATGGCAATAGCAACTGCAATTGAACCCAAAAGAACACCAAAAGCTAGGTTGATAATTTCATTTGCAAGTCCCATGTGATTTAAAGCCATAGCACCAGCTAAAACTATTATTGATATTCTGGCAGCGGAAGAGAGTAAACCGGTATTTTCTTTGCTACTCGCTTGAATTGTTTGAGCTGCGAGGTTTGCCAAGAATAAACCAATTGCAAAAATTACTAAACCAAGAATGATTTTGCCGGCTAAAAGAACAAAGTCATTAATCATTACCGCAAATAAATTGAAGCCCAACATATTTGAAGCTTCAATAGAGGCAAAAAGAATAATCCCAATGAAAACTAAATTGCCGATTAATTCGGAAGGGGTTTGTTTATCATCACGTGCATCTTCTTTTTCAACCAGTCCAAGCTTGCCCAAAACCTTATTAAAACCAAGATTGCTGAGAATATTAGTAATAATTTTAGAAACTAACTTCCCTAGTATGAAAGCTACTATGAGAATTAAAGCTGCAACAAAGATTACTGGAAGAGCCTCTAAAACCGAAGACAACATATTGCTGGCCGGTCCTGTGATAGCTTCTAAACCTAAAGCATTTAATGCTGCGATAGCAACTGGAATATAAATTAAAAAGGCAACAATTGTTGCAACAAGAGAAGAAAGTGTTTGTTTTCCTAAAGATGGTGCCAGTCCAACTTCTTCACTGAGTTTGTCTGCTCCAACTGATGATAAGAGGCCGCTGATTATTTTTTGAACAATTCTAGTGATTAAGTAACCTCCGAATAAAATGAATGCGGTTGCTGCAATGTTTGGTAAGTAACCAAAAGCTTCATTCAGCATACTTTGGACTGGAGTTAATAATCCGTTGAGTTCCAAAGCATCAAGAACCATTGGTAGAAAAATTAAAAATATGATCCAATATAATGTTTCGCTTAAGGTTTTTGATATCGGGAGTCTTCCGTCCTTCTCTAATTCCTCTTTGGGTAAAACCCTTTCATCAAATTTTGCAACGGTCAAAACCTTATAAACAATTAGCTTAAGAGCTGTTGCTATTAACCAAGCGAGTAATAACAAAACAGCAACAGCAATCAATCTTGGTGCATATCCCATAATTTGATTGACCAGCTGATTTAGAGGAACCGTTATTGCTGTTAATCCTAATACTTGGAAAAAGGCAATTAAGACGAATAACATCAATAAATAAAAGACGAAAGAACCGATCCATTTTTCAATATTTATTGATTCGGCTTCTTTGGTTCCACCTAGAATGAATTTGGCAATTTTGTTATCAATGTCTGTCTTCTTAAATAAAGATATAACGATGGATGAAACCAACCATGCAAATAGCCATCCGAAAACTAAAATTCCAATTGCGCCTAAAGTGGTTGGCAAATACTCTAAATACCCTTCAAAGGTTGTTAAACTCATAAGATCAATTCTTTAACAATTTTTACTTTAAAGCAATATATCATCAATCAAACATTAATGAAGAGCCAATTACTTTTTGTTTCTCAAACCTTTTATAAGTTCCTAAGTGTCCTTTGTCTGTTTCAAATATCAAAGCTATTTTGAACCCAAAACGTGATTTTGCTATAGTGTATCAATCTTTCTGGGTGGGTTTCATAAAGTGTATTTATAAAGCTTGTAAGTGTCTTAGGTAGTCTTGCTATACGGCCGATTAAGTCTAAAGCAATAAATGATCTTCGAATAACTGAAAGTGCAGTTTACCGAACCTCTGCAAAATTCGGCATAGGAGTTACACCTTCAATTGATCATACGATCCTTAACCGAGCTAAATATGATCCAGCTTGTAGTCACATCAACAGTTTGGACTTGCCACCTAGAGAAAAATGGGTTTTGCTTGTTCAAGGTGGATATCCATTTATTAATAGATTGAGCAAGATTGAGACTTTAAGGTTTATGCTGAGATCCGGAGCTTTTAAAAAGCCTGAGATAGTAGGAGTAGAGAAAAGTACAAAAAGAAGCTGTTGGGAATTGGAAAAGTACCCTAGAGTAGTAGATGCATTGTACGAGTCCAAAAAAGCTATTGGTATAGATATTATGAAGCCACTTCAACCTCTTGAAAATTTATTGGGACTTGGGCCAAACATTAGTGTCCCCGATGCAGATTATCGAATGCCTTTAAACAAGAAGCCTCAACTATTTGTGAAAAGATAGAGTATTCTAGTCTGCAATTTCATAAAGTTATGAGTGCAAAGTGAAGAAATATGCGAATGCTAGAAATAATAAATTCCCTAGTTTTGCAATCCATTGACAATGTTGTATCCTAAAGTCAACTACCATTTATTCCTAATTGGTAGTTCTCTCTTATTGAGCCACTCTTAAACTTTCACTGCCACTAAGTCTTTTGGAAAATCTTATGAAAAAAAGTAATTTATTATTAAACACTTCAATTGCAGGTTTGTTTGCAGTTTCAATATCTTTTTCAACTCTTGCTACTCCCAGTCTAAATACTTCTGTGAGTAAAGGTGAAGCGAAAACTAATCAGTTTTGGTGGCCAAAGCAACTAAATCTCAGCCCGCTTCGTGCACATTCACCAGAATCAAATCCGATGGGTGAAGGTCTTAATTACTCCGAAGAATTTAAAAGCTTAGATTTAGAAGCTCTTAAGAAGGAGATTGGTTCTCTATTGACTAATTCACAAGATTGGTGGCCAGCGGATTATGGGAATTATGGACCGCTTTTTATTAGGATGGCCTGGCATAGTGCTGGTACATATCGCCAAGGCGATGGACGTGGAGGTGCTGAAGGAGGTCAACAAAGATTCGATCCATTGAACAGTTGGCCGGATAATGCCAACCTTGATAAGGCTAGGCGATTGCTTTGGCCGATTAAAAAGAAATATGGCCGAAAAATTTCTTGGGCCGACTTAATGGTTTTAACCGGAAATGTTGCGTTGGAGAATATGGGCTTTAAGACTCTCGGCTTTGCTGGAGGAAGACTGGATGATTGGGAGCCTGATTTTGTGTATTGGGGGCCTGAGGCTAAATTATTGGATGATAAGCGCCATGCCTCCAATAGAAAATTAAGCAATCCTTTGGCTGCTACACAAATGGGATTGATCTATGTGAATCCTGAAGGACCAAATGGTAATCCAGATCCATTGGAGGCCGCTAAAGATATTCGTGTAACCTTTGGTCGAATGGCGATGAATGATGAGGAAACAGTTGCTTTGATTGTAGGTGGACACACTTTTGGTAAAGCTCACGGGGCTCATGCTCCCTCTGAGTGTCTTGGAGCTGAACCAGCCGCTGCGGGAATTGAAGAACAGGGTTTCGGCTGGAAAAACAAATGTAAAAAAGGAAATGCAGAAGATACTATAACTAGTGGTCTTGAAGGGGCCTGGACTTCTTCACCAACAGAGTGGTCCACAATGTATTTGGACAACTTATTTAAATTTGAATGGAAGCAAGTGAAGAGTCCTGCTGGGGCCGTTCAATGGATTCCAACCGATGAGTCTGCCGCTAATCTTGTACC
Organism: Candidatus Caenarcanales bacterium; assembly: GCA_030065015.1. GTDB lineage: Bacteria > Cyanobacteriota > Vampirovibrionia > Caenarcaniphilales > Caenarcanaceae > JASJDU01. Next base: position 27,934 of record JASJDU010000016.1, on the reverse strand, counting down.
GGATGCTCATATTAAAGGAAAGTTTGATGCTCCTTTTATGTTTACCACCGATCTTGCACTAAAGTTTGATCCGAAATATCGCGAGATTTCCCTGCGTTTTAAAGAGAATCCTGAAGAATTGAAAAGTGCCTTTGCAAGAGCCTGGTTTAAATTGACTCACCGGGATATGGGACCTCGCACTCGTTATATTGGTGCTGATGTTCCGAACTTAGAGTTAATTTGGCAAGATCCTATTCCTGCAGTTGATCATCTATTAATTGATTCCAATGATGTTGCTAAGTTGAAGAGTGAAATCTTGAAGTCAGATTTAACCGTTCCTGAGCTTGTTAGAACTGCTTGGGCATCTGCTTCTAGCTTTCGCGTTAGCGATATGCGTGGTGGAGCGAATGGAGCTAGAATTCGTTTAGAGCCTCAGAAGAATTGGGAGGTGAATAATCCTAAAGAACTATCCAAAGTCCTTGATAGTTTGGAGACTATACAAAAGAAGTTCAACAAACAACTCGACAAGGGAAAGAAGGTATCGCTAGCCGATACAATTGTTCTTGCTGGAGCTGCTGCAATTGAAAAAGCTGCAAAAAGCGCTGGATATGAAAATCTGCAAGTTCCTTTTACGCCTGGACGGATGGATGCCTCTCAAGATAAAACCGATATAAATTCTTTTGCTTTACTTGAACCAACTGCCGATGGTTTTCGAAATTATTTTAATGATGTGAGTTCCCGATCACCATCGGCAATGCTTGTTGATAAAGCTAGCTTGCTGAATTTAACGGTCCCAGAAATGACTGTTTTAGTTGGAGGTATGCGTGTGTTGAATTCCAATTTTGGTCAGTCAGACCATGGCGTGCTTACAGATAAACCGGGGACTTTGAACAATGATTTCTTTGTGAACTTACTCGATATGTCAACTGAGTGGAAGAAATCATTAAAGTCTGAAGGGATTTATGAAGGTTATGACCGTAAAACTGGTCAGCTTAGATGGACTGCTACACCAGTTGACTTAATCTTTGGCTCAAACTCAGAATTACGTGCAATTGCAGAAGTTTATGCTTTTGATGATTCTACAGAAAAATTTGTAGAGGATTTTGTGAAGGCTTGGGTGAAGGTAATGAACCTTGATCGTTTTGATTTGAATAAATAGACTTTTGATTTAGAAGCTAGGTGCACTAACTAAAGTGTGTTGCCAGTTTTGAACAGGTTGAGAGAGTGAGCTGGTTATTTCTAGAATCTTTTGGATTTCTTTATGAGGATCGAGCCACCAGTCTCTTGACCATACTCTATGAATTTTCCACCCAAAACTTTCTAGTACTTCTTTTCTTAAACGTTCTCTATCACGACAAGTTTTTGCGGACTTATACATTTCTCCATCACATTCAATTCCCAATATAAATTGGTTTTCATTTTGAGGATGTACAATTGCCAGATCAAGTGTATATTCGGAGCAGCCAACTGAAGATTTAACTATTAGCCCATGTTTTGATAAATTGTCTTTGATTTCTTCTTTTAAATCAAAGACAGAGCTAGTGGATCCCATATTCTTTAGCTTGGACTGTGACAACATACCAGTTTCTGCATAACAAAGGTAATCCCTTAAGAAGTTCAATCCTTTACTGTGGTTCTCTGTAACGTTTAATTCATAATGATGAAACGAACAAAATACTACAACTTGTTCTTTTGCTCTGGTAACTGCAACGTTTAATCTTCTATGGCCCACTTCTTTTTGGTTTATTGGTCCGAAATTTTGATAAATTTTTCCACTTGAGTCCTTACCATAGCCAACACTCAGTAAAATGATGTCTCTTTCATCTCCTTGAACGGTTTCAAGATTCTTTATAAAAATTCTTTGATCGCTGTTTACATTCTCAACAAAAAATTCCTCCATTTCAGGATTCTGAAGACGTAATTTATTAATTTCATCTTCGATACAATCCATTTGGGCGGTTCCAAGTGCAATAATTCCAATTGACTTGCGAGGCCTTTTACCTTCTTTCTGTTCTTTGAGTATAGAAAGTAAATGTTCTGCAACTCTTTGTGCTTCTGGTCTATTAGTCTTAGATTTCCCTCGGTCAAAGAATCCATTCTCGATGTGAACGAATTTAATTGGTTTATGAATTGGATTTTGAGCGGCTGGAAAAGTTATTAAATTTCCTTTGTATATTTTTTGATTTGATGGATGAATTAATTCTTCATACTTGCTTCTGTAATGCCATAAAAGTCTCAACTGTTTTTTTTGCTTTAAACTAATTGAAGCAAGATTTAGAATGCTTTCAAATTCAGGATTCTCTTCTTCCTCATCTTCTTTGAACTCATCGAAAATGGCTGAAGAGAATTTCCCAAAACTTGTTGGTGGCATTTGTTCGGGATCCCCAGCAACAATTAATTGCTTACCTCTAAAAATTGAGCAGATTGCATCTTCTGGAAAGACTTGAGAGGCTTCATCAAAGATGACAGTGTCAAATATGTTGGGGTTATCATTTTTTTCTAGTTCAATTAACTGGCTTACTGAAAGAGGACTCATCATCCAGCAAGGGTGTACTTCTAAAACTAGTTTCCGTAAGTCTTTGATTATGCTTCGGATGGATTTACGAGGTCTCTTTTGTTGAGAGAGAGTAAAAAGACTTTTTAATTGAGTGGCTGGAATTTTCTTGAATAAGAACTCTTTTTGAATTTTTTGAAAGACTCTTCTACGATTGATTTTTTGAAAATGTTCTTTATCTAATTTCTGGTAGTCGCTTATTATTTGATTGAGGTCTTCACCACTTAAGCTTTTGATCTCTTTATTCTTTGATTCGAAGAGGTCAATCCATAGAGTGTAAAAGTTTTTCTCAAATATTGAGAGAAGATCTTGTGAATTTGCTTTTTCTTGAATGGCGATCTGGAAAAATTCGCTGATTTCTTCTTTATGAAAATCTTCTTCTAAAATGCAAAAATCGATCCATTCGTCTAAATATTTTGCTTCTTTTCTAAGAGACTCAAGCGTTTCAATGAGATCGATGATTTTATAGTTTTTCCAATTCGATATTGTGCAAATATTTTCAAGACTAGTTATAAAGCTTTCAGCTAATTCTATGCTCTCATTACATTCTTTGTAGGCTTCTTTGACCTCATAGAAAATTTCTTTGTTTTTCATGATGTCTTGAAACTCTATGTTTAGGAATGCTCTAGAATTCCATAGATCGGTCATCCACTTTTGTGCTTCCTCTAAAGATTCACTCTCTGAATCATTTGTTAATAAGACTTTTGAGAGATCTTTTTGAAAGTCTTTTGCTAATGAATCGTTCTGCTTTTTACAAAATAAGAGCTTTTTATATTGATTGAGGTCTTCTTCGATTCCTTCTATTGAATTGATTCTGTTATCAAAAAAACAACTTGAAATGTAGAAGTACTCTTTTAAGGAGCTCTGAAAGCTTTTAAATTTGTTTGTATCTTTGTATTCGACTTCAGGTAGTTCTTTATACTTCTGAACTTGTGTAAGCTTTTCTTCAATACTTTCTTTTGTACAACCTTCTAGTGCAAAGTTGAAAACATGTTTTTTCAACTCTAAATACTCTTGATTAATAGTTTGATTTTTGATCAGTTCTTGAAAAATATTTTCTATTGCTTGATTCTTGAAATGAGAGTGGATTTCAGTTGGTGCTTGACTTAAATGTGATAAAAAAGGCTCTATCAGTTCATACTCTTCAAAAGAATAAGGGCTTTTCATCTTAAGGAGAGAGAACAACTTATTGAATTTATTCCTGCAAGTATACAGTGAGGATTTGAGTTGATCGGTCTTTTTGAGAAGAGATTCTTTTTCTGGTAGGGATAAGTGATTTTTGATTTTGAGGAATTTCCATGGATGGCTTTGCAAATTCTCTTTCGCTGAGATAGCTGTGTTTTCTTTCCTTTTTGATAGCTTTTGAATGAGTCTCTTGACTCTGTCCCACTTTAATTCATCGAATTCAAGGAGGTTGTCAACATTGAAACTTAGATCTGTTAGCTCGTCTAACGATGAAGCTTTTGCGTATGCTGTTATGGGTTTTATTTTTAGCTCTCCATATGGTGTATGAAGTAATTCTGCATATCGATTTAATTCATTTTTTCTCTCTTCAAGTTTACGAAAGATGGTTGAGTAATTGTCTTCATAATCATACTCAGTGTCCAGCTTTTCAAATGACTCATTCAACCTTTTAATAAAAGAGACTTTGTCTTTTTTTCTAGTGTCGTGAAGAACAACACAAAAGTTATCTAACCCGCATGCTTCCAATCTTTCTTTAACAACGTTTAAAGCCGCTTTCTTTTCACTAACAAATAAAATCTTTTTGCCTTGAGCCAATAGTTCAGCAATAATGTTTGCTATGGTTTGAGATTTACCCGTTCCAGGTGGGCCATCCAAAACAAAGCTTATTCCTTCTTTTGCAGCATTAATTGCCTCAAGTTGAGATGAGTCTGCATCAAGGACACAAAAGTTCTCTTTTAAGTCTTTTGTTTTATCTATTTCTGTCGCTGTTTGAAAATTGTTTTGGATTAAAATATCACGTTGCTGTAATTTGTCTATAATTGGGTGCCTTGACATCTCGTCCCCAAATACTTCCATCTCTTTGAACAAAACTAATTTTTGAAAATTAAAGGCTGAAATGCACTTTTTGTGGTTAACAAGCCAGTTTTCATAAGAAGCTTCTTTTACAAAGTTCTGAAATTTGTCTAAATAGTCATTGAGAAGATTGAGATTTACCTTCCCTTCCTCTAGTTTTTCTGGGATGCATTCAATATCGAGGTTGAAACTCTGCTTGAAGAACATCCTTAGAGCAGGATTGAAGACAATTTCTTCTTCATCACAAAAGCTAAGACTGTATTTAGGAGCTAAACCACTGCTACGATCAATGTATACGGGGAGTAAAAATAAAGGTGAATAATTTGTCTTTTCTGTGTACTCAGTCTCTTTCCACTCAAGAAAGCCGTACGCAAGATAAAGAATATTTGCTCCGAGATCTTGTTTTGCTATACGATCTTTAGAACGGAGTTTTTCCAGTAATTTGTTTCGAAGAAAAAGAGGATCGATATCTGCCAAGTTGATTACTCTATCAACACTTAAGTTGCTTGTGTCTTTGTTGTCTTCCGGAAGAGAATTGCTTATTGGAGTTTCAATGGAATCCTCTTGAGATTTATCTTCAATTGATTCTGTGGAAATAGATGATTCTGTTTGATCGTGAACTGTTAGAGGTTCTTTATCAACATCTATCTCAGAGGCTTGATCGTCAACATGCGTGGAAATACTATCTTTATTTAATTTTATTGATTTACCTTGAAGTAAAGATTCAAGTTGTTCTTCAGAAAATCTTGTAAGTTCAAGATAACTTTTACTGGAAAACTTGAAGTAAATTAGTGGATTTTTTTTTGAGAAATCTATTAATTTTTTTTTCCAGTGGTCAATCATTGAATTATTGTGAATCCAGTCAATATTATGAACAAGAACTCTATGACGATTGCTTTTGAATATAGTTCATTAATTTAAATAAAATTTAGTTTTCTAATGAAATTCAATCGTTTGAATGAGATTTTTTCTTCAGTCACAATTTGGAAACATAAATGAGCTTTTCATTAGAGTCAACTAATGCATTCTTTGAGCGAGAGTTATTCTTTAGCCTGGAAATTTCGGATGGGTGGGAATCTACAGCTTTATGTTTTTTTCAAAGCAAACTAGTGTAAATAACTGATAATGATAAGTTTTTAATCTTTGTATGGCGGTTAACTATCAAATAGATTATCTAAAGCAACTTGAATATGAATCAATATACATAATTCGCGAGGCTTTATCACAATTTACTAAAACTGCACTTCTTTTCTCTGGAGGAAAGGATTCGATAACGGTTTTGCACTTACTCCGTAAAGCTTTTTGGCCGGCAAAAGTTAACATACCACTTTTACATATTGATACCGGGCATAACTTCCCTGAGACCATAGAGTTCCGGGATCGAATAGTAGAAAAATTAGGTTTAACTCTTATTGTAAAAAAGGTCCAAGATACCATAAACGCCGGTAAAGCAAGAGAAGAGAAGGGTCTTAACCCTTCTAGAAATGCAATACAAAGTATCACACTTCTAGATGCAATTCAGGAATTGGATTTGGATGCTTGCTTTGGAGGAGCTAGAAGAGATGAAGAAAAATCTCGAGCAAAAGAGAGGTTTTTCTCTCATAGAGATGAATTTGGCCAATGGGATCCAAAGAATCAAAGACCGGAACTGTGGAATCTATTGAATGGTAGAAAAAATAAGGGAGAGAATTTTAGGATTTTTCCTCTAAGTAATTGGACGGAATTGGACGTTTGGAATTATATAAAATCTGAAAATATTGAAGTGCCAAGTCTTTATTATGCTCATGAGAGAAATGTATTCAATATGAATGGCGTTTTATATGCAGTTGGTGAGTTTATGCAACCCACTGCTAACTGTTTGGTTGAAAACAAAAAAGTTAGATTCAGAACGATTGGTGATATGTCTTGTACCGGCGCAGTTTTGTCCGAAGCTGATAATAACGATCGGGTTATTGAAGAAATTGCAAGTTCTACCATAACCGAAAGAGGAACGAGAGTGGATGATCAAAAGAGTGATGCATCGATGGAAGAACGTAAAAAACAGGGCTATTTTTAAGGATATTAATGTCTCATTTCGAGAAAAAACATTTGGTTACTGCGTCTGGATATTATCAGGAAAAAGAACTGCTTAGGTTTTCTACCATTGGAAGCGTGGATGATGGGAAGAGTACTTTAATCGGAAGGCTCTTGTACGAAACCAATTCCATTGCGGATGATCAAATGCTAGCGCTTGAAAAAGCAAGTATAAATAGTGGTAGTGATTATCTTAATCTGGCACTATTAACTGACGGATTAACGGCCGAAAGAGAGCAAGGAATTACAATTGATGTCGCTTACCGTTACTTTGAAACAAAAAAAAGAAAATTTATAATTGCTGATTGCCCTGGGCATGTGCAATACACAAGAAATATGATTACTGGCACTTCTGGGGTCAATACGGCTGTGATTCTAGTTGACGCGAGAAAAGGCCTTCAGGAACAAACTCTCAGACATGCATTTCTCAGCTCATTAGTTCAGATCAAGCACTTGGTACTTTGTGTCAATAAAATGGATCTGGTCGATTTCAGAGAAGATTTATTCGACAATATAAAGAACGAATTTTACAAATATTTGAGCCGTCTAGATATTGCTGATGTCCAATGTATCCCAATCTCTGCGCTCAATGGTGATAACGTCATCAGTAGATCGAATAACATGTCCTGGTATCAAGGTGTAACTCTTTTATATGCATTGGAAAATATAAATTTGTTCAGTGATCCTAATCTTGTAGATTGTAGATTCCCAATTCAAAAAGTGGTGAGACCATTGAGTGAAGATTATTATGATTATCGGGGATACTCTGGAAGGGTTGAGAGTGGTGTTCTTAGAGTGGGAGATGAAGTTGTCGTTTTACCCTCTGGTTTTAGCTCTAAAATTAAATCAATTGATAGCTTTGATGGACAATTAGAAGAAGCTTTCTATCCGATGTGTGTAAATGTATCTATTGAAGATGCTCTCGACATAAGCAGAGGGGACATGCTTGTTAAACCAAATAACCGGGCTACTGTATCTCAAGATGTGGATTTGATGATTTGTTGGCTTCATAAGGAACCTTTCGATCCCAAAAGAAAATACCTGATTAAGCACACGACCAGAGAAGTTCAATGCTTAGTCAAAGAGGCTGGTTATAAAATCAATGTTAATACTCTTCATCGAGAACAAATAAGTGATCAGAACCCAATAAAAATGAATGATATTGGACGTGTTCAAATTAGAACTAATACTCCTCTATTGCATGATTCTTATAAGAAAAACAAAAATACTGGATGCCTGATAATGATAGATGAGTTTACTCATGAAACTATTGGGGCTGGTTTAATACTTTGAGATATGAATTCTAAAGATATTAATGAAAATTTAGTTGAGTTTAATTATTCGATAAACGAGCGAGATAGAGAAAAAAAGAATGGTTGTAAAGGTTCCGCTGTTTGGTTCACTGGTCCATCAGCATCGGGTAAATCCACAATTGCAAATGAGCTAGAAATTTTATTGTTCAATAAAGGTTATCCAGTGGTTATTTTAGATGGTGATAATGTGAGAAAAGGCTTATGCTCTGATTTAGACTTTTCGTTGAATAGTAGAACGGAAAATGTGAGACGAGTTGCAGAGGTTGCTAAAATAATCAAGAATTCTGGATTTATAGTTCTGTGTTGTTTAGTTTCACCATTAATTGAACAAAGGAAGCTAGCAAGAAGCATAATTGAAAAAAACTTTATTGAGTGCTACGTCAAAACCCCATTAGATAAATGTATGGAAAGAGATCCAAAGGGCTTTTATAAAAAAGCTAGGAATAATCAAATACTAGACTTTACAGGAGTCAATTCCATATATGAAGAATCTCTAAATTCTGAAATTGTTGTTCAGACTGAACTGGTTGATGAAAGAAAAGCGGCAGCAAAAATTTATAAACTAATGAAAGAAAAATTCTTAATCTTTTAACTTTATCTGGTAACTTGTCTGGAACTATGAGGTGGTATCTTTTTTTAATCCCCAAGATATGTGAACCCATAATCTTTCATGTAAGTAATAGAGCAAAAATTTTGTCATTAGCTCAATTAATCCAATTGAAGAGGCTATCTTTAGATCTCCTGTCATGAAAAAAGAAATGCATATCGTGGCTATAGTGCCTGTTATTCTCCAACTAAAGCTTTTTAAAAGACTTCTTGATTTTCTCTCTGAATTCATAAGGTTCAATAGTTTTGTGTGTTGAAGTAATTTTTAATGTTCTCTCTACACCAAAGTAAATCTGGGTAGTACATTTCTTTACTCAAAGAAGTTAGCTTTTTTCCTTTATTGTAAAAATATATTCCTCTTTGAAAGCACAACAGTGTTCCGGCTGCAATATCCCATATGTTTTTAGGTTTTTGGGAGATTACATAATCCGCTCCTCCAGAAGCTAACAATGCTAATTTAAACGCGATACTTCCGAGTGGTAATAGTTGTAACTTTTCTACTTCCTTTTGTTTAGACAATGTGTCTAATACACTCTCACTCCATTCGGTCGAAGAAACAAGTCCACTGAGAATATTTTTATGGTAGTCCAAATTAACTGGAGATTTGATAACGTCATCGGATGATAATTCAAAGCCAGTTAGCGGATTGTATATCCAGGCATAGTTCTGAGGATCCTCCAAATCGGGTGAGTTGAAAATACCAACTGATACGCAACATTCTGGTATTGCTTTGGAAAATTCCTTTGTTCCGTCTATTGGATCAATTATCAATGCTGGAAATTTTAATGAGCACTGTTCTTCCTCGCTATAAAAATTGAAATGAGGAATTATAGGCATAAAATCTTTCTTGAAAATATCTGAGATAAGTTGATCCATATAAGTAACAATGCTTTTATCTTCTTTTAATGAAGACTTCAATTTACTTTGAAACTCTTTATCATTATTGGCTGAGAATATTTCTAATATTTCTTGGTTAATTTGAGCCTTTATATTTTTTAACTTATTCTGAAATTGATTTTTGTCCAAGGAATTGAGCATTGAATACTTCTTTTGAATAGTTTGATTTTATTATTTCAGAATTCTTAAAAATGTTAATGAAAATTCCTTTGGGGTTTTGAATTCTAGCCAAATCTGAGTTTCGAATCTTTAGCTACAAAATTTGTTTTGATAAACTGTTATAGCTTTTATTTATCGGTAAAGCTAGAAAGGAATTTTAGGTGAAAGTAACTTCAGCTCGATTTAATCCTAAGACAATAATTGTTACAGGGGGAGCGGGTTTCATTGGTTCAAATCTTATACGTATGCTCATTAAAGATTCAAGTATCAAAGTTGTTAATGTGGACAAACTGACTTATGCTGGATCTATTGAATCTTTAAAGGATATCAGCACTTTTGACAATTATTACTTTGAGAAGGTCGATATCTGCGATAAAGATTGCATGATGAATATATTTGAACAATATAAGCCAAATGCTATTCTCAATCTAGCGGCAGAGTCGCATGTCGATCGATCAATTGATTCTCCATCTCAGTTCGTTCAAACTAACATTCTGGGAACTTTTAATTTGCTTGAAGTTACAAGAAATTATATTTTTAAGAACCAGTTGCAATTCAGTGATTTTCGTTTTTTGCACGTTTCAACCGATGAAGTTTACGGAAGTTTGGGACCAAAAGGACTATTTTTCGAAAAGACACCTTATTCTCCAAATTCCCCATATTCGTCATCAAAGGCTTCTTCTGATCACTTAGTAAATGCTTGGTTCCATACTTATGGACTTCCTACCCTGATTACAAATTGTTCAAATAATTATGGTCCCTATCAATTCCCTGAAAAATTAATTCCTCTGAATCTTTTTAATGCAATTCATGATAAACCGATACAAATATATGGAAAGGGTGAAAATATCAGGGATTGGTTATATGTAGAAGATCATTGCTTGGGAATTAAGAGGGTTCTAGAGGAAGGCATTCCTGGAGAATCTTACAATATTGGGGGAAATAACGAGAAGACGAACCTTGAGATAATTAAGTTTGTTTGTTCCATTCTTGACGAATTACATCCTCGTAAAGATGGCAGACTTCATGAAAAAGCAATCACTTTTGTTCAGGATAGGCCGGGGCATGATCTGCGTTATGCAATTGATGCTAGTAAAATTCAAAGTGACTTAGGTTGGAAACCTATGGAGACTTTAGAGTCTGGAATAAGAAAGACGGTTAAATGGTACTTAGAAAATCAAAATTGGGTTGAAACTGTATTAGCGAATAAGCCCCATGATCAAAGAATTGGTCTGGGAACAAGAGGATCTTCAAAATGAAAAAGAGAAAAGGAATAGTTTTAGCTGGGGGGGCTGGGACACGTCTCTATCCATTAACAAAGGTTCTAAGTAAACAGCTACTGCCGGTTTATGATAAGCCAATGATCTATTATCCGATTTCTGTTCTGATGATGGCTGGAATTCAAGAGATCTTGGTTATATCTACCCCAAGGGATCTTTCTTTATATAAAGATTTGCTTGGTGATGGCTCGGCTTATGGGATTAATTTGGAGTATGCAGAGCAGCCTTCCCCCGGAGGCTTGGCACAAGCTTTTATTATTGGAGAGACTTTTCTTGATGGAGCACCTGCTTGCCTGATACTTGGAGATAATCTTTTTTATGGACACGGCATGGAAGAAATGCTTAGAAAAGCTAACCTGAATTATGATAACTCTACTGTTTTTGGTTATTGGGTGAAAAGTCCCGAACGCTATGGAGTTGTTGAATTCAATGAATTTAACAAGGTTATCTCCATTGAAGAGAAGCCTCAAAAGCCAAAATCCAATTATGCTATTGTTGGTTTGTATTTTTATGATTCTAAAATTACACAAATTGCCAAACAAATTAAACCATCCAATAGAGGAGAGCTCGAAATAACTGATGTTAACAATGTTTATCTGAAGCAAGGCAATTTGAATGTAGAATTAATGGGAAGAGGAATGGCATGGTTAGATACGGGAACTCATGAATCCTTGATTCAAGCGGGCAACTTCATTCAGACTATAGAAGAAAGGCAAGGACTCAAAGTAGCTTGCTTGGAGGAAATTGCGTTTAGAAAAGGGTGGATACAGAAAGAAACTCTTCTAAAAAATGCAGAGCTATTAAAATCAAGTGATTATGGTAAATATCTTTTTGATTTTGTAAAAGGTGAAATACTATAGTTAAATCAACTATCAATTTATGCAAGCAACTAAATTAGGAATTGAGGGACTGTTATTGATTCATCCGAAAGTTTTTGGTGATCAAAGGGGCTTTTTTTATGAGAGCTGGAATCAAGCTAAATACAATGAAATTGGAATTCCAGAGAATTTTACTCAAGATAATATTTCTTTTTCTCAAAAAGGTGTTCTTCGTGGGTTGCATTTCCAGAATCCTTTTGCGCAAGGGAAGTTGGTGACTGTTTTAAATGGAGAAGTGCTTGATGTTGCAGTTGATCTACGTAAAAATTCTCCTACTTATGGAAAGCATGAGAAAGTTGTTTTATCTTCAGAGAATAAAAAGCAGTTATATATCCCTCCAGGATTTGCCCATGGGTTTATGGTTTGGAGTGAAACAGCGCTATTTACTTATAAATGTACAGAATACTATCATCCAGAAACAGAGAACACCTTAATGTGGAATGATGACGAATTGGCAATTAATTGGTTTAGTCCGAATGAAAAGTTTCAGCCAATTGTCTCTGAAAAGGATAGGCAAGGTTGCTTTTTTAATTCGATTGGCAGTATAAGTTGTTGAGACTCTTATGCTAGGAGCAAAGTAGATTATTCATGATTTGTTCTTTAGAAAGATAATAAGGTTTCTCTTGCAAAGACCTGATTATAAAATCTTTCTGGCTTTCGATGTGACCTTTTGGTCTTACAATTAAATCATGTTTTTCATTATTCCAATTGTCTACCACTTTGACGTAACACTTTGATAGTTCTTCGACTTCTATGTTGTTTCTGATAACTTCAGGTTCTAATAATGTGACTTTTTCACTATTAGATATTTTTGTGTGAAAAACAGGTAGAAGTCTATCTTCATTTTCATACAATCCGTAAGGATTGGGAATAACTACTTTAGTACAATCTAGACCGAGCTTTTTACACCAAAACAAAGTCATATCCCAGACCATTTTTTTTGCAACACCGTAAGGGGATATACCAAAATCACTGTATTCCTCTTTGGGTTCAAAAGAACTTCCAGAATGAATAAATAGTTTACATCCATTATTTTTCAATGTCTCTATTAATAACTTTATATTTTGCAAGTTAACTTTTAAATGATTCAGAAAGTCAAAATCATCAGATCGATAGTTAGTTACATAGGCTCCATGATTTATATATATGTCAGGAGCTACGTTTTCTAATAAATTAATAAAATCAAAAGTTTGAATATCTATCTCTGAGTAAAACGTGGCTCCTCTGCAAAGGTTTATTCTCTTTTCTTTTAGGGCTTTATAGTCCTCTTTTTTTCTTAATAATGGCGCATGGACATAATAAGAATTTATTAAAAATTCTCTAGCTATGTGAGAACCTGTGAAACTAGTTATTCCAGTCAATAAAACTTTCATTTTTATTATTTGCTTTTTTAATTTGTGGATTTATTCATTAACTTTATACTCGTTTAAACAATCAACTACGTATTGAACCTGCTCATTTGACATAACTGGGCTAATTGGTAAACTTAAAACTTCTTTATGTATTCTCTCAGTTATTGGCAATTCTAAATTATTGAATTCTGAATAAGCTCTTTGCTTGTGAGGTGGAATAGGATAGTGGACTACAGTTTGAATTCCTTTGGATGTTAGGAATTTCTGAAGATCATCTCTGTTGATAGTCCTCAGAACAAATAAATGCCACACATGTGATTTAGTGAAAGCTGGTTTTTTAGGTAGTCGAATATGTTTATTTTTTATAGTATTCGTATAAATTTCTGCGATTTCTCTTCGTCTTTGATTGTCTTGGTCTAGGTATTGAAGCTTTATTGATAAAAAAGCAGCTTGTATTTCATCTAGTCTAGAGTTGAATCCTTTATAAAGGTTTTCATATTTAAATTTTGAACCATAATTTCTCAAAATTTTTATTTTTTCCATCAATGAATGATCATTTGTTGTTATAGCTCCCCCGTCCCCGAGTGCCCCTAGATTTTTCCCAGGGTAGAAGCTAAATGCAGCAGCGTCTGAAAGATTACCAGCTTTTTTACCATTTTCTTTACTTGCTCCATGAGATTGAGCAGCGTCTTCTATTATTGACAGCTTCCATTTTTTTGCAATGTTATATATCTCTGCCATGTCAGCAAGTTGTCCATATAAGTGAACTGGCATTATTGCTTTAGTACGTTGAGTGATTTTTTCTTCTATAAGCAGAGTGTTTATGTTAAATGAATTTTCTTCAGGTTCACATAATATTGGTATAGCACCAACTTGTGATATAGCCAATATTGAAGCTATATAAGTATTGGCTGGAACAATAATCTCATCGCCTTTTTCAACATTTAATGCTTTTAAAATTAAAACAATAGCTTCTAAACCATTTGCAACAGCAACAGAATGTTTAACGCCGCAGTATTCTGCAAAGTCCTTTTCAAAAGCTTCTACTTTATCTCCCAAAATAAACCATCCTGAATCCAAGATAGCGGATAAAGTATCTTGAAATTGATCTTGAAAACGACTATTAACTTTTTGAAGATCTAAGAAAGGAACTTTTAGAGATGTTTCAACCATTTCTTTTAATATAAAGAGCTTTTCAATTTTGGCATAGTTAAAACAATTGTTCTCTTTTAATAATGGTTGCACGTTACTCTGGAATTTGTTCTTTGCCAATTCTTATGAAGTTCTGCTACTATTGCTGACTGCTGCGTTTAGGAAAGTTTGACTAATCATAATCTTATGAGAAAGTATTGTTATCCAATACTAGTACTGATTTTAAGTATTACTTATTTGAGCCTTGTTGTTTCATATTGGAAAGGTGATGGTTATCAAGAAAAGAAAGCTTCTAGTACTGAGCTCTCCAGGGTAATAGTTGACTCCGAATACTTTGTAGAAAATGGACTAATAAAAACAGCTGGCATAAATCAATATACGCATTACCCAGAGACTCCCGCATATATAATTTATTTCCTAACAAGAGCACTAGGCTTTAGCCCACTTGATTTTGCTTTACCTTTTAGGTTATTAACCACAGTTCCTTTAAATCTTGTTGCTTTGATTTCCATCTCTTGGCTATTGAGAAAATCTAAGTGGAGTTATTTATTGATCATTCCTTTATTTATTATGGTTTTCCAAAAAGGGATTTCCCATTGGAGTGGTAATTTAGAGCAGGAGGCTTATGCCCTAGGTATAGGATTGCTTGGTATCCCTTTGGGGTTTTTTGCGGCTAATCGCTCCGATTTTTTAACCCCATTAGTATATGGATTTGTAATCACAAGTTTTTCTTTTGATTATTCTATAGTTAGCGGCTTAACTTTTACAGCTTCTTATCTGTTAAGACAATCTCAAGCTAGCTATAAGAGTTCACTTTATTGTTTCTTGTTCATACTTCTTGGTTCTTTGTCCACTTTGTTTTTGCATTTTATTCAAGTTGTTTGTCATTACAACTCATTTGCTTTGGCTTTTAATGATTTATTTGGTTCAGCTTTAGCGAGAATGAATATCTTTAATAACTTAAATCCTCACTATTCCACAGTAATGCGGAATAGTTTACCTTCAAATTTTTCATATTGGAAAACAATACTTACGCCAATTTGGTATTTACCAAGTGCTGCTTCTCATCTGTTTAGAGTGGTATTTTTATTTGTTGCCGGAATCACTTCTATTCGCTTGTTAAGATTTCGTCAGAGAAATAAGTCTAAGATTCTAATTGCTTTTCTATTGGCTTTTATTGGACTTTTTGCATGGTGTATGCTTTTTCCTAATCATGCGCAAATGCATAATTATCACTTTATTCCAAGGCATAGTTTTATTTTCTTTTGTTTTTGCCTAGTTTTCTTGGTTGAGCTAGAAAATTACGAAAAAGATCTAAAATGTCAAAATTCTTTTACACATAAATTTGAAGCTTGGGTAAATAGTCTTAAATTAAATCAGACTAATGTAAAAATTACTCCTAAGAAAAGCTAGTTGAAAGCAAATGGTTGCATTGTGTTCGTGAATTTATTATTAATTAACTCAAAGTGTTACTTCATAGGTATCGTAACAAATCCCTCTTCCTCCAAAGCCTTCTTTTTGACTAATTAAACCAAGATTGAGACAAAGTCCATTATTTTCAGTGGAGATTCCAAAATCAAAATATTTTTTGTGTTTATATGTGTTGTTGATTAGGTAATCGATTGTAAGATCCAAAGCACCTACTTCTTTTCCTTCATAACTGTTAGCTAAATATTGTGTGTGAACAGTTGGACCGTTTTCGAAAATTAATGTACCTCCTAAAATTTGATTATCTTTCTTAGCTACATAAAGATGTATATTTTCAGGAAAAGATTTGGAAAGGGATGCAATTTCTTCAACTTTGTGAACCGGGGTTGTATTATGTTGCGATTCTAATACATTAGAGAGTAGCTCCCAATATCCCTCAAAGGATTGAGGCTTTTCAACTTTTAGACCATATTTAATTCCTTTCTTAATGGCTCTTTTTCTTTGTTCTTGAAACTTAACTTTATTCTCAAGATCGATAGTAGTGGAGATGTCGCGTTTTATTAACTTTGCATCATTTCTAAACAAACAGTATAAATCTTCTTCCGAAGGCAGATTATGATAAATGTGAGGTATGCACTTGTAAATTATTTTTGAAAAGTTTTCTTTTTTTAAATGTGACTTCAGTTCATCAAAAATCTTTAGCATAGGCTCTGTTTTCATCTTCTCATTTATAATGAAACCGCCGAAAGTAAGTCCTTGGTGTGTGTATAAAATGCTGTCTTTTTCATTGGCTGGTAAAAGGGATATTAAGTCTCCTTTATCGTTATATATCAAAAGTGAATGATCATCAAATCTATCAGAATGGTATTCCATATAGTTCCGATAGAAAAAAAAGTGCTTGTTTTTTGCCCCATCAACAAAATTATCCCAGTCTTTTTTATTTTCTTTTTGATACTTAATAACTTTCATTCAATTATTTCATAGGCATAATTAACGATTTTATCTGGTTTGTATTCTTCTAAAACTTCCCTTGACAATATACCAGAAAGAACAGCAAACGTTTTTAAACCTAATTCCTTGCCTGCCATTATATCTTCACCAGTGTCACCAACAATAATATCTTTTGGTTTGTGTTTAACAGATTGATTTATTAGTTCAGCCTTTGTTGTCTTGTGTTCGGTAACAAGGATAGCTTGAAGATATTTGGTCCACTTATATTCACCAATTTGCTTATATGCCTTATCGTAGGATTGCCTGTTTGTTACAACAAATAAATTGTAATTTTTGTTTAATTCTTCCAGCAAAGAAAGTGAAAATGGAAAAGGAGTATCCTGCTTTAATCTCTCCTCTTCTTCTATTCGTGTCAGCCAAAGCTCTTTGAAATGATTGATCTGATCGGGTGAATAATTGAACTTAGTAGTTAACAGATCATGTTGATTTACTCTTTGTCTTTTTATTGACCAATATTCTTTGAATGAAAGCTCAGATTGCCCTACTAGCTCTTGAAATAGATCATAAAGCCTTTTTCTTGAGTCTAGCAAAGTACCATCTAAGTCAAAAAAAATATTTGATTTTTTCATTATTTCACTACAGAGTGTTTCGTTCAAAAACGTCAGACTCATCGTATCTGTTTAATAAAAGAGAGTCTTTGGATAACCTTAAATCTATTATGTAAGGATCCTTTTGTTGAAGAACATCTTTCATTTTCTCAATGTCTTTTTCCTCTGATATTTTGAGGTAGCCTAAATCATAAGTTGCTGCTAGCTTCAAAAGATCTACACAAATGAAATCTTTTGAGTTGGAACCAAAGAAATGAGAATTGAAGTACCTTTCTTGGACTTCTCTCATCATTCCAAGGGTGTTGTTGTTGAAAACAATACATTTTATATCCAATCTTTTTTGAGAAATTAGTAACAGTTCTTGCATATTCATCTGCAGTCCACCATCTCCAGTAAAACATACTACTTGAGAATTTGGTTTTGCGAACTTAGCACCAATTGAAGCTGGCAGAGCATAACCCATACTGCCAAATCCTGTTGAGTTAAGTAGCCTTTGCTCACCTTTAATTTGAACCGCTTGCGCTACCCACATCTGATTATGCCCAACATCTGAAACGAAAATTGCATTTTCCTCAAAAGAAGGGAAAAGCTTTTTTAAAAAAACTACAGGATCAAGTGATTTTTTATTTAAATGTGTATTGCCAGAGTGTTTTTCTTTCCAATCAGAAATTTGCTGAAACCAACTTGAAAAATCTGGAATGAAAACTTTTTCTTTTTTGATAATTTTATTTACTTCCGAGAGAAAAACTTTAACGTCTGCAACTATACTCAAATCCTCTTTTACAGCTCTATTTAATTCTATTCTGTCAATGTCGACATGTATGAATTTCGCGTTTTTTGCATATTTTTCTCTTTTTTTACCCACTTGTCTTTGTCCAAGCCTAGAACCTAAAACAAGAATTAAGTCAGAATTATATAAAGCTAAATTAGCGAAAGTATTCCCATGTAAACCCGAAAAACTAAAGGCACCTTCAAGACAGTCTATCCCATTCAAAGTCGTCACAACTGGAATTTGAGAAAGCTCAGCAAACTCTTTGAGTTCTTTTGTTGCTTTAGCAGTGCGTATCCCACCTCCAATCAAGATAGTGGGTCTTGATGAGGATTGTAATAGTTTAAAAAATTCATCAATTTTAGATAGCTCATTTTGAAACTCTGAAAATTTATCGAAAACCTCCAACTCATTCTCTTGAATTTCAGCAAATTGAATATCAATCGGTATATCCAATAGGACTGATCCTGGTCTACCTGAGATTGCCAGGTGATATGCTTTTTGAAGTTCGTACTTTATTTTTTTTGGATCGTATATTGTTGCAGCATATTTGGTAACTGGTTTAACCATTTGAACAATGTCAAGATCTTGAAACCCGTTAAGCCGGACACCTTTGGGCTTTTTTATATTTTGAGTGTAATCTTGGCCAGTAATAAAAATACATGGGACAGAATCGAATTGAGCATTTACAATTCCATTTATTAAATTCGTTGCACCGGGCCCAGATGTTGCAATCGCAGCACCAATCTTACCTGTTATTCTGGCGTATGCATCAGCACAAAAAGAAGACGCCTGCTCATGATAATTTTGAATGTATTCTATTTTTCCTGAAGAAATCATATAGTCGAGTATTTTTAAAATAGCACCACCTTGAAAACCAAATATGTGTTTGATTTCTTTTTCAACAAAGAAATTGGCTATGAACTCTGCAACAATCATAAATATCTTTCTGCTCCTATTATTTCTTCTTTTATTTCATGAATTGTTGTTAGCCTTGGAGTGCAGTCCATCCCTCTGACCCATAGTAAACCATCTGGAAGAGGGTTTATCTTCTTTAGTAGCTTTGGGAATTTTTTATAAAGGCAAAGATCTCTTAATATAACAGGCATGTTCAAACCAGCTTCAGCAAAAAACTGAATTGTTGTGAAAAACCTTGAAATGTTAATCTCTGTTGGGTTGGGAATTCCTTTCATGTCATATGTCATATCAACCCCGTATACACCGTGTGGTATTTTACTCACAGCTTGAACTGATGAAATTGCAATCTCATCTACTTTTTCATCTAAACAGGTTTCTCCAACTTTAGTTACTCCCGTTATCCCAGATTGACTTAATGCTTTGTGTGCCCATTCATGTCTTTTTCGAGTTTGAGCAACAACTAATTCACCGTTGTACCAGATTGATAGCCATGTTATAGACTTTGGCGTGAGAAGCTCTGCTGCTGTAAACTCGCCCCAACCACTTACGCCATTGATCCATTGGGATGCTGTATCAAGATCGTTAGTAGAGAGGGATCCTTTGCCTCCTCCTCCAATTTTCATTGACCTTAGCCATACCTTGCCATCTTCATTTCCTAGTTTTTGAAAAGCATATTTAAGATCATTTTCATTTTTAATAATTATGTTTTCAGGAACTTTTATGCCAGCGGATTTGAATTTTTCCCAAGATTTGTATTTGTGCACACAACTATCAATTGTTGAATAATCAGGAACTAGCATTCGAATACCAATATCCTCTATTTCTTTTTGAAATTTAAGAGCAATTGATAGTTCCTGATCATGCTGGAAGTGAAGCATGTCCGGTTTTTCTTTCCTTAGAACTTCCAAAAATCTGTCTTTGTACTCAGGGGCGGAAGCATAGGGTATTAGGTGCTTGGAGTGGGCTTTACAAAGCATTAAGTCATAAATGTCAGCACCAAAACCTAGAATAGTATCTTCACCGTTTTTTAAAAAACAATTAATAACACCGTTGGCTTGTGCACTTCCAGCTCCTGTTATAGCAATCTTTGCCATGGCTTTTTACAAAGATCCCCTTTCTAATTCAGCATAACCAAAGCCACCTGTCCCATAATGGTTTCCGCAGTAGAATAAGTAGATTTTATCTTCAAAATGAAAGATATTACCAAAACATATCATTTCGGAATCCCACCCACGCTCTGATACATCGATGCCAATTTCTTTATCTAACCTCTTAAATTTAATCCCATCTGAGGATTCAGCATAGCCGAGTCTGTAACCTTTTGATAAGCTTCTTATCGAATAAATCATTTTGTATATGTTATTTTCTTTCCAAACACTCGGTATAGTCAGTCCGTATTCATCATTTTGTAACTCTATTGAACTAAGTGGTTTACCTTCCCAAGAGTCAAGAGAGGCTGATTCTAAGAACTTGATGTCATAAACTGGTAGGTCTTTTGTTCCGTTTTTCATCCACTTAATTCCACTGGAATACCATAATTTGTATTTCTTTTTGTCTTTCATTACGCATATTGCTGACCTGAGAAACAATTCTGTATCAGTTCTTTCTAATATAGGGACTTTGGATACTCGTTGAAAAGAATTGCCATTGTCTTCGCTAAAGGCTAACCCAGAAAGGATGTAATAAGGTATTTTTTTACTTTTTTGATAAGCAGAGTAAAAAAGATATAGTCTCTCATTCTCTGGGACTAAGCAGGCAGGCAAGACACCGCTATCATCAAAGGTACCATTTTGGCCAATATCTAATACAGGCTTTTTAGAAAAACCTAAAATATCTTTTGGATTATGGGGATTAACATCTATGAAGCCGACTCTTCCAACATTGTCCTCATCGCACATTGTTAGGTAAATGCGAAGTGTTCTTGAGTTTACTAGATATGGGACTGGAACCATGGAGTTTTTTTTATACCAATCCAGCTCCAAAGTGCTAGAACTACATATTAATCCTCTTTTTTTCCACAACATCAGGCCAAAATTCTTTTTAGGGGTTTCACCAAATACGGTAAACAGTATTTAATTTGTTGTACAGCAAAATTTAAACATACTTTATATTTATACAGTATTTTATTAGAACAATCATCGATTGATAAAGAATCTAGATTTCCTTTTTTATCTGTAAAAAGTTGAATTCCAGAAAAGATTTGCTGCATTTCATGAAATTTTTTTTCAAAACGGCATTTATCTTCAATCATTTTTTGTGAAGCAAGGGAGATTTCTTTTCTCCAGTTCTTTTCTTTTAACAGCTTAATAGCCAATTCTCTTGCCTCTGATTTATTTTGATACATTGGCAAATCAACATACCCTCTCATTAACTTGACTAAATCGGGTTGAGGGTTGGATAGTAGAACAGCATTAGATGCGAGAATGTCACAGACTCTCCACGAAAAACCTTCACAAGCGTGGCCATGTGGAAGATTCAATGATATTTTGCTCCTATTGTAGTTATAAGTTGAGTGATCGAGTGAAACACTGAGGTTGTAGTCAAAGCATCTAAACAACTCATAATCATATTGGATGGTTTCTGACCAAGATCCCGGAAAGCCGAATATCTTAAGTCCCAAGTCAGTTAATTCCGATAAAATTTGAAATCTTTGCTTACAAGTAAGCATGAGGATTATTTGAGGTTCTATAGGAGAGTCTTTATAAATAGCTCCATCATAAAAATAATACTCAAAACTCTTTAATGGGTCTTTTATGAATTCATCTAGAGATTCATAAAAATCATTCTTAATCTTGTTTGGATCGAGTGTAGAAGAGTCCCTTCGTAATCTTCCTTCAAGAAATTTGAAGTAGTCAATCAATTTATGGGAGTAGTTACCAATTGAGCCGACAAAAGAGATGTTTATATCTTGCTCTATTTTTTGTGCTTTAAGATCTGTTGCATGACCAAACATATGAAGTTGATCTTTCTTTATTAATGGAAACCATTCAGGAATTGACTTGAAAGTATCATTAGAGAAATTGAAAAATTGATATCTATCTAAGTATTTATCGATTAAATTTTTCTGTGAAAAAAAAGCCGGTGAGTCAGAGGCAAAACAAGCAATAGGACAATTAGTCACTTGAAGAATTTTTTCAGTTGGAAAAGTATTGTTAAAAACAACTATCAAATCTGGTTGAAATTCTTTGATTTTAATTTCAAACTTTGCTTGATCGAAAAAAATCTTGTTCGTGGAGTTTGGCCCTCCTATTACAAAATCATTCACTCTCAAAGATAGTAAATTATTTCCACATCTTCTGAGAGAGTTTATGAATCCTTCTATAAAAGAATCATGATAAGTCTGCTTTGTCCAAGTAACATTTGAAAAAGCAGAGACTATAATATTTGCCATTCTAATCCACTAACTTCTTAAATCTTGAGTAATCTCTAATGTATTCGTCTTCATCATATATATCGCTGGCTAAAACTAAAAGAACGCATTCTGGAGAAAAATCGAAAATCTCTCTCCATATCAGAGATCCAATATAAAGTCCCAGGCTTGGTTTGTTTAAATTTGTAATGATTTTTTCTTTGCCATCATCTAATTCTATTTTGCATGTTCCTGAAACGCAGATTAAAACTTGCTGGAGTTTAGAATGAGCATGTTTGCCTCTTTTTAAATTTAATTTAGTTCCAAAAACGTAATAGACTCTTTTAATTTCAAAAGGTATATCTTTGAAGTTCTCTATTGCTACAAGAGAACCTCTTTGGTCTCCTTTAACAGTAAAATCAATAAGTTCTGTGTTTCTCATTTTGTAAAATACTATAGTAGCTAAATATTACAAATTATTTAGAATTAAAAGAGGCCATAATCAACAGTAAACAATTATCAAGATTCAAAATATTACTTGGGTGCTTGTCTAACGTTGTCAAAGTTATCTTTGTAAAAGTTTTTTTATGAACGCAAATTCGGATGAATATATAAGATTAAAACGAAAGGCTTTTCAACTGTTATCCGCAAATGAATTCAACAGAAGTCTTTTTTACTTCGATAGAGCAGCTTTTTATGCCTCAAACACTCAAACAGGTATTTTTTATGATGAAGATTTTGAGTTGAATTTATTTCAGCTTTACGAAAAATCACAATCTTCAAATGATTTAAGACAAGCAGAAAGAATAAATTACAAAATAGTTTCTCGAGGTGATTCAAACTCTTCTAATAAGCAAGTTATAGGAATTGCAGTTAGTAATATTCTTGATATGGGAGGGCATACTGAATGCATAATCAGGTTCTGTAAAAGTCTGTCCTCATACTTCGATATACACGTTTTTCTTAGTGAGAGCTTTGCTGATAGTTCTAAATTGGCTCCTGAAAAAATTCAAATTCTTCAGGAATTTGCAACTATTCATAAGTTTGCTTTTTGTAGCAAGAGAATCGAAAAAATGTTTTTGAAAAGCGAGCAAATTGTTTCAGCGATTAAAAATTTGAATCCTTCACTTTTGATGTTATATGTTCATCCAGAAGACCTTATTTGGTCACTGATAACTCGGATATTAAAAAAAGAGAATTTACCAATATCAACGATTTTTTTTAATCATGCTGATCACATATTTTCTCTATCTTTTGACCAAGACTATATTCTTGAATACAGAGAAGAGGGGTTCTTAATAAGTAATAAATTTAGAAAAAAGAAGAAAACTGCCTTAATACCCCTTCAGGGACAGCCTAACCAAAATAATCAAACTGTTTTCCCAAAGATTAAAGAAATAAAAAATAAACTTTTTATTCAAGACGGAGAAATTCTATTTATGAGTGGTTTTTCTTCTTATAAAGTTTTTGTAGATTACCAGTTGGAATTTTTGCACTTTGTAATTTCATTGCTAAATACGACTAATAGTACCAAATATTTATTGATAAGTAATTTCTCAAATAAAGAGAAAGAAGTTTTTAGAAAATTGTTGCTTCAATTCGATTCAAGTCTTGAATCTAGAGTCATATTTCTTTCTCCCCAAACTGATTTTGAGTCTTACATTCAAGCGTGTGATATATATATAGACACCTTCCCTCTGGGAAATGGACTTACGCTAATTGATGTTATAAAAAATGGTAAACCTGTAATTTCTACAAAAAATGGAAAAGTTTCTTATTTTTCTTCTTATAAAAATTTGCCTACTGATTACCAATTTGTTGCAAATAATTTGGTAGAGGCAAGGCAATTTGCACTGGAACTTTTATCTAATCAGTTATTAAGAGTAAAGATTGGGGAAGAATTGAAAAAATATTATCTGCAAACTTTTGAATTTAACCTAGTTGGTGAGAAATACAAAAAATTTCTAGAATCAATTATAAACTCAGAGAATATAAGCGAACATCTAATTAATGAAAACAGCATTAAAGATGATTTGGTGACAGATTTTGCGTATATTGAAGATGTTTTCCAGCACTATCTATCAAATTATCGCTATTCATCAGCTGAGAATTTATTCAGAAAGATCTTTAAAATCTTTCCTCAGGATTTAATTCATGAAACAAAATACAACTTAAAAAAATTACTGTAATGAATTTTTTTAAAGGCAGTCTTTTTCTTTGAGATAGGCAACCAACAAAACTAAAAGTAGTCTTGAATTTCTGTAATCAATTTTTATCAGTTTGAAGATCCTGGATCTGAGCCAGTCAAAAGTCGATGTCTCACCATTTTGAAAGACTTGAAAATTCAAAAGATCATTTAGGCTTTCATACTGTTTTAAGTAGCATTTAAATAATGATGATAGATCATTGTTTAAATGCTTTTTAACTTGTTGGAACAATAAGTTATTTTTATTTAAATCTACTCCAACTTGATTGTTGGTATGTTGCCTGTAATGAACCAAGGGTTCAAAAATAGGTTTAATTTCTCCAAATTCCAGTGCTTTTAATGTAATCCAAATATCATGATAGAAAGAGTCTCGTTTGCTTTGAAGTGGAAACGGTAAAGCTTTTTTTAGAACCTTTTTTTTGAAGACGCAAGAGCAACCAGTAACAATGTTTCTCACTAAAAGAAGATCTTGGTCATGATTTAGGATCTTTCTTTTTTCAAAACTCCAGCAAGATTTCTGAATTGTCTTATTGCTCTCATCAATTAGTTCAAGATCTGAATGAACTAAAGCAATTTCAGTATTGCTTTGTAATTCTCTGACACAAACTTCTAGTTTGTTTTCGTTCCAAATATCATCCTGATCCGCAAGAGCAATGAAATTACAGTTAGGTGGAACCCTTCTTAATCCAGCTTCAAAGGTTTTAAACACTCCTAAATTTTCTTTATTTTTCTCAATGGAAAATCTTTCATCTTCGGAAATAACAGAAAGAATTTCTTTAAATTCTTTTTTTCCTGAGAAATCATCTTGAATTATGCAAGTCCATTGAGTATGAGTTTGTCTCCTTATAGACTCTATTTGTTGAATAAAGAAGTTCTGAACTGGGTTATATGTTGCAAGAACAACACAAACACTTTCACTCATTTCGAATTTTATAAACGTAAAACATGCAAATAATGTTTAATATTATGATTCAATCATATGACACTATCAAAAGCAAAAAATATTGATAATTCTTACGGAAATGCTTTCAACTTAGTAGAAAGTTACAAAGAAATATGGAGATTTAAAAGCTTTTTACTTAATTGGACAAAAAGAGAATTAGAAATACGATACAAAGGGTCAATTCTTGGAATTCTTTGGAATTTTCTTCAACCTTTATTATCTCTATCTATCTATTTCTTCTTGTTCTCTAGGCTCCTTGGTGGTGAAATAGACAATTATTTGATTTATTTATATAGTGGAATTATTAGTTGGATATTTTTTCTTCAAACTATTTCGCAGAGTCCGCTTCTTTTTGTATCTGGATCCGCAATTTTAAAGAAAATATATTTTCCTTCCGAAATTCTTTCGATATCAGTCGTTTTTTCTGGATTGATAAATTACTTTATTTCTTTCTTCATTATTATAGTTTTAATGTTTTTCACAGAGGCTCCTTTCTCTCTGAATCTTTTATGGGTACCTTTAATTGCAATTCTTCAAGCTTTTTTTATTTACAGTACAGTTCTACTTATATCTTCTCTTACTGTTTTTATTAGAGACCTTAATCAAATTGTTTCAACGATATTAAATATGCTTTTTTTCTTAACACCAGTAATTTATAAAGCTGAAGTGATGGTGCCCAAATATGCTTCGATTTTAAACTCAACTCCGATTGCAGCTTTTCTAACCTTGTTTAGGGATGTAATTTATGAAGCCACTCATCCAAGCTGGATGGTTCTTTCTTGGTTGTCATTATTTTGTTTTATTTGGTATTTATTTTGCCACTTTGTATTTATCAAATTAAGAAGTAGTATTTCTGACTTAATCTAGTAATGAATCAAACTGACTATCATTCATCAATAGCCGTCTCTTTTAAAAAAGTAACTAAGATCTATCACCAGGAATTGAAGGTAACTAGGTTAAAAGAAATACTTACGGGGATTTTTAAAAAAAAATCTCAAGTGGATAAAAAAGTTTATAAATTTGACTCTGTTTCTTTTGATATTTTTAAAGGTGAGTGTGTTGGAATAATAGGGAAAAATGGTTCTGGTAAAAGCACGGCGTTGGGAATGATTGCTGGTATTACAACTCCGACTAGCGGTGAAATACACATAAACGGGAAAGTAACTACGATGCTTGAATTGGGTTCTGGCTTTCATCCAGACTTTTCAGGCAAAGAAAACATTTTTTTGAATGGGAGTTTGTTTGGAATGTCAAACTATTATTTGACTCAGAAAATTAACGAAATAGTTGAATTTTCTGAACTGGGTAATAAAATTTATGAGCCTATAAGAACCTACTCTGCTGGGATGAAAGCAAGACTTGCTTTTTCCATTGCAATTCAAACTCAACCCGAAATTCTTTTGATAGATGAGGTTCTTGCTGTTGGTGACATTGCTTTTCAAAAGAAATGTCTTCAGAAGTTCGAAGAAATAAAAAAGGAAAAAGAAACTACTATTATTTATGTAACCCATTCAATGGAGCAGGTTACTCAACATTGTTCTCGGGCCATATGGTTGCATAATGGAAAATTGATGGGTGATGGTCCTCCCAAAGAAATTTCAGATGAATATCAAATGTTTACAGCCCCATAAGTAAACGGAGTGTAACATCAAAAGTCCAATCAACCATTACATGAAAAGAGTTAAGGCGAAGAGGGTGCTCAAGCTAGTTTTTTTGAAGTATTAAATAATAAAAGCCAAAATAAGAGCTTCAAACACTTTACGGGAAAAGATAGAGAAGTAATTTTCAAAAGCTAGGGAAAATCTAATAAAGAAATTGCCAGACTCTTTGGGAAGCATAAATCACCGAAAGTCAGAGAATTAATGGAATCTAGAGGTGCCAGGCTTATAAACACACCCTTGAAATGTGTACTTATTAACTTAATTGACTATGTGCATACTATGGAGCTTAACCATTGGTTTCGTGTAGCATCAACAGTATAGAACCTTTCAACCCTTTCTCTTCCCTGCCACTCCAAACTGTCTGAGTATAGCTCTTTTTTTATAAAGCTTTACAACTCATTAAGAGAGAAACGAAGCCAGAGAATTTAAACATAGAAGGTTAAGACCTGTTTTTAGGTCAATCAAAACAAACCTTTTTTACCTTTAACCCAAAATTTCCACATCTTAAAATTGAGAATACAACAAACTCCTGTGACGGCTATTTCTCCCATCTTAAGACAAAAGTCAATGTTCATTGCGACATCAGCTCCAGAAGAAAGATTCAACCCAGTGATTTATTATTCAACGAATCTACATGTGGATTTAGAGCATTTCCAGAAAGAAAACGATGAATTGTTAGTATTATAGTAAACTAAAGATATAAATGCGTAATAGTTTCAAAGTTTATGACATACGGATATAGCAACGATTTACGAGATAAAGCGCTCTCATACTATGACAGAAGCGGAAAGAGCCAAGAAGAAGTAAGTGAAATATTTGGA
>JASJDU010000004.1 GCA_030065015.1 Candidatus Caenarcanales bacterium | reverse complement strand
TCAGACATTATCTTGCGAGGCTTCACAGAAGGACCAAATGCATTTCCAAGTCAGCCTATATGCTTGAGATTTCAATCAAGCTTTTAATTTCCAAACTTAACTCCAGAATATATCTTGCTTAACAGCCTCGGAATAATAATGATTCTTTAAAAATTCGGGATTTGGCATCTGATCATGCAAAAGTTGCTGCGGAAGTAAAAGCTTTTTATCACAAATATTCGATACCCCAGGATGAAAGACGTATCCTGGCAGAGGCATATATTCAGAAGATCGAAAAAAACGGCTTAGCTAAAGAAGCTGTATCTTTTGAGGTAATAAAAGAAGCTTTAGTAGATATAGTGTTTGGAGAAAAAAGTTTAATGAATGGAGATATATCCGTAGGTAATTTAAAAACTTATATCTCGAGAAGGCAAATCCTAGCTATTTTAGGTTCAATAAAAACAGATAAGCAAAACGCCTTCCCGCAGCTTTCAACATTGTTAAATCGGTCACTAATTAATGATTTTTATAGGAAAGAACTCAAGTGCAATTTTCCATCCTTAGAACCATTAACCTGTTTAGTTGCAAACGGAAGTTGGGATGGATTAGTAGGACTGTATATTGTTGATAACCAAGCCCAAATTCTTACAGACTCAAATGTGGAAAAAAATATTGGCTCAATTATCAAAAAACAGATAAGAACAGAAAAATCCAAAAATATTCGTGATCAGATCATGCAAACGACTTCACAATGGTTTCAATTACTCTTTCCATATTCAACACAGGAAGAAAGAATTCATCTGAAAAACACACACAAAATTTTATTGATTACTTATTAGAGAGGCAAATCATAGATCAATAAGAATCTCTTTTGGTTTATTCTCAGAACCTCTCTCTTCAAAGTTGGAGAGAAAATCACATAATTTGTTCACAGCATTGAGATACGCTTTTGCTGATGCGTTTAAGATATCAGTATCGGCAGAATAACCACTAAAAATCTTGTTTTGGTATTTAATTCTTATTGTTACTTCTCCTTGAGCATCAATTCCTTCGGTTACTGAGTGAACTGAAAATTCAATCAATTCATTTGGAATTTCTACCAATTCTTTAATTGCTTGATAGACTGCATCGACCGGCCCTGTACCTAAAGCCGATGTTTGTACAACTTTTTCATCTTTTAAACTCCTAATTTGTACCGATGCGGTGGGCAAGCCACTTCCGCAAGCAACTTGCAAGCGCTCTAGTTTATAAAAAGTATTAGTAACCGATTCTCTTTCTTTTTCATCAACAATAGAAATTAGATCCTTATCGGATACTTGCTTTTTCTTGTCGGCTAACTCTTTAAATCTTAAATAGGCGGAATCAAGTTGGATATCCACTAAATGAAAACCAAGTTCTTCTAGTCTATTCTTTAGAGCATGTTTTCCTGATCTTGGGCCCAATGGTAACCGGTTGGTTCTTAGTCCAACTTCAGAGGGATCGATAATTTCATAAGTGTTTTTATTTTTCAAAACGCCATCTTGATGAATCCCAGATTCGTGAGCAAAAGCGTTAGCACCAACAATAGCTTTATTTTTTTGAACTGGAAACCCGGTTAAGTTACTAACTAAATGGCTAGTACGAGAAATTTCTGTGGTTTTTATATCAGTATAAAGACCTAGGCAATCTTTTCGAGTGCGTAAAATCATCACAATTTCTTCTAGGGCACAATTGCCGGCCCTTTCCCCAAGTCCGTTAATCGTACACTCAACTTGTCTAGCTCCATTTTGAAGAGCCGCTAAGGAATTAGCTACTGCTAAACCAAGGTCATTGTGACAATGAACGGAGATAATCGCTTGATTTATATTAGGAACTTTATCTTTTATTGCCTTTATGAGATTTCCAAATTCTACCGGCGTAATATAACCAACCGTGTCTGGGATATTAACCGTTGTTGCACCCGCTTCAATAACGGCTTCTACAAGTTCAAATAAAAAGTCGTGCTCAGCTCTTCCAGCATCTTCTGGAGAGAACTCAACATCCTCAGTAAAAGATTTTGCTAATCTAACCATTCGAACTGCTTGCTCAATGCATTGAGTTTTAGTTAGCTTCAACTTGTGTTCTAGGTGAATATTGGAAGCACCTATGAATGTATGTATTCTTTTTTTCTTAGCTGGTTCTAGAGCCTGAGCAGCTTTCTCTATATCTGATTCCTTTGCTCTTGCTAATCCACAAATAATTGGTCCTTCAACTTCCAATGCAATCCGATGAACAGCATTAAAGTCCCCAGAACTAGAGATAGGGAACCCGGCCTCAATAACGTCAACTTTGAGTTTTGCAAGTTCGTGAGCAATTTTTATCTTTTCAGCTTCATTTAAGCTTGCTCCCGGAGATTGTTCACCATCTCTCAAGGTTGTATCAAAAATTAATACTTTATTCGGATCCATGGTTTTACTAAGAGCCAAAAAAGGAATATATTAAATATATTGTATCGCTGCTCACTTTTTGAGAAAAATAAAGAATTATAGAAAATCAAAACTTTATTTATTGTTAATTTTTTCTTTAGTTTTGTTTCCTTAGACCAAAGCTTTGAAGTTGATGTCAAAAATAAATTATCAGATTTGCATGTTGAATTTTCATACTCTAGAATCTCTAGCAACATGTATTAATGGAAAGTGATTGCAATACCTAAAAATTGATTCGTCTTACCACTTTAGACAAAGAATAAAAATCTACGTATAAACGAATATGAAAGAATGAATAATTTAAGTGCTTGAGCTGCGAAAAGATTAAAAAATGAAATTCTTAAATTTAGTTTTTAGCGTCTTGAATCAACTTCTTCAAACCATCTCTGTTTAAAGCACCAACTTCAACTTTAGAAACTTCACCGTCTTTAAATAAGATCAAAGTTGGGATACCACTGATTCTATAATTTTGTGCTGTATGAGGATTCTCATCAGTATTGAGTTTTACAAATTTCACATCAGTAAATTCTTTAGCCATTTCATCAATTAATGGTGCTAATTGTCTACAAGGACCACACCAAGGAGCCCAAAAATCAACTAAGACCAAACCTTTTTGATCTAAAACATCAGCTTGAAACATGCTATCTGAAGTTTGTCCGACTGCTCCCATAGTAGTTACCTTTTATAAATTTTCAATCAACTGAGTTCTAATTATAACCATCTCTGATGTTTTGAATAAATATCTTTTACTCATCCCCTTAACTCTTTTCCATCTTTCCATTGACGGTGTTTGCATTTAACTTTTTCATACAATTATTAATAGAAAAAACTATTCTGCAACCAGAGAAAAGTCAAAACAAAGCGATCTAGACAGTTTATTGCTTAATAAATATTGATAAAATTTTTATATCCATTTGAGAAGTAGTTTTGCAAATCACTGAAACATCCAAAGAAGAAGCTCAAGAAAAATCCTGGGCAGAGCTAGGACCAGAGCTATTGGTTGAAATGGCTAAGAAAGGGGAGATTAATCCTTGGGATGTAGACTTGGTTTTTGTTATTGATAAGTTTTTGAGCCAATTGAGCAGCCAAAATGAAAAACAAGAATTGAAGCAAGCTGCACACATAATTTTTTTGGTTTCAGTCCTTTTGAGAATTAAATCTCAGGATATTTACACAAAACCCACTAAGGAAGAAAGCAGTGAATTTGATGACTTAATGGACTTTGAAGCGGTTGACTTTGAAGAAATAAATGAAAATTCAAAATATGAAGAAATGTTAACCCCAAAAGCTTTAGACACTGTTCTATCTCGTAACCCAAAAGGCTTAAAGCAGCAAAGAACAAGAAAAATAACACTCGATGATTTGATTGGGTTATTTAGAGAGGTTGAATTGAAAACCTCAAAGCGTAAACGAAAGAAAAAGACTAGCCTCCAAGATTTTGAGGATGAAGAAGGTATTATTTTAAGAGAAGATGAAGATACAGATATCTTAGATTTGGCAGTTGATGAAAATTTAGAACAAAAAATTGAAGTTCTAAGCCAAATCATCCTAGATAAGCTTCAACTTGATAAACAAATTAGCTTGTCCGACCTGAAAAATTCAATTGGTGACAAAATTGATACTTTTTTATCAGCTTTATTTCTTACCCACTCAGGAAAAACTGAAATTGCTCAAGAAACTTTTTACGAAGAAATTTGGCTTAGGAGGGTTGTGTGAACTCAATTAACTTTTCCCTTAATTCAATTGAATATTTCCCAACTAAAGACTTTATTATAAGATCTTATACTTAGTGTTAAATAAATTATCAAACGGACGATTAGGAAACAAATGAAAGGAATTTTTGAAAAAATTATTGATAAAGAGATTCCTGCCGATATTATTCATGAAGATGAATTGACGATTGCTTTTAGAGATATTTCTCCAGTTGCTCCAGTACATTTCCTTGTTATTCCAAAAAAGAAAATTACAAATGTTCAAACGGCTTCACCTCAAGATTCATCTGTTTTTTCTCATATCTTTTCAGTAATTCAACAATTAGCATTGAAAGAAAATTTAGCTGAAGATGGTTATAGAGTTGTTACTAATATTGGAGAGTATGGAGGACAGACAGTCGATCATCTTCATTTTCATGTTTTAGGAGGAAGAGCCCTTCAATGGCCTCCAGGTTAGTATATTTATTGAATGAAATTATCTTTCAGAGAATGCTTTGCAATATTAGCGGCTAAATTTGCCCTGAGTCTGTCTCCTCGCAGTACAAGTGCTCCAGGACTAGCGGCACTAAAAATCGCCCCTGGCCTTTTAAATAAGCTTTTATCATCCTCAAAAGCACCGATTTTTATTACGGGAACGAATGGTAAATCCACCACGGCTGGAATGCTCGCCTCAATAATAAATGAGGGTGATATGAACTTCATTCACAATCGCTCAGGTGCAAATTTACCCTCAGGTTTATTAACTGAATTAATTAAGCATTTGAGTTGTAATCTGAATTGTGAAGCGAAGCTTGAATCTCAGGAAATTCTCTTTGAAATTGACGAAGCAGTGTTGCGCAAGATAACTGAACACAATCCTGCAAAATTAATTTTGGTAAATAATTTCTTTAGAGATCAACTCGATCGTTTCGGTGAAATGAACCAAACAATTAACTTGGTTCAGGAAGGAATTCGTTTTGTTAACGAAGCAAATAACAAACCATCATTAGATTCTCAATCTTTGGCTATGGGAAAGGGGTTATTAGTTCTCAATGCAGATGATCCGAACGTTTGCAAATTGAAATACCCTGAAGATACAACAGATACAAGGGTTTTATATTTCGGAATAGACGCAAAAGTTTGGAAGCAAAACAATCTTCCAGATGTTTATGCTGAAGAGCTCGGTTTATGTCCTCGTTGTAATGCTGATTTGACTTATAAGATACAGTGGCTTGGTCAATTTGGAGACTTTGTTTGTGATTCTTGCGGATACAAAAGACCAGACCCCGCTTTTAAAGTCACTGAATTGAAATTTACGACTTGCAATTCTCAAATAAAATTAGAGTTTCCAAATTTAAAAAACATCAATGTTAAAGTTCCACTACCAGGTTTATTCAATGTTTATAATGCTCTAGGATCTGCTGCTGTAGCTTATTCTCTAGGATTTTCACAAGAACAAATAAAGAACGGAATTGAAAACTATAAATCTCTTTTTGGCCGATCTCAAGAGGTTAAATACAAAGATAAAAGTTTAAAAATTTTCTTGATTAAGAATCCGATTGGGGCGAGTGAGGTTTTGAGGTTAATTAGAAGCGATCCGAAAGCGAAAGTGTTACTCGCTATAAATGATAATTATGCTGATGGTCGTGATGTTTCTTGGCTGTGGGATGCACACTTTGAACATCTTGTTGATAATAAATTTCCAGTTTTTGCTACCGGTACAAGAGGTTCTGATATTGCCGTTAGGCTCAAATATGCAGGGGTCAAGAGAATTACTTATTATGAATACTTGAAGCAGGCAATTGAAGAATTCTGTGACAAATCTTCCCTTGAAGACAATTTATATTTGGTCCCAACTTATACTGCGTTATTACAAATAACTAAGCTCTTAAAAATCAATCTTTAAATTCAGAATTTCAGGTGACCATAACCGTTTGGGAGATTAGAAATAAATAATAGATTCTGCTGGTTATAATCTACCGAAAGTCACACAAATTAAGTATTTTCCAATGAGTGAAGTCCTAAGTGAGTCCCCAATTTATCCTCCCAAAGAGAACGTAAAACCCATCTCACAAATATCTTCATTAGACGAATATAAGAATTTATATAATTTTTCTATAAATCATCCCGAAGAATTCTGGGCTGAACAAGCAAAAAGACTAACTTGGTTTCATCCTTGGGAAAATGTATTAGACGATGATTTTTCTGAGGCCGATGTTGCCTGGTTTTCTGGAGGTAAACTGAATGTCTCTCACAATTGCATTGATAGACATCTAAAAGATAAAGCTGAAAAAATTGCTTTAATTTGGGAAACAGATGAGCCAGGAGAGGCTAAAACTTATACATATTCTCAGTTAAAACACGAAGTTTGTAGGATTGCTAATGTTTTGAAGGCTTCCGGTGTAAAAAAAGGAGACTGCGTCTGTCTTTATATGCCAATGATGCCGGAACTGGTTTTCTCAATGCTGGCATGTGCTCGGATTGGAGCTATTCACTCGGTTGTTTTTGCAGGTTTCTCTGCCGAATCTCTCAGAGATCGAATAATTGACTGTGGGTGCAAGGTTATAGTCACCGCTAATGAAAGTAAAAGAGGTGGTCGTTGCTATCCATTGAAAAATATTGTCGATAAAGCTATTCAAGGGCTGACTCTGGTTGAAAAGGTTTTTGTTGCAAAAAGAACGTTGACTGAAATTGAAATGCAACCTGGTCGGGATCTTTGGTTACATGAAGAAGTACAAAAAGAAAGAAGATCTTGCCCTGCTGAGTGGATGTCTTCTGAAGATCCATTATTTATTTTATACACTTCAGGATCTACAGGTAAACCGAAGGGTTTAATGCATACCCAGGCAGGCTATTTACTTTATGCATCAATGACTTTTGAATATGTATTCAACTATCATCCGAAAGATATATATTTTTGTGCAGCGGATATTGGATGGATTACAGGGCACACGTATCTAGTTTATGGTCCATTATCAGTTGGAGCGACAACTGTTCTTTTTGAATCTACTCCTTTATACCCTGACCCAGGAAGGTATTGGGAAGTTATAGAAAAACACAAGGTTAATATTTTTTACACCTCCCCAACAGCAATTAGAGCAGTAGCCCGTTTTGGCAAGGATTATCCTGCAAAATACGATCTTTCCTCTTTAAGAGTTTTGGGTTCGGTGGGTGAACCTATTAACCCTGAAGCTTGGAAGTGGTTCTATGAAACTATTGGAAGGGGTGAATGCACTTTAGTGGATACTTGGTGGCAAACTGAAACTGGTGGAATTATGATTACTCCTTTACCTGGTGTTACAGATATGAAGCCTGGTTCTGCAACACTTCCTTTCTTTGGAGTAAATCCCTGTCTAGTTGATGATAACGGCTTAGAACTGACTGAAAATAACACAAATGGAAACTTATGCATTAAAAAGCCTTGGCCTGGAATGGCCCGCTCAATCTACGGTGATCATCAAAGATATGTTGAAACCTATTTTACTCAATACCCTGGATTGTATTTCACTGGAGATGGTTGTAAACGAGACGAAGACGGTTTCTATTGGATAAGTGGTCGAATAGATGATGTGATTAACGTATCCGGTCACCGATTGGGTACTGCCGAAATTGAGAGTTCATTAACCTCTAATCCTTTAGTGGCTGAAGCCGCGGTAATTGGTATACCTCACCAAATTAAAGGTATGGGGATATGTGCATTTATAGTACCTAGCGTTGAGGCTTCTAGTTTTAGCGTTGATGAAATCTCTGGGACAATAAAACAGCAATTGAGAAATGACATTGGAGCTTTTGCATTACCCGATCAATTACAAATTGTAAAAGGTTTACCAAAAACCCGTTCTGGCAAAATAATGCGAAGAATATTGAGACAAATTGCCATTGGCGAACATGAAGACCTTGGGAACCTGAGTACTTTAGCTGAACCTAATGTGGTTGATGATTTGATAAAACAATTGAAGACTCGTTGAATTAACGGAATTAAGCGGAATAGCTCACCTCATTGCTTAGATCCACAAATTCTCTTATAAAGCATAGCCCCTGAGACGGCCAAGTAAGTAAGTCTTTCAATTGCTCCAACTTTTCTTACTCCTTTTGGTGTTGGAATCTTGGAGGATACAAGAAAAGCTCCAGTGGAGGTAACACCTCCAAAAAGAAACAAGTTAAGACCATCTTTCATGCCTTTTTCGTGATTTTGCATTTGTTTCTCAAGTGTCAACATTCTTGCTTGAGTTATCTGAGAAGATCTAAGCTCTTTAATGAATCCATAGCTATGGACACCATGAAATGCCATCTTTGCCACTCCACCAACTCCAGCAGAAATCATTGCTACCGATGTAAGGGGTAAAACGTACTTATAATTTAGTTTTTGGAAAGCTTGAATTGGTCTCATTTATTTTAATCCACATAAGTCAATATATTGCCGAGTCATTGAGAATATATTATTTATACAGATTATTCAACTAAAGTACTTTTAAAACATTAAAATGTTTATTTCGCTTATCTGACTTTGCAGTATTTTTAAAAATCCAAGAAAGATATCCCGTTCAAATTTTTGTTTGAGTAATCTTACTCAATTCTCCATTAATATCAAATAAGCCGATAAATTTAAAATTTATCGGCTTATTATTAAAAAAATTTTTAGATAAATTAACTTAACTTGCTATAGAAGATAACAAGTCAGGAGCAGAGATTAATTTCTCCTCCATAGAGCGATAGCGCTTAACGTCAATATTCTTCTCCTTAATTTTTCTTAATTGACGTTCTATACCAGCACAAGCAATATCTATACTTGCATACATATCTTCAGATCTTGTTTTATTGTGTAAAGTTTTTCCTCCATTCATAAATAAAACAATCTCAACTAAATGTGTTCCACTTTTATTTTCACAACTCAAGTTCACTCTCACTCCAGAGACAAACTCAGCTGTGTGTTTTGTGGCTCTATCAACTTTTTTAACAATATATTGTTCAATAGCCTGAGTAATATCTAGATTCATTCCGTGAATATCTACTTTTTTCATAAACACTCTCCTGGGGTTTCAGTAATGCATAACCTAATCATAATTAATATTTATAGCAATGATTGTCAGTTACTCTAGTAAACATTATAAAAATATGAAGTTGTTTTGCCAATACCTTTGATAAAGTTTTACATTTTGTTTAAATTGATTATTTGATAATCTTCCTTGCTAATTAGAGGGAGATTCACCAAGTGAGTTGTAGTTATAAAGACTTGTCCGTTTGTTGGTAAAAAGCTGAACAGGGCTTTTTGTCTGCTCAAGTCTAATTCGGCGGCTACATCATCCAATAATAAAAGTGGAGAATACCCTAATTGCTCTTGCCATAATTGTAATTGAAGCATTTTTAGGGCTAACGAGGAGGTCCTCTGCTGCCCCTGGCTTGCAAAATGTCTTATTTCTTGATCATCCAAGGTTAATAAGAAATCATCTCTGTGTGGACCTTTATTTGTAATTCCTCTAATTAAGTCAATATGATGACCTTCTTGAAACTGACGCAAAAGACCCATTTCATCTGAACACCCATAAAAAGAAGGCTGATAATTCATTGAAGGTTTATCCTCTGAATCAGAAGCAATGATTTGGTAGTTACTAATATATTGAGCTGAATGTTTCTCTACAAATTGCTTTCTGGAATTTTGAAGATACACTCCATACTTTGATAATTCTATATCCCAAGGGTCTATTTCATGAAGGATAGTTTGCTTACTCTTCTTTTGTTGAATGAAAGTTTTTAATAAACTATTCCTTTGTTCAAGAGCTTTATTATAGCGTTTCAAAGCGTTAGCATATTTCAAGTCCAATACGGTTAATGTTGTATCAACCCACTCTCTCCTCTTTTGAGGAGATCCTCTCACAATTTCTATACTTTCTTTGGATTTAAAGGTAATTACCTTTGGTAGATTGTCTATACACTGACTCAAAGATCTATAGTTAACCCCATTGAGCTTTATATTTTTTTTTGTTTCTCCAATTGAGCACTCTAGCGTACAATCTCGAGACTCTAACTCATAGTTTGCTTCAATTGAAAAAAAATTCTGTTCTGCATTTTTTGAGAGAATTTTCTCTCTTTCTTTATTACCTTCTCCCCCGAAAGATATATACTGAATTGCCTCAAGCAGATTTGTTTTACCAATTGCGTTGGGACCAATTATAAAAACAAACTTTTTATGAAAATTGAAGCTATTACCCGCACCAAGATAATTTCTGAAATTAAGTAAAGATATTGAGTTAAGAAAAAGGCTCATATGAATTAAAAACCTTCGACTGAGTTTGTATAACTTAAATCGAAGGTCTAAAACAAGATTGCTTAAAAAAGGAACTTAAAAACAAATTGATTTAAATCTTAGTTTTTTAAACTTTTGATTGCTTGATCGTATCTTAAACTTACGTTCTCCCAGTTGATAATACTGAAAATCGCTTGAACGTAGTCAGGCCTTTTATTTTGATACTTCAAATAATACGCATGCTCCCAAACATCAATCACAAGTATAGGAGTGTTTCCTTTGGAGATTGGAGAATCTTGATTTGAAGTACTCTCGAGGCAAAGTTCTCCGTTTGGCTTTACCGTTAACCAACCCCAGCCACTACCAAATGTCCCAATGGATAATTTAGATAATTGATCTTTAAAGCCATCAAAACTTACATATTGCTTCTCGATTGCAGTTAAAAGATCCTTTGAAGGGGAACCAGACTTCTCTTTTGATGTTAAAACTGACCAATAAAGCGAGTGGTTTGCATGTCCACCACCGTGATTCCTCACCGCTGTTCTAATATCATCAGGAACTTTATTCAAATCAACTAAAAGTTCTTCAATAGATTGTTTTGCAAGTTCTGGATGTTTTGCAATTGCAGCGTTGAGATTATTTACATATGTTTGATGGTGTTTTGAGTAGTGGATTTCTACTGTTTGAGTATCAATAACTGGTTCAAGGGCATCATAAGAAAAACCGAGTGTAGGCAGACTATACTCACCTTTTTCATTAGCTACATTATTAAAAGTTGCAGTGCTCATTAATAAATCACTTTAATTTAGGATTACAAACCGAGTTTATCAAAAAAATATTAGCTGTATCAAACTAGTCAGTATTTTGGACAAAGGTTAAAGTACGAAATTGATTTTTATTTTCAAATATAATTGAAAACTATATTTGCTCTAAGACAATCAAGCTAATATTCGCTTTCACACCTACACCCAAATTCACTAAAACTTTATAAGAACCCAACTCATCAACCCCATGAGGGTAATCTTCAATCTTTATATCTTTGTGAGCGATTAACAATTGCTCTGACGATAATTCTGAAATCTTCTCGGTTAAATCCTTATTCGTAATACGACCAAATAGCTTCCCGGTTGGTCCTATTTGTGCAGCAACAGTAATATCTCCCAGATTTACAAGAATATCTTTTTTATGTTCAGCTTCATTTTTCTTAGCTTTAGCTTCTGATTCAAGTCTTTCTCTATGGTTTTTAAGCCATAACAAATTCTGCAATGTTGCAAGAATACCTAGCTTTTTAGGTATCAAGTAGTTTCTTGCATAGCCCGGTTGGACTGAAACAATATCACCAACTTTTCCAAGTGATTCTACATCTTCCTTGAGTATTAATTTTACAGACATCTTTATTAAAGGATTTATGAAACTTCAGCAAATATACAATTAAACCATACCAAACAGCTTCAATACTAGTATGACTTTGCAAATCTTTAAAAAACTTTTTGAAGATTTCATTAAATTAAGGTGACTTGGTCTAAATACAAAAGAGCAGAAGGAATAATTTTGAACTTTGCTCTGTGCTCTGTTCTGATTTATATCCGTTAAGAATTTATCGAAACAGAATTTTAGTTGGATGAAAATTTTTATTTTTGCCGTATTCAATTCAAAGTTATATTATTTAAATCATATTTTCGTTATTTTTATTTTTAGATGATAGAGACTCCAAAAGGGGTTAGGATTGCAGGTATTGGAAGTGCTACTCCTAGTAAAGTAATATCCAATAGAGATTTAGAGAAGATTTTAGATACTTCAGATGAATGGATTAAGAGTAGAACTGGAATTTCAGAAAGAAGAGTAGTTGAACCATCAGAAGATTCTTTAGAGATATCCGTTAAAGCCTGTCAAAAAGCACTTGGGAATACAGATCCCAATGAAATAGATTTAATTGTTGTAGCAACTTCAACACCAGATTTTCTATACCCTTCAACAGCATGTAGAGTACAAGCTGCGTTAAAAGCAAATAGAGCAGCGGCTTTTGACTTAAGTGCAGCTTGTACGGGGTTTATATTTTCCTTGGTCACTGCTGCTCAGTTCCTTCAACTTGGAACTTATCGAAAAGCATTGGTGCTGGGAGTTGACATACATTCACGTTTTCTTGATTGGACCGATCGATCTACTTCAATACTTTTTGGAGACGGCGCGGGAGCGGTTTTAATAGAACAAACTAGCTTTGAAGAGAATCAACTTCTTTCACATTCTATTCATTCAGACGGTAGTGGTGGTTGTGATTTAAGTTTAAAGAATGTTAGCGGAGGATATCCATCTGGGAAATTGAATAAGCAAACCGAAAATGTTCAAATGAACGGTCGAAAAATATATCAGTTTGCTGTGACAACAATTCCTAAAGCTATTGAGGAAACTGCAACAATGGCTGGACACAAACCCGAAGATATTAATTACTTGATATGTCATCAAGCAAATCAAAGAATATTAGATTCGGTTGCAGAAAAAATGAATTGGCCAAAAGAAAAATGTATTTCCAATATATCTAAGTATGGAAATACATCGGCAGCCAGTATCCCATTAGCGTGGGATGAATCTTATAAAAGTTTTCAAAATGGTGATCTTATATCTCTAGCTGGTTTTGGAGCTGGATTGACTTGGGGAAGCTTAATTTGGAAATGGAAGGAATTCAACTAAGATTGATAAGCATACAGATAATAACTTATTTATGAAAACAACTTAGTATGATGCATTCATCCAAGATAGCCACTCGTAAGAGTCTAAGCTTATGCTCTGATCAGTTCATAAGCTTACTACGCAACCACTCTGTGAGTTTTTTGAAAAACTTTATCTTTAAGGTGTTGATAGATGAAAGAAGCAACTAAACCAGTAGGATAGTCTCCAAAAAACTTTTCGTATAAATTGGCCATTAAAGACATTGATTCATCAATATTTCGAGTGGCTAACTCATACGCCTCGTCTTTTTGATCTTCTGTCATTGCATCTAAGAAGCTATCAAATAATTTTCTTGCGATTAACATAGCTTCGTCCTTTCTATTAGGTTTTATGGATTATATTTTGCAATATAAAAATGTGACATTCCCTTTAAATAAGGTTTCTTGACTAAATAAAAACCTTTTCTTATCTGCAATTTAATTTATTTTCTTTATTAAAATTATTGTGCTATTAGTAGAGTTTTGGTCCTAATATATTGTTTTTATTCGATAAATATATTCCTCGATAAAGATACTAAAGACAGGGATGAGTATAAAAGTTATTGTTACAGGTGCAGCAGGAAGAATGGGGCAAGAAACCATTCGTACCATCTTAAATGAAGATGACATTAATCTTGTCTCAGCAATAGGGAGAAGTAAATCAGATTCAATTGGCCGAGACATTGGTGAATTGGTTGGTTATGGGAAGGCTAATGTCAATTTAACTGACAATTTAAAAGAAGCACTTCAAAGAACTAAGCCTGATGTGATGGTGGATTTCACAGTTCCTGACGCAGTTTATGCCAATGCATGTTTAGCTATTGAGTGTGGAATAAGCCCCATAATTGGAGCA
This sequence comes from Candidatus Caenarcanales bacterium, assembly GCA_030065015.1. GTDB lineage: Bacteria > Cyanobacteriota > Vampirovibrionia > Caenarcaniphilales > Caenarcanaceae > JASJDU01. The sequence goes on along the minus strand of JASJDU010000004.1, from coordinate 17,270 downwards.
ACAGGACTATCTAGCCAAGATATAGAAGACTTGGATAAGAAAGCTAAATTCGCTGGATGTTCTGTTTTAGTGGCACCAAACTTTGCAATTGGTGCTTTGCTACTGATTCATACGGCTAAAAAAGCTGCAAACTATTTTGATAATGTTGAAATTATTGAGTTGCACCATGATAAAAAGGTTGATGCTCCTTCTGGAACTGCAATAAAAACGGCAAAAGAGCTAGCTAAAATTAAAAAATTCAATCAAGAAGAGTTTAGTACAAATTCTCCGGCTCGGGGAGAAAATATGGACAGCATAAGAGTTCACAGTGTTAGGCTTCCCGGTTTAGTAGCACACCAAGAAGTTATTTTCGGGGGTATTGGTCAAACTTTAAGTATTAAGCACGATACCATTAACAGAGAAGCTTTTATGCCTGGTGTTGTTATAGCAATAAAAGAGATAGGAAAGCACAAAGGTCTTATATATGGTCTAGAGAATCTTTTAGATTTATGATTGCTTAACTTAGACTAAATTTGAATGAGTAAAAAACTAATAACGTTTGTTTTTGGAACTAGACCTGAATTGATCAAGTTAGCTCCTTTAATAAAGATTTGTGAAAAAAGCTTTCGTGTAAGAATCCTTTCAACGGGGCAACACAAAGAACTGCTCCAAAATTTATACGATTGGTTTCATATAACCCCTGATTTCAACTTGGAAATCATGAAACCGAACCAATCTCCGAGTCAAGTAATAAGTAGCATTTTAGATAAACTCGATAAACTAATTGAAGGTAGTGATTTCCTAATTGTTCAGGGAGATACAGCAACTGCTTTTGCGGCTGCAATGGCAGGATTTCTTCAGAAAATAACAGTTATTCATCTGGAAGCTGGTCTTAGAACTGATAATCGTTATAATCCTTTCCCGGAAGAGATGTTAAGAAGGCAGATAAGTAGGCTGGCTACAATTCACCTTGCACCAACAGAAAAAGCCAGAGAGAACTTAACTTTGGAAGGAGTAAAAGATAATGTCCATGTTGTTGGAAACACTGTTATCGACTCATTAAAGCAAACAACAGCTAGATTAAAAGCAATTGAAAAAGATCAACCAAAGGAGCTTGAGAAGCTTATAAAATTACCGTTTGTTTCTGAGATTAGTGGCGAGAGAATAGTATTAGTAACCATGCACAGAAGAGAAAATCTCGGAAAAGATCATGAAAATGTTTCCAAAGCCTTAAATAGGATAGCCAAAGAAAACGAAAATATTAAAATTGTCTTTCCAGTTCATCCGAACCCATCAGTTAGAAAATCGGTTGAAGGATGTTTAAAAAATTTGAAAAATGTCTTTTTAATTGATCCTGTTGATTATGTAACTTTTTGCTGGTTATTAGATAATGCTCATGTTTTGGTAACTGACTCCGGTGGTTTGCAAGAAGAAGGAACAAGCCTTGGAAAACCGACTTTGGTTTTGAGGGAAACGACTGAAAGACCAGAAGCGATTGAAGCTGGAGTAGCTAAGTTAGTAGGTTGTAACGAAGAAAAAGTCTATAAAAACCTGGACACTTTATTAAACAATCAAGAAGTCTATAAACAAATGTCCATCCCCTCTAATACTTTTGGAAATGGACATTCATCTGAGAAAATTCTTGAAATTATAGATTAACCGCAGTAACTACTAATTGAAGAATTCAATGCAGCAGCTTTATTCATCTGCTTTAATGTTGAAATATAACTCTCCCGAGAAACAGGAGATTGAGTTAATTTTTCTTGCTTAGAGCTTCGTAAGTGCTCTACCCTTTGATGAGGTCTTCCTGCTTCTATATTTACAGCTTTCCATATAGTCCATGTACTTGGGCTAACTGATGAGGCTTGCGAAATAGTATTCATATTATTTAACTTCTGTTTTGAAGTATGAAAATCTTAGCTTCGAAAATTGACTAATCTTTAGAATGTAATAATTGATTAAGCAGAATTGTACAAATCTATGGATTTATATTAAGTTTCCAGGCAAATATTAAGAAAAATCAAAAATCTTAATTTTCAGAGATGCAAAAATAAAGAAAAACTTATGAAGGTTTATTTGTTTTCATATTTTAAAGACACACTTTATTTATTTTTTCTTTATTTTTAAATGCGTTAGCAGTTACATTTTCAGAAGTCGCAAAATCTTAGGAAAACATAAACAAACAATCTTCAGTCTCTAACAATCAAACTGTGCCAACCTGTCGCAGATTTTATTGTGTTTCCAATAGTTTCCAAGATATTGCTCCAGAATTCTTTAAAAGATGGCCTTGCTTCTATAGTATGTGGTGCCCTATAACTAGAAGCTGTATTTGCAGAATGTAAAACCCTTTTAGTTTGACTATTGACACTTCCATAACGATTTGCTGGATATCGAGTGGAGATTAAGGATGTTTGTGGAATTTTCACTATGGGATCCTCCCAATATTAATCATAGTTAATATATGAGTTTTATCTTCGTGCTAAAAGAGTACTGCAAAATTAACTTAAACTTAGAAATCGTAATAATTGATTAATGTCTGTACTGAATATCTTCAACTTTCGCACTATTTTGATTATTTAGTTAAGAGATTTTTAATAAATTAAGAAAAGGTTGTTGAAATCTTATTAAAATATAAACATATATATTAATATAGTTTATAAGTTGTTTTTATTCAAATTTAAAGTCTGCTCTTTGTATTAAAGGGCTATCTTCTGTATAGAAAACAATCTTATTTCCACTTGAACTTAACTTAAATATTTATTTTGCATCTTCAATTTCTTAAGAATCTACGATTCTTATGGCTGGGAAAGTTTAAGAAATTGTTGGCTTAAAAATTATTTGTGGGTTTGAGTATTCATTTAAAAGTGACTATCTAATTTTAATAGACGTTCTATAAATGCCATCTATAACAAAAGTGAAGGAAAAAATTCCTACTCCTCAAAAGAGTGGCAAAAAAGCTTTTGATTTAAAAAAAGGGCCTGGAAAATTCATTCAAGAACTTGTAATCCTAGCCAAAGCTAAACCCAAAGAACGAGAAATTAATCATGTTCAATTTTTAACTTCGGTTATGCCTATAGTAATTGGTCCACTGACACTTATTGCGTTAATGTGTTCGAATTTTATGCGTGACCCAAATGCAAAATTACCTCAATCTAATTTATTAAAAAAGGCTCTTAAGATAGCAGCAAAATCTTATCAGCCTTTATTTGAATTACTAACATTAAATAATATTGCAATTGCAGTCCTTTTGGCTTCACCAGCCAGGTTACTTACATATTTAGGACTTGGTGTACTCAATATTTTTGCAATGAAAGATGAATGGTCAATGATTGACATTGTGTCAAAGATTCGATCGAACAAAGTATTATTAAAAGAAAAAAAGGAATTGTTGGAGACTCTCAAACTCAATGATGACGAGAAACAAAAATTAGCCCAAGAGATAGATGAACTAAAAAAACAGCTCAAAGTTTTCAATCAACAAGGTGCCGACTTACACGCAAAAGTAGGTTTTTTTGGACGTGTTATTTATAACGCAATTATGCTTATGAGCTTTCTTTATTATCTGCCTAATATCTCCTCATCTACAAGATATGGTAAATTGCCCAGAGATTTAAGATTCAATGACAAAGATCTTGTTGGACCATATAAAGCTCAACAAACTCAAGGATTTACTTCTGATGATTTTTGGAAAGGACATAAAAGCAATACACCTTACAAAAATACTCCTGGGTTTTGGCAACTTTTAAAAAACAAATTTAGACTCGAATTGGATTTCTTCACTTCAAAAGGTTGTCCTAATAGAGTTATAGCAGAGACTTGCGAAAACCTAATACATCCAGAAAATGCACAAGGAACTTTATGGGGAAGAAACCCAGAAGTAGAGAAGATGTTTGACAAAAAAAGCAAAGAATATAAGCCTAATCTTGATAATGCAGTTGGCAAATGGCGAGTTCGTGCATCAAGTGGCTTACTTCCAAGCACATTGAATTTGATGAATGTTATTGCAAGGTTTGGGATAATAGCCTCTTCCTTAGTTGCTGTAACCCAGTTTGGTATGAATGTTTTTAATAGAGGATCACCTTTTGATTCAGAAACAAAGTATCAAGAATTTCTTGATGATGAGTCTAAGCCAGTTGGCAAATCCGCATTAAACTTCTCTAATGCAATGATTTGGAATGCCAGAATGTTATCAGGAGTCTCAGGCTTACTTATAGCTTTCAACCCAGCTTTTGCAGTATCAGGTGCACCTGCATTATTCTGTCAGGGTCTTGGTAGTGGTTTATCTATAGCATCTGCAATTGCTGGTACTATACCAGGATTATCAAGTGTTGATTTGTTTACTCAATTTGCAAGCAGCTTAGTTCTATGGCAAGGAAGTGCATTATCCAATCTGACTCAAAAGATAGAAGCACCTGCTGCAAGAAAAATAATAGATCGAGAGTTAGCTTCAAAAAATTTAGCTCATAGTTATTAAAGAATCCATTCTTAAACCTTTGTGGAAAGAAAAAAGCAAGAATCTAAAAAAGTTTCAGACTCACAGACCAAAGGCAAAAACTCGTGAAAACTTGTTATTTCATAAACTAAAAGCCTGTTATCCAATCTCTCCACAGTAGAACCAGTGTTGGGAAAGTGAATCAAGTCAATATTATTATCTTCATCGATATAATGGTCCCAAATAAACGTTTCCCCACCTGAAAATTTTTTAGGAGAATTATAAAAACTATAAGAAATTAATAGTTGAGGTCCTGCAGAATCAAATTCACTGACTTCAAGATGTGGCGGCATATGAGTTTTATTGTTTGCGGCCATAACTTCAAAGCTGTTTATAGAATTTATAGAGAAATTATATTTAAATGTATCTTCTATGGAACTTTGAAGTTTTTCGATTTCTTCTATGAGAATTTGATACGCAGGTTTTGTTAATAAAGGATCGTCAATAATAAAATTCAAAAAGTCTTTATTTTGCCTATATTGAATCGTACTTTTATGAAGAGGAAGAGCATCTATAAAAAAACCTGCATCGTACCACTTTGATACATACTCAAGTAGTTTTCTATGATTTGTAGCATTTAAAAAGTTATCTACTATTAATATTTTGGAGCTTTTAGCTTTATTCATTTTCTTTATATTAAGAATTAATAAGTTTCACAAATAAGGATTGCGAATTCCGATTAACATTGTAATTATTATTTACCAATAATGTCTAAGTAAATCTAAATACATGTCATTAATTAGCTATTTTGAAAATTCTGAAACAAAAATTCATCATCTTGGTGAGAAAGAAGTCACAGAAGTTAAGAATGTTCGCATTGCTCTAGATAGAACTTTTCCTTGCGCAACCCTAATTAAGCTGGACCGCGCTATATCCCAATATGGAAAAATTAGAAGCGTAAACCCTCATACGAAACCAGCAACTACACTTCAGAGTTCTAAGAAAACAGTAGCAACTGCTCCTAAACCAATAATTGGTTTAAAGCCAACTATTGTGAAGGGCTAACTTAATTTTTTCCATATATTTTCTACTCAAAGACCCTCAACACACAACATATTTTCTTAATAATTTTGGATTCTTTAAGTTGATTAACGGTTTTTTTGAATTTTGCCTCTGTCACTTGGTGAGTTAAGAGGGTTAGAGTTGCCTCGCCCTCTTCCTCCCAATCTCTATTATCACTGTGTGCTTCTTGGTCTATAGAATTTAAACTTACATCATTATTGGCTAAGATATTGCCGATTTCAGCAACTACTCCTTTTTGATCTCCAACTCTGAGTCTTATATAGAATTTATAACTGTTTTCTTCGCAAAAATTATCAATACTTCCGTTTCCCGTAAAAGGAACATAATAGTCAGAAGGTTTTTGCCTTGTAATTGAAATTGCATCACCGAGAATTGCACTAGTAGTTGGAGCAGGACCGGCTCCTGGCCCAACTAATAAAAGCTCGTTAATTAGATGGCCTTTAATTTGTACCGCATTCAGAACATCATTAATTTGAGATAAGGGATCTTTGTTAGAAATTAATGCTGGATACACTCCAACCGCAACTTTATTATTGACTCTCCTTGCTATTCCTAAGAGCTTAATAGCAAAATTCCATTTATGAGCAAAATGGAAATCGGCGGAAGAAATATTCTTAATTCCGTCGCAAGCTAGTTTATCCGGTGCAAAAAATTGTTGAAAACATAGAGAGGCCAAAATAGAAATCTTATACTTTGTGTCGTAACCTTCCAAATCGTTTGTTGGATCGGGCTCTGCATAACCTTTCAACTGTGCATCTTTCAATGCATTGTTAAAGTCTTTTCCACTTTCCATCTGAGAAAGAATATAATTCGTCGTTCCATTTAAAATACCGACAGCTTCTTGAATTTCATTAGCTTTTAAGCTGTCCAACAAAGTATTAATTACTGGTATTCCACCACAAACTGTTGCATCCAGCTTAACCTGAACCTGATTTTTATAAGCCGTTTCAAAAATAATAGGACCATGCTTTGCAATTAGTTCTTTATTTGCGGTTACTAGGTGTTTTTTGTTGTTTAAGGATTTGAGAGCATATTCCAAAACTGGATTATCCCCGGACATTACTTCGATGACTATATCAATATCTTTATCATCAAAAATATCTTCAGGCTGAGAGGTTAAGTATTCAGAGGGTAGTCCTCTATCTTTTTTTGTATCTCTGACGAGTGCTCTTTTAAATTCTAAGGAAGGTATTTTGCCAGTTAATAGCTCTTTTGCAACCTTAGATCCTATGTTTCCACATCCGAGAAGGCCAACCTTCAGTGTTTTTGAATGCATTCTTTCATCTCATCAACTTCAACAAAATAAATATATAGTAAATAGAAATTAATATTTTAACCGCTTGAATAAAACCATTCTGTTTAAATAAATGCTCACACGAACCAGTAAATACTATTTATACATTTATGACTTCAATTTCTGGATCTACTTCCTCTTTGAGCCGTTTTTCGATACCAAACTTAATTGTCATTTGACTTGAAGGGCAATTAACACAAGCTCCTCCAAGGCTTAGTTTAATTGTTTTTCCATCAATCTCGTGTATCTCGATAGATCCTCCATCAGCAATAACCGCTTGTTCAACTTCGGTTAGCACTTTATTTATTTTTAAGGATAATCCAATCGATCCAAAATCTTGGTTCATGTATAAACTGAATAAGTGTTTATTGATTTTACTATTTATTTGATATATGAGAAATTGATAGATAGATTCAAAAACATCGAAACTTTTAATTAACTTCAAAACGGTTTGAGCTTATGGTTAAAGGAAATAATCCAACAACGCGCTCTTTTAAAAGGGCTGTAATAAGGGGAACACGCTTTATAAAAAAACAATCTTCAAAACTCAACCAAAGAACTGAACAAGTCCCGAGGAAAAGAGACCCCAAAGAAATTGTTGTTGCTGTTGATGCAATGGGTGGAGATTATGCGCCTCAGGAAATAGTTAAAGGTTCCATTAGAGCTGCTAGAGAATTTAATATTCAGGTTCAGCTAGTTGGCCCTCCGGATCGCATTTCAAGAGAACTGAGTAAATATGATATCCACGATCTTCCTATTGAAATAGTTCCTGCTAATGATTTTATTACAATGGAAGATAAACAACCCGCTACGACTGTAAGACGTAAGCCAGAATCCTCAATTGTTGTTTCTATGAGACAAGTTGTCTCTGGACAAGCCGATGCAGTAGTTAGTGCAGGTAGTACTGGGGCAGCAGCTGCTGCTGGATTGTTTTGCTTAAAACGCATTCCTGGTATAGAAAGGCCTGGAATTGCAGTTGTTGTTCCCACCGCAGAAGGTAATTTAGTTCTTGTTGATGCTGGGGCGAATGTGGATTCTACTCCCTATCAAATTGCTCAACATTCCATTATGGGAAGCTTGTTTGCGGCTAATCTCATGGATATAGAACAGCCGAGAGTTGGTTTGTTGAACATTGGAGAAGAACCTGGGAAAGGAAATCAAGTAACAAAAGAAGTTTTTGCGATTCTTGAGAAAATGCAATCCATTAACTTTGTTGGAAATGTCGAGGGACGAACTCTTGCCGAACAATTTTGTGAAGTTTTAGTGGCTGACGGGTTTGTTGGGAATGTATTTTTGAAAACTCTCGAGGGCTCAATCAAAATGGCTTTTCATATGCTACATCAAGAACTAACAAGCTCAATGGATTTAAAGATGGGAGCTATGATCTGCAAGCCTGCATTTAAAGCTTTAAAGCAAGAGAGGCTCAATTATGCAAAGTATGGAGGAGCTGTTTTACTAGGTATTCAAGGCGTTGTTGTTATTGCACACGGTATTTCCAACGACTTCGCAATTATGAATGCAATTAAGCTAGCCGCGGATACTGCTAGATCTAAAATAATTGACCGTATAAAGGAAAACTTAGAAGTTGATGATATAAAAGCTTTATCCAAGGAAATAAGCCTACAGAATTCATCTAAGACCAAAGTAAATAATGATTCAGCTGAAGGAAATGAATAGTGACCATGTTGTAACTACATTTGAGATAACACCTAAAGTTTTGGGGCTTACTCTAGGGCTAGCAATTAAGTAACTATTTTATAATTTGACCTTAAGGAAATCCAGCTAACCTTCTTGCATAAGCAATATTTAAGGGTTTAAGCCGATGAATGGTGTCTCTTCCAATAATTTTAATTTTCAAAACAATATATTTCTTAATAATTACTTTGTTAGTAACCCTATGACAAATTTTCCAGTGACAGGAGGTTATTGGCAAGATCCACAAAAGTCTACACAAGCATTCGATAGTCCCTTCAGATACTTTCCATCTCTAAACAACTCCTCTTTAAGCTTTAATGGCAATAATTGGTTAAACACTAACAATTTTTATCCTCAAGAATTTTCTAAGCAAAATAATCAATTCATTAATTGGAATGGATCTGGCCATAATCACCATTATATTTCAAGTGATTTTACTATCCCTTGGGAAAGAATAAATACTTCTCAGAGCACTAATACTAATCGTAATGTCCGAATTACAATAAAGAGAAATAATCATCAAAATGACTCAAATACCTTCTTCCTTGAAGATTTAGTCGGTGGCGGCGATAAAGACTTCAACGATATGGTTCTTCAAACAAAAGGATTAAGAAATAATCGTAGTGAAGCCGGAACCTTTACTGCTCCAGCTAATGGCAAAGTATCCGTTGACTATCTATTTGATGGGGGTAAACATAAAGGTGAACTGGCACTTGTTAGCTTGGAAGGCTTAGAAAACCTTGACAGAGACTCTGATGAGTTTAGAAGGGAAGTTGTAAAAAGAGCAAAAAGCAATAGCGAAAAGGGACGAGTAGTTGTTTCCGATCCAGAAATGGGTGCTAGATTGGATTCTGGAAGATTAGGTAAAAGAAAGAATTTTGACAAAGGTGACTATAAAGGAAATAAAGAATTTCAATTTAAACCCAATGACAAATTAGTTATGGTTTATCTCGGCGACGACAAGTTTAGCGATATCAAGCCGAACCGTTTACCTAAGGATATCTTCTTTTCTACTGGTAGCAAAGATGGCTTTGAACACTTCAAGCAATCACAAAACATTAATTTACCTGATAACCCGAATGCTGCTTTAAATAAATTGAATGACGCTCTCGGTAAATCTAAAAGCGTAAAGGAAATGTTTACTGTTTAGAATTAGATTTGAGGTTTCTTTTTGCTCCATTTATAGAGGATAAACCTCTCTTAATTCATATACAACCCCATTTACTTCAAGTAAATAGGGTTAAACTTTTCCCACTTAAAAGCTTTTTACCTTCTTGGGTTTCGAACTCAATAGAATAGAATTTTTGATTTTTAGTTCCAAAGAGTCCAATCACTTTTCCGATACCAAAAGTTTTATGCACAACTTTATCTCCAACGTTATATTTAATTTCCTCTTTTTCATCTTTTGCAGATGCATTAGGAACATATGATCTTGGATTTATCGATGAAGGTGTTACTTTATAACTAGATGACTGGACACTGGAGCCCCAATAACCAGTTAAATTCTCCTGAGGCATTTCAGCCAAAAACCTGCTCGGTTCCGCAAATTCACGCTGTCCCCAAAGTCTTCTCCTTCTTGCATAAGTAAAATATAATTTTTCTTCGGCTCTAGTAATTGCAACATAGAGTAACCTTCGCTCTTCCTCAAGATCTTCTTTTGCATTATTCGTATCTGCCAATGCCCGTGTATGGGGAAACACACCTTCTTCCATGCCGGTTATGAAAACAAAAGGGAACTCAAGACCCTTAGAAGAGTGAATTGTCATAAGTGTTACTGAATCAGCCTCTTCATTTCCTTTAGCCATTTCTGAGTCTCCTACTAATGCAACTTGAGCCAAGAAAGCCTCTAGACTTTTATCTTCGCTTTCCTCTTCAAACTGTTGTGCCACGTTTATCAACTCATGAATATTATCTATCCGCCCTTGTGCCTCATCGGTATTGAGAGCCTCTAAAGCAAGAATATAACCAGTTTTCTGTATAACTAATTTTAAGATTTCTGGAACCGAAAGAACTTGAGAGTCTTTTACCAACTCATCTATTAATTCAACAAAACTGTGAGCGGCTTGTGTAACTTTGGGTCCCAATTCACCAGAATCCAGCAGATCAGAAAGAGCCCCAAACAGACTTAATCCTATTGAATCAGATTTTTTCTCTATTAAAGCTATTGTACTGGCTCCCACCCCTCTCTTTGGAGAATTAATTACCCTTTTTAAGGCTGATGAATCTTTAGGGTTATAGACAAGACGCAAGTATGAGATTAAATCTTTAATTTCAAGACGATCATAGAATCTCATACCTCCGTATATCCGATAAGCTATTTGATTCTTAATTAAAGCCTCTTCTAACGCTCTACTTTGTGCATTTGTCCGGTACAAAATGGATATATCTTTGATGCTTCTACCCTGTTTAATTAGCTTTTTCACTTCAGCAGTTATAAAGTTTGATTCTTCAACTTCATCAGATGCTTCAAAGCAGGTAATTTTTTCTCCATCGCCTTTAGTTCCATAGAGACTTTTGTCTATTCTTTGCTTGTTGTTTTTAATAATTGAGTTTGCAGTCTTTAATATTGGATCTTTTGAACGATAGTTATATTGAAGTTTAAACAAAGAGGCATGAGGAAAGTCTTTATTGAAATTCAAAGTTAGTTTGTAGTTTGCACCTCTCCAAGAATAAATCGATTGATCAATGTCTCCTACAACACAGAAACTTCTCGAGATCGAGTTGTTTTCAGTATTCTCTGAGGCAGAAACAACCAGGTTTTTTAATAAATCATATTGTGTTTGGTTTGTATCCTGGAACTCATCAACTAGAACATGAGAGAAGCGCTCATAATATTTTTTTCTGGATTCAGGTTGTTGTTGAAAAAGTTTAAGTGTAAATAACAACAAATCATCAAAGTCAAGAGCATTACTCAGATTTAACTTTTCTTGATATTTATCATATATTTCTGAGAGCTTTAATTCAAAACCATCACTCACTGTTTTTGCAAAATCACCTACTGTTAAAGAGCGGTTTTTAATTGCGCTTATCTGACTTTGAATTAATTTTGCAGGATATGCTTTTTCATCCAAATTAAGTGATTTTAAGGATTCTTTCAGAATAGTTAAGCTCTCACTAGCATCTACAATTACAAAATTTTTAGTCCAAGCATACTTTCTATCCTGAAGTCCTTGAATTAATAGAGATTCAATTTCAAGTCTCAACAAACGGTTGCATATACCATGGAAAGTACCTATCCAGATTTGATTTATTAGTTTGTCCGATTGAAGGAAGGCACTGAGCCTGGCCTTCATTTCTTTTGCAGCTTTATTTGTAAAAGTAACCGCCAAAATGCTAGATGGCTCAATCAATTTTTCAGAAATTAAGTAGATCACCCTACTTGTTAGAACTTTTGTTTTACCACTTCCAGCGCCAGCTAACACTAAAATTGGACCGTCGTTTTTTATTACCGCAGCTTTTTGCTCATCATTGAGGCCCTCTAGGAGCTGCTGATTGATTAGTTTTGATTCGAAATTCACAAGAAAATTTTGGAGATAAGTTAAAAAATAATACAGAAAATTTTGATGAATGGTGCTAACCTATAACTCATATGTAGAGCGACTTCTGTACCGTTCATTCCAAGACTCTCTAAGGAATACTGTATAATGAATAGCCTAATCTGTGGAGGAAGACACTAGTGTCACAATTTAACAATCAAGAAACACAAGAACAGCAAATTTCATATCAATCAGCGGCTTCTTTCAAACAGAGAAAGAAGACAGGTCCCAGTCCAAAATATGGACCGGATCAAGCAAAAAAAATGGTCTCAATGAGATTGAGTCCTGATGCTTTGAATTCAATAAAAAAAGCAGCAGAAATAGTATTTAAAGATAGTCAAGCTGACGTAGTTGAAAAAATGACTCGTTTTTTCCCTCCTGAAGCGCTTCAAAGCATATTTGCAATGGCTAAAGAGTTTAATGTCTCACCGGATGACTTGGTTAATGATGCTCTTGAGCTTTACAAGCAAAATAAATTAAAAGTTTCAGTTTGATTGATGAATGTTAATATCCTTTAAGGATTAAGATTTTGATTAGACTTGGTATCCTTACCAGGTCTTTTTTTATTTATTTTAATTTCGAATGTTAAAGATTGCAGTAACCGGAAATATAGCATGTGGTAAAAGTTTTGCCGGACAACTTTTAAAAGAGTATGGACTTCCAGTCTTGGATTGCGACCATGTTGTACACGAGTTGCTTTTACAGAATAATCAAATAACTAGTGAGTTAATTGAAATATTAAAGCCAAATGATATTTTGAATAATAACTCTTCGGAATCTACTGTAATAGATAGAAGAAAGCTTGGGAAAATTATTTTTAACGATAATGCATTGAGGAGAAAAGTTGAAGAATTAGTTCATCCGAAATGTTTCGAGACAATTGACGCTTTTTTTGACAAACAGAAAGCTTTGGGAGAGAAAATAGCTTTCAACCTAATTCCGCTTTTATTTGAAACCAATTCACAAAATCGATACGATCAGATTTGGTTAATGTATTGTAATGAAAACGTTCAATATGAAAGATTTAAAATTCGGAATCCAGAATTGGATATAGAAGATATAGAAAATCGAATAAAGTCACAAATTAGCCAAGAAAAGAAGAAGGAGCTTTCAGATTTTATAATTGATAACTCTGGTAGTAAAGAAAACACTGAACAACAACTACGTAAAATCCTTAATGGCTTCGGAATTATTAAATGATTAGATTTAAGCGAAAATTGATAATTGCAGCTCTAGTTTTGCTATTCAATGGTTTCATCTACCAAACTCATTCTCAAGGAAGTAATTTATCATCTTCGAATCAAAAATCCTCATTTGAAAAAAAAGTTAAGCAAAAAACTCCAGTTTCAAAAAACCAGAATATAGAAAAACCTAAATCTAATAAGAGCACTAAGGAAAAGTCTAAAGATAGCGATCCTAAACTCAACATTTTTAGAGAAGCTTTGAATTTAGATTTAGAAAATAACTTAAAAGAAGCTTTAAAAAAATACAAACTAGCTACTAAACAAGATAGTTGCAGTTCAATAGCATGGAATAACATTGGGCTGATTCAACAAAAACTGGGAAAAGAGGAAAAAGCTGAACAATCCTACAAGAAAGCAATAGAGGTTAAACCCACTGATACACAAGCTATAAATAATTTGGCGTCCTTAAAGTTACTTCAAGGTAAAACAATTGAAGCTAAAAATCTTTATGAAAAAGCGATAGAAATAGATCCGGATTATCCATACTCTTATAGCAATCTGGGAAATTTATATAAGCGCTATGGAAGATTTTTCAGAGCAGTTGAATATTACAAAAAAGCTATAGATAAAGCACCAGTTGCTGAATTCTATTATCGATTGGGACTGTTGTATTTTGATATGAAAAGATATGAAGATATGTTAGAAACCTTTCAGAAAGGGTTGAATGACAATTCTGAATTTTCGGAGATTTATTACAGTTTATGTATCGTTTACTTTCATAATTTTCTCAATCAGTCTAATGAGATAAGACTTCAGGAACTTAAAAAAGCTTTTACAAAACTAAAAAAGACTGACACAAAACTCGCTCAAGGTTTCTACACAAAATTCCTCACTTCAGCAAAATAAAAAAGAATTCCAAAAAAGTTTCTTCTATTTTTTCAATCTAATTCTTAACCTTATTATCGAGCCAACCTGGTCTTTCCTTTCTCTTAATTAGGATTGAATATACTTGAAAATATATATAAAAAAATCCTATAAATTCATCTGAGACCTTAAAAGGTCAGATTTATGTCTTTAGAAAACACATTTAATACTTTTATTAGAAATAAAAAAGCTATTCTCCTCGATCAATGGGTAGACAGACTGAATCAAGTAGTGTCCGGTGAATCTAGCGCAGAGAAGAATGTTAGAGAGAAAGCTAAAGATACAGTTAACAGTTGGTCAACAAATAATAGTTTCTCTGCAGATCAGATGGTAGATACTGATAGCGAATATGATTTACTAGAGTCTCTGATAAAGAACATAGATGGTGATAATAGATTCAATGACTCTTATCTTGACTCTTCAATAAGCTTAACTAATGAAAATCAGAAAATCGAAGCTTATTTAACCAAGGACATATTTGAAAAAGATGGGACTGGCGGCTTCACAATAAAACAAACTGGACTGTTTCATACTTCATCTGCAGATATTGCACAACCAAGCTCTCTAACTATTTCTGCTTCCAATTTAGACCCAAATGAATTACCTTTGTCAATTTTAAGCACCGAAAAAGCCCAGAGAATTACAGATCTAGTAAGTTATTTCTCTATCTTCAAAAACCAGTTCGCTGAACTTGGAATTACAGGCAGCACTGATATTAATGATATTGAAAAATTCACTAAAGCTTTGAATGAAATATACGAAGCTGCCATCTTGAAATCTGAACTTGGTGGAGGTAAACCAAAGCCTAAACAAATACCGCCAACTGACTTGCTCAAAACAGAGTACAGAGTTAGGGTTCTGGATGCTTTAGGATTAATTATTAATAGAAATGGAATAGAGGGCAATAAAGCAAAACTCGTTCAACTAATCGGCAATAACGGAATTGACGCGGAACAATTCATTGATGATTATATTGCCGTTAACTTTAGTGGAAGTTTTCAACTAACCAATAATGGTAGAAAATACGTTGGTTTTAAAGGTATTCCAAGAACATCGAATCGAAACCAACTACAAGATCTCAATAAGCAAAGAAATTCTCTTGGTGAGTTAATTGCAATTCCAACATCGAATGATAATGCAACAAAAGAGGCCGGTGCCAAAGACTGGATCGCTATATATAGTGTTGGTATTGGAGAAAGAGACCCTAGGGTGATTCCCAAAAGCAATGTCAGTGGTAAAGGTGATGGATCTATTCATAAGAACCTCCCAGCTTTTGCTGTGCAGGTTTTTGTAGAAGAAGTAAACAATTTTGAAAATACTGAGTCTGGAATTCAGAATCTTTTGAATCAAGTTGCTGGCTTGGATGTTACTGGTTTAAGTGGTTTGGCAAGAACAGCCGCAGAAAGACTGATCACAACAATTCAAACTTTAGATAACAACGAAGCTAAAAATCTTTTTGCAGGAATACTAGCCAGTTCTATTAAGAAAATTAGCAGTAAAACTACCAATAGGCAAGTAAACGTGGAGATTGATGTTCGCCATATGCTCAGCAGAGTTCTTGCGCATTTTGCAAATAACCTGCCAGCAAAAGAGAATGTAATAAACCAAATACTAGCTGCAATATCTGGACAGAGAAATGGTGTTCAAGAAGTAACCTTAAACCTAAAGAAAACTCAATGGGACCAGCTGGAGGATGGAAGGGCTTCAGTTACTTACAAAATAATGGATGAGTTTTTCAATACAAGAAATAACCCCAATAATAGCGATAATAGAGAACCAACACTTTTAAAAGACATAGTTACTGAAATCCAAACAAGAACTTCGACAATCTCCAACTCGGATTTAACTGAAATTAGTAAGCTTTACAACAGAACTAAAGTTTCTAACACCTCTAATTCAAGGACAACATTCACCAGAGTTTCAGTTAAATTAAACGTTAATGAAGTGCACCTAGATTCTAATTTAACCCAGGTTTCCAATAAGGAAGCTAGATTTAGGGAAACATTAAAAATTCATCAACAACTCATCGGCAGTATGAAAGTAACTGATCCTAATAGCTGGATCAATAAAGCGGAAAGTTCATTAGAATACGGGATCATTTCTGCACTAAATGTATTAGGGACCCCATCCAATCACCCTGGGAAAGCTAAAACAGAAGCAATATTCAAGAAAAATGCTTTATCCAAAACTGATTATGCCCAAAGAATAACCTTTGATGGCTACAGCGTTTACGGCGAAATCACTGATCCTGACATACAAGGATACTTACAATCACTAAAAGACTCGCAAACTGACGAATATGTTAATTCATCAAAGCTCGCTTCAGCTCAAGATACTTTAAAAGTTCTCAAAGGTTTTTCTGATGAAGATTGGCAGTTAATCGTAAACAACACATCTTATGAGCCATCAAAAAATGAAGTAACCAAACCTAATGATTTGGATTCTTGGACAGCGGAGGCAAAAACTCAAGAGATACTTGACTTAGGAGAAAAAATACTTAATTCCTCTTCGATTCAAGGAAATGGAGAAGACAGTTTTATTTATACAATGACTCCCGATCCGAAAATTGTAAAAAAACTCAAAGTAGAGTTAGATAAAGTTGACCCCTCAACTGCAAGCTTCGCCCAAAAGAAACAATTCATTCAACAGCTATCCTCTCAAGAGCTGTTGATACTAGCTCACGGTTTTGAAAAATATATCTACGATAAAGTTAGATCTTGGAATTCACTAGGAAATCCAAAAAATTTAATTTTCAAAGAAGTATTATTAGCCGAAATCGGCAATTCTGATTCTGCTTCATCTTATTATTTGGAAGCAATGAAAGTTGGAATAAATGCAATATCAGAATTACCCCCCGCGAAAAATAAATTAAAAATCAATGAGGTAGCTCTAGATCAAGACAAAAGCATTTCCAGTACAGAACAAACCTTACAAAAGATCATTGCTTTAGATCAAAAGTTTGTGAAATACGATCCTGAAAATATAAACTTTTCTAGTGGTTCGTATTTCTTGGAATATCCTGAAAAAACGGTCTAAAGGAAAAAAAGAGACCTAAGAATCCTCTAGATGGTTGATTAGGAGAAAGAGACGAGAGAAAATCAATGTACCAGAGAAAAAGTACATAAAAATGAGTAGAAGAAAAT
>JASJDU010000056.1 GCA_030065015.1 Candidatus Caenarcanales bacterium | reverse complement strand
GGACATTTTCTTCTACTCATTTTTATGTACTTTTTCTCTGGTACATTGATTTTCTCTCGTCTCTTTCTCCTAATCAACCATCTAGAGGATTCTTAGGTCTCTTTTTTTCCTTTAGACCGATTTTTCTGGCAACTTTTTGGGGCTAGGGAATGGATTAAAAGATAGCAGTTTGATTATAGATAGAGCTATGCAAACTATGATTGGAGTCAACGTTACTGGAAATTCAATAAGGAATTTTATAAAACAAGACAACTTAAAGCAGTATTATTTGTATCCATTGAATGACATCCTGTCAATAACTGAAATTAATAACTTACAACCCTCAATATTTTACTCAGAGAGTTCGATAAACAATCTGGTAACCAACCGCTCAGTATTAAATGTTGGGAATGGAGATTTAATTATTGGATCTCAAGTATATGAGTTACCAGGCGGCGAAGACCTACTAATTACTGAAAGAGTAGGGAAAGTAGAAATTCATGAATACTATAATGTTGACTTAGAATTAAAAGAAGGCTCAAAGTAAATCTTCTCTTGACAGACTCCTTCTCTTTTAACGTTAGATCCATCTCTATTTATAGATTCAATCTAGCAAAGCTGAAGATAAATAGACGGAGACATTTCGCTAGAAATAGATTTTTAAGCAAGATCACACGAAAACAGGATCTCTAAAAGCTGACAGCTTTTCTAGTGAGGTTTTATCAACTTGTTGATGAAGACTATTGCCATGTGCATCCATGGTTACAATTGCAGCAAAACCTTTCACATCCAAATGCCACATTGCTTCCGGAACCCCAAATTCTAAAAAATCAACTCCATTTATTTTTTGAATACATTTTGAATAATATTGCGCTGCACCACCAATAGCATTCAAATAGACCCCACCGTGTTCTTTCAACGCGGCTAAAGTCTTTGCTCCCATTCCTCCTTTACCAATAACAGCTCTGATTCCAAACTTTTTCATTATGCTGCCCTGATAAGGTTCTTCTCTAATACTTGTAGTTGGCCCGGCACCTTTAATTTCCCATTCTCCATCTGCATTTTTAATAACAACAGGACCACAGTGATATAGAATCTGTCCATTCAAATCCACAGGACAATCATTCTCCATTAAGTGCTTATGGATAGCATCTCTTCCGGTATATAGAGGACCATCAATCAAGACAACATCGCCTACTTTCAAAGCCCTAATCTGTTCTTCGGAAATTGGCGGAGTTAGTTTAACCTCATTACCTTTCAATTCAATTGGCTTATTTCCAAACTCAATTTTTCGGCTGCTTTCTTGTGATAGATCCTTGTACAACCATCTTTTTATATTACCGGTTTTAGCATCCAAAACAATGCCTAGTCTTCTATAAGCCCAACAATTGTAAGATACAGAAACAAAGAAGCTTGCCGGCAACCTGTTCTGAACACCAATCTTACATCCGAGAAGCGTTACTTCCCCACCAAAACCCATTGTTCCAATTCCTAAAGTATTGGCTTTTTCCATTATGTATTCTTCAAGCTTTTTTAATTCTGGTATCGGGTTTTCGTCGTCAAGAGTTCTAAACAACTGCTCTTTTGAGTGTGAGTAACCAGTTGTTCTATCTCCTCCAATGGAAACACCTATAAAGCCAGCACTGCATCCTTGTCCTTGAGCCTGGTAAACCGAATGCAAAATGCATTTCCTCACACCATCAAGATCTCGTCCCGCTTTTCCCAGTCCTTCTAGTTCACAAGGAAGACTGTATTGGACATTCTTGTTTTCACACCCTCCACCTTTTAGTAAAAGCTTGATTTCTACCTCAGCTGGATTTTCCCACTGTTCAAATTGAACAACTGGTGTTCCTGGCCCTAAATTATTTCCACTATTAACACCACTGAGACTGTCAACCGAATTAGTTCTGAGTTTACCTTCTTCGGTTGCTTTAACGATTGCTTCTTCAATAGATTTTTTCAATTCAATTTGATTGAAAGCAATCGGAGTTTTGATTTTAAAAGTTGGCATTCCAGTATCCTGACAGAGTGGCAAGACACTTTCATCTGCTAAATAAATATTTTGCGAAATCGTATTCAAAGCGAGTCCAGATGATGTCGCTTGATTTTCTAATTCCTTCGCTCTTTTTAAAGCTTCTCTAACATCCACTGGCAAATTTGTAGAAGTTTGAGAAATTAGTTCATACAACGAGTTGAATAAATTTTCTTTTGTCATTTTGGTTTTCATTAAGCAACGCAATTTTATCAAGCCGGGTTTTAAATCGAATTAGGTTTACTATAGAAATATTAATCATCCTATTCAGGAAGAGAGAAAAAACAAACGGTTGTATCTCCGTAAATTTTTTTTTGAAGTAACTCAAAGCCAACATTAATTTGCAAAAAATCAAACCTTGAAGAAAATTCAAAAACAAAAATCCCACGAGGATTCAAGACTCTTCTCACTTTCTCGAATATAATTTCCACTTCGTCTTTATTAAGTGAATATGGAGGATCCGCAAATATCAAATCAAAATTTTCGGTAAATTCAAACTTCAAAACATCTTTTTTTAGGACCTTAGACTTTGCCTCGAATTTATATTTTTGAATATTTTCTTTTATAGCCTGAATACTACAGCTAGACTTATCGAAAAAAACACACAAGTCAATGCCTTCTTCCAAAGCCTTCAAACCTAAAGCTCCGCTACCAGCAAAAAGATCTAAACAGTTCAAGTTTTCATAACGACTCAAATAGCCTCTCAAAACACTAAAAATTGCTTCTTTGACCTTTGAACTTGTTGGTCTAATGTCTTTTGGTACCTTGAGTTTCATAATTTTCCACAAGAACAAATCTTACGGGAGAAAATATTGTGCTTCACAGACCAATTGCACTTGCAACAGCATCCATAGTTGCAGCCGATTTGATAGGAGCAAAACCAGATACATCAATGGCAGTTTGAGGATCTTTCAAACCGTTGCCCGTAAGCACACACACAATCGTTGATTCTCTTTCCACTTTACCTTGCTTAGAGGCCTTAATCAAACCAGCTACTGAAGCAGCACTCGCTGGTTCACAGCAAACACCTTGAGAAGAATGAATAAGTTTATAAGCCTCAACAATCTCTTCATCAGTAACCGAGTCAATCAAACCAAAAGACTCATTAACCGCTTCTTTAGCTGTTTTCCAGCTCGCCGGATTTCCAATTCTAATTGCGGTTGCAATAGTTTCTGGATTTTCCACCGGTTCATTGAGAACTATCGGCGCAGAACCAGCAGCTTGAAATCCATACATTTTGGGTTTATTTTTTATAAGACCGAGAGCATTATATTGCTTAAAACCAGCCCAATAGGCAGAAATGTTTCCAGCATTACCAACTGGTGTTGCAAGAATATCTGGAGCTCTTCCACCAAGCTGATCGCATATTTCAAAAGCAGCGGTCTTTTGCCCTTCAATTCGATCTGGATTCACTGAATTAACCAAGGCAATCGATTCTCTTTGAGATAACTCTTTAACGATATTCAGTGCTTGGTCAAAATTGCCTGCAATTTGCACAACCTTAGCTCCGTAAATAATTGCCTGAGCTAGTTTTCCCAAAGCAATGAAACCATCAGGAACTAATACAACACACTGGACATCAGAATACCCATTAGAGCGAGCACAAGCTGAGTAAGCAGCTGCAGAAGCAGAAGTATTACCCGTAGAGGCACATACCATTGTCTTCAAACCGTTTGCAACAGCTTTAGTAACCGCCATTGTCATTCCACGGTCTTTAAAGCTACCACTGGGATTTGCGCCCTCAAATTTCAAATAAACACTAAGACCGATTACTCCACAGGTATCAGCAATTGCAGGAGCAGGAATTAGAGGGGTATTACCTTCACACAAAGTTAAGACTTTAGTTTTATTATCAATATCCAATAAATCTCTATATGTATGAATTAAACCTGGCCAATGTTTGGCATTTCTAGGTTTCGTTGATGATAAAAATTTGGACCAAAAATTCATTGATTCAACCTTCAAAATCTCTTCAGTTAATTAAGCTCTAGTAATTAAATACTGTTAAGTATTGGGTAATTTTGTTTTTATTGATAAAGCGTGTATTTGTTCTTTGAGTTGCTCTTTAAGACTCTCGTAAACCATCTTATGTTGTTGAATCAATGACTTGCCTTCAAAAGAGGAAGAAATCACCTCAATCGTAAAATAAGCAGGATCTCCAGGCTGGTGACCGAGGTGTTTGTGCCCATCATCAATTATTTTCACTTCAGCGGCATTTATTTTTTCTTTTAAGATGCTTTCGATAGTTGCTTGTAATGTTTCTGTTTTTGACATATTTTTTCTAGATTAATCTGGATACCATTTTACATCTTGATTGCTAGGTGGTTCATTTACCGAAAAAAGTTTTAAAAGAATTTAGCCATTTCTTAGCTCTATCTAAATATTCCATTTAGGAAAGTTCTCATAAATCCATGGATGAAAATAGTAAACCGTAGAAATAAAAACAATAACCCAAAAGTATGCTTTGTCAACAAACTCAGAGATCGGCAATGACTGCTTACCTTGAAAAATCGCTTTAAAAGGGAAAATGGAAGTCTGATCAATTAAATTTTGGTAATCTTGACCGAAAAGCTTTAAACGACGATGATCACTATGCCAAGCTGCAAAAAGGTGATAACCAATTAGTCCAAATGAGGTTGCAATCATAAAAGTACTCCCAACCCAAAGGAAGTGAGATAAACACCATAAAGACATTCCCGTCAATTGAGGATGTCTGGTTATCCTCATAATTCCCTTTGTGTAAAAACGTTGAGTTGGTTTATTAATAGTTACAATCTCAGAAAAACGGAAAGTTCCTGGGTAAAGAAAAAAGAAAGCAAGCGAAGCCAAGATCAGAACTATCAAATGGATAATCTCAGAATTTTGAAAGTTGAATAATATGATTCCATCGTATCTGTGATTGACTAAATAGACTAACCAAGGAGTTGCGACCAAGAAACTCACAATAACAAAAAGCACTCTATAAATCCTTGGGGGGATATATTTCTCTGCACTAGGCCTAATAGCCGCCATTCCACTATGTGCAAAAGCAAAAATTACTGCAAATAAAACAATTATTAAGTGAGACATACTTTTCTGAATAGTAAAATTTCAATCGATTAAATATTATTCTCTTGTGTGTTTTTCTGCATTTTTCTTTAAATTTCCGGATAAGTACTCAAACATCGAAACAAAATTCAGCTAATCACTGACCCATTTTTCTTCAACATTATGCAAAAGCATATTGGTCATCATTTTGATGTGAAGTTTTTTCATCCGGTGTTTTTTTATCATTTTGATGTAGTTCCCATATTTTCTGTAAATTATGCAAGTTAACAGCCGCTCCAACAAACAAAGCGAATAGATAAGGAACCCACCAATTAATAAATCTCATCGTCTTCAAGAATCCTAGTTTTTTATTAGCTTCGAGCTTCTTGAATCCATTCAGTTCAGTTATCATTCCGCTATATTGCTTTGTCTTTGGATCAAACTTAAAGTCTTTTAGCAAATTCCATTCTAGAAAGTCTCTTTCTCCTTTTTTCATTTTCTTCAACATTTGAGGATAAAGTTTTCCAATATCCTTCACACCAAAGAATATTGAGGAAATACCAGCAAAGAAAGAAGTTATTACCTGTTTATAAAAAATCACCGCTGGAGCAGCCCACAGAAAAGCCCTATTAAAGGTTTCCAGTCTTTCAGCAGAATCTCTAGAACCAGCTATATAGCCCAATGCCGTAATCATAATTGTTGGAGCAACAAATGTTCTAGACAACCCAAAGTTTTCATCCAAATCAAAATGCATAGATGCCTTTTTAAAGAATTTTTGAAAGCCCGGACGTTGAATATGTTTGTTGAGCAACCATGTTGCACCTAAGAAAATAGGAATTGAAGCAAAAGCAATGGACAATCCATTTTTTATTATGTTTTTTGCATTTTGAACAGGATCAAAGTCTTGGTCTTTATTCAATTTTTGCTTGTATCCAAGTAATTTCGAGTAGTCAGAAATACCGAGCAGTTTTTCAATGATCAAGGTTCGAATAGAGGGAATCGTAAAGGTAATTGCAGAACAAAATACAGTTGATAAGGCATAAAGCATTACTTTACCGAGAGCAATTTTTGATAAAAGCCTATTATTCATTTTGAATCTTTTTTCTCTAACCGATCCAATAGAGACATCCTTGCCCAAAGCTTTCATGTACTTGTGTGTGGGATGGCCAAGCATCTCAAAATCAACTCCGGTGATCTTTCCAAAGGCTCTAGAAGCAAAGCTTGTAGCGAGTAAGGTTGGTAAAAAATAGACCCCCAAATATTCAAGCAACTCAACGACAGACTCATCGAGGGCAACCATAAGGTTGAATAAATAATGCCCACTAAAAAGTTTCTTGAAAATATGATTCAGTGTTGGCTTTGCCTGATCCAAATAATCTTCCGAACCAACAGCGGGATTACTGGGGTTTGGCAAAGCTCTAAAAGCTCCCCCAATCAAAGATTTTGGCAACAAATCTATAAGAATTTGCTGTAAAGACTGCTGGAGAGCACCAAAGAAGCTGCCAGCTAAAAAGACCTCACCAATATAATTCCTAGGCTCTTTGGGAAGAAAACCTAAAGACTTATCCAGTTTATCTGCATATTTATGTCGACCATCACCTATTTTTATAGGCTGGACTTGATTACCTAAAATATATTTATTTGTTATAACAGCTGCAGACAAATTTAAAATGTTTGTAAATACGTTATATTTTACACTTTTTGCCCATTATTTAATATTTTATTAACTTTTCAAGAGTTTTTAATAAATTTTTAAAATAAAGATAAGCTTGTTTCTTTATTATTCAAAAAATAGATAGGATCCTTGACGCAGTTTATAGATTTGATCTCGAATTCTACAAACTGCTTCAGCGGCTTGTCCCAGAGTTAGATCGACACACTCAACTTCTTCTAAAGCTTCTCTTAACAACTTTTCCTTATCAAATGTCTCTAATTGATCAAGTTCAGCTTGCTCATTATTCAAGAAACTTATAACTTTATTAATTTTAAGTGTGGCAAGAACCAAATGCTTATAATTCTTTTTTGATCCGCACTTCTCTAAATAATTGGAGTATATTTTTTCTAAGTTTTGAATTTCTGCATTTAACTTTTGTACTTTTTCTGCTGCGTTTCCCAAATTTTGATCCACTTTATTCACATGGTATTTCGCTTCTTCAATTGACCTTTGAAAATTAAGGCATATCTCTTCATTCTTTTTACATTTATTTATAAAATATACTGCAGCTAGAATATTCATTTCATTATGAAGAGATCCTTGTTCCTCCAAGAGATTTCTCCTGGATTGACTTGAAGAATGCAAGACTTTTGGCTGAGGTCTATAATGATGTTTAAAGCGTTGTAAATAAGAATTTGTATTTATTGTTATTTTAGTCATAATTATGTATTAAATTTGCGATTGGACAATACTAAATCGAACAGACAATACCAGTCAAGACAAGCCAAGGGAAAATTCTCATTTTTACACGATTTGTAGTGAAGAGAAATTGTTCAAAATAAATAACCCCGCAGCAAGCTACGGGGTATTGAGTTCCTAAAACAAAGACAACTGATGATCTTTATGAATTACTTTGTACCTTTGATCACCTTGGCCTTTT
>JASJDU010000018.1 GCA_030065015.1 Candidatus Caenarcanales bacterium | reverse complement strand
CGTAAAGTGTTTGAAGCTCATTTTGGCTTTTGTTTTTTAACACTTCAAATAAACCAATTTGAGCACCCTCTTCTCCTTAACTCTTTTTCATTTTTCTACTAACGGTTGCATTTAACTTTTGATGTTGCGAAACATCGTATCCTCAATGAATATATACGCAAAATTATTTGTAATCTTAATAAGGTGAGTATAAAACTAAGTTTTTCTTCAAAACTGTTTTTTAATATTTTTGCTGCCGTTGTTCTACTCAATTCAGCGGCAGTTTATTCTTTTGAAAAGAAAAATATTTATAAATCTAAAGATTTAGAAGTAAGTCAAAGTCAAATAAACACAACAAATAAGATACTTGAA
Source organism: Candidatus Caenarcanales bacterium (assembly GCA_030065015.1). GTDB lineage: Bacteria > Cyanobacteriota > Vampirovibrionia > Caenarcaniphilales > Caenarcanaceae > JASJDU01. The sequence continues at coordinate 40,842 of JASJDU010000018.1, read as the reverse complement.
GACAATTTTAAACTTTACAAAATTCATTTTAAAAACAAAAGCGATAAAGACTATAAACTCGAAGGAATAATCTTCAACCAAGTCACCACTCAAGAAGCAGAAGCTAAATTCAAGCAACTTGAATACGAACAAAAAGAAAAAAGAAAAAAAGTAGCAATTGTTGGAGCTGTAAGTTTTATTGGTTCAACTGCTATAGGTGCAATCTTTTCACCAGGGCTTATTCTTTGGAGTATTTTGCAAAAAGCAACAACCAGCACAATCATCGGTAAGGCAGATTCATATTTTAGAGAAAAAACTAATAGTCAGTTTATTCGCAAGGTAGATTCATCAGTTTCCGCTGAAAGTTTTTATCAATTTGATTTGGATAGCAAAAGCTCTAAAGACCTTTATTACCTTCTTCCTCTATCAAAGAATATTAAGGGGGTTTTCGCATTCCAGGTGAAAACTAATGACACAAATAATCAAAAAACACAGATCATTTCCCGTAATATTGACTCTCACCTAGTAAAAACAATATTTGAGAACCCATCCAAAGATCTTTTTCAAAGCGCATACGTAGATTATAAGTTTCTTGAGAAAAGGCAGTCCGGTGTTTATATTTCAAGAAGAGGTTTTCCTTTAAAAAAATTAGAAACTTCGGAGGTGGAATCAATTGATAAAACTAAAAGTAATAAGCAACTAATTCAAATAAAGAACGCACCAAGCAAAAAAATTAATTTGCGAAAGTCACAGATATTCATATATCAAAATCTATTTCGCTCTCCAAAACGCTATCAACTTACACTTCATAAAATAAATAAGTCACCAAATAAAACCAGTACTTATATAGAGGGGAGCTTTGTGAAATTTGCTCTCAAGGAAATAAAACCCGGTCTAATGCAACTTCAAAGTCCGAAAAAAAATAAACTAATTTTGGAATTTGGTGACTACGCCTTAATTTATAAAAAAGACAATACAGAAATTAGTGTTTATGATTTTACAGTCCGCTAGAAAGACGTTTGAAGAGCATCCAAATTGATATCTTCTATTTCAATAACATCATCCATATTCAAAGGTATTGTGACTTTTTTAAGTGAGCTTTTTACGTCTATGTTTCTGGAAACTATTTCTGCTTCATCTATTTTTATTGTGAACTCACCCGGTGGTAACTCTGAAAGGATATAACTTCCATTTCGAGAAGTATAAGTATATGCGGCTTCGTTTCCTTCACTATCAATTGCAACAACAACAATGTTATTCGATTCAACAACATTGCCTTTCAAATCTCTAAGAGTGAGTGTTCCACTTACACTTCCAGCATTTAAAGAGACGGTAAAATTCAGCTCTGTTATTTTTCCACTCTCAACTTTAAAGCGAAAAAATTGATTGGCGGGAGTCAAAGTGAACGGAAGACTCAAGGTGTCAATATAGGCTTCATATTTACCTTCCGGGATATTTATTAAACTAAAGTTACCCTGAGCGTCAGTCTCAAGCGGTTTATCTCTTAAAACAATTTTGGCATTGGGTATCCCTGGTTCTTCAGATTGTTGTGTTCCGTCATTATTTAAATCTAAAAAGACTTTTCCTCTAAGATATCCACCAATTAAAGGACTTGGCAAGATATGAGGTTTTCCATCAAAGAAACCAATTGTATTGAACAACGTTACTGAAACATCATGACTGGTAGTTTCAGTTTTTCCTCTATCACCGAGCTCTGTTCCAAAAGTATTTTCAATATTAGAAAAAGTATGTTCAACCCCTATTCTCAACCCATCTTTGCTTTGCCAGAATAAACCGTTTGTTAGGCTAAAACCATTTGCATTATTCCTACCTTGAAAGAGAGAAATAGCTGGTTGGTAAACAAACTGTTTGTAGCCAAAGCGACCTTGAAGAAAATAGTTTTTTGTATCGTCACTAAAAATACTTCCTCCAAAATTGAGTTGGTTAGTTTTTTTCCTATTCAAGAAATAAGTTCCCCCAATCGTCACATCCCCAAGAAAATTCCGGCTTAAACTGGGTGTTTTCAGCTCTTGATTCACAAAACCACTACTGAAAGTAGCATCCATCCTTGAATTCAATGCATATCTTAAAAAGCTTCTTCCGGTAGTCACTCTACTATCAAACAAGTTGGATTTTGTTTTACTGTAATTCAGAGTATTCTGCATAGAAGCCCTACTACTAACTCTATAATTATGGTTCACAGTAAATCTGTCTAAATTTTGTCTTCCTTCAAAGGATTTTCCATCTAGGTTATTTACATCTCTTTGAAAATTTGCTGTTAAGGAATGCTTTTTGATTGTCCCTGCGAATGATAAATTTCCTCCCATTCTATTTCCAACCGTTCCTCCCGAAGAATAAAATTCTGGACTAAAGTAATATAGACTCCCACGATTTGAAAAGTTTTTTCCTCTCCAATCGAAATCCACAAATGATGCGTAGCCGGCTCCCTCTCTTAAGAATTCTCCAAAATAAGGTGAAGATGCGTTACTAATTGCCGCATTCCAATGAATACCAAAACTATCTCTAGGCCTAGTGGAAATACCAACTGATGCTGTTTGTCCACTCATCAGTCTTGGATCTAAAATTAAGAAATCATTATTAAAGTCATTTGGGTTAAAAAAATCGGGCCTACTTAATAAATAATCTCCCGAAACATCTCCCTCTATCGTTATTCTGGGTGTTAAACCATACCTAATTTGGCTCCCTCCAATAACTTTGTTGGGAATTTGTGGCTCAGTTACTCTCCCATCCACAGAAGGTTGCCTAAATACGGTTAAGGAAGGGCGTCCTAAAAATGTTTGCCATCTTTTTTCTCCCTCAGGAATTAAGTCCGCATAAAAACTCAGTCTTTCCTCTCTAAGAACAACCTCTGTACCATCTGTATTTCTTTGAACAACTTTGTATATGTTATTTGGGTTAATTAGCCTTGGAATATTGGGAAAACTATAACTATCCGCTCGACAAACAACTCGTGCAATTCTTTGTTCATTAAGCAAAAGCAGTATTTCCGAATTCGTTTCACAGCTTCCTTCAAACAATAAAGTATCGGATAGAGACGAGCCAATGGTTAGTGGTGTACCAATTTGGGCACCCAGAATATCGGCCCCAGAGAAATTCAAACGACTCATCTGTACATTATTATCACCAAGAATGAGGCCGAGATTTTTTTTGAGATTCTTTCTCCAACTTTGCCTAATACCTGATAAACCGAATTTATCTTCTATAAAGAAAAAGTTTGGACCTGCCCTATATGTTCCGTTTCCGACCTCGGCAACCAAGTCAACATCCAAGTTATTTATCAAGAAAGAACGGTTATTGGATTGTGAAGGTGAGGTTGACTGAACAGCTTGTCCTCTTGCGGAATACGAAGATTGAATTGTTTTGAGGTTAAATTTTGGAGGCTCAAGTGGATTTACTATTTCCTCATCCAAATCATCAGAAAAACGGAGCTTGGGCCTGAGAATTTTCAGATTTCGGTTTGTAAAAACCGAGAAAATCAACTCATTAGCATCATAATTTATTTTCAAATCCAACAAGTTTTCAATTAAATCCTTGCTAATAAGTATTTCTTCTTTTAAGAAAAAACTATTCTGTATCCAATAAACCGGATTTGTACTCGGTTCTAATATACTGCCAGCTACTTTTATTTGTTTTTCTATTGCACTTATTTCAACTTCATTGGCACTCAATACTTCTTTAAATTTAATTGTCCTGTTTCTTCTATCGTATTCAATTTCTACATCTGTTAATTCTGCTAACTGTCTTACTGGAAGATATATTTGGTTATCAAACTCAAGGATTTCACTATCAAAACCGAGCTTATTCATTAAATTGAGCTGAACTATTATTGCTTGGTCAGCGTAATCATTACTATTTGTTTTAATTTGCGAATAGCAATGTGTTTTGACGATAAGCAGGCTAATAACAAGCACAGACAAAAGTTTTTTCTCACATAGTAATGTGTAGAAAATGTTCAATATTCAGTAGTGATCCCGATTTCTTACAATATTTACTTTCCACTTTTAAGAGATCTTCCTCTAGTGTGGTTAGCTAACCTGGACTAGGTGGAAAGTTTGAATATACTAAGCTCAAAGCTTAGATGGGGAGCCGTATAAAAGTTTTATTTTAGGGAGAGGGAAATACATGTTTAAGTTAAAGGCTAATGCTTTGAAGGCAGCAATGAGTATTGCTTTCTTTGCTTCAGCAATGGTGCCAACACAAGTTTTTTCATTAGGAGAGGTTACTTATACAGGTACTATAACCTCTACACCAACAGCAACTAATTCCGGACACGGTACAGGGTTTTCAGTACTAGGTTCTGCAACTGCTAGTGCTGCAATTACTTTAAAATACACAATTTTAAAAGTAGTCGCACTATCAATCTTTGATGAATCTGCGAGTCCAACAACCAATCCACTGTTATCCGCAGAAACACCAGTTGCGTCCGTTTTCAACTTAACCGCTGATGCCAATGACATCGGAGTAGGTTCAGACGTAACCAGAACAAACTTTGATATTCATGGTGTTGTATTTTCAAATACAGGGAGTGGTGCTGGTGCAATGACAGTTGGTATTACTGCTAACAATGGAAGTACCGGTAGTACTTTGAATCTAAGAAATGGTACCGATGAAGTTCAAGTAGGATTATCCGGAACCGTTGGAGGTCAAGCATTTGCATCTTTAGGTACTTCTGTTACACCAACTTTAAACGCTGGTGGAAGAGGTTTAATTGATCTTGCTGGAGATGTTGATGAATCCACATTGGATGTTGCCGATCCACCTGGCGACTACACAGCAATAGTAACTATTGCTCTAACAGCACCTTAGAAAAGGAATTGGAACCATCATGGAAATGAGCTTAAAAAGCGCTCAATTCCTTCTCGGCTTTCTACTCGTCTCCTCGGTTAATTTGACAACTTGGGGAGACGTTACTTACGGAGGAGGAAATGCCAGTCAGCCTGGTGCAGGGAACTCTGGTTCCGCAACATCTGGAGTTACAAGCGGAATACCAGTTTCTTCTTCAACTATTACTCTAAATGCAGTTATTCAAGATACAGTAGCAATAGCTATTTTTGATGAAGCTGGTAGTCCTTCTGATAGCGTTAACTTTGCAGGAGTTAGTCCCGTTGCATCAATTTTCAGCGTAAACGCCAATCCACAGAACGTTTTCCTTAGCAACACACCAACATCAGATTTAATAGTAAACGGAGCTATTTTTGCTAATGTTTCCGGAAACGTTGAAGTTACAGTAACCAAAAGCACACCCGGTGGTAATAACAGAACTATTAGATTGTTCAATGGTCCAGACAGAGTCAATTGCCGATTCAATGGATCAATTGGTGGAAGTAACTTCAGGTTCAATAATACGCTGAGTCCATCATTTGATGGTAATGGAGTAGCTTTAATTAGCCTTGTTGGAGATATACGCGAATCATCACACACACAAAGTGATGATCCGGGCGATTACACAGGAATTATGACCATAACTATTACAGCACCATGATTCATTAATGCAAAAATTATTCAAAACTCTGTTAATGATAATACTGATTACGGCATTGAGCTTAGGATCGGCAACTGAAGCTCTATCACTGGGGGAAGTTACTTATTCTGGTGCGGTTGTGGATAACCCTAATGCAATTAATTCTGGTTTTGCACAAGATCCAAATTCTGTTTCTGGAAATGTTTTATTGACCTACGCCGTTCCTAGAGTAATTGCAATTTCAGTCTTTGATGACAATGGCAGTAATACAAATAATCCTCTGTTGGACGGTGAATTTCCATCTCCTCCACATTCAACTTTTGATATTGAAATAAATCCCACTGAAATCGGTACTAGCGCCATCAATAGTTTATATTTTGAAATTCACTCAGTTGCCTTCACAAATGCCGGAGGTATAAATGTGCTTTTGTCTTCTTCCAGCTCTGTGGATACTGATACCATTCAACTTAGTAATGGTACAAATACAATCAATATAGATTTATCTTCAGCAATAATCATAGATTCAGTTACGAGTCCCACGGTTTTCCCTTTAAATACAACCACAAATTTTCCAGTAAGTACAGTTACTGGAAGAGCTGGTTTTAGCGTTCAAGGCTCCTTCGATCAATCCACTTTAAGTCCCAGCATGCCACCTGGAAATTACACCGGCAGTCTGACCCTCACTCTAGCGGCTCCCTAGATTTAAATTCAGAAAATTGAACCATTTTCACCGGTTTAAGAACCTTTAATTTTTTTAGCAAGCAATTCTTCCCGTATGAAAAAATCTCAGTATTTTTTGACTCCAGCTCATTGTTTCTTCGATCAAGGAAAAAGCACTTTCATTCTTCAAGTGAACATTTATATTCTGTATTTCCAAAGCTTCATTCAAGTTAAAAGTTAATTGAATTTGAGAATTCTCTATCCTGTGAATATTTTTAAATCCTGATTGCTTTATTTCGGCATTCTCAAAAAAACGACACCAAAATTCTTCTCTATTTGGATAATTTTGAGTTTTTATTCCTGAAGAGTTAAAAACATTCACTTGGAAAGTCTTGCCACTAGCATTAGAATGAACAAAACCATTATCTATTTTTTTTGAATCACGACACCATCCACACACCAGCGTCTTGACTGGTTTTTGAGTAGTCTTTGAAAGATTCAATCTAATCATTACTAAAATTACAATTGCCAACAAAGTATATTTACTAGCTTTTAATTGTAATTATATTAGTACATACTTGCCCCTACTGTTCAATCGAACTGGGTGTTAAGCTTTCAACTTGTCCATTCGAGACCAAAATATCAAAAGAAATAGGGTTACAGCAAACTTCGCAATCTTCTATATAATTTTGCTCTTCAATCGATAAATCGACCAAAATTGAAACATTTTGCCAACAATACGGACATTGAAAAAAATACTCTTCTTGCATAATTCCTAATCTAATTTTCTAAATATAATATATATCGACACTAGTTAAAATAATATTAAGGAATTAATAAATTAATTGTTGGAATTTAAGTGTAAACCAATAACACCAGCAATAATAAGAAAAATTGAAAGGATTTTTACAGTACTAACAGGTTCCTTAAACCAAATAAAACCAACAATTGAAATAAGAGCTGTACCCAACCCAGCCCAAACTGCATAAACTAAGTGCACATCCAGTTTTTTGAGACACAAAACCATAAAGTAAAAACTCAAAGTGTAAAATACAAAAATTGCAACCGAAGGCCATAACTTCGTAAATCCATCGGATAATTTCATGGAAACTGTGCCCACTACTTCAAACAAAATAGCTGCTGTTAAATATAGCCAACTCATATAAATACTTATTATCTATACTCTTTAAGTACCACATTGGATCAGTTATTTAGCGGAGCTCGGTACTTTTACAGGGCTTTTAGAGTTTTATTAAGCAGTTATAGTGTCTACTTTGCTCGGGATATCCGTTAAACTAATTTCAAACAAAAGAATATTAAAAATCACAATAGAGCCTATTTAGAGCTATTGAACTTGCTTACTACCGGGGCATATAACCCTTTAAATTCTCGCCGCCACCAAGCACCATCTTCTTCCTCTTTAATAGTAGCATCCGTAAAATTATAGTTATATAAAACCGCTCTTACATAATTAGGGGGCTTCTCTGGGAAAGGGTTAAATTCCAGAAGATTTTTTACTGATGGTGAGCCCTGGATTAATCTCAGCATAAAATTGTTCAACCAAAGATTTTGATCAATATCTCCTAAAGCAGCAAACCACATTTGCCAATCCAATCTAGGCTGATGCGGTATGGCAAAGCCCGGTGCTTTTGCCAAATTACCCGGCTTCCATTTAAATTCATAAGCTTTCCAGTGAGTCCCATCAACACTACCTTCAATAATGATTTCAGGCCTCGATTTTGTCATAAAAGAAAATAATCCATATCTGCTGTTTATTCCTAAATTAGATGTTTTGGTTAGAACAGAAGAAACGAATTTGGGTAACTTTCCTGGCAAGCTAGCAACCTGAAGAACGGAAAGTAGTACTAAAGAGATTCCAATAATAATTACTAAAATTTGTTGTATAGAAATTTTTATGTTCCCTTTAAACCAACTTGGGGCTCTTTTGGATGAATTTTTGCTTCCAGAATAAAAAGAGAATTGTTTGCCGAGAACTTCATCATCGAGAAGCAAAAAGCACAAAGTTATAGCAAGAACATTAAAGAAAGCAAAGTTTCCACTTAGCATCAAAGTTAATTGAAATAAAACTAAAGTAATAAAAGAAAAATTCCTCACCAGCCTCGGCCCAAAGATTAGAAACGGAACAACAATCTCTATAAAGAACACCAACTTAACGCAGAGTTGATGGAATTGTTCGGGCAATTGATGAAGATTCCAGCTAATCCAGTTGGGCAAAGGCTGTGTCTCATAATGAAAATTCAGTGCCGTTAAACTTTTCCAAGACTCATCTGGCCCCCAAAACTTCACTAAGCCTGAACAAATCATAAGCTTAAATAAGAGTAAATGAAATAAAAATATAAATATTCTTGGTGGATTAAAATCCGCTAAAGATGCTCTTAAGTCTCCTCTTAAAAGACTAGACAAATTCCAAGGAGCAATAAAAAGAGTTAAGAAACCAGTTTCGAGAAGTAAATAATCCCACTGGTAAGTCATAAAGACTTGTGAAACATTCACAATTGATAGATACAAAAACCATAATATTAATAAACAAGGTCCTTGAATAAAACCTAAAAAAACTAGAACTGAGCAAACCAACCCAACTAAGCAAATAAGATGTAAGAAAAAATCACTTGAATTTACAAAAAAGATGCTCGGGTAATTCAAAAAACCTTGAATTCCGTTATTTGATGAGATAAATTCTTCAACTGGAAGAATCCCATTGCTACCAATAAGCCCAATCGCTTGACTCCAAAACGAAACAAAAGCAATTAAATAAACTATTGCAAGAAGTCTGATGAATAAATAAGAAGAAATATTAAAAGTGTTTTTCAATTCTTTGTTCTAGAGAAACAATACACAAGAAGTAACTTAATACTATTAGATTAGTCTCTTAATCAATCTGTATTGATTGTAACTTTGTTTATAAACATATCTTTTATAAGCACTCGTTGAGCCTGTCCTTAACAAAAAATTCAACTAAAAAACTCACGCTCATTCTGTAATAAAATTAATTTAGGAGAATTTACAATGAAACCAAAGATGGCATTATTGCTCTTATTATTTAGTGCTAGCTTATTTAGTGCTAGTGATCAGGCTTACTCTCAGATCCCAATGAATGCCCAACCAGGTGCAATTATTAACCATCAGAACAAAACTTTGTGGATGCAGCAAAACACTCCTTGGGTTACAAAACAAGTTAAAAAAAGAGATTTAAAGACAAACAAATCAACTGTATTAGTTCATGAAGAACTAATAAAAGATGAGGCTTCAACCCAAGGTATGTTAGTTACACCAAATGGAGAGGCCTACATAATTGGTAAATAAAAATACATCACAAAATAAAATGAAAAAACTTTTATTGATGTTTTCATTAATTTCTCTGATTTTTCTAGTGAATATTCACACAGGTTACACGAAAGACTATTTAATAGTGGGAAGTGGCGCTTTTAGTCAATTCGGCCCAAATAATTGGTCAAAAAAGATTCAAAAATATAGAAATTATTATGGAGTTAAAGACAAAACTAGCAATTCAAAAAAGAGACTATTTTGGAAAAGAGATAAGAAAAAAAAGAAAATTGAGAGTTTAGAAGCACAAATTCAATCTCAAGAAATTAAAACAGAGTTCTAATCACCAATATTTTAATTATCAAATTTTAAGTCCTGTTACGAGACAATAAATCTGGCATAAATCTAAATATTGAACTTACACAAAAGTTTCATTTACAGAATTCATGGGTTAATTCATAATCAGTTATTAATAAATTCAAAACGGCTTTCAAAATATATGCTTGCTTTTCTATCTGGAACAATTGAAGCAAAACACTTTAATCCTAACTCCTGCGAAATAAACGTTAATGGCTTAGGTTTTGAAGTTTCTGTGAGCCATAGAACATGGACATCCTTGGAAATTGATAAGGATGCTAAGTTATTCACATCTCTGAACATTTCTCAAGATAACGTTAAAATTTTTGGATTCTCAGAGAACTGGGAAAAGCGGCTATTTGATATTTTAAGTTCAGTAAAAGGCATTGGTTCCAAATCCGCCCTTGCCATTGTTGATGTCATAAATCCGCAACAAATTATTCAAGCAATTAGAGAAGACTCAGGAGATGTTCTGTCTAATGCACAAGGTATAGGCAAAAAAAGTGCTGAAAGAATCATCTTTGAATTAAAACCTAAATTAGATAAGTTAGAGAGCCTCTGCAATCAACATCTAACAGTTGACATTGACTCTTCTAAAATTAATCAATTCAGCGAAGTTGCCGACATACTTCAATCTCTGGGTTACAACCAAAGTGAAATAGATAAATCAATTAAGGCTAATGCTCAAGAAGCAGACTCAAATACAAATTCAAATACTCAAGAAATGCTTAAGAATTGCATTACTTGGTTAAACAAGAACTAAAATACTGAATACAAATAAAACATTTACAAATCAAGTTTATGAACTCTACAGTTGAACAGGCTAGTGTAAGCAGAGAACAATCATCAAATGTTGTATACAACGCAAAACTAATACTCCATGGAAATTCAATAAACGTTGAAAACTTTGCAGATATTTATTCACCTTACGGAAATAAATTAATCGGCAAAGCAGAAATTGCAAATAATGAGCATATTGAATATGCCATCCAAAAAGCTACTGAAGGTTTCAAAATTATCTCTAGTTTTTCACCTAGAAAAAGAGCTGAAATACTTGAAAACTCAACCGAACTAATTCTTCAAAGAACTGAAGAGCTGGCAAAATTAATAAGTCTAGAGATAGGAAAACCAATAAAACAAGCTATTCAAGAAATTAAAAGAACAGTTGAAATTTTAGAACTCACGGCAGAAGAAACCTTAAGAGTCAACGGAGAAATCACAAACCTTACAAGACAAGAGGGTAACTCAAACAGATTTACAATTACTTCCTATCATCCACTCGGCCCAATTCTAGCCATAACGCCTTTTAATTTCCCAGCTGGAACCATTGCACATAAAGTCGGTTCTGCTATTGCGGCCGGCAATTCAATTATTCTCAAGCCATCTCCCTCAGCTCAACTAATTACTTATAATCTTGCCAAAATCCTTCTTGAAGCTGGCCTACCGGAAGAATGCCTTTGTCTAGTAAATTGCTCAAACTCAGATGCAGAAAAAATAGTTAAAGATAAACGTATTAAGCTAATCAACTTTACCGGAAGTTCTAAAGTTGGTTGGAATATAAGATCTTTAGCGCACCCAGGAACAAAAGTAATTTTAGAAATGGGAGGTAATTCACCAGTTATCATTCATGAAGATGCAAATTTAAATAAAGCTCTCACAAACTGTATTCGAGGATCTTTCGCATACTCTGGTCAGTACTGTATTTCCACACAAAGAATTTATCTTCACAGTAATGTCTTCGACGAGTTTCTTAGAGACTTTACAGAAGCAACTAAAGATTTAACGTTGGGAGATCCCTTGGACGCAGACACTGATATTGGCCCAATGATTAATGAAGCAAGCACTCAAAGAATAAGTTCATGGGTTGATGAAGCAATAGCTAATGGTGCAAGACTCTTAACGGGTGGAAAAATTCTCGAAAACAATCTTTATTCTCCCACCGTAATAACTGAAGTTAATAGCAAAATGAATATCAGTTGTTCAGAAGTATTTGGACCAATCGTTAGCTTTTTCAAATACGATTCAATAGAAAAAGCAATAGAAGAAGCAAATGACGAAGTTTATGGATTGAGTTCCGGTATATTCACCCAAAATATTGATTTAGCTCTAAATACTGCTAAAGAACTAAATACAGGAAGCATAATGATTAATGACAGTTCAGCCTTTAGGTCTGATGAAGGACCAATTTGTGGATTGAATCAATCAGCAAGTGGCTTAGAAGGTCCTAAATATGCAATTAAGGAGATGTCAAACTTAAAGGTAACTTGCTTTAACGTTGGATAATACAAAACAAGTCAAATTCAACAATTTCTAAATTTATTTATAAAATTGAGTCATAATTTTGTAAGCTATATTTTCAAACTAGATTTTTACACTGGGAGATTTTAAGTGACAAGCGGCACTGATACAAAAATTAAAACTGAATCTAAAAATATTGAATCAAATAAAGGAAATAGCGATTTTTTACTTAGAAGATTACATTCTCTCGCAGGACTTTTACCCCTGAGTTTGTTTTTAGTTTTTCACTTATCAGCAAATAATGCTGCAGTTAAAGGGCCAGAGGCCTTTAACTTTGTTGTCGACTCTCTTAGATCACTTCCATACCTTGAGATAGTAGAGATCTCAATTTTAGGTATTCCAATTTTATTTCATGGATTGTACGGATTAATAATTACGCCTAACTTTGCAAGAACAGATTTAACTAATTATTCTCAAAGCAAAAACTGGACTTATTTTCTACAGAGAGTGACTGGAGTTGTTATTTTTCTCTTTATTGCAGTGCACATTTGGCAATTCAGATTCAACGAAGAGCTGGATTTCACAGCAGTAGCTAATGCTCTAAGTAAGCCTGGATGGGCAATTGCATACGCAGTTGGAATTGCAGCAACCGTATACCATTTTGCAAACGGACTCTGGAACTTCTTCATTTCTTGGGGTATTACGGTAGGCAAACAAGCTCAAAAAGTTTCAGGAGTAATTTGTTTCTTCATTGGAATCATCGTTTTAGTAATAGGTATGTCAGCACTGTGGGCTTTCTATTCAACCGGACTGTAACAAATTATTACTAAGTCATTATTTTTTCATAAAAAGCTTTTACTTCATCTGGCTCTGACACAACACAACTCGAAACTAATCCCAATTTTGAAGGAATATCTTTTGATGTGTATGAAGTCCAAGCATACAATTTATCAAAATAATGATAAGTCTCTCGAGATACATGGATATGCTTTGAACCAGTGTTAGCCCATAACGGATCTGCAAATCTGGCATTCGGATCTGTCTCTAAATCTCTTTCATATCTTTTTACTATCCTTTGTTGTAAATTCTCTAATAAGTTCTGTTCATTTAAAGGATGAAGAGTGAGTAAATGTTGTTTGACTTTATAACCGCAACTTCTCGCTTCTCTAGCCAATTTTATAAGGTAACTAGAATATGTCCCCGTAGTCTCGAAAACAATTTTCCAAGGTTTAGTACTTATGGCTCTTCTAAAAATTTCTAAACCTATAGAAATAGATAGTTCATGATTAGCACAAGCATTACCAAGCCTTTTACCATCTATTTCCATTAAAGCTAGTTTTTGTTTTACATCATCTGGAGATATAACAAATACTTTACCCAGCTGGCTAATTAAAGTAGATTTACCGGAACCAACAGGACCACAAACAATATTCAACTCAGGTTCTTCAGACTCAGGGAAGCTGGATTCATCAAAATACCCACTGATAATTTCTTCCATAAATTGAAGCTTAAATTCTTTTGGAAGAAAGCTACAAGATTGCCCATCAATTCTAGTTGTATATCTTCCATTTATAGTAGCCACTGAATCAAACATAGTTGCTGGAATCTTGAAATATTGTGCTAAATGAGGAGTTGCTATCCAAATACATTGATTTATAGTTGGATCTTTAAAAAATTTATAGACCTGATTTCTTGGATTTGTATACAACTCATTCTTATACAATCCATCTAATAAATAAATTTCTTGCAAAATACTACTTAAATAATTTGCATTATCATCCATATCACCTCGTGACTTGAAAAAAATTTCTGGTTTTTCTCTGTAAATCGACTCAATCCAGTTAACAATTAATGAAAAATCATCAATATTGTCATTAATTATTTGGCACCGACTGCAAAGTTCAAAAAAGTCAATTGCTTCAAAAGAAGCTTTCTTACCCTGATAGTAATTAAACCTTGCAGCATTTGGTATTTGTGATTGTAAAATTTGCTCCACTCGTCCAGCATTTCTCGGATCTATTGGAACAGAATGTTGTCGAAAAAAACTTTCAGGTTTTAAACCTTGCAAGTGTGAGTAATTTTTTTTAAAAATACTTACTGGTACGGGAAGTGCAGAACGAACTTGAGAAACCACTGGCAAACAAAATTTAATTAAATTAATTTAGGGTTTGCAATTTTAAATAAATTTCATATTTTTCCACAAGAGGAAATTGAATCTTGATAACAACCAAAATCACCCAGAAAATCTTAGTAAAGCAATTGATTGAACAAAACAACTGGTTTTAAATTAAAATTTATTAGCAAGTTATTGATTCGAATATATTTTCCAACTGAATTTCTATGAGTAAAACAAAAATTGCCATTATAGGTGGTGGATTAGCAGGTTTAGCGGCAGCAATGAAAATAGCGGAAGAAAGTTCTGCAACAAAAGATTGCTTAGTACAAATGTTTTCTATTGTACCCGTGAAAAGATCTCACTCGGTTTGCGCTCAAGGTGGAATTAACGCGGCAAACAATACTACCGGCGATTCTCCACATCAACACTTTGATGACACAGTTTACGGTGGGGACTTTTTAGCAAATCAAGGTCCTATAAAAAGGATGTGCGACGAAGCACCAAATATTATTAACCTCTTTGACAGAATGGGTGTTCCTTTCAACAGGACCAACGAAGGAAATATAGACCGAAGAAGATTTGGCGGAACACTTCACCCAAGAACAGCCTATGCAGGAGCGACAACCGGACAACAATTACTTTACGGACTGGATGAACAGGTTAGAAGGTACGAATCTCAAGGGTTAGTAGAAAAATACGAGGGCTGGGAGTATCTTTCTACAATATTTAATGAAAACAACCAATGTTGTGGAATTGTTGCGCAGAACCTCACCACGATGGAAGTGAAAGCTTTTCCAGCGGACGCAGTAATTTTAGCAACGGGAGGACCCGGAGCAGTTTACGGAAGATCCACAAACTCAGTTAGTAACAATGGCTTAGCGGTAACTTCTCTCTACCATCAAGGCGCAAAATACGCTAATGGTGAATTCATTCAAGTGCACCCAACCGCAATAGGTGGCGATGATAAACTAAGACTCATGTCTGAATCCGCTCGAGGTGAAGGTGGAAGAGTATGGGTTTGGGGAGATCCGAATAAAAAATGGATTGATAATGATGGAAACGAAAGACCTTGCGGAGAAAAAGGAAAACCGTGGTATTTTCTCGAAGAAAAATATCCCGCTTATGGAAACCTAGTACCTAGAGACATCGCAACTAGAGAAATATTCAAAGTAGTTTATGAGTACAAATTAGGAATTGAAGGAAGACCTTTTGTTCATCTCGACGTTTCTCATATTGCAAGAGAAAAAGGTATTGAGTATTTAGACAGAAAACTCAAAGGGATTTTGGAAATTTACGAAAAATTCAAAGGTGTTGATCCTCATGAAGTACCTATGGAGATCTTCCCAGCTGTGCATTATTCAATGGGAGGTCTTTGGGTTGATGATAATACTCAAATGACCAACTTAGATGGTGTTTTTGCTGCTGGCGAATGTGATTATCAATTCCATGGCGCAAATAGGCTGGGAGCGAACTCCCTACTTTCTTGCGTTTATACTGGATTAATGGTAGCCGGGCCTGAAGCTTTAAAGTATGCAAAGTCAAGGAACGTACAAGCCGAAGATACTCCTTCAAAAGTTTTAGAAGCAGAAGTCAAAAGACAGCAAGAATTTTTAGATAAATTGATAAATATGAGCGGTCCTGAGAATCCAAGAAAGCTTCACCATGAGCTTGGAGAGTTGATGACAGCCAATGTGACTATTGTAAGAAACAATGAAGATCTCGAAAAAACAATTAATAAAATCGATGACCTTAAAGGACGATTCTGGAATTCTACTATTCCAGACAAAGGTAATTGGGCTAATCAATCAGTAAGATATGCACATCAACTTTATTACTTGTTTGATCTTGCAGAAATTATTGTACAGGGAGCACTTAACAGAAATGAATCGAGAGGAGCTCACTATAAACCAGAATTTCCGGAAAGAAACGATGAAGAATGGTTAAAAACTACAATCGCTTCTTATGACAAATCAACAGGAAAACCAATCATTAGTTACGAAGAAATTGACAAGTCTTTAATCCCTCCAAGGAAAAGAGACTATACAAAAAAATCAGTTGTTGGCGCATCGAAAAACTAAATTGGAGCTAATATAGTTAAAAGACAATTTAATTAATATGAACGCAGAACATAAAGAAGAATTTATTGAAGAAGATTTTGACGAGGATGAAGTTGAAGGAGAGGATCTTGAGTATGAAGACTTGACAACTGAAGAAGCTATTCAAGAACTAAAAGAAGAGTTAACAGTTCAATCTGAACTTCTCGAGAAGATAGTCGAAGTAAGTGAAAAAAGGCTTGAACAAGAGTCGATACTCAATGAGAACTTAACAAGAATATTGGAAAAACTTTCCAATTCATTAAGCTAAGAACTTGGGAATTATTAATAACAAAGTACAACATATATAACTTTCAGATGATGTCAGATACAAAAAATAAAACTGTAAAATTCAAAATCAAAAGACAAATTACTCCAGACTCTGAAGCATATTGGGAAGAGTTTGAAGTTCCCTGGAAACCGAGCTTAAACATTGTTACCCTTCTCATGGCTCAACATGAAAATCCAACAACAACATCGGGACACAAAACAACACCAGCAACTTACGATGCAAATTGTCTTGAAGAAGTTTGTGGTTCATGCACAATGATTGTAAATGGAAAAGTTAGACAAGCTTGCACTGCACTAGTTGACAAGCTTGAGCAACCTATAACAATTGAACCAATGAGAAAATTTCCAGTGGTTCGTGATTTAAAAGTAGATCGACAAAGAATGTTTGAATCCTTGAAGTGGGTTGAAGGATGGATACCAATCGATAATACTGCTCCAATTGGAAAAGGACCTAACATATCACCAGAGAAACAAGAATTTGCCTATAACCTCTCAAGATGTATGACTTGCGGAAGTTGCTTGGAAAGTTGCCCTCAATGGTCAGCAGATGAAAGCTTTATCGGTCCTCAAGCAATAGCACAAGCGGTTCTGTTCAATACGCACCCAACTGGAAAAGCCAAAGAAAGTGATAGAGTTGAGGCTCTTATTAATAACGGCTTAAACGTTTGTGGTAATGCACAAAACTGTGCTGCTGTTTGCCCCAAAGAAGTAGACCTTGTTGCAGCTATTTCAGAAGCTAATTGGCAAGCAACTAAGCATGTAACTAAAAAGTTTTTTGGGGTTAGGTAAAGTTACACAAGAAAAGATTTATTCTTTAACAAAACTTTAGTTAATTATCAGGCTTTCACACAAAAATTAAATACCTTATGAAGTCTGATCCAAAATGCTTTCAAAAGCTTTTCTAAGAGATTTAGCATTGTACTCTTTTATTTTATTTAGAACCAAACTTTTAGGCAAAAGTGGTTTAGGAATTACCTTAGCAGTCCTTTCTATAAAGTATTTTCCATTTTCTTTAGTTAACTTATACTCAAAAACTGCTTTCTGAAAAGGAAGTGATGAATAAACAATGCACCCTTTAAATTTATCTGGCGTTTTTTCTTGAATATAATAATCAAAGATATTTTTTTTAGGCACGATTGGCAAAAAAGGAACAAAAGTAGCTTTTTCCTCAAAATGGTATATTGTGCCAACTTTTGGTTTCCCAGGAATAATCAAATAAGAGTCTTTTGCATTTATATCCTCTTTCCAGGTATGTCTATTTTCAAAGTCAGAAATCTTGTCAAGTAACAATTTCCCATCTTTTAGCGAAGCAACCTGCTTTTTATAAGAAGCACTAAAGTCAGTTGAGAAGTTACAAAAATTTTCTATTGAAGATTGAAACTCACTTGTTTGATAATACTTTTTTCTGAACTCTTTGTTGTAATCACTTGCGTGAGCAGTGTGAGAAACAGAAATACTAAGCAATAAAACAAATACAAAACTCAAATGCATAATAAATTCTTTAATTAATGAAAACCATTAAGAAATTTGAAAGTTAATGAAATTTTACTCAATTCACTATGATATGAATTTCTTTTTATTTTGAATATAATTGAAAAATAACAATATGCGGTTCTAGGATAATTAATATTCAGGAACCCCAGCAATAATCAGTAATAATACTCAACAAACTTGGATTCAGAAGACAAAACAATTTGGTTATTAAGACACGCTGAATCTGAAGCAAACAGAGATTGCATAATTCAAGGACACTTCGACACTGAATTGACCGACAAAGGTGAATTACAAGCTCTTCAAACTGCTATACACTTTCACAATCATAAGGACAAATTAAAAATACAAAATTTGTTCTCAAGTGACTTAAAAAGAGCAATAAGCACAGCAAAGCCTATTGCAAAAAAACTAGGCCTTAAAATTCTAATTGAAAAGCACTTAAGAGAAGCACATTTTGGCAAATGGGAAGGAATTCCTGCTAAAGAAATAAGCCAAGATGACAAAGAAATATATAAAAAGTGGAAAAATAGCAAAGCTTGGAGACCTGAATGGTGTGAAAGCTTTGAAGAGTTGCAAAAAAGAGCTCTAAAAAAACTCACCGAAATTTCCAAATTAAAGGGCAACTCACTTGTCGTAACTCACGGTGGATTAATCCACTCCATCTTAGCTCACTACCTAGGAAGTTCTGATAACATAACCTTGAAAAATTGCAGTATCAGTAAGCTTAAAATCAATAACAGTCAAATTAATATTGAAGAAGTTAATATAGTTGCATCTAATCTCCTTAAAACCGAGCTCAACAATATTTAAGTTGTCAAATAATCTGATAAAAAAAAATTTTTTAAATACTAGAAATGAGCGAATTGACAATATCATTAAAGTGAATTCCAAAAGCTTTACTTTTGCTACAAACTTATTACCAGCTAAAGAGAAAAAAGCAATAAGAATACTCTATGGCTTTTGCAGAACATACGATAATTTAGTCGACGAAAGCCCAAACACTTCAATAGAAGAGATTCAAATGCTTCAAAAAGATTTCAACTCTAAAGAACCAAAAGATGAAATCAATAAGTTATTTAAAGAAATTATTCATGAGTTTAATATTCCAATGAATTATGCAAATGATTTAATTGAAGGTTGTATAAGAGATTTAAGCCAAAAAGAATACGAAACTTTTAGTGACTTGTGTAGTTACTGCTACCAAGTTGCCTCTACAGTTGGCTTAATGAGCTGCTACATTCTGGGTTTTAACCAAAATAAAAGAGAAGAAACACTAGACAATGCAATTAAAGCTGGAATTGCACTACAACTAACAAACATAATTAGAGACGTGGGTGAAGATTTACACAGAGGAAGAATATATTTACCTAAAGAAGATTTTCAAATTGGTAAGTGTAACTTTAATAATCCTGAGTCTTGGAAAAACAGCGAGGATTTCAAAAGGCTTATTTCATTGCAAATAACAAGAGCACGTAGTTTATATAAAGAAAGTAAAAAAGGGTTAAAGAACCTATCTCTAGTAGGAAGATTATCTGTATCATCCGCGCTTAGAGTTTACGAAGAAATACTTAGTGAAGTTGAGAAAAATAACTATGATGTTTTAAGTAAAAGAGCATTTGTACCGATGAGCAAAAAGATACAGCTCCTTCCAATCAGTCTTCTTGATTGCCTTATTTGATTTCAATCTGTTTTAGCTTGCTTTGAGGGTGTAATAATACAATTAAAGATAATAAAAATTACATAAAACTAACTCTTTTCTTACATCAGATAACAAACTGAAATCGCTTACTAGATGTAGCTAAAGAGGAAGTCTCCAACTTTAGACTAAAGAAGTAAAAATAGAATATAGATTTTAATACGTAATGAAGCTAATAAATACAATTTATTATTTCAACTTTGAAATAAATCTATAAATATAGAAAGTACAAAAAGAAAGGCTTTAAAAATAAGGATTCAAAGCACACTAGCATATTCTCTCAACAAAACTTACAAGTTATCCTCTCTTTTAAAAGTACAGAATAGTAGTCCTAAAATCCTTAACTCAGGATCAAAAAAACACTCTCAACCACGAAAAACAAATTTAAAGCCCTTAAAGTTTCATGGAGAATTCCACAATGTAGATATTTTTGGCGTTTCTAGAAATGGTAATGAAAACCCAATCGGCAAATTAATAAGTCAAAAGCTATTTTCCGCAAATCCAAATTTCCAAATAGAAAAACTTCTTGAAGTCATAATTCCTGATAGGTTGAGTGAAAATCTAGCTGTAAGTTGTTATTTTAACGATCCTGATAACTACGCATGTGCATTTTCACTTTTATTACATGCAGTATATTTTCAAGAAAGAATACAAAACGAAACTATTTCAAGACATTCAATTTATGAAACAGGTCAAAAATATAATTGGTTTGAATCCACAAATTTAGAAAATGGCCTCTTTGCAGAAAAACTTGAGACTAAGTACCAGCTTTTTCAAAAATATATTAAAGAAATAGAAAAATACAATAATTGCAAGCGCATAGTAAATCGCTTAAATAATGAACTTGAAGCAAAAGGATACATAAGTTTCAGCTTATTTCAAGATCTCAAAAAAAATCTTCAAACTTACAAAGAACAGAAAAATATAAGCGAACTATTAAAAAGTATTTTTGAGATCTTGGGTGAAAAACAAATATTTCTTGTAATGCCGCCAAAAGAAAGTATTCCAGAAGGCTATCAACTAATTCCAGAAATAATAAGCAATCAGCTTGAGCCTATAGGGATAAAGATATTAACAATCACTAGAAACTCACATAATAGAGATGAAGGTTATTTACAAGATACTTCGTTCAAACACATATACAATTTAACGTCTTGTTTTGTAGATCAACCTGAAAAAGGATGTAATCCAAATTTCTGGTTATCAGAGGTTTTCCCAAACTCTACTATACAAAACCTTATACTTGACCATCATGAAATGCATAGCAGTATAAACGTAGACAGACTCACTCAAGCTTCAGAAGTAAATCTCAAAAAGAAAAGAATAAGTGAGCAAATGAGACAAATCCATGAATATGTTCAACAAACAAGAAACCAAACACATTTGAGTTTACAAAGAATACTCATTGGCTTAAACCCAGAATCAGCTGAACCAATTGAGAACAAAGCTTTAAAGAATAAAATTTGCCACGGCCTCAACTTTCATATAACTGTTAATAGTAACTACGGAGCGTGTATACAGTCAATCTTAGAATTAATGGGCCTTCTTGGCATAAATGAACAAATAGGTAAATCTCCTCTAAAAGAAAAAATAATCCAATATTGCAGGGAGTCAATCGCAACGGATACAGCATACAAGCTAAGAAATACACAAATTAGTCATCCAAACCAAATTCCAAATTCACTGATTGAAACAATTAATCAAATTATCTTGCAAATTCAAATAAATAAATCTTGCATATATGCACTCATATTCCCTAAAGCAGCCGAGCAAATACTCAAAAACAATATTCATAATGCCCAACTATTCATTGCTCATGAACTTCAAAGCTTAGTGGAAGGAATATTTAACTACAACGACTACCTAGTAAATAACCACTTTTTGAAATCCTTAAAAAAGTCAAATGACAGTTCAATTCTTCAAGTGTTGAATAAGAGGTATTCATTTTCAGATTTCAATGATCAAAAACAAGATTTAAATAACGTAATTCAAGTTTTATTAGCAAAAGGTTCAACAAAAATAGATCATCAGCTGATTGACAGAGATGATAATAAATTACTTTTAAGTATGAATATAATTATCCTTCATCCAGAATCGTTAATTTATAAAATTTTCCAAGAAGTTCAATCTCAGAACCCACTAGGTACAAAAATAATACTTGGAAACTACATGGATGACATTTTGAGACAATTCTCTTTTAGTTCAAATTACATTTCTCAAAAAACAGAACAAAATCCACAGTTTCTTATTTTATGCATAGTACCCGATGAACAAACAACAAACTCAATATTAGTTCTAGGAAGATCAAATGGCGAAAAGGTTAATAATCTCTTAGAAAAATTATTAACTCAGCTAGATACAGAGAAAAGACCAGATTTAACAGTTATTGGAAACCGTTGGCTTGGAAGACTAATTCCTAATACGAATATCCCGACGATTAGCAACAACATACCAAGATCAAAACTTACTCAAATAAGCTCAATTAGTCCTTATGGGCTTACCTTCCCTGCTACAAATCACAAAAAGGACTATATCCAGACTCAAGAATTAGAGCTTCCTGAAGAAAACAATTCACCAGATATCGTTAAAGTTTTGGAATCTTTTTTTAATGATCACTTCTTTTTTTAATGATCACTTTTGGTTTATTCAAGGCATCCCCCAAACTCAAGTTAGTAATTAGTTAATAAGGGCATTTTTAGTATATACTCTATTTCAAAGGGAATATTATGGGTATTGGCTCTGTAAGTGGTCCTCCTGATTTTGATCCAATGGCAGCTTTAAACAAAATCCAGGATCAAAAATTCAATCAATTGCAATCACAAACTTCTGGTGTAGAAACTGAGAATAATGGATCACCTAATAAAATAGACAAAAAAGATATTGACTCAAGTACTGCAAATTCTGCAGATGGTGCAACAAATCAAGTGAGCAACACCACATCAACTCCAACTGGAGATAGCAGTGTTGGGGGAACGTTAGATACCTCAGCTTAGGAATTCTATTTTTTCAAGACTCGTGTAAGCTTTTGCTTAACTTTAAATATTAAAAACTAATGGAAAAAGTTTATGCTGGAATTGAAGCTGGTGGAACAAAGTTTGTTTGTGCAGTTGGAACAAACCCAGAGGATCTTCAAGAAAAGATATCAATTCCAACTACAGATCCTCAAACAACACTAAAGGAAGTTATCCAATATTTAAAGCAACAAGAGAAAAAGTATAAAATTCAAGCAATTGGTATAGGATCCTTTGGACCTATTGACTTACATAAAAGCTCTCAATTATATGGCCATATAACTTCTACTCCCAAACCCGGCTGGGCAAATACAAATATTGTTGGAGCAATAAAAAGTGAGCTTAATTTACCAATTAACTTTGATACTGATGTAAATGCAGCCGCTTTTGGAGAGTTCAAGTGGGGAGCAAGCAAAGACTTAAGCAACTCAGTTTATATTACTGTGGGCACAGGTATTGGAGGAGGAGCAATAATAAATAAAGAAATACTCCACGGTGTTCTGCATCCAGAAATGGGACACATTTTAATACCCAAACATCCAGATGATGACTTTCAAGGCTCATGCCCTTTTCACAATAATTGCCTTGAAGGTTTGGCTTCGGGCAAAGCAGTTGAAGAAAGATGGAAGCTTAAAGCAAAGGAGATTGATCCTGAACATAAAGCATGGGACCTCGAAGCATATTACTTAGCAAATGGAATAATGAGCGTCATTTGCATCTTATCTCCTCAAAAAATAATTATTGGTGGAGGTATCTCACAAGTTCCAGGTTTACTCAAAAAAGTTGGAAAGCAAACTAAGAATCTACTCAATAACTATATACAGATACCCGAAATATCAGACGATATTAGTGAATACATTGTCCCGCCCAAACTAGAATCAGAAGCAGGTGTATTGGGTTGTATTGCTCTGGCTCAAAATTCCAGAATAATGAATAAGAGTAAATTAATAACCGAGGAAAATTTCTAACAAATTGATAGCATTTTTAACCCAGGGATAACACCTGTCTTGTAGATTAAAGAAACAATCAACTGCTAAGGACAGGAGACAATCTACAATGAGCGAACTTGGAATGCAAACAAGCCTAAATCAAACACAAAATAATCTTGTAAAAAATAATGCAAAGCAAAATAAGCAGAGACTAACAGTGTTTTTTCCAGAAGTAACAAGATACAACCCTGAGAGTGATCCTAAAAATCACCCTCAAATGTACAATGTTTCAGCTGATATACAAGGCTCAAACAAGTTTGACAGAGTTGAATTCAGGGATAGATCTCTTGATGCAAGTAATATATCAACTTTTGGTAGCAGAGGAATGAAAGATCTTCATAACATTGCTAGAGATTTTGCTAATGCCTATGCTGGAGGCGGGAAACTTCAAAATCAAGACAGTATAGATTTCGTAAGAAGTCATGAATATGACTCAACTGTTACTTTTAGCCAGAATGGCAATTTAGTAAGTCGCGAAACTTTTCATAAAGGAGATCCCTCTATTATGGATTCCCGTGAAAATCTTGCTAAATAAGGATTCATGACCTAAATAATTACTAAACAAAGCAAAAATAAATCAATATTTTTTGCATCTTGTAGAGTGAATAAAATTAACACTTCTTAATATTTCCACAATGCGTTAACACAAAAATCATTATTCACCATCATATTTAGTCTTAACTTTCTGAATAGATTAAATATAGAGATTCCCTCTCATGTTTGAATTCTAAGCAGTTTCCAGGCCAAAAATGTTCTTTGCAAAACAGTAAATATAAGCATAAACAACCAAACATAAACTAAAGGCAAGACGTAAGAGGGAAATAAAGTAAAGCAGGTGTACATAATGTTAGTCTCAGTTGCTTCAGCCAGACCGACTGTGAATTGTATTGTTCTATTATTGGAAAGCATTATTTTTTGCAACTCATTATTCTGAGTACTATTCTTAAAACCTTCAATAATCGAAGATAAAGCAAGAACACTCGTTATACAAAGAACATAACCTAACAAAATCCAATTCCAAACATAAGCAATATCCTTGTAATGAGAAGCAAAACCAATAATCATAATTGAGTAGCTTGCCATATCCAGCAGTATATCGAGGTATCCACCAAAAAATGACTTTTGATTAGTTTCTCGGGCTAACATTCCATCCAAACCGTCCGCCAGTCGACTAATCCACCAAACAATAAGCCCAAAAAGCATTAAATCTTTGCCAATTAAGAAAGATGCAATGCAAGCAAGCAAAAAGCCTAAAACTGTAACCTGATTAGGTGTGACTTTTAATTTAATTAATAATTTGATTAATGGCCCTGTAAATTTAGGAAGTAAAGGCCTGAATTTATCATCCAGCATTAGTCTCTATATCTTTGTTTATTTGTGTAAATCAGTATCAGTCAAGGATTTTAACTAACAAAACTCTGGAAATAAGCTTTTGTGAATTGCGAATCAATCCTATTATAAAATGCAATTAATGAGTCTATTTTTGCTCTTAATAATGGATATTTAACTTTATTGTTTTCCAACTTGTTATAAGCTTCCCAAAGTCTTTTCTCCCCTGCAAAAAGATCTTCAGACAAAGTGTTCACATCCTCCTCAAAAGTAGAAGTTCCATAAGAATTAACAAAGCCCTTGCTGAATAAGGTTTGTGTATAAGCATCAAACTTTATTTGTCCTTCTTCATATTTTGCTAAAAACTTTACCCCTCCATAAGGACCTCCAAAAGTATACTGAGGAGACAAACTATAAAACTCTTCTTTTAACATCTTAGTTTCGCGGGGGTATTGTTGCATCAAAACTGATGAAAACTCATGATGAAAAGTTTTAGCTAGTTCATAATCATTTTTTAAAATCAGATTTTTCCCGTTGTATGTTCCTGCATATTCGTACCCTTTGCCGTTAATTGGAAATCTGATTTTTTGAAATATTGAAATTGTGCTTAAGTTTTCCTGAAGAATATTAAGAGGATACTTATTAGCTTCTCTTTCAATAGTTTTAGCAGCTTTATTTTGGAACTTAGCTGGAGTACTTGCTATAGAATATGTCCAATTATTTCCTCTCAAAATAGAGTCATCAAACCTTATTGCTTGACTGAGAAAACTCTTCACTGGGTCTTGACTAAACTGGGTTTTATCTGACTGTCCTACTGAAGAACCCTGAGCATTAAATATTTCCTCATTAAAGGTTCTTGAGTTCGGTAAATTTTTTTGAAACCAGTTAATGAGAATCTTTTTTTCCACATAAAATTCATCTCCTTTGGTAGAAGGATCTAAGTCAATCTTATATACGCGGAAGTGAGAAACATCATATTTCGTTGCTTTGATTTCTGTTAGCTTATTGAGAACTTTCAAATCATCATAAGCATTCTTTCTTGCTGGGTTAGATTCTTTTCGTTGTTTTGCATTTTTAAATAAATTATTTATAGCTTTATGAGCTAAATCAACATATTTATAGTTATTCATCTCCCCAACAATGCCTCAATCAAAACATTTCTATAATCCCTAAAGGCACTTTAATGAATTAGTGTAAACCCTGGGTTAAGAAAGTTAAGAAATATGAAATAAGCCTTGAATTTACAGAATTATCCAATGAGGAAAAACTTTGCCCCAAATTAGTATTTTCTTTTTAATTAGATTTTTATATTTAAGTACACAACATCTTTGGATGGTAAATTAAAAAGAAAATAAAGTTAACCTTACTATCAATTTCAATGGATTTATCTCAAGATGAGATTATTAAAATTATAATCAGTCTTTTAATTAACTCAATCGTTGTGTTTTTAATCGTTAAGGTTCTTCCTGGAATTAAACTGAAAGACTTCAAGTCTTCTATTTTTGTAGTTGTTACCTATGCAATTTTAAATACGCTTATAACTTATGCATTTAACTACTTTGGTTTGGAAGAAATCAATAGGATCGTAAGCCAGGGAGTATTTTTAGTTTTATTTAATGCTGTTCTAATAATGATTGTTGATAAATTTTTAGACGGACTTTATGTTCAAAATTTTTGGTTCGCTCTTTTGGCGTCTTTAGTTTTCACTTTAGTTACCTCTTTGATTCAACAGTATGTCCCCATCTCCTTCTGAAGAATAAGTTGAATTAGTTCGCAATATATTTTGTAGCTATTTTTATTTATAAATAATCTGAATTCCTTTTTTATAAATCTATTGACTAAGTATCAAAATCAATTACAATAAGACAATTGTGTTGTTTTTGGATTTTAAAGTTAAAAGTCTGAGGAAAGGATTTAATAATGGCTCGCCAAAAATTTGAGCGTAATAAGCCCCACGTAAATATTGGAACTATCGGTCACGTCGACCATGGTAAAACCACTTTAACTGCAGCTATTACATGTACTCTCGCTGCTGCTGGTGGCTCAGAAGCTAAAAAGTATGAAGACATCGATTCAGCACCAGAAGAAAAAGCTCGTGGTATTACCATTAATACAGCTCACGTTGAATATGAAACAGATAACAGACACTATGCTCACGTAGACTGCCCAGGCCACGCTGACTATGTAAAAAACATGATTACAGGTGCCGCTCAAATGGATGGTGCTATTCTCGTTATTGCTGCTACTGACGGTCCCATGGCTCAAACTAGAGAACATATTCTTTTAGCAAGACAAGTAGGTGTTCCAAACTTAGTTGTTTTCTTGAACAAAACTGACGATCCTAGTATGGATGAAGAGCTTCTTGAATTGGTTGAATTGGATACACGTGAACTTTTAAGTAAGTACGGCTTTGATGGTGACAATATTCCAATTATTACTGGTTCTGCTAAATGCGCTTTAGATAAAGTAATGGAAAGCCCATCAATTAAAAAAGGTGATGACAAATGGGTTGATAAAATTCTTGAGTTAATGGAAGCAGTTGATCAAAGCATTCCAACTCCAGAACGTGATATAGACAAGCCTATGTTGATGGCTGTTGAAGACGTTTTCTCAATCACAGGACGTGGAACTGTAGCTACCGGAAGAATTGAAAGAGGTATTGTTAGAACCGGTGACGAAGTTGAGCTGGTAGGTATTCACCCAGAAACTAAAAAAGTTGTTGTTACTGGGGTTGAAATGTTCCGCAAAACACTAGACGAAGGTAGAGCTGGAGACAACGTTGGATTACTAATGCGTGGTATTTCGAGAGAGGAAATCGAAAGAGGTCAAGTATTAGTTAAGCCAGGAAGCATAACTCCTCATACAAAATTCAAAGCTGAGGTTTATGTTTTAACAAAAGAAGAAGGTGGACGTCATACTCCATTTTTCCCTAAATATCGTCCTCAATTCTATGTACGTACAACTGACGTAACTGGAACTATTGCTGCATTCACCAGTGATGATGGGCAATCTATCGAAATGGTTATGCCAGGTGACCGTGTAAAAATGGATATTGAGCTAATTAACCCAATCGCAGTAGAGGTAGGAATGAAGTTCTCTGTTCGTGAAGGTGGAAGAACCGTTGGAGCCGGAGTTGTAACTGAAATTGTTGAGTAATCAATAATTTCAAACATATTAATATTTTATATTTTTAAAAGGAGTGGAATATTTCACTCCTTTTTTATTGCCATCGAAAGAGCCACAAATACGTGTTACTGTTTAAACGCTCAAATATTTACAAACTCAGCAGAAACTTAATTAGATAATGCGATTTTCCACATTCTAACCGGAACATACGTTATAATCTAATGCTTGAAATCTGTATATTGTTAATTTAAGAAATGTCGAAAACAAAAACCAAGAAGAATTCAGCATCTTCCTCTGGAATTTCATCCTCAAGTAAGGTAAGAATTAGGCTGAAGAGCTTTGATGCAAGGCAAATTGACTCTGTTACAAAAGGTCTCGCAGAAATCATTGAAAAAACGGGTGCTGAAATAAGTGGTCCTATTCCACTCCCTACAAAAAGAAGAAGATACTGTGTTAATAGTTCCACCCACGTTGATAAGCGTTCAGGGGAACATTTTGAAATAAGAGTACATAACAGACTCATTGAAATAATTAATCCACTAGACGAAACTATGGTGGCATTACAAAAAATGGATCTCCCCTCCGGAGTAGGTGTTAAAGTTCAAGTATTGGAGGCGAAGAATTAATGCTAGGACTATTGGCAAAAAAAGTCGGAATGACTCAAATCTTTGATGAAAACGGTGATGCAATTCCTGTAACCATTCTTGAACTACTCGAAAACGTAGTTACAGAGAAAAAGACCAAAGAGAAAACTGGTTACACAGCAATCCAAATTGGTGCAAATGAAGCTTCTAAAGAAGAAAAGTTATCAAAACCAGAATTAGGAAATCTCAAAAAGAACAATTTACCACTTTTCAGAATCCTGAAAGAATTTAGAGTTTCGGGAGAAGAGGTGGAAAAATACGAACTTGGTAAAGAGCTCAACCCAGCTGAAGTTTTGGGGGATAACGGTTGTCTAGTTGATGTTACGGGTAGACCTATTGGAAGAGGAACATCTGGACGTATTAAGAGATGGAATCAACACAGAAGATTGATGACACACGGTACAAAACACCACAGACAAATAGGTTCTGCAGGGCCGGGAACAACACCAGGCCGTGTGTTTAAGGGTCTAAAAATGGCTGGAAGAGATAATGAAGATATTACAATTTCAAAATTGACCTTAGTTAAATACGTTCCAGAACAGAAAGCTTTATTAATTAAAGGTGCTGTACCAGGACATAAAGGAGCCATTGTTAGTGTTAAACCAAGCAATAAAAAGGGTGAATGGAACAGAAATGCGCTTTTAATCGGCAAAAGAAAGGCTGCTTAATTAAAGTTGGAGAAAAATTATGAAACTTGAATTAATCAATAAACAAAATAAAAAAGTAGGAGATATTGATTTATCTGACGATGTCTTCTTGGAAGAACCAAGTCCTCACTTGGTTCATGAGTTATTACTCTTACAGCACAAAAGAAAAGCCAGATTGGCATCAACGAAAACCAGAACTGAAGTTAGAGGTGGTGGTGCTAAGCCATGGAGGCAAAAAGGAACTGGTAGAGCAAGAGCTGGTTCTTCTAGATCTCCTTTATTTAGGGGTGGTGGAGTTATTTTTGGGCCACGCTACCATTTAATAAAAAACAAAATGCCTAAAAGAGCACGTCTTAAGGCTTTATGTTCAGCGCTCTCTCTCAAAAAAGAGGAAATAATAATTCTTGACAAATCTCCAGAAATTAAGTTACCAAAAACTAAAGATGCCTTGTCTTTTTTGGAACCTTTTAAAGTGGAAGGTAAAAAGATTTTATTGTTAGTTGATGGTTCAAAAGATACATCTTCGTTCATATCAAAGAGCTTTTCTAATATTCCCAAGTGTAAAGTATTACATTGGCAAAATCTTAATCCTCACGATTTATTCAATTCAGAAGTTACATTCGTAGATCAAGAAACATTGAGGGAAATAGAATCTTGGCTTCTCACAAGAAAGCTTAGAAAAGGAATGAAAGGTGAAGAATCTAATTTAGTAGCGTCTAATTCAGAAAAGGAAGGTATATAAAACTATGTCTAAAGCCGCTTCAGAAAATCAAAACAGAGTTATTTTAAAACCAGTAATCACATACAAAACAACTCAAGCTGCTCAAAATAAGTGTTATTGCTTTTATGTGTCTAGGCTTTCAAACAAGTATCAAATTGCTGAAGAATTCGAAAAGCTATTCAACGCAAAAGTGTTAAGAGTGAACACAGTAGCTGATCGTACAAAGAAGAAAAGAAGCAAAAAGGGTTATTCTCAAAGAGCCGATGGTAAGAAAGCTTATATATACTCTGACACTGAATTAGATATTTTTCCTAAGTTAGAAGCTTAGTAACATCAGGTATTAAGTTTGTCTTGTTTATGTAATAATCATTCAAAGTCAAATAGAATGTTTTAATATATCCTCTATATGATAGAGCTTTACCGGGTTTGTAAAGAATATGATAATGGCCAAGTCGCATTGAAAGACGTTAGCCTGCATATACCAATGGGACAAATGGTTTTCCTAATTGGTGAAAGTGGTGCAGGTAAGTCCACTCTTTTAAAAATTTTATACAAAGCAGAGCAGTTCTCCAGTGGAAGAGTTCTAATAGGCAGAGTAGATATAAGCAGACTTGCTGATTATTCACAGCTTAGAAGAAGAATAGGATTAATTTTTCAGGATTATAGGTTATTAAACCATTTAAATGTTTTTGATAATGTTGCATACATATTGAGAGCCCAAGGTGCGAGTGAAAAAGAAATTCGATATCGGGTCGAAGGTGCCTTAAATGTAGTTGGACTATTGGATAGATCCAAAGAAATGCCTCAACATCTTTCGGGTGGTGAACGTCAAAGGGTTGGTATTGCAAGAGCCATCGTTATCAATCCACCAGTTTTGTTAGCAGATGAGCCAACTGGAAATTTAGATCCGGTGAACTCTCTTAAAATTTTTCAATTATTTAAAGAGATAAACGAAAAACTAAAAATGACCATGTTGATAGCCACTCACGATCCGCGAGTTCATCAACTAAAAAAAAGGATAATCCAGCTTTCCGTTGCAGATAGGCAAATAGTTATGGATACAGAACCTAGTAATTTACCTATGTTTGGGAGCTTGCTTTTATGATGAGATTCTTGAGAATGCTAGTGAGAATCTTTGCAGAAGCTGGTCTGGGAATGTGGAGAAGCGGATGGCAAAACATAGTCATCATAAGCATACTGATGTCTACTCTGGTTGTCTTTGGCATTATGCTTGAGTTCAGCGTTAGCTTAAAAAAAATTGCTGCAAACTTGTTAGGTTCTCAGACGGAATTTTCTATTCACTTAACAGATGGAACAGATCCTGATTCAATGAAGCGTAAACTGAACAAGTTTAAAGAGGTTGTAAACATGAAACTTACAACTAAAGAAGAAGCTTGGGAACAAACAAAGTCTATGCTGCAAATTGATTTGGATGATTCTTTGAACAGTATGCCAAATACGCTCACAGTAAGAGTCAGTAAACCTCAAGAGGCTGCACCATTGATATACAAGGTGAATGGATGGAAGAAAGAGGTTGAACACATAAGTTATGCACCAACAATGGTACGTAAATTGAATGTTGTAAAAAACTTATTGATTCTGCTGGGCACTTTTATCTCGGGATTGCTAGCTGCCGCAACTTTTGTTATCAACTTTAATACGATTGAATTGGTTATTAGATCCAGGAAAGAAGAATTGAACTTACTACGTTTTATGGGGGTAACCAATTGGTTCATAAAAGGTCCATTTATTCTTCAAGGAATATTATATGGGCTGGTTAGCGCTTTGGTTGCGGGAAGCTTGCTAATAACAATTGATGTGTTTGCAAGATACAATTGGCAAAAAATTATGATGCAACAATTCGGTTTAGTAGATTTATTTTGGCCAAGTGGTGAAGAACTGACACAAGTTTTAATCATCTTAACAATAATAGGCATTCTATTCAGCAGCTCTAGCAGCTTTTGGGCAACCGAAAGAAGACTAAGTGCTTAAAAATGAATGAAATATAGAGCAAAAGCCGGAAAAATAAAATACGAGCATGGAATGATTCAAGGACTTAGAGAATTTCTTGAGTCTTTACAAAAAGTTCAAGAAATAAAATCTATGATTCCAGGGGAAATAAAGCCTGTAAAGAAAGTCAGTAGTCAATTGATCATAAGAAGAGTTACACCAACCTCAACTGGTCTTAAAGCTTTAGCTCATTCTGGAGGGGCAGTTCAAGAAGTTTTCTTTGTAGGAGAAGAAGAATTTCTAAACAATCTTTTGAAACCTTTTATGAAAGAGTAGTTTGTAAGTTAAATTTTAGAAGTGAGTAATGTCCAACTAACAAATTATTGATTATTCTTCATTAAAACCATAGGATTTGAGTAATAGTTTGTTTTTACTTTTTCAAGGAGCGAAGATAACTACTATCAGCTATGTTCAGTGTGGCTTCTAAAACTAATTAAGCAGTTAATAGAACTTTTGAAAGGAAAATTAGTACGAATATGAAAGATAAAAGCATAATCATCACTGGAGGAAACTCCGGAATTGGTCTCGCAACAGCAGAACTTTTCGCAAGTAATGGAGTTAACGTTGCAATTATCGGAAGACGGTCCGAACAAAACTCAATTGCTTTAGAAAAACTCAAAAAGCATAAGGTAAAAGTAATCAGCTTTGCCGGGAGCGTAACCGATGAATCTTTCATTCAACGCTCAATGAAAGAAGCTTTTGAAGAATTTGGAGGGCTTCATTTTGCTTTTAATAACGCAGGGGTGGAGCAAGTTCCTACACCTCTCGAAAAACAAACAGTTGAAGACTATCGTCAGGTGATTGATGTAAATGTGATGGGGGTCTGGATGTCAATGAGAGAAGAGATTCCTCTTATCAAAAAGTCTGGGGGCGGTTCTATTATTAATACCTCGTCTGTTGCGGGTCATATAGGAATGTCTCATGTTCCACTTTATATAGCCGCTAAGCACGCCGTTCTTGGTTTAACTAAATCTATTGCACTTGAATATGCAAAAGAAGGCATTAGAATTAATGCCGTTTCTCCAGGAGCAGTTGAAACGGAACTGTACAGTCGTTTTACAGGCAATAAAGAAGAAATGAAAGAGATGATTAAATCAATGCATCCAATGGGTAGAACAGGAAAAGTTGAAGAGGTTGCTTCAGCGGTTCTTTATTTATGCAAGGATGCAACTTGGACGACGGGACAAAGTCTTATTATGGATGGAGGTTTTACTTCAGCATAAATACGGTATTAATGAGCTTCACCTTTTGAAAAGCTAAGCGAGCCATTTATTTTCAGTTAAACTGATATCTTAGAATACATCTTAATCTTCGTTTTAATAATGTCAAAAAAAGCTTTAATTGTATCTACTAGTCATAATGTTCTTGGAAGCACAGGCTACCCAACAGGTTTATGGCTTCCGGAATTAACACATCCAATTAAAGAGTTTGAAGAAGCAGGTTTTGAATTTGATATTTTAAGCATAAAAGGAGGTGATATTCCTGTTGATCCATTCAGTGATCCAAACAATCCAGACGGAATGAATACTGAAGACAATCTCAGCAAAGACTTTTTGACTAATAAAAATAACTTATTGAAGGATACAAAGAGTCTTTCAGAAATCAGCTCAAAAGATTATGACTTTATTTTATTTTCTGGAGGCAATGGTGCAATTTACGATTTCCCTAATAATGAACTGGTTCAAGAAATCATTCTAAGCTTTTGGCAAGAAGAAAAATTTGTTTCTGCTATATGCCACGGTAGTGCGGCTTTAGTAAATGTAAAACTACCCAATGGCGATTTCTTAGTGGCTAATAAACAAGTTACTGGTTTCACCAATGAAGAAGAAAAAATGGCTGAATCAAAAATTGGAGCTAAATATGTCCCCTTTTATTTAGAAGATGCTTTGATTGAAAACAAAGCAAATTTCAAAAAGGAAGCTGCTTTTACTCCTTTTATTCAAAGAGATGGAAAATTAATCACCGGCCAACAAAATTTTTCTGGTGA
This sequence comes from Candidatus Caenarcanales bacterium, assembly GCA_030065015.1. Lineage (GTDB taxonomy): Bacteria > Cyanobacteriota > Vampirovibrionia > Caenarcaniphilales > Caenarcanaceae > JASJDU01. The sequence continues at coordinate 6,687 of JASJDU010000018.1, read as the reverse complement.
ATTACTTGGCAAAGAGATAGTTAAAGCACTAAAGCACAATTCTTAATGATTTAGAAACTAAACATTACCCTTTAGTGACAAAAATGCTAACGGATTTCTATCCATATAACGGTCAAGTCTAAAGGCTTTATATAACTCATCCCAAGCTAAAAATAAAAGAGGTCTCCAATGTCCAGTGTGTATTTTGGCATAACCTGTCATCCCCGGTCTTAAAGATCCTTGGTTATTTTTAAGAACCATATTTATATCCCAAATTCTTCTAGCAGAAGTCTCTTCTCCGGTTTCACTGGTTACTGGAGCAATTTCATCGACAGTTCCTTTGAATACCTCATCAGGAATCGCTCTAATTCTAGCTGTAACTTCTTGTTCTTTCTTAACAAAAGCCCGATCTTCTTCAGGTAATTGAAGAGTGACGCTTACTTTTTTTAAGTTTCCTATCACCGCAATAGTGTCACCTTTATTAAAGTTTTGTCCTAGCAATAAATCTGTCTTCAAGGTGAGTACAGTTCCATCTATTGGAGATTTGAGGATTAGCTCTTCTTTTTGCTTTCTATAAATTTCTAATTGTTTTTTTGCTTCTCCAAGCTGTGCGTTATTAACGAAAAGCTCTTGTTTGGTTGCATTTAATCTTTGTAAATTGGCTTGAGCAGATCTTCTTACTTCGTTTAACTTAATTGTATTTTCAATTGCACTTTCTTTGAGCTCAGCTTCCTCCGCTTTGAGTTGTGCGGATAGTGCCTCTGATTGTTTAGCAGCAGAAGCAGCTTCGTATGCGGATTGCAATGCTGATTGTCTAGGATATACGCCTTCTTCTGAAAGATATTTATGTAAAGCTGCCCTTTGACTTAAGCTTTCGGCCTGAAGTTTTATTTGCTCTAACTGTTTTCTGGTTGATTGAATTCTAGGTGCATTTATACCATCTTCGCTTTCTAGAGCCTTTGCCTGGCGTTGAATGAAAGAACTCTCAGCTTTTTGTCTTTTGTACTCTTCATTAGACCTTGCGTATTCTTCTTGTGCTACCTGCACTTGTGCATTCAAAGCTCTTGCAGAATTGGATAATCTGGCTAATTGTTTTTCTCCTTCTAAAATCTTTTCTTCAATTTCCCAATTTCTCAAAGAGGCAATAGTCTCTCCAGCCGTTACTTTCTGTCCCGATTTTATAAAGATTTCTCTTAAAGTTCCGTTGACAGTTGGTCTTATTAGAGCTTGATTTACAGTTGGAGCTCCCGAGATTTCAACATCACCCCCAACTTGTTTCGGCATGGGTATTAATAGAATTGCTAAAAATATCATGAAAAAAACTAGTTTTTTGTTTTTCTTGTTTTTCTCTTTCTGGTTTTGAGGGGTTTTGTCCTTGTTGTTTTTTTTATTTTGAGGAGTTGGATTTACCTTCTCTTCTTTCTTCTTTTCTTCATTCAAATTTGTCATCAATTGTTTTGATGCGCTTTTTAAATCTGATTTCGAAACTGGATATTGACTAGTACCACCTAGATTATTTGATGGATTTTGAGGGTTAAAATCAGAATCGCTAGGTATATTTGGATTATTTGACATCTAAGTGAATTATTGAAAGAAGACTGTTATAAGATTGTCGTTCCACTCCATAAAAGAAAATTAAACTTGTCAATCCCACAAGAATAGGGGGAACTTCCTAGAGAGAAATTTTAAAAAACATAAAAGCTTAAAACTTTTTAAGGCTTTATGAAAAATACTGCAAAAAAAGCCTTACATTATTGAGCACTCTGAAGGGGGATCTTTAGAGGCTCATTTATAAAAAACTGTTTACTTATAATAGAAGCCTAAAGTTTTAATGCCGGCTCACCCACTTATAAATGGAGCCGGCTTATAACATTTTTAGGGAAGTAAATAGCTTTACGAATATTTTGGGAATAATGATTATCATCAGGTTATGAATAATCAATGAATTCTTCCACACAAACTGCTTCTAACACTCAAGCAACAAATTTATTAATTCTAAATAAACCAATAATTGCTCAGTTTAGCTATCTAAACGATTGTCAGGTAAAAATACCGGTTATTGTAAGAGAGCAAGCGGGACAATACTACATGAAAAATCCTGTAAAACCCGATCCAAAGTGGCAATTAAACGTTATTATCCGGTCAATAGATTTTCAAGAGGGTCATAATATTAAATTAATGAAAACTCCTTTTGGAGAAATGGAAGTTTGGGAAAGTAGCATCATTCAAAAAATGGGACACTCTGACTATGCTGAAGTTTACAAAATTTCAAGACCTAACTATTACCAAATAGATTCTGGACGTAAAAGTCCACGTATATTTTGCCTCACACCAGTCAAGTGTCTAATTGGTCAATCTAAGTACTATATTAAAGCCATTTGTGTTGATATTTCTGATAGTGGTTTTAGTCTTAGGTTTGAAGATGCAGTTGATTTGAATATTGGTGAAATTTGTCAGATTAGTTTCGAAGCACCATTGGATAATTTACCTTCAATCAATGGAAAAATTGTTAGACAGTCGACAAGTTCTTTGGATAAATCAACATCGGTTGGTCTAGTAATTTCACCTGAAGACTTAGAACATGCACAAAAAATAGTTACTTTTATGATTGACAGACAATCTAAACAAAACACGGATTCTTTCGTTAATACGAACAGCTTTGGATTTCAAGAGAGCAAAGAGCAAAGTTTGAGTGATATGACAAAATCTTTTTCCAAAGATATTCTCTCTCTGTTTTCTTCATCCAATGGATAGAGTTTAGAGAGAATGAGCAATGCATGATTTTAAATTTTTATACTTTAATGTTTTAGGCAGGGTATAATCCTAGTTGATTTCGTGCTTGACTAGAAAACACACTCGGCTCGTAATTTGATATAGTGCAGCTTTTTAATTGCTCATAACTTAAACACCATATAGACTTTTACTTAATTTATTTCTTCGTAAATGAGACATTACAACAACAGACGTCCTAGAGATAGAGGTTCATATAACCCAAAATGGATCGTAGATTTAAACTGTGACTTAGCACAAAAGTGGGGACCATTTTCTCATAAGGATGAAGAGCAACTTTTACCATTCGTAAGCAGCGTTAACATTGCCGCTGGAGGTCACGCTGGTGACTCAGTAAGCGTTTTGGAGGCTCTAAGGAAAGCTAAAGAAAAAAGTCTCTCGGTTGGAGCTCACATAGGATATAACGATATTGCAGGGTTCGGAAGAAAAGAAATTAGATTAGACCATGAAGAACTAAAAGCTTGTGTTCTTCAGCAATTAGGTTTTATTTTTGGCTTGGCTAAAAGCGTTGGTATTGAAATAACCCACGTTAGACCACATGGAGCAATGTATTACAAATGTGGAGTGGATACCGTTTTTGCTGAGCAGCTAGCTAAAGCTGTTTCTGAGTTTTCGGGATGGCTAACATTCGTTGGACCGGCAGGCAATTATTTAAACTCTGTTAGTGACGCCTCCGGATTAAAGACTGTTGGAGAAGTGCACTTAGACAGACCTTACCGAAGAGATGGTACTTTATATCGTTTCCCTTCTAATAAATATGTATCGTTTGAGTTTGCAATGGCTCAAGTTAATTCATTAATCTATCAAAGTAAACTAATTGTTGAAGGTGGAAGAAGAGTTAGATTGCCCTTCAAAACAATACACTTAAATTTAGATCGCCCATACTCCATTCAACTTGCAGAAAATTTAAATAACATGCTTAGAAGAGGGCCAACTCCTTTCGAAGGGGTTTCTAAAGTACCAAACATGCAACCCTCAGATTTATCCTCTATAACCGCTTTAAGTAATCTTTATGAGCAATGTGGATATTAATAAGTAAATAGAAGCTCAAAAACAATTAGCGTTACAATCACCCAAAAGTTTAGACAATTACAGCAATATCTGCCATATCAGTCTGCCTTGGTTTTTAAGTTTTGTATTATGAAAATAGGTTTAGTTCCTAAGCTAGCCAGTGTAGCCGGTGCTCTCACTATAACTAGCTGTACACCACACATCAAAGAAAAGCATGAACCTACACCCCCACCACCTAATGAAAGAATAGAAAGACTTGATGGATCAGGAACTTATACACGAAATAAACCTCCTTCTCCTAAAAGGTAAAAATATTTAAGTTTATGACTTATCTACATTGACTAATTCTTATTTAAAAATAAACTTTTAAAGGATCACATTAAGTATTTTATACAATTCAGAGATTGACTTATTTATCAACTTAAGTGGTTATTCATTTTTTAGTTTCTCCATTACTTGTTCAAGGTTATACTCATTTACAAAATCAAGTAACTACAAATCAACTAACTTCTCACAAATTTGAAGAAGTAAAAATTAATAAAAAAGCAAAAAAGTTACAAATTTCACAAAAAAGAGAATTCACAACAATACCTGCAGTTCCAAATAGATTTACAACTATATCTCCTTGGATTAAATCAAGCAAAGTAGGAGCATGCAGGGCTACTAAAATAAATACACTACCAGTAACTTACTTAACTGTACTTCATTGTGTTTTAAAGAATGTCAGAACATTGAATGACACTATTGTACAATTCAATCCTATCAATAAAGAATTTAGAATTCTCATCTCTCTTCTTCAGCCCTCGAAAGGCGATAAATGTAAGATTATTGGCAAAAATATTCCTGACAATTCATATACTGTTGTAGGCAAAATTAGAAACTCAGCAACTAAGTTAGGCAATTTGATATACGGAGAAGAGAAACCAAGCTTATATTTTTTAAAATCGACAGGTTTAGAATCTCAAAAGGGGTACTCAGGTGCTTATATTGAATGCAAAGATCCTGAAGGAAAGAAGGTTACAGCCAAAGGAGTTGTTTCATCAAGGGTAAAAGCAAACCACAGTCAAGTCATTGGTGCTTTTTAGATCGTAATATTTATATAAAAATTTTTGAATTGACTACTGAGACAACGAGCAATACACTAATCAAATCTTATTTAAAGATAAACTTTCAAACAAAAGAAAACTGCAACTTGCTAAACTTTTGGGCCTAAATATTTTTATCAAACAATGGTTATTCATCAATTAGCTTCTATAGGTTTATCCGTAGGTATACATCTTGCACAACCAAAGAATAAATATATTCCAACAGAAAAACCTCAAAATGCAATAGCAAAACAACTTAAACCTCAAACAAATCTACAAAAAATTCCAGTCCCTAAAGGGTTTAAAGCAATAACAAAATGGAGAGAAGTTAACTCCGATAGAAGAAGACAAGTTGATTGCAATGAGACAGGTATTCAAGACAAAAATGGTAATATCGCATCAGTTCTTTCAGCTTCACATTGTTGGCTGAATGGGACTGGAGTAACTGCAGCTGCTAAAAAAGCAGATTTTATTATTCAAGTAGCTCTTTTAATAAAGAATTCAAAAGAAGTTGCTTTCTTTAGAGGTGTAAAATCAGCGAAACAACCATCTTCTGGTGCTAAATGCACAATACCAAGTCTTGGCCAAAGTGGCACTATTTTATCAACTAGAGGGCTTGACACAAATAACAATGGAAAATTTGATATCAAGTTAATAAGTCCAAGACACTATTATTTAAATTCTAATGGAACTATAAAGCCTGGACATTCGGGATTCATTGTTCTGTGTAATGACGGTTCAAAAGGTGTTATTGGAGGAGGGATAAGGTTAAAGTTAAATGGAGGATTGACAAACATTGGTATTGTAGTATCTTGAATTTTTCATGAAGTTCTTCATATCTTTCAATAATTCCTTCAACCTTATCCTTATTCAAAAACTTCTAACTTCATTTTCTAAACCTCAAGTACTAGCTAGTCATACTTGAGGTTTTTAATTAATAAAACTGCAAAACATCGTTAACTTTTCTTTACGCAAATGCAAACTTTAGACTAGCCCAACCAATAATTTGCTAGTCTTTTTGCGCGATTTACTTTGTCGAAGAATGGTTATCCAGCAATTAGTACTAACAACAGCTTTATCTCTCAGTATGCATTTTAAAGGACCAAGAGATAAATTTATTCCGCAAAACAAACAGCAAAACCCAATAACAAAAAAACAAACTAACAAGCAAACGGTTCAAACAAATCTACAATCTATTCCTGTCCCCAGTGGATTGAGAGTGATATCAACAGGATGGGAAAAAGCTCAGCTAGATAATATTTCTTGTAAGGCTACTGATCATATGAATAAAAATGGTGAGCCAACATCAAGAATTACAGCTGGACATTGTGTAGTACCCGGTCATGGCGTAGGTGAAAATACTACTCAAAAACCAGATTTTATTGCTCAATTAGCAATTTTACACGGAAAGGATTCAAAATATATTTTTTTACTAAGACGTATGGAGTCAGTTATAAATGCAACCTCTGGGACTAAATGTAAAATACCTCATCTTAAGATGAGTGGAACTATTTACTCACACTCAGATTTAGGTATAACCTTAGAACCAATAAGCCGAAGACACCACTATATTGTTTTAAACGGAACTATAGAACTTGGTGATTCAGGGTATTTAATTGAGTGTGATAATGGTTCAATAGGTGTAATTGGAGGAGGATTAGTGAGAGAAAAGGACAAACCTACTAACATTGCAATTGGGGTGTTCTGAACTTTTATTAAACTATATTTGAGTCTGTCAAGAGAAGTGTGTAAAAGAGAAAGGAAATCTATCATGAAAATGAATAGCAAACCAGTTGAGAGCAGATTTCCAGTTAGGAATGGG
>JASJDU010000055.1 GCA_030065015.1 Candidatus Caenarcanales bacterium | reverse complement strand
AGCAATGATGAAGGTGAAGGAAGAGGTCGTGGAAATAATTCAATGAGTAATGATCAAGGAAATATCTTCACGGCTAATGATGATACGTATAATGTTGCTGAAGATAATGATTTGAATGTTCCTGCAATATCTGGAGTTTTAGCTAACGATAAATCTGATGGAGAGTTAACAGTAACGGGGATAGTCTCTACTCCAGAAAACGGTTCCATTAATATTGGAGAAGATGGAAGTTTCTCTTATATACCTAATGAAAACTTTTATGGTTCAGATACATTTACTTATTCTGTAGCTAATTCTAATGGAGATGTCTCTACTGCAACGGTTACAGTTAATGTGTCTCCGGTTAATGATGATCCAATTGCTAATGACGATGAATTTTCTACAATAAGAAACAGTCCAGGAATTCTCGATGTTTTATCGAACGATCTTGAATTAGATGGCGATGCTTTATCGATAGTTTCTGTAACTCAAGGCTCAGAAGGTGGAACAGTCGAAATTCAGTTCGAGGAGCTAAGGTATACACCTGCAAGAAGATTTACAGGAGAAGAGACCTTTACTTACACTGTGACAGACGGCGAAGGGAACTATTCTACGGCTACAGTAGTTGTATTTGTAGCAAGAAGGTAGAAATGCTGAATTTGTATCTTCTTAATTATTTTCTTTTGAGTTCTCTCTCTTAAATTTCTCGTAATTGCTTGAAAGTGGGGTTGAGTAATTGATTGTCCTCTTGATCTGAAAACAGTGTTCCAGTTCTATAGGCTTTAATAGTAACTTTGCCTTCTCCTTCTCTATATACAATTATTTCAACGGAACTGCCAAGAGGTCCTCTTACTAATCGGCTAACTTCGAAAGCATCTAATCCTTGCGTGGATCTACCGTCAACTGAAAGAATGAAATCACCAGTTCTCAAGCCTGCTCTTGCCGCACTAGTACCCGGGTAAACGAATGCAATGTATGATCTTATTTCGTTTTTGAATTCTAATTCCGAAAGTTGGACCCCAATGTATCCGATCTTGGGAAGCTTTGCCGGGAGATTATTTCTATTCAAACTATCACTATTTGCAACTCCACTTGGAGGTTTATCCTTGGAAGAATTCTTATCTTCATCTTTACTAAACTTTGTGGCTTCTTCCTTTGGATTTTGCTCTAAAGTAATTGAATTGTTTTCATCTTGGTTTTCAACTTCTTTACTTTTATTTTTTTGAGGTGCAGGAGGTACTTTTTCTACTTCCCAGGTTATTCCAAGAGGTATTTCTTTTATTACTACTTTTTTTCCTTCAGCATTGCCCTTTTGCTTTTTTTCAAATGCAGGTAACAAAAAGCTCATCATTAAGCTAACAAAAAAAAGTGTACTGACTGGAAAAAGAGCGGTTAATCTTTTTTTTGTGTCGGATGAATTAACATCAACGTTATTTTGCTGTAACTCCCATGCAGACCATAAACCAATAGCAAAATAACACAAAAAACTAAAAGCCAAAACAATTAATAAGCCTTGAATAATTTGTTGCTCAGAGCTCATTGATTCATTCAAGTTATTTGCTAGCTCATTTACACTTAATCTTATTAATAAGCAAGGGAGTAATATAGAAAGAACGAAGAAACTCAATCCCGTTAAATACTCTTTTCTTCCAGCAAAATGGCCGAATCCTGGTATGAAAAAAGAAAGCAAAGACCATGTAAAGTTTGGTTTTTGATTCTTTTCTAAAAGTTCGGAAGAAGGTAATTGCTTTGATTCATTAATCTTGCTGGCATCTTCCAATTTTCTTACCATTATCAAATGCCAGTAAAAAATACTTATTATCAATAACCCCATAAGAATCCAAACAATAACTTTCAAAGGAGCTGGAATTATATTTTCACTCACGGCGCAATCATAAACACCGTGCAGAACTATTCCTTCAAGTAATCCAAGGATTAACCAGAAGACACCATTGCCAATTTTTTTGTGTAAAGAAAATCTATAAAATCCTATTCCCCAAAAAACTGCAAAAAAGATGTGTGCTATTAAAGGAACTACTCTTGCAATGCCTCCTTGTCCATCAATCCCATAAACAAAATTTTCTGCTGCAGCAAATCCTAAGGAACCCGACAAAGCTTGTGCTAACCAGTTTGTCTGTAAATCTTTTTTCCAGTTACTTCTTGAAATAACTAATAAACTTCCAAAGCTAGCTGTAAATTTGATTAGTTCTTCTATGATCCCAACGGACATAAAGAATGCTGGATTTTCATCTCCTGGAAACCAGTGGATTGAAACATATTTATTTCCAAACCCTGCAATGATCGATAGAGCAGCACCTAAAAGAAAACCGGATAAAACTAGAATTAACTTTGTATTGTATTTTCTTGCTGATAAAAACCATAAAATTAATAGAGCTGGTATCCATGAGTAGGCAAATGATGTTGCAATTGTTATGAGTTTTTGAATGTTGGATAGCATCAAAGATTTTTTATCTAAATTTTATAGAAGTTTGGATTTCAATGATAACTTAATACCCATTGAGCACCTCACAAACTTTCTTGTACCTTACTTTGGTATCGAAAATTGATATTTCTTTTTTTTGAGTGCTTTAGTTTATATTCTTTAGAAATATCAATTCTGCTTCTCTATCTTTGAATCATCAAAATCTCTTTAAAACTTATGAGTAAAACCCTGAGTTTTTTCCAAAAGAAAACATTTTTAGCTTAATATTTTTACAGTTTTCATATTTTTAGATTATGTCTCAAGTTTTTGATGTAGCTGTTATTGGTGCTGGACCCGTTGGAATGGCGGCAACTTTCTACTGTGGCACAAGGGGGTTGAAACCAGTCATGATTGATGTTTTACCTTCTATTGGTGGTCAATGTAGCACTCTATATCCAGAAAAAATGATCTATGACGTTGCATCTCAACCTGGATGTACTGGCCTGGACTTGGTTGAACAATTATCAAAACAACTTGACCAAATTCCATATGAAACTTTATTGGATACTTCCATAAAGGAATTGAAAAGAATTGGCGATCACTGGGATTTAATAACAACTGATAACGATACGGTTAAAGCAAAAGTTGTGATTATTGCAGTTGGAAAAGGAGCTTTTGAACCCAGAAAACTTGGAGTTCCAGGTGAAAACTTAGATGGCATTTTTTATACAGTGAAAAAACTCGATGTTTTCAAGAATAAGAAACTCTTAATAGTGGGTGGTGGCGATAGTTCTATGGATTGGTGCTTAGCTTTAAAAGATGTTGCTGCAAAGATTACACAAATTCATAGAAGTGATAAATATAGAGCGCATGGAGGATCAGTTAACCAAGTTAAAGCGGCAGCAGCTTCCGGTGAGTTTAAAATGTTACCGTTCTATGAGATTAAAGAAATAAGAGGATTAGATGGAGAAGTTAGAGAAGTAACAATTTTTAGTAATAAGACAAAAGAAGAACAGGTGTTAGCAGTGGATAACATTATTATAAGCGCTGGTTTTCTTACTAACTTGGGAGAACTCCAAAATTGGGGATTAAATATTGATCACAACAAAATAATTGTAGATCCTTCAAATGGTTATCAAACTAATTTACCGGGTGTTTTTGCCATTGGAGATATAGCACACTTTGATGGAAAAGTTGAGCTTATAATTACTGGTTTTGGGGAAGCGGCAACGGCAGCTTTTTATGCTTACAAATCAATTCATGGTGAGATTAAAGGTGCTGCTTGGTGTGCTAAATTACCTGCCTCTGCAAAGTAAAAATAAACATAATGCATATTTTTGTAACCGATCCATTTGAAAGTCTCATTCCTGGGCACGATTCTAGTTTGGCTTTAATGAGAGAAGCAATTCTGCTAAATCATCCAGTGCATCAATCGGATTTGGATTCTATCTCGATTCAAGATAATCAGTTAAAGGTAAAGGCTCGTCAGATCTACTTATCAGAAGGAAGTCTAATTCAGAAATCTGAATCCGTTGAATTTAATCTGTCTAATGAGAAGCAAATTATTGTTTGGATGAGGAAGGATCCGCCGGTAGATCATAAGTACATTGTTACCTGTCAGATTTTGAGACTTGCCAAATGTAAAGTTATTAATAATCCCAATACTTTAATGTCCTGTGATGAAAAGCTATTTGCCTTAGAATTCCCAGAATTAATACCTCAGACTACTATTACTAGCAGTATAGAAGAAATAAAATCGATAGTCTCTAATAAACAAAAAGTTATTGTTAAACCGATTGGTGGTAAGGCTGGCGAAGGAATTCTTGTTCTTAATCAGGATGATAAAAATAAAAGCTCAATTATTGAGCTGCTGACTGAAGGCGGCAATAGAAAAATAATAGTTCAACAGTTTTTACAAGAAGCAGAAGTTGGTGACAAAAGAATATTTCTTTTGAATGGAGATCCGGTAGGAGTTCTCTTGAGGGTCCCTTCTAACGATTATCGGGCTAATATGGCGGCCGGTGGCAATATTGTAAAAACTGAAATTACTCAAGCTGAATATGCAATTTGTGAACAATTGAAACCTAGAATAATTGAGCTTGGATTGAATATAGTAGGTATTGATGTCATTGGAAACATGCTGACGGAGATTAATATCACCAGTCCAACTTGTTTAGAAGAAATAAATCTACTCGATGGAAGTAATCCAGCAAAAAAAATAATTGAGTGGTCTCAGTCAATTATTTGAAAAAACTCCTTTAGCTTTATCTGAAAGGTTTGAAGAACACTTTGACTTTGTGCTATTTACTCTTACAAATTGCACAAAATATCTGAATAGTGTACTGTATTGTAAATACTACAATTCTGCGTTATTACAAATTCATTATGAGCATGTTGTCAATAGGAAGAAAGCTTCAAACACGTTTAATCCCACATAAGATAGCAAATATTCCATTTAACGATAGAGGGATTACTACTAAACCAAGTCAAATCCAAAAAGTATTAAAAGATGCTGAAAGGTTAGCAAATGGGCAAATAAAAAATCCAAGAGAAATTTCCTCAGTTTTACAATCTATACATCAATATGGTATTAACTTTGAGCGAATAGTAAGCCTTGAGAGACCTAAATATCTATCAGCTAAAGAAGGTTTTAGTGATTTTGTAAGAAGCTTAGAAGTTGCATATAATTTACCGAATTATCAGGGAGAAGGATTGAATTGGATAGATATAAAACCACAATTTATAGGTAATCCAAAAATTCAAGCCAAAATTGCTAAAAATACACCATCTTTCGGAATATCACTGTACCCACATAAAAATGGTATTCCCATTCTTAAAGATAGAAGTATTCAAAGATATCATGCTCCTTTGTTATTGAACGAAGTAAGCAGGTGGGAATTAGAAAAAGACAAACTACTAGGTTCTTATCCCATAAGAAAGCTATCTGGAGTTGAAGAGAGTAGCGAAATACTCGATCAAGAGAGGAATCTTAAGCAAATAATTGAAAATACATGCAAAGGAATAGATGGACAAACACCAGTAGTTGAAGTTACAGTGTTTATCCCAGTTTCGGAAAGTGGTGAATTCGAAGCACAGTTTGTTCCTTCTCTTGAGTCTGAGGTTCTAGGGCATAATCATTATAAATACACAGTTGTTCGAGAAGATAGGCTTAGTAGTCTTCAAACAATGTCTCAAGGACAATCTTTGGTTGAACTTAAAGAGGCGAAATATAATCCAGATAATCCTGGAAGTCCTCAATTGTTTTATTCTAAGGCTGATTTTGTTCCAGGCTTATCATCAATTGATAAAAATTTTTTGAATAGCCAAACAGGTAGATTATTAATAATTGCAGAACCATATGAAAACCCGAAGCCAAGGTTTGACTTTGGTAATGATATGTTGAGTAGTGGAAATAAAAGAGGCTTAACTTATGGAGATAACTTGAAAGGATTCCCTTCAATTGGCTCCGCTAGAATATCAACTGGTTCCAAGGCAGGATCTGGTCGTCTTTTTGAAGGTGAAATCAATTCATCTAAGTCTGGAAATCCAATTATTTACAGTGTAACAATACTCTGTGTTAAGCCTAATGAAATCAGGGCCGATGGTTTTGAGCAGAAACTGCAGGCTCTAATTACTACGTAAATTATTTCTTTTTTTGCTCTTTTAGAATCCAAAGTTTCTGTCTAATGCTGTTCAACAATTCTGCATGAAAGCTAATTTTGCTTTATTTATTTAGCAACTTAAGTTGTATGTCTTGATGTGAATTGATTGTGCAATTTCTTTATAAACGAACATGGTTTTGCGTTTGCGCTTTACTAGAGGTAAAGAATGGGAAGGATTAAAATATAAGTGAGTGGATTAAACCCAACGCTTGTTAGTTAATACAAAAGCTTTGTCGCATACTTCCAGTTAATTTATAAAATTCAAATGAGCATAGCAGAAAAAATACTAAAGCCTAGTGTTGCCGGCTTATTTTATCCAGCTCAAGCCGATGAGCTCAAGTCAATGTTGGATTCATTATTTTTAAAGGCGAAAGAAGAACAAAGCACCAGAATTAGTAGTATATACAAAGCAATGGTTATTCCTCATGCTGGTTATCGGTATTCTGGCTTAACTGCAGCTCACGCGTATAAGTTTTTTCAACCAGCGAGATTCAAAAAAGTAATTGTTTTGGGGCCAGCTCATAAAAAATCTTTGGAAGGTTTAGCGGTCTATCCTCAAAATGGATACGAAACACCATTTGGAATTTCACCTCGTCAAGATATCCCTAAAAGTACAGGAATTATATTTTCTAAAGATCCTTTCGAGGGGGAGCATTCAGTTGAAGCTCATTTACCGTTCATTCAATATAGATTACTAGAAAATAAAATTAGTTTAGATGATTATCCCGTAACTCTAATGGTCTATGGAAACATAAGTCCTAAAAAGTTGGCTAAAAAAATTGAACATATTTACGATGATGAAACCTTCTTAGTCTTAAGCAGTGACCTTAGTCATTTCCACGATATTGAAACAGCGAATAAAAAAGATGAAGAGTCTATTGAAGCAATATTGAGCCATAATCCGGATAATGTTTTGAAGGCAGAAGCTTGTGGAAGAAACGGAATCAGTGCATTTCTATACACACAACAGTCCAGATTGCTTGAACCAGAATTTATTCATTACTCGAATTCAGCTTCTGTAAGTGGCGATGATTCGAGGGTAGTTGGTTATTCTTCCATTGGATATAAAGATTCAATCTCCAAGGCGAGGAGTGTCAGTGATGTAATCCAGCTTTATGTAAAATCGGATCGCAATCAATCTTTGAACGAAGATTGTAAAAAAGAGCTTTTAAAAGCAACAAGATTTTGTATTAAAGGTTACTTGAAAACTAAAAATATTCCGGATTTTAGCCAGTTGGTTCATAAGTATCCTTTCTTAAACGAAGATGGTGCTACTTTTGTAACCCTAACTTCAAACGGTAATTTGCGGGGTTGTATAGGTAATCTTATTTCCAATAGGCCTTTACTTCAAGATTTAATGACAAATGCAGTAAAAGCTGCTTGTGAAGATCCTCGGTTTAGGCCAGTTAATATTGTTGAACTTAACGATCTTAAGATAGAAATATCTATTCTCAACCCTCCTCAGTTCCTGAGATGTAAGTCGGAATTTGATTTATTAAACAAGATACAACCAAATGAACATGGATTGATAGTCCAGCAAGGTAATAAAAGAGCAACTTTTCTTCCACAAGTTTGGGAAAAAATCCCTAAAAAAACTGACTTTCTCTCTCAATTATGTAAAAAAGCTGGTTTAAAGCCTGATGCTTGGCGAATTCCCCGGGAAAGAATACAGTTATTTACTTATACTGTTACGAGCTTTGAAGAAGAGTAGCTTTTCTTCTTCAAACATACTCCAAAAGCTCTTTTTCGTTGAGATTTTGGATAAACTCTTTATCGGTAATTTGCTTGCTACCAATTCCTAAATTGAAAGCTATAAATGAGCCAGTGTAAGAACTAATACTCGCTATAGTAAAAGATATTAAGAGAAAAATATATTTGAATGATGGAGAATCTTGAATTATATAATCAACATCTTTGATTTTGAGCCAATCCTGAGACACCGGTTGAAGATAAAAATAATAAAAAACCAACATAAATACAAAAGATACTAATGTGCACCCAATCAGAATATTAAAAATTGTAAAAACTAATTTATTTTCTAAGTTCGGAAGTTTTTTGCTTATTTGAAAAAGACTTTTCTGATAAAGATAAGCTCCAATACCAGATCCTACAAAGCATAGAATGGGAGAGAAGGGAATCCAACTTATAATCAAATTAATAAAGCAAGCTATAAAAGAATATTTAAGAAGGTCTTTGCTCATCTATTCTTTAATCAATAAATTATCGTCTTTAAGTTCGATATTGAAAACTTCGCCTTTGCTCAACCCAATATTATCTCCTTTAGAAACAATTGCTTTTGCTGAACCACCGATTAATGTGAAAACCACCGGTATTCCAAGGGTAGCCAATGAAACTATTTGTCCTGTTTCACTTGCAAGAAGCCTTTTGGTTGGATCGAGAGCTTTGTCCTTAAACCCTGTTTGAGGGTCAAGCTGGCCCAAAACATTAATTTTGCCTCTTTCGAACGATATTATTGCATTCAAAGGATATTGCTCACCCATTAAAGTTGTTAAATAATCCAGTTTTAGAGATAGCTTGCCTGCTTTACTTAGCCTTCCTGGTACTTGAACGTCAGTTACTCTGCCAGTTACCCAACTACCTCTAGGAATCAAGAGTGCATTATTCTCAGGATTGTAGGCTGATTCAACGACCCTAGAAACAAATAAATCTCCAACTTGACTTAATGAAGCATCAACCTCCTCTTCAACAACCAAGTTAATATTTGTCCCATTTAAGATACTTGAAGAATTGGTACCTAACTTAAATGGAGATGTTTCAGCATTAACATCTATCGAACATAAGTTAAAAAATAAAAGTGCTAATAAGCAAAAAGTAACCTTAAACAATCTCATCTTCAATCAAAACACCTGCACCTTTGTTGGTTAAATCGTCAAATCTATTCACTAAATTTGAGGCTCTGTCTTTTAAATTTGATAACCCTTCAGCTAATTTATCCTTGGTTAAATTGGAAAACTCGTTAATTGAGTCTTCGGCTTTATGCTTGAGGTCATCAGATCTTTTTAGACTCTCATTGTATAAATTACGTACTTCATCTTTAGCTTCACTGCCAGAATATGGAGTCGTTAAGATAGCAACTGCAGCTCCAATGAGTCCTCCAACAAGAAAACCACCAATAAAATCACCTAGTTTGTTATTACCACTCATTTTTATCTCCTTTTTATATATTTTAAAACTTGTTTGGCAATCAAGCTCACATTAACTCTCAACACATAACTATTAATTAATGGAAGCTTTAAACTTACAAAATTAAGAAGATTTATTTTGCTTCATATAGGACTTCATTCCCGATTTAAGACCTTCAGATAAAGCATTTATTGTTTTACCCACTCTAGAGCTGATATCCTCTCCCTTGTCAACAATTTTCTTTGTTTTACTGAAAACCTCCGAGAATTCAGCGACATTTGGCAAAATCTTGGTGTTTAAAGATTTTACGGTTTCATCTACGGAGGATAGCAGTTTATTAGTTTGAGATATTAATGGAATTAATGAAATTACTAAAGTTAGAAGACTTATCCCAAGAATAGTTAAAGATATGATTGCAATAACTTCTATTAAGTAGCTATTCATTTACCGCTTCCTTCTCTTTTTTGCTTTCATCAAGCTTAGACTGTACAGCTTTTTCAGCATCTTCAAGCGCACTTTGGAGCTTAACACACTGTTCTTTGCTAACGTTTAAGAGAACTTCAGATGATTTGCTATATAACTCTCTTATATCTCCTAATAACCTATTGAAATCGTTAGGAAGCTCATCGGTTTTCGATTTAATTTCACTTCTTATCTCTTTACCTGGCTTTGGAGTATAAAGAAGAGCGACAACAGTTCCTGTAATGAGTCCCAGAAGAAGACCGGTCCACAAAGGTCCACCATCATTATTATTAGACATTAGAATAGCCTCCTAGTTAATTCTTGTAATTAATTGTTAACTATAAATACTTTAAACTACAAATACTATTTTCCATTTATTCCGTCTTTTGTACATCGCTTTTGTCACTACAATCTAAATTTAAGTTTTTTAGACTTTATCCCATTGAATTTTAGGGTTATCAATGAGTTGAATTAGTTCTTAATAATAAGCGAGTACTTGCTAAGGTGCTTATTTATAAGCTTCAATCCTCCAGGAGGTGTAATTGCGATTTGTTGAAGCTTGGAATGAAATCAGAACCTTACGGCCCCTTTTATCGAATGAGTAGAACACAGTATTTCCTTCTTGATTGTATTTGTTAATAGGAATACTGATTTTATTGAATCCAAGTTTTGTTAGCTTTTGAGCGTATTCATTCAACGCTTCTTCATATTCATAGTATTTGGATTGGAAAACGATTATTTGGCTTGGTTTAACTCGTTTTTGATAAGTAGCTGGCTTTGAAGTTTGCCTTTTAATTAGGCTTTCCAGTGAACCAACAATTACTCCTTTGTTTGGTACTAAGTCTTTATAATCAAAAACTTTATTGTAATTAACTTTTCGGTTTTTTCTCTGCTTTAACTTCTTTCTTGCTTTTTGATGAGTTTGGCGAGTTTTTGCTTTGTAATAGTTAATTTTGTGTGAACGATGCGTAACTCTTTCTCTTCTAGGAGAAGTCCTTCTGGCTCTTCTAATATATGTTTTTCCATCATTAGATTTGTACGTTACGAAAGGGCCTTTCTTCTCTTCATTACTTACATTTCTGTTCTCTTCTCGATTAATTTTCTTTTGAGAATTGATTGATCTCCTTTGTGCTTTTGTTTCTTGAGGATAACCTTCTGAATTTCTCGAATTGTCTTTTATTTCTTTAAAAGGTTCAGTTTGACTTAAACCGTCGGAATTTGTATCTATTTGGTAATAGTCGTCATTATTCGACTGATTAGAATCAATAACCGGAATGTTTTGAAGTTTTAATGAAGAAAGAATTCCTGAATTAAGTTGTCCATTTTTCCATAGATAATAACCGCTTCCAACAAGTGAAATTAAAATTAGTATCAGTAGCAAAAAACATCCACAACCAAAGCCACTTTTGGGCTTCTTCTTTATGGTTCTATTTACTCTTCTATTATCTTGAGTAGGGTTTTCGGTTGAAGACATCTATTTCCAACTTAATATAACTAGGTAATTCCCCACTAAGATAATTATTGTTCAACTATTTAGGTGACTTGAACACATATACTTTAATTTTATTCATAAATATTCATTGTTCTATAAGTTATGACTTAATTGCTGAGAAGTGGAAAATTACTCTTTTGCTGTTGATTAACTCTAATTCTGTTATAAATATCTTTTACTGCTAAAAAATTTCATACTTCCCTAACTCATCATTGAAAGGAAAATAATGCAGGTAACATTCAAAGGAAATCCACTCAACTTAGAAGGAAATCAACCTCAAGTTGGACAAACAGCTCCTGATTTTCAAGCTTTAAATTCATCTTTAGAAGCGGTGAATCTTAGCCAGCTTGGTAATGAGACTATTTTGTTGAATATTGTTCCTTCTTTAGATACTCCAGTTTGTGCAAAACAAAGCAAAGAATTTTATAGTGCCCTCAAGGATAAACCAGTAAAGCTTGTAACAGTTAGCATGGATTTACCTTTTGCTCAAGCACGCTTCTGTGGTGCAGAAAATGTGGAAATTCAAACTCTAAGCGATCATAAAGATGCCTCTTTTGGAAAAGCTTATGGTCTATTGATTAAAGAGTTACGCTTATTATCGAGAGCCGTAATTATTATAGACAAAGATAAAAAAGTTCAATACATAGAAATTGTTCCCGAAGTAACCAGTGAGCCGAACTACGAAGCAGCTTTGAAAGCTCTTAATGTCTCTGGAGTAACAGTCTAATTTAAATTTTGTATCCAAAATTTGTTATATCAAAAGGCCCATTAAGGGCCTTTTGAGTTTCAATAAGTATTGTTTTTAAGTATTGTTTTTTTACTGAGGAGTTTATGATGCCATATGTAAACGTACAAATTATAAAAGGTGCTACCAGGCATCAAAAAGCGAAGTTAGTTGATGAAATAACAGCTAGTTTGGTTAATATATTGAACAAAGAGCCCGAACATATCCACATCGTTATTCAAGAGATTGAAGAACAAAATTGGGGCTTCGGTGGACGCTTAACAGATGACTATAGAAAAAATATCGAAAAGTAGGACAATTTGCTGTAAGTTGCTTAAGTATTATGAATATCCAAGATTATCTCAATCGTAAATTAGAATCGATTAAGAAATCTAACAGGTTTAGAGTTCCAATTATTCAAAAACCTATTTCTTCGAACTTAAGACTAATAAATGATCAAGAAATTATTCAGTTTTCCAGTAATGATTATTTGGGATTGAGTAAAGATGAAAGACTAATAGAGGCAGCTATTAATGCTGCAAAAGAATTTGGTGTGGGGAGTACTGGCTCTAGGCTGATTACTGGTACAACAGAGCTTCATGAAAAGCTTGAGGGCGAGCTTGCTAAGTTTAAAGATACAGAAAAAGCTTTGTTTTTCAATTCTGGATATTCTGCGAATCTTGGAGTGATTTGTTCTTTGCTAGGTCTGAATGATGTTGTTTATAACGATGAGTTGAACCATTCCAGCATCCTCTGTGGCGTAAAGCAATCAAATGCTATGAAAATTGACTTTAAGCATTTATCTCTTAAGAATTTGGAAGAGAAGTTAATTGCTACAAGAAACGATTATAGAAACGCTTTAATTGTTAGTGAGTCGGTCTTTAGTATGGATGGTGATATAGCCGATATCCAAAATTTATACCAAGTTAGCGAGAAATATGACTGTTGGTTAATGATTGATGAGGCTCATTCTACTGGGGTATACAACGAAGATGGTGGTGGACTAGTAAAGCAACTGGGTTTGAGCAAAAAAGTAGATATTCAAATGGGTACTTGCTCTAAATCTTTAGGTGTGCAAGGTGCTTATATTGCTGGCTCTGAGGAACTAATTGAGTTCTTGAAACAACGGGCAAAAACCTATATATATTCAACCTCCTCTAGTCCTATGATTATTGGAAGTGTACTGGAAAGTATTAAAGTATGTATTGAAGAAAAGTGGAGAAGAGAAAAACTTTTTCAAAATGTGAGGATAATTCGTGATTTCTGTGATCAAATTAAAAATCGGAATGGAGTGAGAGTTGTTCCGGGTACCAGTCAAATTATTTGCTTAGAGTTTGAGGATATTGAATCCTGCTTGAAGGCCTCTAAAAAACTATTCGAATATGGAATATGGATACATGCCGTAAGACCTCCTACAGTTAAAACTCCTAGATTGCGCATCAGTCCTAATGCCCTTCACTCAGAAAATGAAATTGATAAATTAACGATAGCTCTAAATGATTTGTGAGGCAAATTTGATTTTTGAGTAAATACGAGCTATTATAAAAATTAAGAATATATTAAAATAATATTTAAGCGAATTTAAATTAATCCTATTTAATCGTGAATAATGAGTGGACTTAGCCCAATAACGGCTTCCAAGATTCAAGTGTTATCACATATTGGTGGGCAGATTGGATTTCAATCACCTCCTGCAACTTATGGAGGTACTGATGCTGGAACTGGCTTGGGTAACCCTTCTCAATCAGTTGCTAATAAGAAAGAAAACCCTTTAAGTCCAGAGAATGCAGCTAAATTGTTTAAATACTTGAGAGAAAATGTAGGCAATATTGGGAGAGTAATTCTCTTAGCGCTTCCCAGTATTTTAATTGTATCTTTGTATGGTGGTGAACTTAGAAACGCACTGTCATCTAAAGAGAAGTTTAAAGGTCCGGCTCAAATGGGTGCTGGGATTAGAGAAACCGGAAGAGGAGCATGGAACCTTACAAAAGGAACTCTTATAACGGGAAGAGACATAATTACAGCACCATTTAGGTGGATTGGTAATTTGGGAGGTCCTAATGCCGCGAGTCAGTAAATTTAAGTGTGTAAAAGACAAAAGGAAAGAAAATAAAGAATTGACAAAAAAAGGATAAGGAAATGCCCAAAACACAAAATAAAAGAGATGAACTAATAGAAGAATTAATAAAGGAAATCGATG
>JASJDU010000054.1 GCA_030065015.1 Candidatus Caenarcanales bacterium | reverse complement strand
AACAATAGGCCTAGAAAATCTCTAAATTTCTTAACTCCTAATGAGGTATATTTTAATCACTCAAATTGCCATTCTGAGATCTTCATTTCTAATCTCCCTCTCTATCAAATGGTTGCATTTCGCTCTTGAATTTGCGGTAGATAAAGAAGAAAAATGACAACACATTAATAAACTTTTTGAGAATAAATAAGCTTACTCAAGCAAAATTTAAAGATGATAATTTGTAATATTTCTTTACAGGTGACAACAATTTTGTTTTTAGACTGATAAGATGTTCAATACAGAGCCTTCATTGTCAATCTAAAAATAATAAATCTTGTTTTTAGGTAATTTAGCAAAAAATGGATGATTTAACAAAGAGACAACAAAGAGCAATCAGAAAAAGAATATACGTTAAGCAATCATCAGAACCTGAAAAGGAAGAGGAAGAAGTTCAGGATACAAATTCGGGCAGATTCAGTATTAAGGCAGTATCTTTCAAGCCACAGTCATCTAAAAAAGAAGAAAGAATTTCTAACTTTAGTACTAGAGAATCAGTAGACTTTAACGCTTTCTTTAAATATGCAGCAACCGTTTCATCTATTGCTTTGTTTGTTGGATTTATTTATTGGATTTTATTTACGCCCCATGCACCTAAATCCAAAGCAATTAATAATGGATTTGACAAAAAATATTTTTCCATTTTCCAATCTCCAATTCAATCAGCTATTCAAGACGTCGATCTGAAAATTATAGAACTTACTGTAACTGAGCCTTTAGAAGAAATAAAACCGAAGCTTCCACCTAAGAAAAAAATAGACAAAGAAATTCTAAAAGCTCAAGAAAATTTATCGGAGATAAGAGAAACTTCCAATAGCGAGAAAATTGCCATATTGACCGGCAACAAAACTGGATGGAGTGCATCGTTCCAATCTTCTAGTTCTTTGAAAACCACAGAGGATCGTTCTTTAGTTATGTTACCTGCCTGGATGATTAATGCGCCTGATGAAGAAAGATGTTTTGGAGAAGGTTTTAGAAACTGCTTGCCACAAAATATAATGAAGCAAAATAAAAGAATTTGCATCAAAACTCAGTTTCCAGATGGAGGAACTGAGATCTCTGAAGTGCTTGGATATTTTGGTAGTACTAATTTAACTGGAGTAAAAACTTTAAGTTTTGATGAATATACTGCTGATAGACAACAAATCAAGAAATTAGGCATTGTTCATGGTATTTCCTGGAAAATAACAAATTGCCCTTCTTAATTTCAGAATTGAGTTTGCTATTTTCTTAAATTAAGATTTGCTCGCACTTGACATCTTTAAACAATTTCTCATAGTCGTTCAACCTAACTAGTTCAACACCAGGAGACATTGCAGTAGCAGCTCCTGCTGCTGCTCCCATAATTCCACATTCATCAATCTTTTTACCTTGTTCTAACCCAAGTAAAAACGCTGCTAAGGTAGAATCACCACTTCCAATAGTGCTTTTGACTTCTATTTTGGGTGGAGTAATGTGAAAAGCTAAATCTTTATCAAATACAACCAAGCCTCTAGATCCCATTGAAACAATAATAATTTCAATACCTTGTTGAATAAACTTTTGTCCTTCTCGAATAATTTCTTGATCCGTTTCTACTTTTTTTTCTATCAATCGTTGAAATTCATGACTATTAGGTTTTATTAAATTGGGTTTTTCTTTCAGGCCAATTTTCAAAGGCTCATTATCAGCATCCAACGCAACTTTAATGCCTTTGGATTTTAATGCATATATAAGCTGTCCATAAATACTTTCAGTTACTCCCAGTGGAAGAGATCCTCCAAGCAAAACAAAGGATGGAGATGAATTCAAGTTTGTTATCTTATTGAATAATGTTGCAAGATCGTAAGGAGTAATATCCGGTCCTTTAGAATTAAATGCAATATGATCTTTAGATTTGTTTGTAAATATAATAACGTTCGATCTGGTCTCTTGCGCAATTTTTACAAAGTCACAGGTTACACCCTCGTTTATTAATAATCCTTCTAAGTGAAGACCGGTAAAAGATCCCAAGAAACCGGTTGCGATTGTATCCCCTCCGAGAGTTTTAACTACACGAGAAGCATCAATCCCCTTGCCCCCAGCATAATCTCTTTCAGTTTGAATTCTTATTGAATCATCCGTCTTAATCTCATCAACCCAAATAACTCTATCTAAGGAAGGATTCAAAGTAACTGTATATATCATTTGTTTCTAAATTAAATTTTAGTTAGTTTAGCTTATAGCAAAACAGAGTAATTATGCCAAATAGATTATTTAAAATTATTAATTTGAAATATTGAGACTGTAAAATGTTTCTTATTTTTATCAAATTAAACCAAAGCCCTTCTAAAAGTCATTTAGAAGGGCTTGTTAAGACATTGGACTTTATTATCTCAATGAATAATTAGTTGAGAGGAGCTTCTCCAGGCTTCCAGTTACAAGGTAATAGTTTACCTTTAGCAGCTTCTTGGAATGCTTGAACAGTTCTAATAATTTCATCAACATTACGTCCGACGGGAAGATTATTCACTGAGACAGACTGAACTATTCCTTCAGGATCAATTAAAATTGTTGCGCGGAAATCAATTCCTTGATCTTCTTTGAGAATACCAAACGATTCACTTACTTCAAGGCTAGTGTCTCCAATCCAAGGATAAGGACATTCACCAATATCTTTTTGCCAAGCTAGGTGTGAAAAGGTACTATCAGTACTGATTAAAATTGGTTGAACCCCCAATTTTTCAAACTCAGATGCTTTAGCAATGAGTTCTTTAATTTCTGTTGGGCATACAAAAGTAAAGTCTAATGGGTAACTAAAAAGTAAGATCCATTTACCTTTAAAATCATCAGAAGATATTTTTGCTTGTGGATCATTCTTGACTAGAGCCGGTACATCAACAAGCTCAGGAGCGGGTTGACTAACAAGGGTAGAAACAATTTCAATTGGTAATTCCATTTTTTACAATCTCCAAAATTTTTAATTAAAGCAGTCACTAAAAATATACAATAACTGGATAATTTGTGAATTTATGATGAAATATCTATATAAATCTTTAATTTAGTCTCAAACTTAAGAGCTAAGCACAACTTAGCTTAAAATTCTAATCTCCAGCATATTCTTAGTTTTCCGTTTAGAGTGTCGCTTCTATCTCTTCTTGGGTAATTCGACAAAAAACGTCAACAATATGAGGATCGAAATGAGAAGCAGAACATCTATTTATTTCTTCAATAGCTTCTTCATGAGTCCGCTGATAGGGAGGATAAGGTCTAAAACTAGTTATTGCATCATAAGCATCTGAAAGAGCAATGATTCTTGCTGTAACTGGGATATCTAAACCTTTTAGCTTGTGAGGATATCCGTTACCATCCCATCTTTCATGATGATATTTAACAGGATCTACAAAAGGTTGAAGATGCGGATAGTCTCTTAAAAGCTCACATCCATAAGTGACGTGACCTTGTATTAGTTCGTATTCTTCTTTGGTCAATCTTCCTGGTTTATTGAGAATATGCTCTGGAATATAGATTTTGCCAACATCGTGAATCCACCCTCCATATAAGCATTCTAATCTCTCTTTCCATTCCAACTGAGCCCTTTGTGCAATAATCGCTCCCAATCTGCCCACTCGGCCAAGATGTAAACCAGTTGGCAGGCTGTGTGTTGAAGTTTCTTTAATTAAATTATGTATTTGTTCTAAGCAGGAAAGAATTTGAGGAAGAAAGACTTCTTTAGATGGAATATCATCCAAGATTTCATCAAGAATCTTTTGACTTCCTACGTGGTACCAAGCCGAAGGAAGTTTACTGTCTTTATTTAAGTCTATAAGAACCTGTGACATTTAATGGGTAAAAAGACACTCCATAATTGTTCCTACCCAGAACAATTATTTACTTCTCAAGCAAAACCCTTAGCATTAAAGTTTGGGTGTTAAAGTTCAGACTCAAAAGCAATCGTTAACTTTACGAAATTAATATTACTTCAAATTCTTAAATTGGTTTTGAAATCCAACCACCACCAATTATGAAGCTATTAGTTACATCATAAACTACCGCTGCTTGCCCGGGAGTGACACTACTTACTTCTTCTGAAAATACAATTTCGCATTTATCTTCACTTTGTTTAGTGACTTTTGACAAAACAGTTTCCGAATTATAACGAACTTTAACGAGTCCATTAAACTCATTCGGTTGTTTCACCTGCCAATTTGTATATTCAACAGCAACTCCTTTTGAATATAAATCCTCCCTTTCCCCTGTATAAACTATGTTATTAAATGAGTCTAACTTTATTACGTAAATAGGTTCTGAACTGGATACACCTATACCTTTTCTTTGACCGATTGTGAACAAATGTGTTCCCATATGTTCTCCAATAACCTTACCTGTCTTTATGTCTTTAATTTCTCCTGGTCGTTCTCCAAGGTTATCTAATAGGTAATCTTTAGTTTTGTTGGGGATGAAACAAATGTCTTGGCTTTCTTCTTTGTCCCAGTTAGTTAATCCGAATTCATGAGCCAACTGTCTAATTTCATTTTTATTAAAATTAGCCAATGGAAATACAGTCCTTTTGAGTTGTTCTTGGTTTAACCCCCAAAGCATGTAGGATTGATCTTTATTTAGATCAACTGATCTACCAACCGCAAGCTCTTCATTTTGTTCTTTAACTATTCCGGCCTTTACTATTCTGGCATAATGGCCGCTAGCCAAATATTGTGCTCCTTGTGTTTTTGAAGTTTCTAGCAAAGATCCCCATTTGACCTCTGTATTACAAGGCATGCATGGAACAGGCGTTCTTCCAACTGAATAAGACTCTAAAAATGGGCTAATAATTGTTGACTGAAAAAACTTCCTTAAATCTTCTGCTTGATGATCAATGCCCAAAGTTTCACAGATTTGAGCAGCATCAATCATTCCCCCATCACAACATTTACCGGCTCCTTCCATCAACCATCCAGTAATACCAAATACTTTATAATCCATTCGGCTTAAAAGAGCAGCGGCAACACTGCTGTCTACCCCACCACTCATTGCTATTCCAATGCAACTACCTTTCGGTGGTATTACATTGTTTTCGGCAACCTTTTTTAATGCTTCTTCTATTAACTGAGATTCTGTTCTAAGCATAAATTTGAATATTATAAATTTTTGAAGCTAATAAATATTAACATTAGGCTTACTTCTCAATAAAAACCGCTCTAAGTTCAATTAGTTGCTGAGGAGTTACTTTCGAATGCTGCTTCAGATTAAACCGAGATTCTTCCAATTCTTTCACCATCTCTGGTTTATCAATTCCAAGATAAGGATTATAGTCATCTTTGCCTACTGGTAGCCTATTTACCAGTAAACCCTGCCCAAAAGAATTACAATACAAAAAATTAGTTTCCTTTATTGGTCTAACGTTTGATAAGAAGTGATAAAAGAATTCTTCATTTCTCCTTTTACTATCATCTAAAGTCCCACCAGAAATCAGACAGCATGGAGTTCTCATTATTTGGGTGAAATCAACAATTTCATTAGTAATTGAAGCTAAAAACATTCCCCAATCTGCGGCAAAACCTTTCATTATTGGGCAAACAATAGTAGATGTGTAACCGAACTCAACAGCTTTATTGAGAACCGCTAAATATGAATAATAAAAGTTATCGTGTTTACTATTTAAAATAAACTGCGAGGCAATAGCTTTAATCTGCTGCTCTTTTGTTAAATGCATTTAATGTTGGGGCTGGATCTAACTTGATTAATAATAATTCAAGTTTTAGTCTTAAATTATTACTATCAAAATTTAAGTAAATCCACTAACTTTTCCCAAAAGCTTCTATTCTGTAATCTCCAAATAAGTCGAAGTTTTTCAAGCCCTTGTTGCGTTGTTTTGTCATTCATCCTACTGAGAGCAGCTAAATTTTCTAAATATGTTATTTCATGCGGGTTCACATCATTACCCTGCTCTTGCTTAATAGCTTCTAATGTTTTTTCTGCCCTTGTTGCTAATGCCAAGATTTCGTAATCTTCTGGTTCATGAATCCCGCTATAAGTTACCTTGCAGCCTGATGGTACAATGAATTTCCCATCTTCTTTTAGTTCAAGAGGTGGCTCATATGAGAAACTAGCATAACAAAGCTCGTTATCTGGATTAACTTCCTTCTTGAGGTATTTGAGTTGATTAACTCCCCAAATATTAATTTCATCAATTTTTTCACCGATCGGATTTACAGGCTCTTCATCTAAATTTAATTTTTCGTTGACGAATTTACCAATTATCTCAAAGACATTGAAAAAAGGCCCTTGATACTTTGGAACAATTTGCCGAATTTCTTCTATCTGCTGAGGTGTGATGTTGGGAATTGAACTTGGTTCCTTAATAACTAATTCTTTTCTTTTGTATATAGTTGTGTTGTCTCCATTATATGAAGTAAGTTCTGCGACTCGCACTTTAGAATTAGTATAATTATGTGTTATCCTAGCTCGATCACCGGAAACTCTCATTGTATCTATCGATCTGCCGATCTTCATTATGATTATTAAATTACTCTATATTTGGAGATATTACAAAAAATCATATCCTAAAGCCTGAGTACTAGGACTAACATAAAAAATCTTTAAAATAATAGATGGCTCAAATAACTTATGCTAGTGAATTTGCAATTTCAGGAATGTTATATTAGTGAGCTAGTAAAGAAAATGAGTTTGCTTATATAGTTTATGTTTTTATAGAATGGTATATCCTTCATTTACTCTAAAAATAGATGAATTTGAAACACTCTCACAATTTGTATAAAAGTTATATAGAAGAGTTTGAGGTTTTTTATACAACTTGTTTCTATAATCTTGTGACTTTAACCTCATAATCATTTGTTTAAGTTTGTCATTTCTTCAAAATGAACTTTTTTCACAAAGGTATCTCGACTTAAATAAAACTAATAAAAAATCATCAGTTGAGATCATTAAAATTATCAATCTTCTTCTTCTATAGTATTCTTACTATGAAATTGCTTCTTAAAAATAATTTGATTAACAAAGCTTATAAATCATAGAGGTTACAAAATGTCTGAGGAACAAAATAATTCAACAGTAAAAGAAATGTCTGAAGAGGAAGAGAAACAATTCCAAGAAGACGTCAAAAAACTTATTGATGAAAAGATAAGACCAGCTCTCATGATGGATGGTGGAGATATGGCCATTCATGGTTTTAATAAACTACAAAATGGTAACTACGAAATGGTTGTTCAGTTGGTTGGTGCCTGTGGAAGCTGTCCCAGTTCAGCAATGACTATGAAAATGGGTGTTGAGAGAATGGTTTGTGAAAACTTCCCTCAAATAGAGTTAATTACACAAGTTTAGTTTTTAGGTGCTTACAAGCTTATATAAAAAACTAAAGCACATCTGCGTTTGAAAGTGCTTTAGTTTTTTTATTTGTATTTATTTCTTTAATTTTCTTTTTTGTTACGACTGAAAGCACTTCTTGAGTAATCATTGGACTTCTCTTTTGAATATGCTGCGGAGTTATTATCCTCAGAAGCGTCGCTAATGGGCACTTTAGTGAATAAAACTTTAATTAATTTCCTATTCTTCAGGCTCTTTTCTAGACCAGCGGAAATACGGTCCAATCTTTGAAGGTTACGTTTAATAATTGTAGGAGCATCTTTATCAGGATCATCACTTTGAAGCTTTTTCATTATGTTTTCGGCTTGTTCTGCTGCATCTGCAAAAGTTTTCAATTGTTCTTTAAACTCTTCAGGTTCAATAACTCCGCTTATTGACTCTAAATTCTTCGCGGTATTTCTCAATGATTTAATAGTTTCTCTCAAATCTTCAGAGTCTATAGCTTCAAATTTTTCATCAGCTTGGTTCGCTAAAGAAGAAATCTTGTCAATTGTTATTTTGATTGTATCCGACTTTTCTTGAAGAATTTCATTTGCAGTCCCGGAAACCTGGCTAATAGATTGTGCTGAATTATTCAAATTATCAATAAAATTGTCAATTGTTCCATCTTGAGCGATCTCTCCAACTTTATGAAATAGAGGAGAAACTTCATTAACGGATTCATCCAACTCTGTCAAAATCCCCTTAACTTGTCTCATAACTATTTTAAGATCACTTAAAGCTTCCTCCGCACTGAATAAGAAATCCTGCATTCCTGGAGCTGATTGGCCAATGATTGTGGATTCATTTGGAATTTCGGGGCTTGGACTGGAATTAGGAACAATAAAAATTTGATATTCGGAAGCAATAGTTGAACTTGGAATGATTAGGAACTTATCTCCTTGATGAATTCTAACTTTTGGCTCGGTAATCAATATTTGTGAAACAATTCCACCGGTAGTAACCTGAAAGTCATGGACTTTACCGCAGTGATATCCAGCGTATTCGACTGGAGAGCCGATTGATAGGCCGTGAACACTATCGAATAGAACATGCAGAGTTTTGGTCTCTCTGAAAGGGTTACCTTTTATCCAAACTATAAAGCCGAGTACGATTATTAGAAATACAATTACAAGAGAACCGACTTTAGCTTCTTTGTTCATAAATTTTCCAAGTATCTAATAAATCACGGCAAATTTAACAATTGCTTATCAAGTATGCCATAAAACAACTAAGATAAAGGATCCCTTACAAACTAGTTAATCTGAGCCGGTTGCCTTCTTAAAGAAATTCGCAAATGCCTCTCCTGCAGATGGTTTCTGATCGGAAGGACTCACCTTTTCTTGGATTAACTCGATTAGCTCTTTATTCAGTTCTTTCTTATTTGGAATTACTACCTTTAGCTTTAAATGATGATCACCATATTTGCCGTTATCCAATTTAATTCCTTTTGAATTGAGTTTTAAAACGGTGTTTGGTTGAGTTCCAGATTTTATTTCAACCTCTTCCTTTCCATGGATGGTTTCAACTTCAATGGAATCACCCATGATAGCTTGCCAAGTATTAATCTCTACTTCTTCAAAGATATCTAATCCCTGTCTCTTGAATTTCGGGTGAGGTTTTACCTTCAATAAAATATAAAGATCTCCAGCGGGACCGCCATTTCTTCCATCATTTCCTCTGTGAGACCAAACCAAGCGACTGCCATTTTCAGCCCCTGCTGGTATTTTCACTTCAAGATCTTCTTGTTTTTTAATTTTCCCTTTACCATTACAGGTTTTGCAGGGAACAGGATTTACGGTTCCAGTTCCAGAACAGGTTGGGCAAGTGCTAACTTGAGTAATCATTCCTAAGAATGATTGAGTTACTTTTTTTACTTCACCAGTTCCTTGACAGGTAGGACAAGTTTTTACGCCGACGCTTGGGTCGGCACCACTGCCATCACAAGTTTTGCAAGTAACCATACGGTTAACTGACAGTTTATGAGTTCCACCGAAAGCGGCTTCTAAGAAATCAAGGTCTAAAATAACCTGAATATCGCCGCCTCTTTCACGTCTTTTTGCTCCACCTCTTCTACCGTGAGATGCACCGAAACCACCACCAAAAAAGGTATCAAAAACATCTTGTAAATCATCAAAAATCTCGGTTGAAGTAAAGTGTGAACCGTATGAACCTCCAGCGGCTCCTTTCACAAAAGCTTCGTGCCCTAGTCTGTCGTAAGCGGCTTTTTTTTGTGTATCCGATAGGATTGAGTATGCTTCGCCAACTTTCTTAAACATCTCTTCACTACCAGTTTCTTTGTTATCTGGGTGGTATTTTCTAGCTAGCTTTTTATAACTTTGTTTAATTTCTGAAGGTGAACTATTTCTGCTTACACCCAATAAAGAGTAAAAGTCTTCGGACATTTTTGTGAAACTACCTAAATCAACTGAAATAAATTAACCGAATGACGATTAATGCTTAAAACCTTATAAAAAAGCCTAGCAACATATAATATCAGGACTAGGTAAGAATTCAATCGGATATTTCTCATTTCCTTAATGAACTACTTGTGAACTTTCTCACTCAGGATTGTTGTGATGAGAATCGTGAAACTTTTTACCTGAATATATAAAATAAACCTCTTTGGCAATTGAGGCAATACTATCGCCAATTCTCTCGAGTAATCTTACGGAGGTTAGAAGTTGAGCATCAATTTCAACCAGTTCCGCTTTCTCTTTGGTCATTCTCTTAATAATTTTTTGTAATGAAGAGTCGTGAAGCAAGTGTATTTGTTCATCTTTTTTCACTAATTCTAGTGCCAATTCCACGGAACCAGAATTGAAAGCTTTTAAAACATCAGAAAGCATCAATTGACAGCTTTCTGCAATAGTTATTAACTCTGAAGGGATTAAGCTTTTGTCCTCAATCATTCCTGAGATTTTGACTAATTTAGAAGAATAGCTGGCAATTCTGGTTAAATAACTAGCTATTTTGAGAACACCGACCACCATTCTTAAATCTCTAAGCAAAGGTTGCTGCAAAGAAAGAATAGTTAGGCAGTCATTTTCAACTATTTCCGATGAATTAGAGACACTTTTGTAGGTTTCAATAGACTTAGACTCTAAAAAATCGCTGTATACCGTAAAGGAAGATACAACCATCGATAAACATTGACAAGAACTTTCTCCAATATTAAAAACGCTTTCTTTCAAGCGATTGAGTTCTCTGGTGAGAGTTATACGAGTTGTTAAATAAGGATTATTAGAATCCATTAATTTTTGATTTCTGTTAATTCTATTATATTGGCTGTTTTTTAAAAGGCGTTTAACTTATCCAAACTTTATATTCGATATTCTGAAAAGAATTTATTGAATATGAATTCTTTTCAAATGTGAGTACGCATTATCATCTTCAAGAGAGCTCCATTCCTTTGAAAAACAGTTTTCAACTAACTTTAAATGTTCTATATCAAAGTTAGCTTCTTCTGTAAAGTTGTCATTTTCTTCATAGGTATCACTTGAGTTTATTGTGATTTTTTTGTCGCTTGCTTCCATTAATGAACGTGTATCGAGACTTGACTTAATAGGTATTTCGGTTTATGATTTGTTTAAGCTTATATTAAAACAAGCCTATTTAAACAATATTAAAAAAATAAACTTACTACAAAATTTAGAATAATAATTATGTTATCGGCAGTTGATAAACAACCAGGAAGAATTCGTAAATTCTTTAATAACCAATTTAGTGGTCTAAGAGAAATAAGCCAAGGATTTAGAATTGGCATAGGTAAAGAGTCTTTTGAAAGCAAATTAAAAGGAGAAGCATCACCACTGTTTCGACTAGGTGAAACGAAACATGCTAAAGCTACAAATGAAAAATCAGCATTTGTAACAAGTGCTTTTGAGAAACTGAGGAATCCCAAAAAGACAATTAGTGAAGTTCTTCAAACTGCTAGCGAAACACCCTCAGCTGAAGCTTTAAAAACCGCATTTCAAGCTTTGAGAATAACTCCAGAAGAAGCTCGTAAAATGCTTCCAGCAATTGACGAAGAAATAGCCCAAAGTTATGGTAATCCGAATTTAGAGCTGTTCTTGAGATCTTTAAGAGAGTTTCTTCAAACACCAACTGGAAGAAGATCCGCTGTAGTCGGTGCTTTTGTGGCAACAAGTGGTGTTGTTAACCCTCCAGTAGTTCTAGCTTCTGAAGGGGCTGCTGGTGTTGCTACGGACCTTGGTTTGAGGTGGCTTCCGACTGTGCTTTCATCTGTGTCTAGTATGGGAGGAGGTCTTGTAGCAAGAAAACGTGATGGTAACTACAGATTTACCTTAGGCAAAGAATTGTTACATTTGTTGAAAGATGGAGTTGTTGGAGGAGCAGTTGGGGAAACGTCAAATTTCTTTTTTCCTAGAATTGAGAATTTGGATTTAGCAGTCCGCTCCATTACGGGATTCCCAGTTTCTTTGGGGGTTGGTTACGTCGTTGACTCTATATTTAGAGGAACTGTAAACCATTTCCGCAAAGAAAAGCTAGGAACTATAAAACCAAAGGTAGCAGAAGCTCTGCTACCTGAGTCAGTTAATTCTGAAGCTAAAACAGTACCAGTTGTGGCTGAAGAAGTACCGCAATTAGAAGAGGCGAAACCTTTAGAAGTTGCTGCTAAATCAGAACCTAAGGCTACTGAAAAAGATAGAGATGCTTTGATATCAAATATAGACATTGCAATACTTAGATATCAAGGATTTCAAAATCTAATCAACGCAGGATATAGGTGTGAAGTTCTTCCTAAGAAGAAAGGCCAAGTTGTTCAATCTAATCCAGCTGATATACCGGACTTATTTAGTACTAAGATTAATGCCTTACTAGACAATAGAAATACATTAAAATCGCTAACTTGGCAGGACAATATAGAAAATGTTAGACAACAAGTACCTGACCTTAATACATTTCAAGAGATTAAACCTTCAACAAATGATGGAAGTATCGTAATTAATATTCCTCACATAGAAGATACTATTAAATTTATCCCACCATCTATAGAAGAAACTGTTAAAGCTTTAGCTGAATTGAATCTTAATGGTGCACCTAAGCTTTTTGTTCATGGGTTGGATACTAAAGAAGAAATAAATTTCATTCAAGATGCTTTGCAAAGTCTTGATTCGCAAGAGTCAGATCTAGATAAGAATGATCCGGGGCAAGCTCAAAGACTTATAAATATTCATCAAGAAAAAGAGATTCTACAAAGAAAACAAATTTTAATTGAAGCTCAAGAGTCCTTAGGTATTCATCCTCTATCAAGTGATTTGTTAGCGAGAATAGTTGAAGAAAGAGAACAAAATGAAAATAGTTTTCCTTTGAATTCAATAGATGACAATAAAAGATTTATATTAATGGAGGCCTTAACCCGAATTGCTCTTGGAGGTGAAGATAAAGTCAGAGGAGAAAAAGAACTCAATAATATTATCTACAGCAAACAAAGTAAACACAATACTCTAAAGACTATTAGTCAAATAGCACTTGGAAAATGGAGTGAAATTGGATTTCCTCAAGATTTGGAAACTTTTACTGAAATTCTTAACGAAATAAAGAATTATGGAATTGAAAAGGGGAAACAAGAGCATTATATTTCAGCTAAAGAGATTGAATCTGCTAGATTGCAAAGTTTGATTGAAGATACCTCGAAATGGAATCCTAAGAGAGTATTTTGTCAAATCCAAAAGTTTTGGACGAATAATGATATAGCAGGTCTTAAAGATGTATCTAGAAAACTAGAAAATGAATTTGCTAAAAGTTATAAAAGAGCCCTCAAGAGATGTCAATTTGATATAGCCTCTAGCGGTGACTTAATAGAAGATAACTTAATAAATTACCGTTTAATACAAATTGCTTACAACAATTCTCAACTATCACAGAAATATCCAGACAATAGTCTCTCAAGCACAAAGGCTTTAAGTGAGATTCACTATAACAAAGATGTTGTGGAAAATAGAAAATTAGAAGCTCAGAAGCTTTCCTATCTATTAGAATTCAGCCCAGAACAGATTGATAGTGAGGAAAACAGAAATATAGCAGAAGGCCAAGTTGTTTTTGTTCCTAATCCTAGATCAAGTGATATATCAATAGAAAAAACAACAGAAGACTCAACAGAAAATAAAAATAAAGTAACGGTTTTAAATGTTAATGGTTCTTCTCAGCAACTAATGATTACTAGGAAAGGAAACGATTTCTTTATAAAAGAAATTAATCCAGTAACAGAATGGAGTGATCCTTGGTTGACTCTAAGAAATTCTAGCCATGATAATAAAGAATTAAAAGCAGATAAAAATGGGGTTTCCCCAGAAGTTAAAATAGAAGGTTCTGATTATCTAAAATTCCAGGGCATTTCTAGTAATACAGAATATTATGTTGATATCCTTGAAGATACTAAGGGGTCATTTTATTTATCATTGAATCCTCAAAAGTGTTACAAAGATGAATTGAAGCATGCTAATGACTCAATAAGCTTATATAGTAGCCATCTTCTAAATGATTATTACCAATTCTACATTGCTCCTAAAGAAAATACTGCAAATCAAGGAAGGGTAAATGAGTTAGAGGCAACGCTACAAGAGAAAGAAAGTCAAATTGTAAATTTAGAGAAACAATTAAGAGAAGTCAGAGAGGAGATGTCTAAGACAAATCCAGATGCAGCTGAAACGATTAAAAAGCTTCAAGAGAAAGAGGTTAGTTTAAGAGGTCAGATACAGAAACTAGGATTTCAATTAGCAGATG
>JASJDU010000010.1 GCA_030065015.1 Candidatus Caenarcanales bacterium | reverse complement strand
TCTTTTATCGTAAAGTGTTTGAAGCTCATTTTGGCCTTTGTTTTTTAACACTTCAAATAAACCAATTTGAGCACCCTCTTCTCCTTAACTCTTTTTCATTTTTCTACTAACGGTTGCATTTAACTTTTGATGTTGCGCAGTCCTGAAATCGCTCAAGTTACAACACAATAAAATCAAAAAGGGACAACAAGTATTACAGTCGACTTTTTTCCTAGTGAAATTACATTACTCTTACTCTTTTTGATCTAAGTTAATTATGGTGAGATATTGGTGAGAACTATAATAAAAACTTTAACTAACGGTCAATATTGTTAGAGAGATGTTACTGCGGTTAAAGGGGAGTTAGTTGACTGTAAAGGGATCTCAATTTAAAAACAAAATCTAGACCTTAAGATCAAGATCTCATAAGTGTTCCATTCCAAAACAATCTAGTTAACAAAATTCACATCAAAAAAAGTTAACAGCGATAAGAGGATTGTTTCGGAGGAATTATGTTCGACACTAAAGAAAAAGTTCTTTTGATTGCCCAAGGATCTAATAGCGAAGACGCCATTAACAAGATTTTAAACAAAGAACACGATAAGTTTTCTGAATGTCTTGTTTATACAGAAACGAAACAACCTGAATCGAACTATGAAAACAATGACAAAAGATCAAATGTATTTCAAGAATTAATAAACCAAAGAGTTAGCTTCACTTCAAAACCAATAGATTTAGAATCCTTTGTAAGCGAGAACAAAATTGAGTCAGTTTATATATCCTTAGGCTTAGATCAAGCTGATCAGCTTAACCACTGGGTAACAGAACTTAACAACACTACAACAACTATTAAATTCATTCCAGACTTGTCGAAGGTGAATTTAGCAAGTTCTCAAGTTGATGCTTCGACGGAACTCCCAGTCATATCAATAAGAGAGAATCCTTTTAAAGGTTTCAAGGGGCTCATAAAACGCTTTATCGACATTCTTTTCTCTCTAACAATAATCAGTCTCCTTTCTCCCCTCTTGCTTTTTGTGGCTTTGGGCATCAAGTTAACTTCCCCAGGCCCAATTATATTTAGGCAAAAAAGACACGGATTTAATGGGCAAGAGTTTGACGTTTATAAATTTAGAACAATGAGCGTTTGTGAAAACGGAAACAATGTGACACAAGCTACAAAGAACGATCCAAGAGTTACAAAGATAGGTGCAATACTACGAAAAACGTCTATTGATGAACTTCCACAGTTCTTCAATGTATTAGAAGGAACTATGAGCGTTGTAGGACCGAGACCGCATCCTGTTAATCTCAACTATAGATTTAAAACTGAAATTGACGGATTTTGGTCAAGACACATTGGCGTACCAGGAATCACGGGTTTAGCTCAAGTTAATAAATGTAGAGGAGAAACTGCAACTGTTGAAGATATGGAGAAGAGAGTTCACTATGATCTAGAATATATCAAGCACTGGAATATTCTTCTTGATATTAAAATAATGTTTTTGACTGCTTACCAGTTGACTGCAAGCATCTTTAAAATCAATACTATTCAAGAAGTTTATTAAAATGAAAGCAAAATTGAATTGGAATGGTGGAAGCATTTAAAGGCAGCCTAGGAAATAAACTACCGATATCGGCTTTCATAATAACTTTAAACGAAGAAGAGAATATAAAGAACTGCTTAGAAAGTGTTTCTTTTTGCGATGAAATTATTGTCGTTGATTCAGGAAGTATAGATCGAACCAAGCAAATAGCTTTGGAACTTGGCGCAGAAGTAATTGAAAATGAATTTGAGAACTATCGTGATCAAAAACAGTTTGCTTTAGAGCAATGTACCAATGAATGGGTTCTTTCTTTAGACGCAGATGAAAGAGTTGAAAAAAAACTTTATGAAACAATATCTAATCTTAATTTACAGGATAATCAAATCGATGGATATTCGATTAAAAGACTTCATTGGTTTTTAGGTAAATGGATATACCATTCAGGACTTTATCCTGATTACAAATTGAGATTCTTCAAGAAATCAAAAGGTAGCTTTGTTGGAGCTAATATTCATGAAGTAGTTTCAGTAAACGGCAAAGTTGACAACTTAAACGAACATTTACTTCATTACTCATGGAAAAATATTCAAGATTTTTTGATTACTCAAATCAAGTATGCGGATAAAGTAGCCGAAAACAAGTTTTCACATGGCGAAACAGCATCTTTATTGGACATTTTAATAAAGTTCAAATTCAGTTTTTTTAACAAATACTTTTTGAGACTCGGTTTTTTAGATCGAACCACCGGTTTTATAGTTAGTCTGATCCTAGCAATAGCTACCGCTTACAAGTATTTCAGAGTATGGGAGCTCAATAAAAAATTCAAAAGCGACTCATTCTTTCAGCAAAGTTTAATTCATAAGCTCTTTCTTAAACCATTTCAAAAACTATACGAATTAATCAGCATTGCAAGAATATACTTATACGATAAAAAGATCCTAAAGAAATCGAAGTTGAGTGTACCAGTAATTTCAATTGGTAATTTATCAGTAGGTGGATCGGGTAAAACACCTTTTGTTATTTGGTTAACAAAGAATCTACACTCCCTAGATATAAAAAAAATTGCGATTTTAAGTAGAGGGTACAAATCCAGACAAAGCCCATTTAATTCCAAGGATCAGCCCAAAGAGGTTCTCATTAACTCCAATCCCAAGGAAGTAGGTGATGAACCACTCCTAATGAAAAATGCTCTAGTTAATGAGAACGTTGATGTTATTGTTCATTCATCAAGAACGAAAGCCGGCAAGTATGCTGTTGAAAGCTTAGGAAGTGAAGTTCTTTTAATGGATGACGGTTTCCAACATTATCAACTAGAAAGAGACGTAAATATATGCTTAATTGATTGTTCGGATCCTTATTTCAAAGATTTATTACCAATTGGTTCTAGAAGAGAAAACTTTAGCGAACTTATAAGAGCAAGCGTATTTGTATTAACTAGAACAAATCATAATCATCAATTAAAAGAAAAATATCTTCAATATATTGAGAGATATGCTCCTAACAAAAAGATCTTTGAGTTACAAGATGGAGTATCAAAATTCACAGTTGGAATTTCTCCTGTTGAAGAGTACATAAATGGTAAGAAAGTTCTCGCTTTTTGTGGCTTAGGTAATCCAACTCAGTTTTTCAAAGAGTTAGAAAGTAATGGAATTATCTTGCAAAAAACAATTTCTTTTCAGGACCACTATGACTACAAACAAAAAGACGTTGAATTGCTGAAAGAGCAGCTTAGTAATTGTGAAGCGGACTACTTGGTAACAACAAGCAAGGATGCCATTAAACTTTATGCCTTGAATATAAGTTTAGATAAATTGATTATTGCGCACCATGAAATAAAATCCATAAAACTTCTAGGTGAAAAAATTGATTCAAACAGCTTAAAAGATCACATTCACACTCAGTTGAGTAATTTGCTAGGATTGGAGTTATTCACAAATCTCACGAATAAAGAGGCTGAAAAAATTGGTTAGCCAAAAGAGCTTTTATTTAGAAATGCCCGATACTGAGCTTGTTATAAAATGTCAAGCTGGTGAAAGGCTTGCGCTAGAGGCACTAGTGAAAAGGTATCAAAAGATAGTTTTTTCAATGCTATATCAACTTGCTCCTGACTGGCACGATATAGCTGATTTGTCACAAGAAGTTTTTATAAGAGTTTATCGACATATTGGAAGCCTAAGAAATCCAAAGACATTCAGAGCTTGGTTAAATCAAATAACAATTAACCTTTTCTACGATGAGCTGAGAAAAAGGCCACGTAAGGTCTCCACAATTTCTTTAGATAGAGGAGTTGATGATGAAGATGATACAACTAGAGAATTTCCGGATCTGAGCCAAGGACCAGACGAGCTCGTTTTAAATCAAGAACTCGCAACTTTCATTAGACAAGCAATGGATCAACTACCGGAACAATTTAGAGTTGTTATTGTCTTAAGAGAATTACAGGGTTTAAGCTACGAAGAAATTGCAGAATCTCTAGGTTGTGAACTAGGGACAGTAAAATCTCGTATTGCAAGAGCGAGGGCAAGGTTACAAATAATGCTCAAAAGTTACGTCGAAAAGTTACCAAAAAAATTAAGTACTAAACAAAATAATAAAATTTCGGGAACTTTTAGCTCATCTTTAACGTTATAAGAATTAGGCAACTTATGAATTTGAATAATGAAGTTTCATGAACTAGAAAAGTTATCGGAATATTTTGATGGAGAATCAAATAATCCAGATGAAGTTAAAGAATTAATTGAAAAAAATGAAAAATTTAAGAAAGTATTCAATAACTTTTCTAAATTATCTTTATTAGCTAAGCAAGAACTAGGAACAGAAAAAGTCATCAACGATAATGATCCAGTTTTCACAAACTTTTGGACACAGTTGAATGAAGAATTAGAATTACAAGAAAAACAGTTAAGTAAAATTCTTAAACAGTCATTCAATCTTGACAATGTAACTCAAGAATTTACAAATATAGACCTTTGGAACAACATAGAAAAAAAATTAGAAGCTAATGACAGAATTGAAGCAATAAATAATTCTGAAATAAAAGCTTATGATAATTCTTCAATTCAGAATAACAGTACAAGTAGTTCTAAACTATCAACTGCTCAATTTAATACTTCAAGTAATCTGAGTGCGTTATTAAAAAATGGCTTTGAGCTTCCGCAGAATATTGACAGTTTGGATATTTGGACAGATATTAATCAAGAACTTGACTCCCAATTTCATGAAGAAATGTTTTCTGAAAACTCTTCAAAAGACTGGTCAATTAAAGAAAAGTTTTTCGTTGGTTTATCAGAGTTTATAGATGGAGAAGTTTCATCCACTAAAGCACAATTGATTAATGATCACATTCTTGCTTGTTCTAGTTGCAGAAAGCTTTATTTATCTTTCTCCAAGTTAAAATCAGCTCTTAAGCAAAGCTTCTGTTTGGACTTAAATCAAGAAGAAAGATACAGAAACTTTTGGAATGACTTGGAAGACAAATTATTCCCTGAAGAAAAATATCAGGGTAACAGTGATAATGTAAAAAAAGTTGAAGGATTGTAAATTAAGCTTTCACTTCAAATGATTTAATCATCTGACTGAATATTTTCATCTTACTAATCAAAGAGATGCCTTTTACGGTAATGAGTTAAACGATGACAAACAAAATTGTAATTTTATTTTCAATCTTATTTTCAATTATCTGCCACCAAGCATCAATTGCTTATGAAATTGGGATTATTGATAAATATAGGTTATTGACTGAATATAAAGAATCAAAAGAAGCTCAGGAAAGAATTGTAGAATTAAGAACAAAAATACAAGAGCTTCTTTTGACCTTAAATAAAGAAATTGAGGAAGCAAGTAAAAATAAAAAACTTTCCGAAAGCGAATTAGCAGCAAAACAAAAAGAAGCAGAAAAAAAGCTTCTTGATGAGAAAGCGAAGGCAGAATCAATTGCAAATTCTCTAAGACAAGATGTCGAAGGAAAAATTAGAGAGATAATTGATGAAGAGGCTAAATCTCAAAAACTCGATTTAATCATTACTGCTGAAACTGCTTATTACGGTGGCAAAGATATTACAGATTCTATTTTGAAAAAGTTGAATTCAAAATAGCCAATTAACTTTCTTTAAAGCAAGCTAAAATGTCTGCATCTATATAATTTTGAGTTCAAAGTAAATGAAGTTTTTTAAACCTTTGTTGGTGGTTTTTATTTTAGGGTTAAGCTGTTATTGGTTATGGTACGGAAATAACAATATAAAAAGCACCAATCTCAAACTCGGACTAGATTTAGTAGGAGGCGCTCAATTACTCTTTCAAGCTGAGCCAACAAAGCAAGTTCCCAAAATAACGAACGAAACACTTGAAGGTTTAAAAAAGGTCTTAGAAAATAGAGTTAATGCTTCTGGTACTACTGAAGCAAATGTTCTCAAGGTAGGGAAAGATCGAATTTTAGTCGAAATACCTGGTGCTGATCCTGAGATTGTAAAACGCAGACTTTTAAAGACAGCAAAATTAGAGTTCAAAGAAATAGACTTGAAAAATTCAACTTTAGAAACCCCCAAATGGATTAGCACAGGTGTAACTGGAGCTGACTTAAAAAGAGCTCAAGCTGCTCCAAGTGAGTCAGGAAACGGTAATTGGACAATCGCATTTGAACTAAAGCCAGAAGGGGCTAAGAAATTTTCTAAACTCTCCGGAAGATTAGCCAAAGGGAAACTACCATTGGGTATTTTTCTGGATGATAATTTAATATCGGCCCCGGTTGTTCAATCCCAAATATCACAAAATGGTCAAATAACCGGTGACTTCACTTTAGAAGACGCAAAAGATTTAGCAGTACAACTTAATGCTGGTGCTCTTCCAGTCCCTGTTAAACTAATTTCAGAAAGAACAGTTGGTGCAACTCTCGGACAAGACTCCATTATTAAGAGTCTAAAAGCGGGAGGAATTGGTTTATCAATAGTTGCGGTATTTATGATCTTTGCCTATAGGCTACCTGGTTTCTTGGCAACTGTTGCTTTGGTATCATACACTTTAATATCTCTGGGCTTTTTCACAAGAGGAATCACACTGACATTAGCTGGGATTGCAGGATTTATTCTGTCTATTGGAATGGCAGTGGATGCTAACGTTCTCATTTTTGAAAGAATAAAAGAAGAAATATCTCATGGCCGAGGGGTTTATGCTGCGGTTGAAGAAGGCTTTAAAAAAGCTTTTCCTAGTATCTTTGATAGCAATTTAAACACATTAATTGTTTGCTTAATTCTAGGACTATTCGGTACTGGCTTAGTTAAAGGATTTGCAATTACTCTCGCGGTAGGCGTTATGGTTAGTTTCTTTTCTGCAATAATAATTACAAGAGAACTAGTTGGTTTTGGCTTAAAGTTTGACTTTTTAAGAAAACCGTTTTGGTTCGGCGTGAACAATAAACCATTAGATAAATAATTCAAAATATTAGTTTTTCAGGATAATTTGCTTAATAAAATTTAGAAACAAAAACTTTGAATACATAAAAGTGATAAATTACTCATCTGCTTTTTTCATATTGACGCTGTTGTTTGCTTTAAGTTGGCTAAATTGCAATACTTTACAAGCTAAAGTTTTATCCTCTTCATGTCCTCAACTTCTTCAAAAAACTGTAAAAGATATTGAAGGTGTAGAAACTGATTTATGCAGTTATAAGGGAAAAGTACTTTTAATAGTGAATACTGCTTCAAAATGTGGTTTTACCAGTCAATATGCTGAGCTTGAAACATTATATAAAAGGTATAAAAGTAAGGGCTTTATTGTTCTAGCCTTTCCTTCCGGGGATTTTTTAGGACAAGAATTTCATAAGAATGAAGAAGTTCAAAATTTTTGCTCAAAAAATTTTCAGATAACTTTCCCAATCTTCGAAAAATCACACGTAAAAGGTGCCAAACAATCTGAATTATTTAAGAGCTTATCCTTGAAGCAAGGTTCTCCAAAATGGAACTTTCAAAAATATTTAGTTGATAGGGAGGGTAAAGTTATAAAGAAATTTGCACCTTGGGTAAAACCAACCAATAAATCAATAACTAAAGCTATCGAAAAAGAGTTAGCAGTTTTGTGAAACAACTCTCAACTTTTGAACTCTTTAGACATTCTTATGTATATTATTATTGGTTTTATACTATAGATACAGATGCATTACACTTTGAATTAATGGGTAATTAATGCCATAAATCAAAAACAAACATAAAGAATATGAAATTAAGATACAGATGGGATTAATAAGAGTATGAAACTAAGCTTGCAAGAATATTTAAATAAAGATCAACAATATCTTTCCAACGCTCTAATTAGAGTATTTCATATTGTTGTTGAAAAAGGTGAAGGTTCTCATCTATTCACAACTGATGGTGAAAAGTATCTTGATTTGACCAGCGGAATTGGTGT
This sequence comes from Candidatus Caenarcanales bacterium, assembly GCA_030065015.1. Taxonomy (GTDB): domain Bacteria; phylum Cyanobacteriota; class Vampirovibrionia; order Caenarcaniphilales; family Caenarcanaceae; genus JASJDU01. The sequence goes on along the minus strand of JASJDU010000010.1, from coordinate 25,809 downwards.
TACTCAGCTTGGCCATTGCCACCCGGAAATAAGTAACGCAACAAAAGAGCAACTGGATAAGTTAGTTCACATTAGTTGTGTGACACACCATACAAAGAATATTGAATTAGCTGAAAAATTGTCACAAGTTCTTCCTGGGGATTTGAATAACACTTTCCTATGCAATAGTGGTGCCGAAGCAGTTGATGGTGCAATCAAGTTTAGTCGTTATATAAACCCAGGTCGTCCCAACATTATTGCCTTTAGACCTTCTTTTCACGGTAGAACATTGGGATCTACTGCTTTATCCTCTTCCAAAATCACTCTTCGAAAAAACTACGATCCATTACTAAGCGGAGTAAACTTTGTTGATTTTCCGAATTGCTGGAAGTGTCCCGTTTTTAAAGAGCCTAACACCTGCAATCTTGAATGTTTAGACTTATTGGAAAGAAATTTCAAACAAAATCTGCCTCCTGAATCAGTCTCTGCAATAATAATTGAACCAATTGTAGGAGAAGGTGGTTATATACCTGCACCAAATCACAGGTTCAACTATCTGAAGGAATTGCGCAAAATCTGTGACGATTATGGAATTTTATTAATTGTTGACGAAGTACAATCCGGGATAGGTAGAACGGGTAAGTGGTTTGCAATTGACCATTATGATGTAGAACCAGATGTTATAACCATGGCAAAAGGCTTAGGTAATGGAATGCCAATCGGTGGCTTTTCTAGCAAACTTGATTGGATGGAACAAATGCCCCCCGGATCACATGGGAGTACTTACGGTGGAAATCCTGTTGCCTGTGCTGCCGCTCTCAAAACATTAGAAATAATTGAAAGAGATAATCTTTTAGAGAGAGCTACTCGTATCGGGAATCAAATAATGAAAACTTTGACCGATGAGTTGACAAACATGGCCAGAATTCGTGGTTACGGTTTTATGATTGGTGTTGAGCTCGAATCAAAGGAAACTGTTGATAAAGTAATAGATGAATGTTTTAAGCAAAAAATGTTGATCCTTCCAGCCGGAACAAATGCTTTAAGAATAATTCCACCTCTTAATATTGATGAGGATTTAATCACCAATTCAATTGATAAATTAATTGGAATAATTAAGAAAACAGGTTCAACTTGAATTTATTTAGCGAGCTAATCTGAAGTTAATCAGCTTTATTTATATTATTTCTTTTGACAACACCTTCAATAACTGTGATCAACAGTTTGCCCTGGTCTTCATTAACTATAGTTTTTGCATCTTTGAACATAAAGTACGCATCACCTCCCTGAAGCATATAGTTGGTAATTGCAACTGAATATTTTTTATTCAAATTTACTAATTGATTATTGATTTTAACGTTCGAAACTCTCCCAGTGCCATTTTCAAAATCAACTTCAAAATCCAAGCCACTGACCTGTGGATATCTTCCCTGCTTTTCTTTTATTTTTTCCACTCCGTGATTCAAAGCTTGAATTATTTGTGCACCAGTCATTTCCAACTTAACCACCACATCATCAAAAGGATGCATTGTAATAATATCTTTTTGAGTCAATTGACCAACTGGATAAATTTTATTTCCACGAATTGCACCACCATTTAACATCGCAATATCAGAGTGTGTTGTCTCTTTCATTCCTGATGTTATGAGCTTCCCAAGATTTGTTTGTTCAGAACGTACATTCTCAGCAATACCATTGAGAGGCTCATCCGTATATCCAACAACTACTTTTAACTTTTCATCAAGCTCTTTCTGATATTTTTCAGAAATACCACTCACTTCATTGTTTAAATCTATCGATTCATCGACTTGAATTAGCTTATATCTTTTTTCTGTATTTTGATTCAAAGTCTCTTGTAAATCTATTTTGGCTAAAAACTTTGCGTTTGAACCAGCTTTACTTATCATTGTCTCTTGAATTTGTGAGTTAATCGGGAAATGCTCATGTCCACCGATGATTAGATCTATATTCGGGAAACGCTCAGCTAGTTTTCTGTCATCCCCATAATTCTGATGAGTCAAAGCCACTATGTAATCTACACCTTCCTTTTCCAAAATCGATATATAAAAGCCCGCTGCATCAATTGGATTAATTATTTTGACGCCTTTTAAATTCTGTTGAGCAATTTCCTCTCCATCCAAACAAAGACCAATGAAGCCAACACTGAAAGTTCCAAAATCTTTAATTAAATATGGTTGAGCGCCACCAATAATTTCTCCAGTTTGTTTATCAATAATATTGGATACAACCCATGTCCACTCAGCCTCTTTCATCCGTTGCTTTAAGATATCAACACCAAAATCAAATTCATGGTTTCCAATGGTTGCAATATCAACTCCAGAGGCATTTAAAACATCAATCATTTGCTTCCCTCTAAAGACTTTAGAAGCTACAGAGGGAGAGAGAAAATCTCCGGCTAAAAGCAACAAAGTATTCGGATTTTCTCTTTGGAATTCATCTTTCAAGGTTGCAATTCTCGCTAACCCTCCTTCGTCTCCATCACTTAGGGTATGAGTAACATAAACATCATTAATTTGGAGAATAGTTAGCTTGTCATTTAATTCCTTGGATTGAAGAGAATAATTCGAAAATAACGTAAAACAAAAAGTAATTAAAGCCAGAGATTTCATAGGATACTTCATGAATTTTGCTGAGAACTCAAAACAAACGATTACATTGTTTATAACATTAATTGGTAGATGAAGCAGGTAGCTACCAAAGCGTTAATCTCAAAACAAATTGTGAAAAAAGTTAATTGTACAGTTAAGTATTTATTTTTTGAATTGCTTGCCATAACCTATCGGCTCTTTTCGAACCAATTCCGAGTTTTGAGTCTAACTCTTGAGGAGCAGCTTTAAAAAGTTGTTTAACAGTGAATACTTTTTTAATTTTTTCTTTTGTTATTCTCCCAACACCGGGGATTGCATCAATTAAAGACTGTTTCATGCTTTTTTGTCTTCTCTGGCGATTATAGGTTAAAGCAAAACGATGAGCTTCATCTCTAGCTTTTTGGACAACTTTGAGAGCTGGTGAATTTTTGGGTAATTGAATTTTTTGTCCATCAACACAGTAGATTTCTTCTTCTTTTTTTGCGAGAGAAACTATTTCGACATCTTCAAGCACCTCAAGATCTTTCAATGCTTTAACAGCAAAAGATAATTGCCCTTTTCCTCCATCAATAACAATAAGATTGGGCAAATCAACTTCTTTTCGAGCTGAGGACTTGTTGTACCTACGAAAAACTGCTTCGTACATAGATTCAAAATCATTGTTCTGATCAGTTTTGAGTTTAATCTTTCGGTACTTACTTTTATCCGGTTGAGCACCTCTCAAACGAACACAACTTGCAACTACCTCGGTACCTTGCAAATGGGATATATCAAAACAATCGATCTTTTGTGGAGTCTCTATCAGTTCGAGTGCTTCTTGAAGAGATTCGAGCATCAATAGCTGTTTAGCTTTTTGCTTCTCCTGATTTGATAATTCTTGGAGTGCATTATATGAGGCTAATTCTATTTGTTCTTTTTTCTCACCTTTTTGAGGAAATAACAATTTCACTCTTTTTTCAGTAATACTGGATAAAAATTCTTCAAATTCATCGGCAAAACTCTTTTCCTCAAGCCAATAGGAAGAAATTTCTTGACTAAATCCATCAATTTCATTTTGAACTAAAAACTCTTGAGGAACATCTTCACTTTGCCTGATGACATATGCTTGTTTTAGTACAGCTTCAAGTGATTCTCCCAAAGTTTGTACTTCATTCAATTCTGCAAAATAGCTCTCACGACCAACCAAACGGCCTTCTCTCATTTTAAATATCTGAACACAGATATCGGTTTCACTTAAAGCAAATCCAATAATATCTCTATTACAATTGGGATCATCGGTTATTACTCTTTGCTCCTCAAGCGTCCTCAAAATAACTTTTATCTGATCTCTATATTTTGCAGCATTCTCATACTGCAGGTTTTCTGAGGCATCTTCCATTCTTTTTTTTAATTGCCCCAAAAGGTCATTGTGTTTTCCATTGAGGAATAATTCAACCTGTTTTAAAAGTAAGTCGTATTCGTCTTCAGTTACCAGTTGTTGGCACGGTCCTAGGCATTGACCAATGTGATAATTGAGACATGGTCTATCTCTATGAAGCGGCTTTGCTCTTTTACGCAATGGAAAAAGCTCTTTGGCAGTTTTTAGAGTTTTATACATTGCACCAATATCGGTATATGGCCCAAACAACTTAGCTTTAGGATATTTTCTTTTCACCCATTTAACATCTCTAATCGGCAGAATTCTGGGGAATGGCTCTCCATAAGTTAACGCTATCCAGGGAAAGCTACGGTTATTATCTTTAAGTAAAACGTTGTACTTAGGCTGATGCTCATAAACTAAGTTGGCTTCTAAGATTAAAGCTTCTTTCTCATTCTGAGTAATGATGGTCTCAATGGTTTCAATTTGAGGAACCAATATTGAAAGTTTTGGCCTATCTTTCCAGGTGTTTTTATTGAAATAAGAACGAACTCTCGAACGAAGATTTATTGCTTTACCAATATAAATAGTTTTATTTTCAAAATTCTTAAAAAGATAAACTCCCGGTCTATTGGTAATGTTTTGGAGATCTATAACCAAAATTAAATATTAAAAAGCAAATTACCAAAATTATTATGCTGTAATTTTGCCTTTAAGAAATAAAGATTCCTTCTTAAACAAAAAACTGATTGCTGACTTCAAGTTTCCAGTCAAAACTTACACAAAAACAAAAGAACAGAAACTCATTTTGATCCACAAGATCTACTATTCATTGGTGATTTTAATATTCACTTAAGATTATTTAATATTTATATCGCTTTTTACACCACCCTTACAACAAAAGAAACAGCACTTAACGTTTAGCCAATACAATCTTATGCCTGAAGTTAAATACATATTTAAGGTGTAAAGTAAATTAAGTGCTTGTAAAAACATGTAGAACAAACACCATAATTCCTTGTTCCACGAATAATTCACATTTAATATCAGAGAAAATTGGAAAAATTTACAAATTAAAAGATAGACCTGAAACTCAACAGTTTCAATCAGAACTAAATGAATTAATAGAAATGAAAAATTCTATTGCAAGAAACAATAATAATGATCGACTCATTCAAACAATAGAAAACTTTGGATTAAGAATGTCAAAACATTTGTATTTTCTCATAGATGAAAGAGAAAAATATAGTTCTGTAGAAACTCAAAATGATATCAGGATCCTCTGGGAAGAACTGTCTAGATGGAAACTCCATTCTCTTTCTGACAAAGAGAATGAGTTAAGTTTAAGACAGTTAGTGCTTACTTTTCAGAATTATCAAAATGAGATTGGACAAGATTTACTAAAAGAAATTAATAATGTTCATAGATTGTTAACCACAAGAACACAAGTTAATTCAATTTCATTGAATGATTTAAAAACTCTTATAGATATTACTAACACTAGAATGCAAGAAAATAATAATCAAAGATTAAAGTTAGAAAAATCTAATCAAACAAATGGCAGAATAATCAAGTTTCTTAAAAATATCTTTCGTAATTTCTTTCAAAGATAATATTAATTTTCTGGATAGTCTAACAAAGACCTATAAATCAAATTTACATCCTTCTCAATTCGAGATTTTAGCTCCTCTAGAGTACTAAACTTTTTCTCTGGCCTTATAAACTCGACCATCTCAATTAAACACTGTTGCCCAGTAGAAGGAAAATCTCCATCGAGGTCAAGCAAATGACTCTCTAAAATAGGCTCTTGTCGATTTGAATTAGCTGTAGGAGCTAACCCCAAGTTAACGGCACAGTTATAAAACCTTCCTTTTATTTGCATTTTAGCGGCGTAAACACCAAAAGGCAGCTGAACTTTTTCGGGGTTATATTGAAAGTTGAGAGTTGGAAAACCCAATTTAGTTCCCAGTTGTTGGCCTTGAATCAGCCTTTCATAAACAATAAAGTTGTGCCCCATTATCTCAGCGGCTTCCTTGAGACTCCCTTCTTTTAAGAACTTTCTTACTAAGCTACTAGAGATTTTCAAAGAGTTATCTTTAGTTAAAAGTTGCAATATTTGTAGTTGAATGTTGTTTTCAGCGGCCCAACTATTAAGTAATTTTGTGCAGCCTTCTTTTTGCATTCCAAAATTATGATTCTCTCCACAAGCTATAAATTTACAATTCAGCTCAGCTCTCAAAATAGTGTTCAAATAATCAATTGCTTTCAATTTAGAAATTTCTTCAAAATCAAAAACTATTACTTGTTTAATTCCATACCTTTTGAACAATTCAAAGCGCTCTTCAAGAGAAGTAATCAATTCAACTTTGGTTTCTTTAGATATCCATTTAATTGGAGGTTCACGAAAAGTCATTGCGCAGGGAATAAAATTATTCAAATGCGAGAATTCAACCACTGACTCAATCAATTTTTGATGGCCTAAATGAACCCCATCCATCATTCCTAAGGCAATTGCTCTGGCCTGCTCTTCACCTAAAAAATCATCAACCGAAGTTAAATTTATAATCTCATAAGCTTCATTCATTTAGACAGTTTAGCGAAAATTAAAAAGAACTAAAAGAGCATAATGGAGCCCAAAACGGGACTTGAACCCGTGACCTCACCCTTACCAAGGGTGTGCTCTACCAACTGAGCTATTTGGGCATTTAAACATAAAATTTTATCCTAAAAAGTTGAGCAATTCAAAATTTTTATATTTAAATCCAAATTGCTTTATCCGAATCAATTGAACGGTCTTTAATAACAGGAGGAACATTTTTAAATTTATTGAGTTCTTCTAAATTGATTCCTTCATGCTCTATAATTTCGAACTTTTGATTTGAAGATTTAAGATTACTAAACAAATTCTTGATTTCATCTTTAGTTTTTAGAGTAAGTTCATCTCTGTTCTTATAATTAAAACTGTTGGATGAAGACCAATGAAAAGTTGAGAAATGTTCAATATGATCTTCATTTATATCTTTTGAATCGTATTGAATTTTAACTTTAGCGATAGAGTTTTCTGTTTTTATTTTTACTTTTAAATCAGCGGGTTGCACATCCTCCATCTCTTCTAAGCTTTGGTTTATGTATTGTTCCAATTCACCTTTCATTTCTCTTTTTTCATCTTCATTGAGACCGTCTGATTCAATGGATATAGAGACTTCTACAAAGCCTCTAGTTTGATCGTTCTTAGCCATCTCTTTTGTCAAAACTGATTGCAAAAGAATTAAAGGAATACAAATAAGCAAAAGCTTGAAAATTTTGTTCATGTTGGCTGCTAACTTATTCCGGCAAAAAAATTATAAACAACTAATAAATTAATTCATCAAATAAAAAATAAATAAGTCTATTAGCTTAATGATGAATGAGAATAAGCTTTTAACTTTGCATGTTTTAGCGGGTTTTATTTATGCTAGAATCTTCATTCACTTGAGTCGAAGTGGCGGAATAGGTAGACGCGCACGCTTGAGGGGCGTGTGAGGTAAACTCGTGAGGGTTCAAGTCCCTCCTTCGACATTTTCTTTAGCTTAATTATTGAAAATCAATCAAATTTCAAGCTTGTTGATTTGTAGTTTTTACTGAAAACGCTTTTTTGTTTGTTTAGACTTAATTGCCCCAATAAGTGATTTGCATTTATCTTTAAGGCTTTAATTGAACCTAAGGAGTCTATTAAAACTAAAGGGCCTTTATTGATTGAAATTGCAATATCTCTTCGGCTTTCAATTGCTCTAAATTTTGCAGCAGCGATCATTAAAGAGGAAACTTGTTTTCTATTTTGATGGAACCATGCTGTATCGCCAATTAATACTAGTGCTTCCGCTCCGGATTGAACTTGTGAATGAACAATTTCGGGGAAAGCAATTTCATAGCAAACTAACGGAGATACCTTGCCAAAAGAAAAATTAAATGATTTTGCTTCACTTCCAGTTTGAAATTCATTATCAGTTAAAAACTCAAGCTCTAATTGCTGAAGCAACTCTATAAATACCTCCTTAAATGGAATAAACTCTCCAAAAGGTACCAATACACGTTTGAGGTATAACTGCTTTCTATCTTTTAAATTGGAATCTTTGTGAAGATTACAGAAATTATGGTTCCAGCTAATTGATGAGTTATAAGCAACCGCAGAATTGAATGAATTTGAAAATCCTTTGAAAGATTCATCACTGTAATAACTTCCCACAATCCAACTGGTTAGAGAATTAACTTCGGACAAATCTTGAATGGTGTCATCTAACTTATTCTCGGGAATTGTCCCTTCCGGAATAATTGCAAGACCTGGATATTCATATTTATTAACGGCTTCAAAAGTTTTTAAGTATTCTTTTGCGTTAGTTTTATTAGTTGCCCCCCTTGTATCGGATATACTCAAGCCATTTTGCATTAAAAGTGTTCTAACAGAAGGTAATTTGTGCTGACGATGCGAATTAAAAAACCAAAAAGAGTATCCAAAACATAAAGACAGCAAAACTACACTTTGAAAAGTCATCGATAGACAACTAAAGAATTGCTTTGATTTGTCTTTATTACTGGTGAAGTTAGTGTTTCTTTCTGCAGGAAAACTTTTCTGGAAGTAAGAAGCAATGCTTATATTGACAAAAACTATAAGAAAACTAAATAAAGACGCACCTAAAAGATCGGATGCTTGAATTAAGCTTAAGTTGTTATGTTGTGTATAGTAGAGAGAAGTTAAAGGATTACCACCAAGGTTAAGTGAATTTGCAATTTTTTCAATTAAAATGACCCAAAGAATTCCACCATGCAACGCTGACCATTGACTTATTCCAAGAGTCTTTTGAATGAGTTTAAATAAAAATCCAAAGCATGCCCAATAAATACCCTGCTGGGATGCAGCAATGAAGACTGCTAAAAAACTTGCAGTGATACTCAAGTTATCAGGTACACCCAACCAGGTTAATGGATGAATTCCAGATAAAAAATAAAAACCAATGAAATTGAAACAAAAACCGGCTAAAAAAGATTTACAAAGAACCTGAAAATAATTTTTAGAAGACCATAAAACTAAAAAGAACGGAACTAATGCGACCCAAATAAGAAGTGACTGGAGACCGCTATATGAACTTTTCAGATCATTGGGTAAACATAAGCCGGCCAGTAAACCACTAACTGAACACGCAATCCAATGAAGATAGTTCGGCTTTTTTATAAACTCAAAGTTGCGCGAAAAGTTTAATAAAGGTTGAAGCTTTTTATTTTGTAAGTTGTTTCTTCTATTCTTCTTTTTGTCACTTTGAAAGAAACTAAACGGTTTGTTTTTTGGTTTTACACTAAAGCTTTTGGATGTATTCTTGTGTCCGATCCATTTCAATCTTTGTTACCTCTCGCCAAAGCAATTTGTCCCGTTCTGCAAACTGCCTCAATTCCAAACTTTTTGAGTAAATCAACAATGGCTTTCAATTTACCTTGGTCACCAGTTACTTCAATAATTAAACTGTCAACAGATACATCGACTATTCTTCCTCTAAACAATTCAACTATTTGAGAAATTTCTAAGCGGGTACCAGTATCGGCCTTCACTTTTATGAGTATCAATTCACGATCGACAAACGGAACATTATCTAAGAACTCAACATGAAGAACATCAATCAACTTATCTAATTGCTTTTTTATTTGATCAATTTCGTCTTCATCTGATAACGCAACAATTGTCATTCGAGAAAGTCCAGGTTTTTCACAGGTTCCAACAGACAAAGATTCAATGTTGAACCCTCTGCGACTGAACATTCCAGCTATCCTTGTTAGAACTCCAGCTTCATTTTTTACTAAAACTGATAATGTCCTATATTCTGTAGGCATTTATGTTCTTATATTTCTAATAAAACAAGAGGAAATTATATAGATATTGTTGCAAAAAATCTTTCAATATTTCACAAGATAAACTTTCAAAACTATTTTGTTAACTTCATAGTTTTGAAATAGCTTTTAGATTCAGTCATATATTTGCATTTATAAGATGATTGACCAATATCACTAACAAAAGCAATCTCATGATCTTTCTCATTACAGCTTAAGTGTTTCAGCACATTCTTGCTGGGTATTATCAGTATTGAACTATGAATAGGCTGATTGAGTAATTTGTTGTTCTTTTTATCAACTTCAAGCAATATTTGAGTTAATAGAATTTTATCTTCTACCAATTGTTCTATCCTAAAGGCTTCATTCCAATTGTCTTGGTTAACCCACTGACAACCCGTACATTTACCACTAAAAAACTTTTGGTATTTCAACTTACCATCAACAAAATACTTCAATAAAGCTCTTTCACCCATCAAGGTTTGCATTTTACTCGACTTGAAAGGAGATAATTCAACCTTTAAGTTTTCCTTTTCCACAACTTGCAGTTCTCTATTTGGTGCTTGAAGATCGCTTGATAATTTTAAGAAACTTGGGAATTTTATAGTTCCGGAAGTAGTAAACTCTCTAGATTTCTTCAAAAGACCTTCACACCTATAACCATCTTGAGCAAAGTAAGAAATTTCATATTCCCCATCACGAAAATCGTTACATTCAACTGTCCAAGTTTCTCCAGTATCAGGCTTTAGTAAAAAGTAATTTTTATAATTCTCACTCTCTTCTTTCAAAAGAACACAATCATTTAAGACCTTAACAATGGATATTAGCTTTGTATTTTTTTTCTTTTTATTGCTTTGAAGGTTAAACTCCCTAGAAAAAATTACTTTTCTTTGTTCTCTGTCAATTGCTGTTAGCCTATAAGATTGTGAATCACTATCTAAAAAGTACCAGACAATTTCAACTCTTCTATCTGGAGATAACTTACGTTCTTTAATATTGGAAGATCTCGAAATATTACTGTCTTCTACCTCCTCTGAAACAGAGAAGTCCAAACTATTGCTTTTAACATTTTCTGTAACGTTGACTGACTGGCACGAATACAAAAACATGCATAAAGGAAAAGCTAAAAAAATTGAGATACAAAGTTTAAAAAAAACAGAGTTTATAAAAGCTTTAAACATTACAAACCATTTAAATAATTCAGATATCAAAATTCTCTTATTGAAATCTAGATCGATAGGTTAATGATTTTAACAAGAAACAAAACCAACTGTAATATTGAAGTTTGATCTAATTTCGATTTTGGTTGATTCCTTCAACGGACTTTTTTATAGTTGGCGGGATTCCAGGTATTTCGTAGTTACCATCATTCAATAAATCGGGGGGTAAGTTCTTAACATCCGATAAAGCTGCTTTGAATTTACCAAATTGCTCACTTCTATCAGTCTTTTTTGAAATAGTATCTAATTGCCTTTGCCCATTTTGAATTATTGAAATTGCACCCATTGTTGTTCTTTCAAGTTCGTGAAGTACCGACTCTGCGTATGAATTTGCACCTCGCCGTATGTTCTCTGCCTCAATCGCGGAAGAGTCCATAACAAATCTAATCCTTCTTTTTGACTCTTCTTCAGCTTCTTTAATCTCCTGTTCAGTCACTTGATAAATTCTTTGAGCCTCAGATTTCACCTGTTCTCTAATTCTTTCGGCTTCTAAATTCACCGACTTGATTACTTCCGACTCACTAACAATATGTCTAACTTGTTGATGAGCAGAAGTAACTAAGTCTTTAGCTTCTTCTTCAGCTCTTTCCAGAATCTCAGAAGCTTGCCTTCGAGCACTGGATAATATTTGTTCTTCGTGAGAGACCAACTGACGAGCTTCTGCCAACTCTTCTGGAAGTTCAGAGACGGACTGCTCAATCAAATTCTGAAGATCTTGAGATCTAATTAGTTTTAAAGACAAAAAAGGAACTGTAGGAGCATTCTCCACTAATGACAACATCCGATCGAGTAGCTTATATATACTCAAATGGAACTCCTAACTTTAATTTAGTTTACTTAAAAACTTTTGGACTGACCTTGGTACCCAGTTTGACACATCACCGCCTAATCTTGCAATCTCTCTTACTCTAGAAGAGCTGATAAAGGCATAGATTGGGTCTGTCATAAGAAATAAAGTATCAACATTTCCAAGTTTTTTATTCAATAGCGCTGCTTCCCACTCAAATCGAAAGTCTCCAATATCTCTCATTCCTCTTATGAAAGAATCCGCTTCAATCGACTTAGCTAATTCCACTGCAAGACCACTGAAGCTAACGACCTCAACTTTGCTCTTTAAATTGAGATCTTTATTCAATGTACTTTGTATCATTTGCAGCCTATCTTCAACCGAAAAAACAGTTGTTTTGTCCACATTGTCTAGAACAGCAACTACAAGTTTGTCAAAGATTTGGGAAGCTCTTTCAATGATATCCAAATGTCCATTAGTAATTGGATCGAAGCTTCCTGGATAAACGGCTTTCATATTTTAAAGTTAATCCCTAAAAGATAATGGGTAATTCCTTCTTTTGAAATTGAAATAAGTCTATATTGGCATAAAATAAAGGTCAGTTTAAGTAGCAGAATAATTAATTTCCTACTTAATACTCGACGAACAAATTTCTTAACCTTAAAGTTAGAATATCTAATAGATTTTAAGAATATATAGTTTACTTAGTTCATTTAAAGCAAGTCTTATGTCAATCAGGGTTCTTTTAGTTGAGGATGAAGTTCCATTATTAGAAGCAACAACATATTTTTTACAACAAAAGGGATATCAAGTTGTCGGTGTAACTGATGCTGAAAAAGCCTCCGAATCTTACCACCTTCAACCTTGTGACTTAATAATTTTGGACTGGAACCTTCCAGGACCAATGCAAGGGATAGATTTTTTGCGCGAATTGAGAACCGGTCAACAAACTGTTCCAGTAATAATGGTTACCGGTAAAACAGCCAAAGAAGAGATTATTCAAGGCTTAGAGTCTGGAGCGGATGATTATTTAACCAAGCCTTTTAATCCAGAAGAATTAATCGCTCGCATGAAAAGTGTTCTTAGGAGAACTCAACAAGTCTCTCCAACTCCAAGTAAAAGAATTGTATATGACCACATAGTGATGGATCTCGATGCTCATAGAGTTTGGGTGGATCAAGATGAAAAACAGTTATCTCCAAAATTATTCGGAATGATGAAACTCTTGATGTTGAACCCTAGAAGGGTTTTTACCAGAGGGCAAATTCTTGATGCAGTATGGGGAAACGAAAACGTTGGAGAGAAATCAGTTGATGTACACGCTTGTTGGTTGCGGGAAATCTTAGGTGATCAAGGCAAACATGTTGTTACAGTTCGTGGTTTTGGTTATAGATTTGGAGCTTAAGTTCGGTGGCAAAGAGCTATAGAATACCCATATTATCTATTACGGTTCTATTCTTTGCTTTTTCATCCTTGTTTGCAGGCTCAACAGAGCACATAAATGTAGTCAAATCCGCCAATTATAGAGATGTTCGGGTTGAGCTAACCTATCAAATAAGAGACAATCAGATTAATAATCCTAGAATTAAAATAAGTAAAAGCAACAAAGCTATATTAGAAGAAGCAATTGACATTGACAAAAGAGTTATTTTCGAAGACATAAGCCTGCCAATTGCGGACGATATTGATGGTGACTGGGAACCAGAAATTATAGTCAACCTAGCGCTCAATACAAAGGGAGAGCTTAATGAATCTATTGTTTATTTCCTCGATAATACTAAAAAGCAATATAAATCCATCAATCACTCATGGCATCAATTCCTTTTATTTGAGGAAATTAATGACGTTAACAGTGATGGAATACCTGAAATCATAACGTTGGATCACCAATTTCACAAACAATTTTCTCAAGAAAGCGAACAAGATACGGTTGCACCTATAAAAATTTGGACCTTTAAAAACGAAAAATTTGTAGACAATACAAAGAACTATAAAGATTACGTTTATCAGCATGCACTTAACTTATGGGAAAAGTTTGATGAAGAGAGAAAAGCAGATAAACCCAGTCAAAAAACATTAAAATTAATTCTTGCTTCTTACTTAGCGGATAAATATTCTTTAGAACAATCTGAAGATGGATGGAAAAGATTAAAGCAGGCTTATCAGTTTGAGGATAGCGAAGAGTATTTTAATTCGCTTAAAGAACTTCTAGAAAAAACACATTATTCTCAATAACCAATTAGCTTCAAGCTATTTTCAAAATCCTTTTCAACTTAGTAACGTTACTTTTCAACCTGTCTGAATTTGGAGCCAAACTCAAAGCTTTATTTGCATATTCATAAGCCTGACGATGATCTCCCAACAAATAATAAATTGACGCAATTGCATCTTTAACGTGGTGATTGTAATAACTCGCATCTAAAGAACTTCTTTGAACATTTAAAGGAATTGAGTCAGCAACTTGATACCAGAATAAAGCTTTCTGCAGGCTATTTAGCTTATAAAAAGACTGGGCGAGCAATACAAACGGTTCTCTAATAAAAGGATCGAAAGCAGTTGCTTGAAGGCACAATTCAATTGTTTTCGCATAGTTTTCAAGTTTTTCATTACAAAAAGCAATTTTAGTTAAATATTTTGCCTGTTCAATTTCACCAACTTCTCTTTGAACACACTCATTAAAGCATTTTGAATAAACCTTAATTGCCTTTTTATAATCGCCAAGAGACAAATAGGCTAGCCCTAAATGATTTTGTAAATGCAAATCATTTTTATAATTAATCGATCTTAAAGCCTTGTTAATTAATTTAATGTTTCTCTTGGTTTTGTCTTTTCTAGACTCCAAAGTAATATCTTGATGATAAATATTTATATCTTTAATCGTTACTCCTTTAAGACCACTTGTTTGAACAATCTCGTGAATCGGATAAATGAATTTTGCTTTAGAAGCTACTTTAAAGATTCTCTCTCTGAGAACAAGACTTTTAGTTGTACTATCTTTGCCTTTACAGTAATGATAAGGAAGAATGAAAAAATCCGGCTCTGAATATTCATTTTTTAAATAGGATTTTAATTGCTTCAATTTCTCAACATCAGCCTCTTCAATATAATCATCAGCATCCAACCACATCCAATATTCCGATTTACACTTGCTAATCGAAAAATTTCTCGCTTTTGCAAAATTGTCGTTCCATTTATAATCGAAGATCTGCTCGGTAAACTTCCCTGCAATTTCTTTTGTTTTATCGCTAGAACCCGTATCAACAATTATTATTTCATCAAAAATTTTATGAGAACTTTGTAAGACTCTTTCCAGTCTTTGTTCTTCATCTTTTACAATCATGCATAATGCAAGAGTTACAGTTTTTAAACTTGACGACATTGAAACTTTAAACGAACTTTTTAAATCCATGAAAACAACTTACTTCCTCTATTTAATAGCAATCTCCCTAATTTCTTCGTTCATTATTTACTATCCTTCTTATTCCCAAAACACAATAATTGGATGTATTAACAATGCTCCAGTTTTTCGAAATGAATACGATCGTCTATTTAAAGCTGAATTGGGAAAATTTCAAAAGAAATACATCTTTAACCCCTGGGGAAAAGCCTCATACAAATCTATGAAAGACCGATTCCAATTAATTGAAGAAATAGAATCGAGAAATATAACCTTTTATCCCAATGATTTTGAAACCTACAAAAATATTTTTGAGCAAAAATCTCAAACAGAAGGTCAACCAATCAACACCTACGACTTAAGCTCATACGCAGAAGACAACGCAAGATTATTAAACTATTTCCGAAAAAACGTTAAGGATAAAATAACAAATTCCATTGTAGAAAGAGAGCTAGCTTCTCAAGAAGCAAGAAAGATTGGCTTGAGAGTTGAACCCTGGGAAATTAATCAAAGGACGTATCAAATTAGAGCCAAATACAAATCAGACCAAGAATTCACCAATTTTTTGAGAATAAACAATTCAACCGAGCTGGAACTGAGGCAATCCCTGGAGCAACAAATACTCTTTGAAAAAATGCAAAATAAATTAAACACTTACTCATCAAGTGGATTGATCTCTCCAGAAGAACAAGCAAAACAATTTGATGATTGGTTCAAGAAACTAAAGAATGAAAGTAAGATTGTTTTTTCTTTAGACGGAACCGATCCTGCACTGAAACTCTGTGCCATTACACAGCCTAAACCAAAAACAGTTAATCAAACTGCAAAAGCAAGAAGCATTACTCAAAAAGGAAAAACCAAAGCTAGCAACAACGGTAAAAAAAATCTTCTCAAGAAGTTTTGGAAATTCGGTCAAAACTGAAAATGGTGTGATCATTAATTGACGATTTTCGGACTTCTTTGATGAATATTCAGATGTGATTTACAGAAATTACTTGTAAATCTCTGTAAATCAGAATAGATAATCAGTAGAGAATGATTGTTTACATATCTTCAACATAGATAACTGTTCAATAAAATAGAGTACAAAGCAAAGAGCTTCTTTTATTTAGTTTTAATCATAATTGTTTGACTTACTTGAAAAATAAAGATTCGCAAATATTTCATTTAGCTACGATAAATCAATTTGAGAAACTGCCAGAGTACTACAACAATAATAAATTTCAAAATAAAACATTAAGCCGGCTATGAGACATAACACGATATTTATTTCAGAAGGTACAAAAAATTTTGAATTTCATCCTAAAGAGTTAAAACCTTTGATAACTCTTTATTTCAATAACATAAGCTCATAAAAAGACTTTCTGACCAATTGTTTAAAAAAATCTTTTTAGGGAAATACAGTTAATAGTTAGACTCTTTATTTAATGCTTACATGTGATTTCTCAAATATTCCACATTGGATCCCAAGGCTTCTATTAATATTATTTTTAATCTTTTTAGCTTTATATCTTGGGTTTAAGTTTAAAAATCATCCAGATAAACAAATCATTAAATGGAAAAGCTGTGAAGTTTCAAAAATACCCATTGAAGTACTGTGGTGGGTTGTTGTTTTCTATATTGTAGGATGGATTTGGACTACTAATCCACCCTATGAGAATAAAAGTAAAACTTTCACGAGTTCTACCGGAGGCATTAAAGAGGAAACCACTAGATTTTCAGCTTTTCCTTCTCAAAAAGTAGTGGATTAAAGAAAAGAATAGTGAATAATGAAAAGTTCTATAAACGAGATAAGTGATGAAAGTCTGCAAGCTTTAAATAAGCATTATGATATTGCTAATTCTCTTCATTTACTATCGAGCAGAGAATCAGAAAAAAGTTTCAGTAATTTGATTCTTAGCATTAGCAAAAATGATTTTCATAAAGTAGTGGAAGCAATTGCACCTTCTTATATGCTGTATTGCGTATTTTATTCATTGCTGTATGTTGTTATTGAAGGATATCAAGAGTTAAAGCTTCAAGATGCAAAGGTTAATCAATTACTAGAGAAGAAACACCATGTTGAAGCACTGAGGAGATTGAGGAATTCAACATTTCACTATCAAAATGAACCATTTCCGGAAAAAAGTATTGTTTTCTTAGAAAATAAAAATAGTGAACACTGGGTTCATGATCTTCACGAAGCACTAGGAGACTTGCTACAAAGATTATCTAGATAAAATCAAACTCTAGTATTTGAATCTTTAAAAAGTGGTGGGCAGTGAGAGACTCGAACTCCCGACCGCCTCGGTGTAAACGAGATGCTCTACCAACTGAGCTAACTGCCCTGAATTATTTAAGACAATATATTGTAACTGTAAATTGCAAGATATCCAAGCCTTAATCAATAAATTTTAAAAAGCTTATTATTTCACAGCATTTCCCAAGGATCTTTTTCAACTTGAGAGTTGCTTAATGTTGCACTTTGTAATTCTCTTTTTGCTTGTTCTTCAGGAGCAAAATATTTGAGCCACTCTTCCGCAGAGTTTGCGCTTGCACCTTTATGTTTGGTAATTGCCTTACGGACCTTGAATAATACCGGTGTCCTGACTGACACACCGGTTACTATTGCTTGTCCTTTAGAAAGTGCTGGTAATTCCTTCAATAAGTCTCTTCCTGCACTTTCAACTCCCTTCGCAACACTATCTTGATCATTAGGATTGATAATTCTCATTAGGAACTGCGTCATACACTGAGATAGAACATTTTGATCCAATTTCCCCGGCCTCTGAGTTATGAGACCGACTCCAACGCCAAACTTACGTCCTTCAGAAAGAATCGTTTTGAGGATTTTTGTAGAAGCGCCTTGTCCATCTCCATGAGGAGCAAAGCGATGGGCTTCTTCCATCAAAGCAAAAATTGGATAATTGATTGAATTTTGGGAATTGGCTTCTTCGTCTCTCACTGCTTTTTCACGAGCTTCGTATGCTTTGCGTAATAAAATTGCAGCAATTATTTGTTGCTCCTCTTCTTCCACCCCATCGAGCTTTATAATCGTACATTGACCGGGTTTAAATAAATCATTCAGCAAAGTACCTCCATTATCAACAAATATTTTAGGCCTATTTCCCTTTGGATTAAAACGTTTTTCTAATCTCCATTTGAGAGCTTCAAGAGTTGCACGCGCTCCACTACCTTCGGTTTCTGATTCCTCAATCAAATTTTCTAGTTCAATCATTAGATCAGAATAAGTCCATTGGCGTCTCTGCTTTTTCGCTTTCTTAAAGGCTTGATCGTGTATTGTCTCCAAATAATGGCTCATTTTCTCAGAGACATCTTTTAGTAAGAACCTTATATCTCCCCAGGAGAGATCAAAAATCGGGATTATTAAACTCTCACCAGGAGAAAGCACCTTCACTTCTGGCCTATATCCTTTAGCTTGAAACTCCTCCTGAGAAGAGAGACTCGCTAACGATTCATACTCTCCATGCGGATCGAAAACGGCAATTGCTCCTCGATTATAAGGCTGCATCAACTCTTCAAGTAATACTCTTGCTAAATAGCTTTTCCCGGAGCCAGTTCCCGCTAATATTGCTAAGTGAGTGGAAACCATTTCATTAATGTCAACTAATACATCCAAATTTGGTCTTAAAAGAAGTTGGCCAATTCTCCCAGAACCAGTTTCTCCAACATTTTGTGAAAATAAGGCCGGCTTCAATAATTCGTCTGGAGCCAAAAAAATGGTTGTATTAGGATTTGGATTAATTCTAGGATTTATAAAGGACTGAAGCTGCTCGTCAAAATAACCGAGGATTTTAGCGGTAAGTTCATATTCAACTCCTTGGTCAGCCTCATCAATTCCAAGAGCGGCAGCAACATCCAAAGCATCAATACTCGGATCAGCCAAGAAACTCGCTGGTAAAGTTCTGTGAATTCTGCGAAAAGTTATTGTTGCAAAAACATCTTTCACTTGATCGTTTAAAGATGTTTTATAAATCAAATATTCTCCAACTCGCGAATGCAAATTGTCTTTAGTCTGTATTTTAATTTCACCAGTTTCTTCTCCTGGACCAACTACTCTACCGATGGGTATTAATAAATTCATAAAATTTTAGTTGACTAATACTTAAAGATTCAATAAGTTAACAAGTATTTCTATTTAGGGATATCTCTAATTAAAGTGGGTAAATAATATAATGTGCAAGTCTTAGTGATTGTAAGTTAAAAGGTAAATATACATGTCCAACGATACTGCAACATTGCCGAGCAATATTCGTCAAGCATTAAATTCAACTAGTTCTGCTTCGATTAAATACGCTCGTTTACAGGGTTACTTAGAAGGATATTTAGATCAAATGTCATCTTCTAAAGATGCAATGGAAGAATTAATTTCTAAACTTTTATCCGAAATGGGTGATATTCTCAACCCAGTAGCCGGAATTAGTAATAACGGCGAAGAGAATTAATTTAGCCTGAATAATTACCTAAAAACGCTCACCCTTATAAAGATTATATTTTTAAAGATTATATTTTGGTGAGCGTTTTTTTAGATAAGCTCTCAATTTCTTGAACAACTTCATCAATTGAGAGCTTATCAGTTTGGATGAGAATCGCATCCTCAGCCTGTCTAAGAGGAGAGACCTTTCGGTTCCTATCAATTTCATCTCTTCTCTCAATTTCTTTTTGAACTGACTTTAAGTCTTCTTCATTAATATTTATTGCATTCGATTGAATTTGTGCTTCTTGTTTTAGTCTTCTTTTAGCTCTTTCTTCGCTACTCGCCACTAAAAAGATTTTGAGATTTGCTTTTGGGAATACAGTTGTTCCAATATCTCTTCCATCCATAATTACTCCACCGGCCTCTCCCATTTTTTGTTGAAGAGAAACTAATTTGGTTCTAACTTCTGGAATTGCACTAACTTCACTGACCGATTGACTTACTTCTTTACTTCTTATTTCTTTGCTAACCTCAATCCCATTTAAAATCACTTTTTGAAATTTATCTGAAGATCCATTTATCGATTCAGCAGGCAATAGTTCTAAATTCATACTATTCGTTAATTCGATAAGCTTATCTGGGTTTTTCTCTAAAGAAATATTATTTCTTATTTTCAAGAGTGTTACCGCACGGTACATTGCTCCGGTATCAATATAAGTTAACCCAAGCTTCTCCGCTATTATTCTTCCCACTGTACTTTTGCCAGAACCTGCCGGGCCATCGATAGCAATAACCAATTTTGTTAAGTCTTTTTCCATTATGAATTAAACTAGTTTATCTAAATATTTGAATCAAAATTTCAGAGGCAATATTAGCAAGTCTAGATTATGAAGCCACGGCATATTTGTGTTCTGAGAGTTGGAGCTATTGGAGATGTCATTCATACTCTTCCTCTTGTAAACCTTCTCTCTCAATCCTTCAAAGAAAGGAAAATTACTTATGCAATGGATGAAAGTCTTATTGATGTTATGCAATTTGCTCGTGGAATCGATCAGATATTCCCTATAACTTTAAACGGGAACATTTTCAATTTACTCGAACAGGGGAAGAAATTAAAGAAATCTGCAAATGGGCGCTTTAAAACTTTTATAAATTTACAACCGAACTGGAAATCCAAATTAATAAGCAAAGTAATTTCTCCTGAACTATATTTCGAGTATTCAAAAAGCTCAAATTTTGATGAGCATGTTTGGCAGAACTTCGCAGAATCCTATTACGATTCTAAAGATTTAGAGGATTATGCAATAGATCAATTTTTCCCTTTGATTCGCATTCCCAACGAAATTGTTAGTTCTTCAGCCTTTAAATATGAGCTAGATGAAGAAAAGAAGTTAATAGGTCTTGTACCGGGAGTAGGGAAACATCGTCCTCATCGTGCATGGCCAATAAAAAATTGGCTGCAATTTTTCAAGATGATAGAAGAGAGAAATAACTATAAAGCCCACATAGTTCTCATTGGTGGCAAAGACGAAATACAACTTTGCGATGAACTAATCACTCATTTGCCAAGTTACAGTAAAATCCGGTTAACAAATTTGTGTGGCAAGTCTGACTTATTGGAAACAGCTGCTGTTTTAAAAAGATGTGATATTGCCATTGGCGGTGATACTGGTCCAATTCACCTAGCTTCTGCGGTGGGGACTGAGGTCATATGTATGTTCGGCCCCACCTCTCCATCTCGACACGCACCTTTCACTGGTCTCGGTATTCAAGCTTCAGATGATTATGAATGTGCAAAAGCCTGCACGCCAAAAAAATGCGCTAGAAAAGTTTTGAATTGTATGGAGAGTTTATCCCCAGAAGAAGTCTGGCTAGCAATGAATGAAGTTTAACTTTTCTCTAAAGAACTAAGTTGAATACTCAAAGCCTTTGTTGAAATATAGATTTCTATCGTAGAAATAATCAATGACGCCATTAGAAAAACAAGTCCACTTCCAAAAACTACTTTGGCTGATAATTGATGCTTCGTGAATATCAGAAACATACACAAAACGAACAAGAATAGACTAAAGACACCTATTGACTGCATTTCTCTAATTAATCTAATTCTCAACTTGAGATTATTAATTTGACTGAGTAATGCTTCGTCTGGTTTTTCAAGATATTTGTCATGAAGGTTTCTTGCAAGAGTTGCAATTGCAAGAAAACGGTTTGTGAATGCTAAAAGCAAAAGAGAAATTGTAGACAATAAAACTGCTGGTGCTGTTAAATCCATATCTAAAGAGTATTTTAAGTAAGGATATTCAAATACTAATAATTATGACTTGCATTTTACCTGCAAACCCTAAATACATGATTGTATAATCATGACTAGTGTACAAATTGAGTAAATTACAGAAAATGCCAACAGCAAGTAAAGCCAATAACCGACAATATTTGAGTGATGCAGAAATTCTTGAGATTGCCCGTGAAAAAGATGTTCGATTGATTCAATTGCAATTTGTTGATTTGCATGGTCGTCCAAAGCAAATGACAGTGCATGTTGATTTACTCGATAAAGCTTTGAATAATGAAATTATGCTTGATGGTTCTTCCATTGCAGGATTTCGTTCTATAGAAACTTCGGATATGTATTTTTATCCAGACAAATCAACCTTTCAAATTATGCCTTGGACTCAAGGTGGGAAAAGAGTTGGTCGCTTAATGTGTGATATTTATAATCCGGATGGAACTCCTTTCGAAGGTTGTCCGAGAAATAATTTAAAGAGAGTTCTTAAGAAAGCTGCCGAACTAGGCTACACATATAATGTTGGCCCAGAACTTGAATTCTTCTTGTTTAAGAAGAATTCCAACGGAGATATTACATTAGATACTCACGATGGAGCAGGTTATTATGATTTAGCACCTGATGATTTGGCGGAAGATGTCAGAAGCAGAATCACTGAAGTTTTGGAAAATTTAGGTTTTAATATCGAAGCATCTCACCACGAAGTTGCTTCCGGTCAACATGAAATTGATTTTCAATATTCTGATGCTTTAACTACAGCTGATAATGTAATTAATTTCAAAATAGTTACTCGTAAAATTGCTTCTGAATACGGTCTTCATGCAACATTCATGCCAAAACCAATATATGGAATCAATGGGTCCGGTATGCATTGCAATCAGTCTCTAAGTGACGTTAACGACGGTAAGAATTTATTTGTTGATGACAATGGAGAGTACAAACTCAGCACTAAGTGTCTCTACTACATTGGGGGTCTTTTAAAGCACATCCCAGAGATCGTTGCTGTAACAAATCCATTGGTTAACAGCTATAAGCGTCTTGTTCCAGGGTATGAAGCTCCTGTTTACATTGCCTGGTCACCATCTAACAGAAGTGCTTTGATTAGAATTCCTGCAAAAAGAGGTAATTCCACGAGAGTTGAGCTGCGTTCTCCTGATCCTAGCTCCAATCCATACTTGGCTTTTGCTGCAATGTTAACCGCTGGAATTAATGGAATTGAGAAGCAAATTCAACCACCAGCACCAACTCAAGTAAATATTTATGGATTGGATGAAGCTGCTAGAGCAGAACATCTCATATCTAGTATTCCTGGAAGTTTGAATGAAGCCCTTACTTGCTTAAAAAATAGTGATATAGCAAAAGAAGCTTTAGGTGAACATATATTCAACGAATTTGTGAAAACAAAGACTCGTGAATGGGATGAATATAGAACCTATGTTTCTCAATGGGAAACTGATAAATATCTCCATGTAGTTTAATTCCGTCAGGAATTCTTAAGGCTCAGTCAAGCACTGGTTTTAAATCAAACCAGTGCTTTTTTTCTAAGATCAATTTATTTTCGACCATTCTCATTCAAACTCAGTTTTCTACCGAATCAATTTCTTGTGGAGATTCTTGAATAGTTGGTTTTGGCTTTGCTCTAAAAATTCTTATTTTTTTCCTTTTTCTTTTAATCCTATTTTTCCTTCTCCATCTTTCGGCCTGTTGCTTCCATAATTTCTTCTGCTCTTCTTCATAATCGTAACCGTGATATTTTTCAAAATAAGCTTTTATAACTTCTTTTGCCATAGGAGCAGCAACTGATCCACCATGTCCTGCCGCTTCCGCAAAGGCTGCTATCGCAATTTCTGGATTTTCTTTAGGAGCATAAGCAATAAACCATCCATGTGTTTTTCTATTGGGGGGAGCTTCCGCTGAACCAGTTTTCCCCGCTGCTGTTAAGTTTGGCATTTTAATTATTTGACAAGTTCCGCTTTCAACACATTCGACCATCCCTTCTTTTACAATTTTCAATCTTTCGCTAGAAGCTTTTATGGGTTCATGAGTGACTTTGGGTGGCAACTGTTTATCAATCTGTTTAATTAAATGTAACTTTGGCAAGTAAGTTTCGTTAGCGAGTCCAGCTGTCATTCGAACTGCTTGTGCCGGTGTCATCAATAGATATCCTTGACCAATGGAATAATGGAGTGTATTACCCGGGTACCAATTTGAGTTGAGAACTTTCTGTTTCCATTCTTTATCGGGCACTATGCCTAAACTTTCATTATCCAGTTCCAAACCGGTTGCTTGCCCTGCGCCGAACATCTTCCCCCACTTGGTTATATCTTCGTCAGACATTCTTTGAGCCATCTGGTAAAAAGCTGTATCTCTCGACCAAGCCAAAGATTTTTGGAGTGTAAACACGCCTCTTTTGTTGGTCCAATCACCGAAACGGGTGCGTCCTAAATAAAAGGCTCCGCTAACTTTAAACTTCTCGCGTGGCTTAACGGCTCCACTTTCTAAAGCAGCTAAAAGAACAACCGGTTTCCAAATACTTCCGGGAGGATATGAAGAAATTGCTCTATTGAGAAATATTTTCTTTGTACTTATTTCTCTCCACATTGAATCAGGAATCTTCACGGTAAAAACATTAGGGTCAAAATCCGGTTTACTGACTAAGGCCAATACTTCTCCGCTTCTAACGTCAATCATAATAATTGCGCCTCTAAAACCTTTTTCTTCAAGGACTTTTTCGGCAGCTTGCTGGAGATCTAAATCGATCGTCAAAGTTATATCTTTCCCAGAACGTGTTTTTGCTGAGGCAACGTCTTCGAGATTGACTCTTTCTATGGGCTGGCCTATACGGTTAACCCTGATTCTTTTATAAGCATCTTGTCCTCTAAGCAATTCATCATATATTTTTTCAATTCCATATTTACCTATAACATCGTGCATTTTTTTATTTTTATAGGTTTCAAGTTCCTTTGCACTAATCTTTCCGGTATACCCCAATACATGAGAAAGTAAAGTTCCATTAACATAATGCCTTGCTGATTGTTGTTGAACCGTGACACCTGGAAGTTCATATTGATTTTCGTAAATAGCCGCTACTTGTTTGAGGCTTAGTTTCGTCTGAAGTGTAAAAGGTCTTGAGTCATCCTCATCGAGTTTCAAAAGTTTTTCCTTAATTTCCTCTGGTTTCTTATTGAGTATGAAACCGAGCTTATTGGATATTTTCTCTAAATCTCTTTTTAAAATTACAGAAGGTAATATAACAATCGAAGGTGTTTGCTTATTGCTTGCTAAAACTCTATGCTCACGGTCGTAAATAATACCTCTCGGCGCCATTTGCGTAAGAATGAAAGTTGTGTTTTCTTGTGCTTGTTTTACATACTCTGGTCCTTGAATTATTTGCAAATGAAATAATTTGCTAAAAATGGCGAGAAAAGCTAAAAGAATTAGCACAAAAGAAAAGATAGGTCTTAAGTCGTTAGACTTACCTAACTGAGGAGTTGGCGGATTGTAATATGTACTCTCGGAACTCAATAAAGAAAACAATCAAAGTTTAGATTTACTTATTCAATATAAAAGTTTAGTCTGAAATAATTTGTTTATAAAGTTACTTCTTATAGTTAATCGTTAACAAGAAAAGAAACATTAACTATAAAAAGTTATTTTTGAGAATTTTACAAAACTTTCAAAACCAATTAAATTGCAGTTTATAACTGAAAAGTTCTTATATTATCCAAGAGGAACTTTGACAAAGATTCAATTCATACGATGGCACTAAATGAGTCTGTCAAGAGAAGTGTGTAAAAGAGAAAGGAAATCTATCGTGAAAATGAATAGCAAACCAGTTGAGAGCAGATTTCCAGTTAGGAATGGGCATGGTCCATTTATTGGAAATTTTCTGAATAGCTA
>JASJDU010000009.1 GCA_030065015.1 Candidatus Caenarcanales bacterium | reverse complement strand
TCTCCTTAACTCTTTTTCATTTTTCTACTAACGGTTGCATTTAACTTTTGATGTTGCGATCAGTTTTGGGAAACTCTGAATAGGAATTTCCCTTTAAATTAATCCAGAGAAGTTTAAACCATTCTCATTATCCCTTAAAATATATTTATATCTTTATCTATTCTTCGTTTCAACTTTTTGAGTATAAGTTAGAATTTATGAATGTATTGTGAGAGCCTGAATTGAGTCTTTTATTAAAAGAACAGGATAATGTCGAAAATCTTTATTTAATTGGTGTTGATTATAAGTCTTCACCGATTGAAATTCGTGAGAGGTTTAGCTTTGGCGAGCATAATTTATATGAAGCATTAAATGTTTTTAGCAATTTAGGTAATGTTATTTTATTGAGTACTTGCAATCGTACTGAGATTTACATTTCTTCGAAGTTTCATCAAGCTGAATCGATTAAACAAAAATCTTTTCAAATTCTTTCAAATTTAAAAAATATAGATATTAACGTCATTGCAGAACATGTTAATTTTTTGCACGGGGAATCGGTTATAAATCACCTGTTTAGAGTTTCTTCTGGCCTTGAAAGTATGATTATTGGTGAAGGTCAAATCTTAAATCAGGTTAAGAATTCTTATTTATCATCAAAAGATTATGCCGATTCAATATTGAATCAATTATTTCAAAAAGCTTTAGCAGTTGGAAAAAAAGCTAGAAGTCAAACAGGGATTTCCAGGGGAGCAATGTCAGTACCGGCGGCTGCACTACAAAGTATTCAAGAGATTATTGATCCGGCAGAACTCTATCATAAAAATATAATGCTGCTAGGAGCGGGAGAAGTATCTAAATTGTGTTTGGACCACCTCCACTCTCAAGGAGCAACAAAGAACTTAACAATAGTAAGCCGTTCCGATACTCATCAATTGTTGCTAACTCAATATGGAATTTCACACAGCATTAATTATCACCAACTTTATGAAAATCTAATAAACCAAGATATCATTTTGGTTTGCACAAGTGCACCTCATTATGTTCTCAGCCCAAAGCACTTCATATCACAAACAAAACAAATGATAGTTTGTGATATGTCTCTTCCGAGGAATGTTGACCCGGAAGTTTCAAATATTAAGAATGTGACATTAATTGATATTGATTATCTTCAGTCACGAGTTAATGAAAACAAACAGAATAGGTCCTCTGAATTAGATAATGTTCAAAAAATTATTAGAATAGAAATAGAAGCATTTAAAAAGTGGTTTGCAAGAAAACCGAAGGTAAAAAGTTGCACCTATCAGTCGGTTCAACTTTGAGCTGTTTTTACAATTGCTTTCACTATACTTTTGTTGAGTTTGCTCTCCTAGTGAGTTGTGTCTATATTCAATGAAAAAATATTTATTCTTTCTTTTTACTTGTGCCTAGTTACAATTTACATAGAACCTCATAATATTTGTTAAATATGAGTAATTCCATAAATAATCAAAGCCGTAATGAAGGAGATTTAATGAGTCCAGTTTTAGATGATGAAAAGAAAGCTTTAGGACCTTTTGAATTGAAAGATGCTAAACCATCTTTTGCATATAGACTGTATCAACAAGGATGTTCAAACTCTTGGTTTCCCAAAGAAATTTCGTTAGCACAAGATAAACAAGAGTACGAGACAAAGCTTTCCGATATGGAAAAACATTATATTAAATATATGTTGGGTTTCTTCTGTACCGCCGAAAGCTTGGTTGCTAACAATATTACACATGCCTTATATAAACATATAAACAACCCAGAGTATAAGCTTTATCTCTTGAGACAAGCCTATGAAGAAGCAAATCATACTGTAACCTTTTTATATATTATTGATTCCTTGGGGCTAGACAGACAAGAAATTTTTGATATGTTTAAAACGATTCCCGAAATTGGTGCAAAGGCCTCTTTTGAAGAGCAATTTACAACTGACATCATGAGTAAACAGGAAATCTCCGAAAGGGAATTATTTAAAAATCTCTTCGGGTTTTACGCAATAATGGAAGGTCTTTATTTCTTCTCAGGCTTTCTAATTGGCTTAAGCTTCGGTAGACGCCAACTTCTCAAAGGTATTGCTTCTTTATTCCAATATATTCTGAGAGATGAAACTGTTCATCTAGGCTTTGGAATGCAGGCAATGAGGCAGATGATAAAGGATAACCCTAATTTAATAACGGATGATCTTCAAGCTGAACTAGTAGCAATTATGAAGCAAGCCGTTGAATTAGAATCTAATTATGCCGAAGTAGCTATGCCAGAGGGCATTTTAGGACTCAATAAAAATTATTACTTGCAATATTGCCAATATATTGCTGACAGAAGAATGGGTGCTCTAAAGATGGATCCTATTTATCGAGTTGCAAATCCAGCTCCTTGGCTTGCAACACAAACAGATCTACCTGAATTAGTGAGCTTCTTTGAAGCAACACCAACCTCTTACGAGTCAAGAGTGTAAAAGCTAAAAAGCAATTTCGTAAAAAAGAAGACCTCAAATACCATCGATAAGGTCTTCTTTTTTTATGATTTCATTGTGGTTTCAATATTTCACGGATGTAAGTAATAAGAATGTAGAATATAGAGAATAGTTAAACTTAATTTCACATTAACGAATATGAGTTGCATTTCCAGGTTTTTTCTTCGTCTTATTTTTGCTTCCATTATTTTTCCTTCTTTGATTGTTTGTGCAGAAGATATTTCTCTTGATTACCATTTACTAAATGCACAAGCAAAAATTGATGCTAAAGACTTTGAAGGAGCAATTAAAGACTTAAATAAAGCTATAACAGATAACCCCCAAGAACCCAGCTTATATTCAATAAGAGGTAATTTACAAGAAAAAAATAGGAACTACGAAGCTGCTCTAAAAGATTACACAACTGCTATCGAGTTAATGCCACAAAACAGTTGGTATTACGGATTTAGAGGTCTTTTGAAGATAAAGATGGGCAATTTCCTTGGAGCTTATGAAGATTATTCTAAAGCGATAGAGATTGATCCAAGTGATGAACTCAATTATTCTGCAAGAGCTAGTGTTTTACAACAACTTGGAGATTATAAGAGCGCTCTAAAGGATTTGAGTAAAGCAATAGAATTAGAACCGGTTAAAGCTGACAATTATGCAACAAGAGCAGGAATTGAAAGCTTAATAGGCAATACCAAGGAGTCCCTTCAAGACTATTCGAAAGCAATAGATTTAAGTAATGATGATGCAGATTTATTTTATGAAAAAGCCTTAATTGAAATGAAAGATGGAAATTACAAGCAGTCAAAATCAGACCTAACTCGTGCTAAGGAGTTGTACTCTGGAACTAATTCAAACGATATTAATTCAATAGATTTAGACTTAATATCTCAAAGAATCCAATATTTAAGTCAGTACTTAAGGATTAAATCCAGTAAAAACAGAGAATTAAAGAATGAAAGATAGTCAAATTAAATCGCTTCTAGGATTATTAATTGGTTTTTCAATTGGAATAGTTTGTAAGTTTGCATCTCTACCGCTACCAGCGCCACCGATGATTTTAGGCTCGGTTTTGGTGCTTTCAATTACTCTCGGTTATATGCTCATAGATAATTATCTAAATAAGCAAAAATCAGAAAAGGTGGAATCAAAATAAGATGAATGAAGTTATTGGAATTTTAATGGGTTTCTTGATTGGCGGAACTTGCCGGTGGTTTGATATTCCGGTACCAGCACCACCCAAATTAATGGGCTCTCTTATTGTTTTGTCTATCACCTTAGGGTTCCTATGTGCAGACAAATTCGTACCTTAATTGTTCTCAAAGTATTTAGCTTACTTAGTTAATACATTCATAGCCAATGGTTGCATTTAACTTTTGATGTTGCGGTTGAAGAAATGCAGAATTTGTATTAACCAAGCATTTATCTTTCTCTATACTTTTTTACTAATTCTCATTTTAAGTTACTAACGAAATTTGTTAAAGCAATGCCTATAGAACCATTAAGAAGAATTGTATTATGCACCCAACCCAAAAGTGTCCGGCATCAACATAAAAAGATTCTCAACCCAAAACAGTTGAAAAATGAAAGCAATTTAGCAGTTAATGTTTCAAAACAATCCACTCAAAAGATTATTAATAGTCGACATAGAATCACGGTCAACATCAATACCAGAGAGATCTTTGTAATATCACCGGATGAAATTGATGGAATTTTATCTCAACACAAACTTCTTGGTACAAAAAACTCTACTGGAGCTAAAGTAAGAAGTTTAACAATTCCTGAAATTCGGGCAACTGGCCAAATTCAGAATTTGGTTTTTTCAAAAATTCAGGAGCAAAATCCTGGAGTTGAATTTCCTCAGCAAACTGCTCAGGCAAAACCTTATTTCGCTTTATCTAGAATGTATTTGAACCCAAGTACTATACTTCAGAACAAATTGTTAGGTTTGTAGAATCTTCTTCTAAAAACCCATCACAGTTCATTAAAAGTGGAGCTTCACCATTAATTACACAATTTATGCTTTCAAACACTTTTATCTCCGGTACTAAATTAGATAGATTAAGAACAATTCAAAAATTGATTGATGTGTTTAATGCTTTTGCGTAATCCGAGATTGTTTAGCCAAACTTTTCAATAGCATCCTTATTGTTGGGTTAGAATAAGTCCTCCAATTACCTAACAACAAATCTTTAGAATTGTCACAAGTTCTCAAAATACTCACCCACTCTGGAACTTTTCACGCTGATGAGGTTTTTGCATGCGCTTTATTAAAGATAATATACAAAGACATTGAAGTAACTAGATCTAGAGATAAAGAGTTAATAGACTATGCACATAACGATTCGGAGATAGTTGTAATTGATGTTGGAGAAAAGTTTGAAGCCCCCAAAAACAACTTCGATCATCATCAAGATATGGCTTTACCCGCCTCAGCAGGATTGGTCTGGAATGAGTATAAAAATAAATGGATTACGGATCAAAGAATAACCAACAAAATTTATGAGAACTTGATTAGAGGAATTGATGCTATCGATAAAAACACTGATAACATTCTGAAAGAAATAGAAGATTTAACTTACTGCATTAGAACGATTTCTCAAGTAATTGGAGGATTTAACAGAGATCCGAATGATCATGAGTTACAACAAAAGCAGTTTTTCAAAGCTATTGAAGTTGCAATAGAAGTTTTATTAAACGAAAAATATAAAGCCGAAGGTCAATTCAGATCAGAGATGATATGGAAACAAGGCGAATTTCATAAGAGTTTTGCGATTTTTAGTGAATATTGCAGTGTTTGGAAAGAGCGTTCTAGAAAATATGCCGACGATTTTGGTAATCCTTTAATCAGGTTTGCGGTTATGCCCAATCCACAAGGATGGCAAATATTGAGCATCGATAGCAAACGCTATCCCCTTCCGGAAAAAATCAATAATAAAGATTTAGTATTCGCTCATAAAGCCAGATTCATTGCAATTTTTAAAACTAAAGATTCAGCCGTTAGCTTTGCTAGAAGCATTTGCATGAGCTGAGTTGTCATTTCGCAATTCTTTCCTTAATTCTCCTATTGATACATTTGCAGCTTTCCCATTATTTGCAGAAAATTTGCTTTGTCCTTTTATTATTTCTTTACCAGTTAAAGAAATAAGTTCTATAGCTAAGCCTTCAGATGTAATAATAAAGGCTTGATAAACCACTTGCCCAGATGGAGCTATATCAACATACAGTCCAAGCTGCTTACAGAGGTCAAGATCTACTATGTCAGCACTAATTTGGTTATTCAAACCTAATTCATCTATTCTTTTTTGAATTCTTTCTTTTTGAAAGTAATTTGCATTAGGCTTAGCAACATATACATTCTCCATTTTACTAATTTCTCTCATAGAGTTCTTAAGATCATTAAATTGAATAGACATAGCGATATGCTCTACATCAAGCAAATAGGGATCTAAATTGGATGAAGTAAGATTTCTAGGATTATTTTCTGTGAATTGTTGGCTTTCATTATTAATTACCTCTTGTATCTCACTTTCTGTGATACCTTTCACAAAAGCATTAATAGAAAATTTACCTGCAAGTGTTAAAACCCAAAAATTACCATTTTGATCGCTTCCCGGAACATAATAATAAGAATTCAAACTAAACCCAATCTGATCTTTTAATAAGATTCTCACATCATCTATTGATAACTGAGTGGCTAAGTGATCTGCATATGTTGATGATGATCCTAGGACATCTTTTGGAAAGTCTCCTATTGGAGCTTGAGTTGACACTTGAAGTCTAGAATTATTATTAGGTGAAAGTGGTTCTTTATTAGTTATTATTCCTATAATTTTAGAATAAAGAGCATCTGGTAATTTATGGACAAGCTCTACAACGGTCCTTACATTTGAAAAGACTGTTCCATCTTGATTTGGTCTATATCCAAGTAATTCCAAGACCTTAGGCAAAGTTGGAGAATCTTTTGGAACTGCAACTTTGAAGCCTGTTACCCGAGTCGCCGTCCTAGTCATTTTAGAGTTATTGAATACTCTTAATGCACGGTGAAAAACACTTCTAGGCCTTTTGCCTACTCCAATAATCCCCATAACCATCAACAGTACGTGTGTACGCAATGGTACTTTTTAATGCTTTGAGAAGCAATATGTAGCTCTTATAGTCTTGATAACTTTGGGTAGACAACTTACAGATTAATTATATGTAAAACAGGATAAAGCAAATTTGTGTGGGTTCTTAGTCAATATTCATCGAGAATACAAGGGGTGTATAAGCTTTTTATCATGTAAGTGCCTACCTAATATTGAATTTTAGGACGAAACGCAAAAGTTAAGCAATTATAAAATTCAACAGTTTACACAAAATCCGAATTCATTACATTTACTTAACTTTTGAGATAAACACATAATTTCTATTTTTCATTTAAAGTTTTTGTAACTCTACTTTGAATACTCTCCTCATCCAGTTGAGCTTCTAGATTATTGAGAATCCTGAAAATAATTTTTTTATCTTTTCCTAAAAATCTATTCATACACACTGAAATTTCACACCAGAGAATCTCCAGCTGAGTAATTACCGATTGACCTTTTTTAGAAATTCTCAAAAATCTTTTTCTTTTATCTTTTTGGTTTTTTTCAGAAATAATCAGGCCTCTTTCAAGCATTTCGTTTGAAAGTTGATTCACCGCTGGATGAGATACACCAATTTCTTTTGCAATATCAACTATTGAACGGGATTCACCATCTTTCAATAAGTAAAATATCGGAAACCAACGAGACTCAAAATCAATCTCATAAGCTTTATAAAGCTGTGCTACATCTTGCATCAGACGATCACTTAATCTTTTGAGTCTACTTGCAAAGGCAAGTTCCTCCATTTCTTTTAACAAGTCCATAGCACCCTCAATAGTTTTTCAAGTTACACCTTGCAGTACTTATACAGGGCTATAATTTTAAAAGTTTTTAATTTATTTAAGTATTGAAATCAATAATTAATAACAAAACTAAAAATTTCCCATAATTTTTTCTATTCTTTTGGGAATTGGTGGGTGAGTGTTGAGAAGGCTACTGAAAAAATCTCCCGAAAATGGATTTGCTATGTATAAAGAGCTAAATGCAGGTTTTAATGAGTCTGGTTGGTGACCGGCTTTAGATATTTGTTCTAATTTATTTAAAGCACTGGCTAAACCATTTGGATTTCCGGTTATTTCTACGGCAGTTGAATCAGCTAAATATTCTCTCGAACGAGAAATAGCCATTTGGATTATCATTGCTGCAAAAGGAGCAACTACAAGAGAAACAATAAACGGAAGCATTCCGCCTCTTTCACGATCTCCCCCTAAGAAGTAAGAAAATTGTGCGAGCATTGAAATCGCGCTAGCCAAGATTGCAGCAATTGTTGATATAAAGACATCTCTATTTTTTATATGTCCTAATTCATGCGCTATAACACCCTCAAGCTCAGCCTCATCTAAGTTACTTAACAATCCTTGTGTAACCGCAACAGCTGAGTGTTCAGGGTCTCTTCCTGTTGCAAAGGCATTTGGCAACCTTTCTGGAGTTATGTAAACTTTTGGCATTGGTAAGCCAGCTTTCTCCGACAGTTTTTCAGTAATTTCAAATAGCTTCGGAGCTTCTTCTTTAGAAACTTCTTGAGCTTGATTCATGGAAAGAGCAATCTTGTCGCTATTCCAAAAGGCTATGCCTTGAGTTGCAACAGCGAATATTAATGAAATAACCAAACCTGTTTGTCCGCCTAAAGAGTAGCCTACAAACAGAAACAAGCTTGATAAAGCAATAAGAAGTATTAACAGCTTAAAGTTATTGACCATTGTACTTTTTACTTCTCCTATACTTTAAATTATGTGAACTATTTTTATAATTTTTTGATAGGTATATTTTATGTTAAATTACCCGACATGACTTCAAAAGAATAGTTTCATCCATGTTCCCTTAGAGATTGTAATATTCAAATGGAAGTATTCCTCTTAGGAATTAGTGCTTACCACATCAACTTTTATATAGTTTTGCCGATATATAGTTTAATTAACTAAATTTTAGATTCTTAAAAATATTCCAACTAAAATGAGAGACTTAACTAATAAATCTCCTTATGAGTGCTATGAAGAGATACTAAAAAAAATTAAAGAAGCTCAAAAAGAGCTTTCAAAACAAACTCTAATCGATTATCCCGATAACTATATAGAGATTCTTAAAGAAGCAAAGACTCACCTTGAGGATATTAGCAGGGTTGTCCCAGAGTGGACCGATAAAAGTGGAATGTTGATATTAAATCTCCGTCTTTTGAATAATTACTATAAACATCTATTCACAAGAGCAATTGAGGATAGATGTGAAGAATCACTTTCTGAACTCAGATATCACATTTGCGAATTAATAGCCGCCTGGAAAAACCTTTAATTGTTAATAAAAGGAATATTCAATTAATTGAAATAAACCAATTAAACTCTATAATGTGCAAATGCTCTATTAGCTTCAGCCATCCTATGAGTTTCTTCTCTCACTCTATAAGCGTCTCCGCGTTTTTCAAAAGCATCTCCCAACTCTCTGGTTAGCTTGTGTTCCATAGAAGCTCCAGACTTTTTGCGAGCTGCAGCAATTATCCACCTCATAGCTAGAGTCCAGCCTAAGTCATCGGGAACTTCAACTGGAACTTGGTAGGTTGCACCACCAACTCTTCTCGCCTTTACTTTAACTAAAGGTTTTACATTCTCTAGAGCTTTAAGAAAAACATCAAGTCCAGGTTGCTTAAGTTGATCTTCTAAAGAATTAAGAGTGTCATAAACAATTTTTTCAGAAATACTAAGCTTGCCACTCCACATTAGCATTCTAATGAACTTAGAAAGAATGGGATTTTTATGCTTGGATTCTAATATTGATGCTCTTCTTTTACGTTTTACTGTTTTTCTAGACATAATAATTAACCTCTACCTCTACTTTTTAGCTCCTGCTTTGGGCCTTTTAGAACCATATTTAGATCTACCTCTTCTTCTTTTCTCAATTCCTGCTGTATCTAAGGTCCCTCTGACAATATGGTAACGAACACCTGGTAGATCTTTAACACGTCCACCTCTCACAAGAACCACCGAGTGTTCTTGAAGGTTGTGACCTTCTCCTGGAATATATGCAGTGACTTCTATACCATTACTCAACTTAACACGAGCAACCTTACGTAATGCGGAATTTGGTTTTTTA
Organism: Candidatus Caenarcanales bacterium; assembly: GCA_030065015.1. Taxonomy (GTDB): domain Bacteria; phylum Cyanobacteriota; class Vampirovibrionia; order Caenarcaniphilales; family Caenarcanaceae; genus JASJDU01. Next base: position 24,333 of record JASJDU010000009.1, on the reverse strand, counting down.
GGTGTGGTTGTATAAACACGAGTACAAACCCCAGCTCTTGCCGGATTGTTGGCTAATGCGGGAGATTTACTCTTTTGAGACTTTACTTTGCGTCTTTGTTTAACTAATTGGTTGAGAGTAGGCATTAAAAAATTCTTGTATGAATAAAGTAAATTTTGACAGACTATATATATTAGACGATTTGTATTTCTTTGTCCAAAACTTTTGTTATTACTTAAAAATCTTTTGATTTGATAGCTAAGTTTAATTAAATTATAGTCTCATTAAAATTCTGTGAAACCATTCTCAACTCAACTTCTTAATTTCCTTGGAGCTGAATTATTTTGTTAAAATTCTCAATTGCCGGAATTTACAAGGAAACTAAAAATGCCAATAGCTACACCAGATATTTATAAGCAGATGCTCAAAAAAGCAAAAGATTCTAAATATGCTTTTGCTGCAATTAATGTTACAAGTATGGAAACTGCTAGAGCTGCAATGGCCGGCTTTGCAGACAAAAAATCTGATGGAATAATTCAAGTTTCCACTGGCGGAGGAGAATATGCTTCCGGAGTGAATGTTAAAGATATGGCCCTAGGAGCTATTGCAATAGCGGAATACATTCACAAAATGGCGGATAGCTATAACGTATACTTTGCTCTTCATACCGATCATTGTCATCCTCATAAATTAGACAAATTTGTTAAGCCTCTGATTGCCGAAACCAGAAAAAGAAGAAAAATGGGTTTGCCCAATTTGTTCAACTCTCATATGTTTGATGGTTCTGAACTCCCATTAAAGCAAAATATGGAAATTTCTAAAGAATTGCTAAAAGAAATGACAGAGCTTGAATTACTTTTAGAGGTTGAAGCCGGTGTTGTTGGTGGAGAAGAAGATGGTCACGATACCTCTGGAGTATCAAATGACAAACTTTATACAACCCCAGAAGATATGGAGTATGTCTATGATCAACTGAGTCCAATAAGCAAAGACTTCCTATTCGCAGCAACTTTTGGTAATGTTCATGGAGTATATAAGCCAGGAAACGTTAAATTAACACCCTCAATTTTGAAAGATGGACAAGAAGCAGTAAGTAATAAATTTCAGGGTGCAAGTTTAAATCTAGTTTTTCACGGTGGCTCAGGCTCTAGTATTGAAGAAATTCATGAAACACTTGAGTATGGCGTCATCAAGATGAATGTTGATACCGACACACAATATGCTTATAGTCGGGACCTTGTTGATTTCATATTTACTAACTACAAAGAAATACTCAAAATTGATGGTGAAGTTGGAAATAAGAAAAAATATGATCCTCGTGCTTATGGAAAAATAGCAGAGAAAAGTATGGCTTTAAGAGTTGGAAAGTCCTGTGATGATTTAAGGTCAACTGGAAAAAGTTTACTTCTTTAGAATTAGGCTTTTAATACAAATATTTTTGTTTGGCAAATCTAATACGCTAGATAGAGTTTCAAATCTTTTATCCTCTGCAATCCATACGTATGAATAACCAAGATCAATTGCTTTTTGGTAGTCTAAATCGAGTTTTTGGCTTGGATTATGTACTTCAATTTCTTCAGTACAGTAGCCTGCAAATACAGGAGGCTTAATTCCTCTAACTATTGAACCTTTGACATTGACTTCAGCACCACAATCTTTCTTTTTAATTTCAATGTCTTTTATGTCAATACGGCGAATAGCGGCTTTTCTGGGAGCACAGTTTGAGCAAAAGTCGATAAAAAACTTTTGCTCTTCCAAAATCTCTTTGACTTTTTCAGCAGTTTCTAAAGAATTACATTTGTATTTGTAATAATCTGTTTTTGCATGGCAACAGCTGCTAATTAACAAAAAACAACATACATAAAAATTCAATTTCATAATAACCTTATCGAAAATTCATTTAAAGAAATATTCTATTTGATTTTCGCTGCAACGTGAATAGCTGAAACACCTCCAAAAATGTTGAAATATTCGATTTCATTCCAGCCAGAGTCTTTAAGCATTACGCAAAGTTCCTCTTGATTTGGATAATTTGCTATCGAATTAGGCAAATATTCGTAAGCGGATTTATTACCAACTATTAGATTGCCAATTATTGGGACAATTCTGAATCTATATATTTTAGAAAGCAAATCCCAAAGTCCCTTTGGATGACTTAGGTCAAGAATGACAAAACGGCTATTCGGTTTACTTATTCGAAAGATTTCTTTTAAGCATTTTCGATAATTTGATACATTTCTCAATCCAAAACTGATTGAGATACCATCAATTGATTCATCTTCAAAAGGTAGATTGGAGATATCACCTTTAATAAACTTGACATTCGATTTCTTTCGCCTTTTATCTGCAATTTCAAGCATTTGTTCAGAAAAATCGATTCCAATAACCTCACTCTCAGGAAATTGTTTTACAATTATGGAAGTTAAATCTCCCGTTCCACAACAAAGATCGAGAACTATTCCTTTATTTGGAACGTTTAGTAGTTTACTTACTTTTTGCTTCCACAATCTATGAAGCCCAAAAGTCATAAGATCGTTCATCAAATCATATTTGTATGCAATATCATTGAACATTGCATGAACATAGGTGGAATTATCTTTTTTTTTATGAAAATTAACTTCAGAATTCACCATAACTTAAACTTCTATACACCATTGTGAATATTGAGGAAGCTCATTCCTCACCAGTTGAAAGTATAAGTTTTTCAGTTTGCTTGTGATTGGTCCCACCTGTCCATTGCCTACTTCATAATAGTCTACCTGAGTAATTGGACTGATTTGAGCCCCGGTACCACAAAAGAACATTTCATCGGCAACATACAACTCAGTTCTATCAATAGAGCGCTCTTCATATTCAAGGCCTAGTTCTTTCTTAGCAAGTTCGAATAAAGTCGCTCTAGTGATCCCCTCCAAAATATTATCGGTAACACCTGATGTGATTAGCTTCCCATCTCTAACAACAAATAAGTTCATCGCACTTCCTTCCGATACATGCCCTCTCTCATCCAAAACAATTGCATCTGCAAAGTTGCTTAAAAGTGCATCCGTTTTTGCAAGAGCAGTATTCACATAGCTCCCAGCTATTTTAGCTCGAGGCGGAATAGCATTATCCTCAATTCTTCTCCAGTTAGAAACTGTCACTGAAATACCTTTAGTGGTATCAATGTAATCTCCCATAGGAACGCAAAAGATACAAAAATCAGTTGGATTATGAAGGAGAGATGGGCCTATTCTGAGACCAGCCTTATATCCGATTGGCCTGATATAAACATCTTGATTGGGATTTATCTTTTTTAATAAGTTTTTGGTTATTTCAACCATTTCTTCTGGGGACTTATCAAGTTCAAGCCTTAGAATCTTTGCACTTTGATGTAAACGCTGGAAGTGTTCCAAGGGACGAAAAATGAAGCATTTCTTTTGTTTTTCGTTCCAATACGCTCTTATACCTTCAAATACAGAGGTTCCGTATAAAAACGCATGAGTAGCAACACTTATTTTTGCTTCTTCAGATGAAACATAATCACCTTCAAAATAGACATATGGAAACACTATCTTAAAATTACCTCTAATTTGATTCTTGATGGATAGAATGATAACTTAACTACTAATTAAAATCATTCTCAACTATGACTTCCGATGCTACAAATGCTCCAACAGTGAGAGTATCTTTAATTGTTATCAATAAAGATGAAGAGATTTTACTAGTTAAGCATAGAAAGGCAGGACGGGAATATTGGGTATTACCAGGTGGTCATTTGGACTTTGGAGAAACTCTCGAACAATGTGCAATTAGAGAACTGAAAGAAGAAACCGGATTGGAAGGAAAGCTCATAAGAATTGTGTTTTTGTCTGAGTCTTTAGCACCAAACAATTCAAGGCACATCATTAACATATATGCTTTGGTAGAAGTTATTGGTGGCAATCTAGAGATTGGACAAAATGAAGATATAGTTTTTCAAGTTTCTTATAAAAAGCTTTCTGAGCTCAGTGATTTAGTAGTTTATCCAAACATATCTGAAAAAATAATCCAAAACAACAAGCTAAACTGGCCAAATAAAAATATTCAATTACTTGACACTCCCTGGAATTAAATTGTTGGAATTAAATTGTGAAATGGTGCTCTGGTTAATTTAAGAGCCCACTTTAGATTTCTAAAGCAGGCTCTTAAACGACTTATTTGACTTGTAAACTTAATTTATTTCTTTTTGCTGGATTTCTTTGCAGGTTTTTTGGGAGATGCCTTTTTAACGACCTTTTTGGAGGAGCTCTTCGCTTTGGAACTTGAACTCACTTTTTTCTTTGCTGTTGCAGAAACAAACTTTTTGAGCTTTTTCTTCTTCGCAACAGACTTCTTAAGGATTTCACCAAAGCTAACTGCTGGAACATCCTTTGCTGCGATTGTCATCGTTTTACCAGTTTGTGGATTCACTCCTTTTTTGGCTTTACGACGACGTACTTTAAAGGTACCAAATCCTATTAGAGTTACTGACTCATGATTAGACAATGCTTCTGAGACATTATCCAATAAGGAATTGACAACTTTTGCAACTTTGGTCTTTTCAAGTTGCGTTTGATTTGCGATTTGATCGATTAATTCTGTTTTGTTCATAAGAACTATTATCATTAAATTCTTATAATTTTGCAAATAAAAATTTATTTTTTTTCTTTTTTACTTCTTTATCTACATTTATCCCATCATACATTTCAATATTGAGGCTAATGTTTTTCATGATTGGTTCAATAATCCTAAAAGAATAAATTAGCCCAACATGCCGAAAGACATGATGCAAGAGCTCCAGCAAACATTGCCATTACTCCCATTTCCGCAAATTCAGATCTTCTTTCCGGAAGCATTTGACTGAAAGCGCCCAGTTGAATTGCAATACTTCCAAAATTTGCGAAACCACATATTGCAAAGCTAGCAATCATCAAACTCCTTTGAGAAATAGGACATATGTTGGTTTTGTTCAAAAGATCTAAAAAAGCTACAAATTCATTCAATGCCACCTTTTGGCCTATTAAAGATCCTACAAGTTGTGATTCTTCTGGGGGTACACCCATTAATACCGTAAAAGGGGATAAAACTAATCCCAAAATTTGAGACAAACTAGTATTAAAAATATCAAGGAACAAGTCAAGTAAACCAATAATGGAAAGGAATGCAATTACCATACTTATCACGCCCAAAGAAATTTTCAACCCTTCTTGTGCCCCGTGAACAGCTGCATCCATCACATTTGCGGCTTTAGGTGTTTCCGGTTCGGGAAGTACTTGATTGTTCTCGCTGTTTTCTGAAGGCCAAAGTAATTTTGCAATTATTAAACCGGCAGGGATTCCCATTAAATTTGCTGCTAATAAATATTGAGAAGGGATTCCCATACTGGCATAAGTTGCAAGAAGAGCAGCAGAAATAGTTGACATGCCGCCTACCATAATTGCAAAAAACTGTGATTGAGTGAGCTTTCCAAAATAAGGTTTTAAAGGTAATGCGGATTCAACCTGCCCAACAAAAGCACTAGCAATATTTGCTAATGCCTCAGCTCCACTAACTTTCATTACTTTGTGTAACAACCAAGAAGAATACTTAAGTATTGGATGCATTACACCAATAAAGTAAAGAACTGAGACTAATGACGATATAAAGATAATTGCCGGTGCAATTTTAAAAGCAAAAATAAAATCGGGTGAATCATAAAGAGGTCCAAACGCAAAACGTCCACCCTTCGCTGCCATATCAATTAAGGCGGTAATGCACCGACTTAAAAAGCTGAAAAAATTTCTCCCAATTGTAGTCTTTAGTATGAAGAAGGCGAGACCTGCCTGAATTAATAAACCTGAAAGAATAGTTTGCCAATTAATAGATTTCTTGTCTTTTGATAACCCCCAACAGAGAAGAAGTATTAGCAAAATACCTGTAATCGAGAGCATTTAGGACCTTTCTTAAAACGTTGAGACACATGATAGCAAGGGTTATCGAGATATTTTTCGTAAATTCTCTGAGGTATATAAAGCTTAGTATAGCTAGGGCGAATGATGCGGGAAGTACAGGCATTAAAAGCACAAATGGAACTGGAAAAATTAATTAATGATCTGACTCAATCCAGTGAGCCAATTCAAATTAATGGTTCAGTGAATAATGCAATTCTTGTCTCTGAACAAGACTGGATAGCAATTCAAGAAGCTCTTTATTATTTATCAATTCCAGGAGTCATAGAGTCCATAGAAAACTCAGGTACTCAATTAATCAAAGATGGAGAATTTCACTTTGGTTTAAATTGAAAAGTTTATTTGCTCGAACAAATTTATAAGTTTTATTTGACTTAAAGAAAACAAGTGAAAGGAATCAATTTGCATGGGATTTATTCCCTGGAGTTATTTCGAGATGACCGGAGAGATCGAACTGCCACGATTCCTGATTATGAATTCTCCATTTATATTAAAACTGTTCATTAACAGATCTTTCAGAGACTTTCCTGAGAATTAACAATCCCCTTCCGCTTCGCTCCCTCCCCTTTAATAAAGGGGATTTTAGAGTTGCTTGTGTGAATCAATTAAAACTCTTAGATTAAACTTTGTGGATTCTCAAAAAGTACGAATATAATTCCCCTCTTTAATAAAGAGGGGTTAGGGGTGATTCTATCCTCAAAAAAATTCATTGAGTCAAAGATTGAATTGGCAAAAACACATTTACTGCCCCACCACACAAATATATCTTCTATTATGCTGTGCAACCCCCTCACCTTCTGAAAATCTTATTAAAGTGGTCATTTTCTTCTAGAAAAGACCTATTTCTCTCGCCTGAGGGGGGAGTTTTTGGGTCTAAAGAAGGTTGCGCCAACGCAAGTGCCTTCCAAGTTTGAGGCCCAACAATACCATCAACTGTCAATCCCTTTCTCAATCGTTGGAATCGCCTTACTGTAGACAGAGTCTTAGGACCAAAATGTCCATCTATTGTAAGTTTTTGAAATCCAAAAAACTTATTCAAGAGAGTTTGAAGAGTTCTTACGTACGGCCCCCTTGAACCTCTTCTCAAAGTAGGCCTCTGGCGCACATTGGATTGTCTTACTGAAGCAACTAATTGCGCTGATGTGTTACTACTGTTCGATACGGACATTATTATCACTCCTCTTACGGGATTACCCCCAACATTAATTTTAAGCATCGAATGTTAGCCCTGGATTAAATATGTTATAAATTTGTATGATCTTCAACACCTTACTTGCTATTAATTTATTTTTCAAATCAGAGACTTTCAATTTTAAAGAGAAGCTGTTTCAAACTATGCAGAATTGAAAAGTTCAAGCCTATTCTTCGTTATTGAATTTTCATTATTTCAAGCAGACTTTAATTAAATAAGAAAGAGTTGTATAAACTTATTGATTCACATTTACTTTGAACTATTTAACTATGACCGAGTTAGCTAAATCTTATAATCCCTTGGAAGTAGAGCCTAAACGAATTCAAGATTGGGATGAGAAGGGTTTATTCAAAGTAGATGACTCTCAAGAAATAGAATTTTCCATTGCTTTTCCTCCGCCAAATGTTACTGGTGAATTGCACATGGGGCATGCATTGAATTCAACCTTGCAAGATATTTTGATTCGCTATAACCGTATGCTTGGTAAGAAAGTGCATTGGCAAATCGGGTGTGACCATGCTGGTATTGGGACACAAATTGTTGTTGAAAAACAATTAGCAAAAGAAAATAAAACTAAATATGACCTTGGCAGAGAAGAGTTCGAAAATTTAACTTGGGACTGGACCAAAAAACATTTGGGCAAAATTGATAATCAAATGAAGCTTTTGGGGCTTTCCCCGGATTGGTCTAAGAGTAAGTTTACTCTCGATGAAGATTATATCCAAGCGGTAAGAAAGCACTTTTATGTTCTTTTCAAACAAGGATTGATTCGTAGAGGAACTAGATTAATCAATTGGTGTCCACATTGTCTAACAAGTCTTTCCGATTTAGAAGTTGTTCATGAAGAACGCAAAGGAAAGCTATACGAAATCAAATATCAATTAGTCACTCCAATAGGAGATCTGAAAGAACTAATCGTAGCGACTAGCCGCCCAGAAACTTTGTTTGGTGATGTTGCAGTTGCAATTAATCCAGATGATGAAAAATACAAACCGTTAATAGAACGAATAAATTCTGGAGAGCCTATTCATGTAGGACTTCCATTAACACAAAAAGAAATTCCAGTTATTTTAAGCCGTTCGGTGGAAACCGAGTTTGGAACCGGGGCATTAAAGGTAACACCTGCTCATGACTTTAATGATTCTCAAATTACTCAGGAATGGAATAGCTCTGAATTTGTCAAAAGAGGTAAGTTCCCGAGCCTCGAAGAGGTTAACATCTTTGATGAGAAAGCTCATATATTACCCTTAGATTTCATTCCAAGTGAAATCCATGGGTTGGATAGATTTCAGGCGAGAGACAAGACTGTAAATTTCTTGAATGAAGAACAGTTATTGATGGGAGAGAAAAAGTACACTCAAGCATCTGCTTTGCATGATCGCTGTGGGAATGTTATTGAACCTTTCCTGTCTCCTCAGTGGTTTGTTTATATGAAGCCTTTAGCTTCATTAGCAATTGATGCATTAAAACAAGAAAAAGTTAAATTTCACCCGGAAAGATATAGGAAAACTTATTTAGATTGGCTAGAAAATATTCAAGATTGGTGTATCAGCAGACAAATATGGTGGGGACATAAAATTCCAGTATGGTCTAAAAACATTCAGGTTGATAATTTATCTTCTTCTGAAGCGGAACAAGCTCACTTGAATTTGATGAATGAAATTAAGAAAGTATCCAAAGAGTGTGGTTATTCATTGGATGTGCAAGGAGACAAAAAAAGACCTTCATTTTTAACTGCTGTTAAGCAAGGAAATGAGTTTATTTTTGAAAGAGATTCTGAAACTGTTCAAATTGTGATTCTTCAAGAAGACAAGAATTTAGAAGAGAATTTATTAGCCTTAGGTTATGAACAAGAAACTGATGTCTTAGATACCTGGTTTAGTTCTGCTCTTTGGCCTTTTGCAACACAAGGTTGGCCCAATAAAACTCAAAAAAACAGCAATTCTAAACCGTGGACAAGTGTTTTAATTACCGCCCGCGAAATAATTAATCTTTGGGTTTCTCGAATGATTTACTCTTCAGTGAATTTGACGGGCGCTTTACCTTTTAAAGATATTTTGATTCATCCTGTAATTCAAACCCCTGACGGAAAAAGGATGAGTAAGTCTAAAGGTAATGCAATTAACCCAATTGATTTGATTGAAAGATATGGGGCTGATGCCAGTCGGCTTTGGTATTGTTCTGTTGGTATCTTTTCTAACCAAGATGCTCGCTTTCCTGGAAAAAAAGAGAAGGATGGCAATGGTAATGTAATTTGGACATCACAAACAATCGAAGACAAAAGAAAGTTCATTAACAAATTATGGAATGCAACGAAGTTTGTTATTCAAAATATAAAAGGAAATCCATCTTCAAATTATTTTTGGAAAAGTCACAAAAAAGTTTCAGAAATAATAAATAGATTAGCTGAACATGAAAATACTGCCAACTTATGGATTTTGGGGCTATGGAATAACACTCTAAAAGAAGCTAATCAACATATTAAAAATTATCGTTTTAGCGAATATGTTTCCTGCCTGGAGAATTTTTTCTGGTATGAATTTTGTGATTGGTATTTGGAGCTTGCTAAGTTGAGTTTATCTTCAACGGTTGAAGCCAATTCTGAAATCTTAAAGCTTCAAACTCAGCAAACTCTCTTTTATATACTTGAACAAATTCTTCGATCTTTGAATCCCATAGTTCCTTTTGCAACTGAAGAGCTGTGGCAAGCATTGACAGAAGAACAAGGCTCTTTAGCTTTTGAAATATATCCTCAAGCGGAGGATTTGAGTCTATCTGTAGATAAAGTTATTAAGAATAAAATTGATATTGCATTCAACCAAATTTACGGAACTAAAGAGATTGTTCAAGTTATTCGCTCAATGAGGCAGAAAATTTTGGGTTTACCACCTACTTTTCCAGTTGAATGCACTGAACCGGAAGCCATTTCACTAAATGTAAATTCACTGGATACCAATTCAAAGTCGTCTGCCTCGCAAATTCATCCTTTTCTTTGTGAATGGAGACAAATTGCTAATTGCAGAGAATTAAAGAGCTTAGATTCTGTTAAAAAGCTAATTAATAAAACTCTAGAGATTCAAGATGGGGTTTTATTTGATGGGACAAATAAGAATACTGAAAACACTTCTTCAACCTACAGAATAAGTCTAAAGATACCGGAGGAAGTTAACCTAGATGAACGTAAAAATGTTTTGAGTAAAGAGTTAAATAAAAAACAAAAAGACAAACAACAAGGTTTAGCGAGACTAAATAATCCGGGTTTTATGAACAATGCTTCTGAAGAAGTAAAAAATGAGCTAAAAACGAATGTAGATTTTCTCAACCAAGAGATAAATGAACTGCTTGATGCATTAACACAAATAGAAGATGTAACAAAGTTGAACAAGAATTAAGGTCATCACTGAAAGTTCAATTCATTTGTTAATGTCCTATTGGAAAATTAATTTGAACGTGAAGTTTTTTCAGCTTGGAATTAAAATCAAAATCTACTTAAATTCAATAGAACAATATAAATGCTTTTTTATTTATACATCTTTTCGGCATCTGCTCTTTTAATTGCAGGATATTTATTTGGTGATAATTATTGGTGGTTAGGATTAATTAATTCTTTTCGCTATTGGCTTTTTGCACCACTAGTGATTTTTTGGATTGAGCATTTATGGGTTGGAATAGAAAAAATACCGGGTGCTTTTATGCTTCTTTTAACCGGACTTTTTATCTTTTTATATGTTTGGTTTCCTTTTTACGAAGATTTTTTAGATAAGAAAGATGTTGAATTTGTTGGAAAACCGATTCGAGTGATGACTTTCAATGTCTTTTTTGAAAACAAAAATTACAGTTCTATTGTTGAGGCAATTCGTGAAGGAGATCCGGATGTCGTTGCACTTCAGGAGACTACTCCCAAAACAATTCAAATTCTAGAAGAGAAATTACAACGAGATTACCCTCATAAATCTTTCAATTCAGGCAGTAATATTGCAGGGATAGCAACTTTTAGCAAGTACCCAATTGAACAAAGGGTGAGTATTCCTGTAAAAGTAGGCTCCGCAGAATTAGTGAGTTTGAGAAATCCAAACCGAAATATTATTCTCGTTAATGTTCATACAGAATCAATTGATCCTCTAGATGTTTTCGGTGGAGAAGAAAAGATTTTAAAAGCCTACAAAAACCGTGAAGTTATGCTCAAACATGTAATTCATTATCTTAATTCACACTCCATACCACTCAGAAACACAATTATCCTAGGTGATTTTAATTCTACTGAAGGAAACCAACTATACAAAATCATGAAAAAAGAAGGTTTCACTGACTCTTATAGAAAAGTGAATGCCATTTTGCCTTATGCTTTCACCTTCCCCAATAATATGAAAGGTTTATTGAAAAGACCTGCGAAATTTTGGCCCTTAATCCGACTTGATTATATTTATGTGGGAGAGAGATATAAACCCTTAGAAGCTAAAGTTATTAATACCGAAACTGGCTCGGATCATAAGCCGGTCGTTTCTGAATTGGGACTTTTATAGCAAAATGTGTGACAGCAGAAGGATAGATTCCATATTAACTAACTTCTTAACCAAGCTCAGACTGATTGACTGAATGTTCGGTTAAGAAAATATTTATTAGAAAAATCCCTAATTTTGATTTTACAAATAGATTAATTTTTATCTAGTCCAACTAGTCTATTCAATAAACATTGATAAAGATTAATAAGAAGAGCTTTTTGCTTTAGGGTACAAAAATCATAGTGAAAAAGTGATCTTTTGACTGTAAATATGATTAGCCGTTCAGCAACTAGAAATACTAAGGGTGGTGTTCCAATACATATACCACTACTACTCTTTTGTTATAGTTTAGCCTTTTTGGTTTGTATCGAGTTTGTAATGCTTTTTTGGCTGCAAACTTCCTTGAATACAGCTGCTAGGCAAATTGCTATATCTGCAGCTACAAATACTTCTTTCCCTGTTGAAGATGCAAGAAATAGATGTATTGCTGCTGCCAGAGCAACTTCAACAGTTGGACCAGGCTATAGCAATAGAGTGAGAAATGATTATATTGCTGGACTCGAAGGAGGAATGAAAAATTACAGTATTGTTCCTTTTGATGAAGGTATAGACAAATATCTTGCATCAAGCGGTCAACAGATTTCCGGTAGTCCCGATGAATTATTACGTCAAAGGTTATCCGATCTGGGTGCGAGAAAACCTCAGCAAGGTTTTTGGCAAGGAGCTGGTTCAAATAACCAACATGGAGGATGTTTTGCCCTTCAAAACCCAAGAACTAAACAAATTACTTATCACACTGTTATTCATAGTGGCTGTACATGGCCAATTTTTATAAAAGGCTTCTTTAATGTTACTAGTAGAATGACTGGTGACAACTCTAAACAAGGTTTTTGTGGATGGTTAGAAGGACGTGGTTCTTATATTGCAAAAGCATCTGGTGCTGACAGTTTAGGCGTAAATAGATCTCTCTTAACCTCCGGTGTAAGACCTTGTGTTTTTTGTACTCAAAACAATTGTGATTATCATCAACAAGCGCAACAGAATATTATTACAAGAGGAATTGGCGAAGATGGAAGGATAGTTGGACAAATTGGTGTTTCAAGACCGTTTGATTCTTATCGAAAAAACAATCCAAATAGACTGAGAGCTAATTCAACTATTATTGGTACTGGTAATAGTGTATATGCTATCGATCAATGGCCTAGATCCAGAGGTGGGCATTGTGAAAGATGTAATGAGCCATGTAAGCTAATTCGCCCAAGAGATAGAAAAGGTAATCCAAATATACCTTCATGCAAAGGTAGAGATATAGATCCAGCTGGAATTCGAACCATAGTGAATTGTGGTGACATTGATCCTTTGATTATTGTTGGATTACGTTATACCTGTCAGGGGGAACTGTATCCTGATGGACGAGTAATACCACTTGAAATCCTCGGTCGTTGCGACCACTACTTTAGAGTTATTCCTTGTGGTTATCCAGACGAAAGTGGTGTTTCTATGAAATACACTGCCGGGGATGTAACCGATCTCGATGGAAAAGGTAACCCAGTTATTGTAAGAAGGAAAACCGGTCAATGCTCAAATACTAGAGTTTATTGCAGGACTGACAGCGTTGCCATTAAACCATGGGTTGGTCCTTTCTGGGCAGTCGGTGCTAAAGAAAATATGGATCCTAATGAACTTCATAAGTTAATAAAAGATTCCTATAACAAAGTTGACGATGCTACTTATGAAGCAAAGGACGGCACTCCTCAAGGCAAAAACCCTTTAGCTAATCCTCTCGATCAATTAATTCCTTATAATCAATTCTGTGATATTTGTAACCCAGGAAGTCCTAAATGTGGATTTTTTGGAACTTGTAAGGATGAAGAAGTTTATTGGAAAGAAGCTAGAGTTCTCTTGAGAGGACAATGGTGGACTAACACTTCTTACTATGAGCTTAATCCAATGTACTTTGAGCTTGAGTGTAAGTATAGAAGAGATTGTCAATCACAACATTGCTGCTGGAGTTTATGGAATGATACAAACGGCGGTGGAAGAGATAAATTGAAGAAGTATTGTGCTGGTAGAGAAATTATCGGTCCAAAAACACATACGATTCGTTGTGGAAAAAACCGGAAAACAAAGTGGAGATACATAGTAGTTCCGAACGCTGAAGACAGAGAACACACAATAAATAATCTTCCAAGAGATGGTGGATTTCCAATGTGTAGCACAGCTGCCATAAAAAAATATGGTCAAAAAGTTGGAGAATGTTGCGCTGTAGACGTTGAGCTGGATCCGTTCCACCGTAAATGTCCAGGACTTCCCCCAATTAGAAAATTAAAACCGGCAGAACCTTGTGTTAAGTGCAATCCAAATACTCAATTTTGTCGTTGCAATAAAGATAAAAAATCTAAAGATAAATTCTGTCCAAGTCCAACATGTTTTAGGCCAGGTGGAAAGTGCCCAGTTCCAAGAAAACCAATTTGTCGTTATGGTAAATGCCCAAAACCAGAAGATGACACCACCACCACCACTACTACCACTACAAGTACTAGTGGTGATTCAAGGAATAAAAAGAAACGCCGTTTCCCATTCATTCCACCAATCATAATTGGTTCTACTCCGGGGGTTTTCTGTCAGTATGGTTGTGTTTCATCTACCACAACAACTACAACCACGACGACGACTTCCTCTTCTTCAGGGGGAGAAGATTGTAAACGAAAATGCGACCTGTACTATAGTCCATTGATTGTAAGTCTCGATGGAAGCGATATTAAACCCTCCGGTAAACTAGTTGAATTTAAACTAAATCCCAAGTCCTCAGATAAGTTCAACTGGATCGCATTCAAAAAAGGGCAAGGCTTTATAGCTTATGACTTCAACGGCAATGGCACAATAGATAGCGGAGCTGAACTATTTGGGAATTTTACAAACAATTCTCAATACAAAGATGGATACGAAGCTTTAGCGGCTTTTGCTGACAAGGATAAGAATAAAGTTGTTTCCGGTGATGAACTTGAAGGCCTATTACTTTGGGAGGATTTAAACCTTGATGGCAAAAGCGAAAAGGGTGAGTTAAGCAAATTAAGAGATCTTGGAATTCTTGAAATTAACGTTGGTAAAGATCTCAATGAAGAAAAAGTAATATTAGCTGATGGTGTCTTTGCTTCTCCAAGTGATGAAGATGGATTAATAGTATCGATTGATGGTAAAAAATCCACCGGTAAATCTTGGGATGTCTGGTTTAGGAATGAATCTACTGATGAAGCTAAAGTAACCATTAATTTATGGACTGAATTGAAAGATAAACTAGTTGCTTTCTTTAATGGAGGAACCTCTCCCGCCAAAGAAAGCTCTAAAAAGGAGCAGGTAAATGAATAACAGGCTCTTTCACAGCTCTATTTATCTTAAGCTACAGCTTAATAGGGAAAAGACAATGAATATACTAAATAAAATTTTCACTTTTGCTTTTACATTACTATTCTTAAATGCTTTGATGCTTTCACAGGCTTCTGATGCTGGAACAGTTAATGCTGCCAACGGTCAATGGCAATACTTAATCAGGCGAGGGGACACAAATGGGGTTGGTGGCTCTTTCACCAATCGAAATTGTCCATTTTATGTAGGTTACTTTAGCTTGGATTTTTATCCGGTAAATTTGGATAAGCGCTACAAGTGGAAGAAAAATTACAAATACGTAATGAAAAGAGCTGGAAATTCTTCGTCTTTTGCAGTTGGAGATAAAAGCTTTGAAATGAGAGGAAGCTATACACCATACAACGCAGATGAATATTGTTCTAGTCCGTTAACTAAAACGAATAAAGAAAAAGCCCCTATTCGCATGACTAAAATTTCGCCTAATGGAAGGAAATTATCTTGGGTGACTGATTATCTCCAAGGAACAAGGCAAGCAAACGTCATGTGGGCGGTAGATGCAAATTTTAATGGCAAAAATTCAATGAGCGGGCGACTGAAAGCTTATGTTTGCGAAGGTAAAGGAGCAAATAGAAAATGCCGAGTAGTGAACAGAGCAAAGTTTACTGCAAAAAGAATTAATTCAATTCAAGAAATGACTAGAAGGCCTTTATTTAAAAAACAGAAAACGGCTTTCCAAACTTTAATGGACAGAATTTTTCCCTGGTTAAAAGAGCCTGAGGGTGTTTTTGAAGATAACAGACCCTATCCAGATTTTGATTCGATGATTGATTCTAAATATGTGAAATCATCAGTGAACCTCAAAGCGGTTTTACCCGTAAAAGCTTTTAGATGTGGGAATAGTGATGTCGGGGTAGAAGCTTGCGTTGCTAAAGGAGGGGACAGCGGGTGCCCTTGTAAGGTTTGCAAGAATTTTGGCTGTGAAAACGGACAAGAACCAACCGAAGAGAAAATTGTCTGTTGTTTTTGCCAAAAAGGTGGTACCAAATTGTGCAAGTGTCCCTGCAGTAACCCAAACACTTGCGCTGGAAATCCTGGAATTGCTCCGAGCTCAGCTGGATGCGTTAAGTAATTAGTAAGTTGCTTAGTGTAAGTTGCATAAAAACAAACACATTAGGCAATTAGTTTCACAAAGTATTTCAGGAGCTCGTTTCAGAGGTTAGTTTTAAGTAGAGCTTATGAGAAAAACTTCATAAGCTAGGGGTTACTAGTTAATCTAGATACAACTTCTGGGTATTAAAGAGAATAACGAACTAATTTTTTTGTCTAAATTGTCCAACCCAATTTTAAATGACATTTCTTTAAAAGATTCTTCTAAGAACCTCATTGGTACTTCGAATGAGAGCGTTGTTTTAAACAGAGAATTATTAAAATTAATTTTTATACGTTGGTCTACGCTATCCTCAACTTGGTTCTTGGGGGCTTGTTTATGGTCAGTTTGTCCTTTATTTCAGGATCTCATTACGGCAGATACAAAAAATATTCTTTGGAATTGTTCCTTTGTTTACTGCTTTTTAGGATTGGTTTGGGAAGCACTTTTTGCTTCCTTTTTCAAAGAAAAATACGTTCAATCGAAGTCAAACTCAGTTGAATTTTTCAAATTCATAGCTTCTATATTAAAGAACAAGCATCAAATATCAATTCCAGAAGAATTAAAGTTTTCACTTTTGTTTTTAGTTTTGAGAATTTTTTATTTGCCGCTAATGCTCAATACCTTTGTTATCCATTTAACAACAATTGAATTACCAAATGGATACAACTCTTTTTTGATGCAGATTTCGGAACCTACAAAGATTTTAAAGTTGCTTTATTTCTTTGATGTTTTACCTTTTGCATTGGCTTATTTACTAAATTTTGGAAACTTTAGAACTCGTTCAGTGGATACAACGTTTGTTGGCTGGTTCTTTTGTTTAATCTGTTATCCGCCTTTCAATGAATCTATTGGCCAAATTTTTCCTTTTCAGCACAGCGACTATACAGGTTGGTGGGCTTGGATTTCTCTCAGTTTAATTTCCATTTACGTATGGGCATCTTTAGCTTTAGGTCTTAGAGCTGGACATTTGCAGTATCGGGGTTTATGCGATTCAGGGCCTTATTCTTTTGTGCGACATCCAGCTTATGCTTTTAAAACAATGTCTTGGTGGGTTGGTACCATTGCATGGACTTGTTTACAAATTAGCTCTATAACTGATTTTAAAAATGTTGCAGTTTTAGTGGGATGGAATATTGTTAGCGCAGTTGTTTGGACCTGGATTTATCACCAAAGAGCTTTATCCGAAGAGAGGCATTTATTTAGATATACAGAATACAAG
The DNA here is from genome assembly GCA_030065015.1 of Candidatus Caenarcanales bacterium. Taxonomy (GTDB): domain Bacteria; phylum Cyanobacteriota; class Vampirovibrionia; order Caenarcaniphilales; family Caenarcanaceae; genus JASJDU01. The sequence continues at coordinate 6,980 of JASJDU010000009.1, read as the reverse complement.
GAATATTGCCGAAGAGTAAAATATCGCTATATTCCATTTGTAATTTAATAGATTTGTGGAAATTTTTATTTTCCTTTTTGTGTTTCCAATCTGGTTTCTAATTTCTCTCTTCTCCATTATTTTGCTCATTCTATGGTTGTCCGGATTTCACAAGTTATCAAATTACTTTTTAATTGAAGAGCGTTTTGTAAAACAAACTTTCCAGTCTCAAGCAAAGATCGGGTCCATGTATTTTCAAAACAATATTAAGCTTGGAATTTATCCTGAGGGTATTTTTGTGAGCTTGGGTTTTCCTTTTAAATTGTTACTGAACAAATCCTTGTTAATACCTTGGCAAGAAATTAATGTAAAAGAAAACTACGAAGATAATGCTTTCTATATTGAAATGGAGTGGGGGCCTGACAAAGTAAAAGTAATTATTTCCGATGAGAAGATAATCAATGCTTTGTACAGAATTTCTCAACCGGAAGTTGAGTTTCACAAGTCAGAAAGAATAACCATTTCTTAACTAAAAAATATTTAAGCCAACCATTTAAATGAGCTATTTTTTATTCAAGGTCTTATTTACGCTTTACTTTGGTGGTTTTTATGCAAAAAGTTTCATCAGCAACTCGTTTCAACTCTTCTTTTATGACTAGAAGAAAGTTTCTGAGAATTGGAGGATATTCAAGCCTAGGAACTATTGCTTTATCAAAAATCGCTGGTTGTCAATCAAAACCATCTATTCAGGAGCAAATTGGCTCCTTTAGAGATATAAAGGGGATTCAAGTTTCAGCAGCTATTCCAATAAGTCATCTCAGTGCATCGTGGGAATACTCGGCTGACAGGCCTACAATTCAGAGGGCGCAAAGATTCTTAAAACTATTGGATGGCTTGGGAACGGTTAACGAAGCTAAATCTTATCGTCTTTTTATTCCAGAAAATCCGTTCTTGGAAACCTGCAAGTTTATGAGCCAATTGAATGAAGGTAATCAACGATACTCATTAAATGCACATGGTCTTGTTTGGGACAATCTTGGCGTTATAAGTGGATCTGAACCTAGAATGAGAGAGGTTAAAAACATAGGTACACCTCAAGAAAGACAACAATATGTGCTGAATTATGCCTTGAGAGCTTTAGAAAAAATACTATCCTGTAAATCAGTAAAATCCGTTGATATTCTTAATGAGATTCTTGTACTACATGGTGAAGAAATACCATTCGGACACAAAGGAATTCCTATAAGAGGATTTGATAATGGTGATGGTCTCATTCCAGATATTGAAACAGTTGCTTTAATTTACAAAACTGCTAAAGAGAAATATCCAGAAACAGAATTTATTCTTAACTTTGCTAATACTCTTTTCAAAAATCACAGGGGCGCAGAGATAAAAAGAAAGTATGTTATTGAAACTCTCAAAAAGTTGCAAGACTTAGGAGGAGCTCCGGATATTGTGGGACTTCAAGCACATTTCTTGATGACCATCAAAGAAGCTATTCAACAAGTGGACGAATCAACTATAAGAAATTTCATTCAAGAAATTCGCGATCTTGGATTTAAGGTTAAGATAACGGAGTTTGATTTTTTAAGCATTGATATAAATAAATCAGTTAAGTTCATAAACAAGTTCTTAAAGGCTCTTAGAGAAATTGAAGGATTTGAATTTTGGGGTTTTGAAACCCAGGCTGGTGGTTTTCTTAGTAAACAGTTCAGAAAAGTTTACGGTAGACAAAAGAACGGTTTAAATCTTGCTCTGCCTGGGGATGCGTTTAATCATCCTGACTTTAGATATTTATACAATACTACAGATGAGTTTACAGAGAAAAATCCTTTATATAAAGCTTATTACCTAGGTTTAACTTTAGCAAGTTCAAAAAGTTGAAATCTTTAAAATAACATTTGAATCTTAGAAAGATAATTGAATAATTTCTCAGTCAAAAGTTGAATTAAAAAGTCACTAAGCCTGACTCAAAACGTATTTCACTAAATAGTTTATTGAAATAAGCTATTTTTTATTTAAGTATTTAAGTCATTCTTTCTTGATAATTCTTAATGAAAAACTTATCAACTATTTCCCATTCTTCTTCAATGAACCGCAGAAGCTTCCTGAAGTATTCGGCAGGGGTGCTGGGACTTATGGCTTTCTTTGAAACCGCTGATTGTAAGAGTGAAGTATTAGCTTCATTGAAAGGAACTAATTCATTCAGTGCTATAAAAGGGATAGAGGTTTTAGCAGCTATTCCAATTGGATACCTGGATCCTTTTTACGAAAGTGATATTTCAGAACACACTATTATTCGTGCAAGAAGATTTTTGGAAAAATTGGATGGCTTAAGGATGGAGAATCAGACTAAATCCAATCGCCTTTTTCAATCACGAAACAATTCTTTTGTATCAACTTGCAATTTTATAGATCGGTTCAATGAATTGAGTAATAAAAATTACAAAATTGCTGCACATGCTCTCCTGTGGGATCACAATGGTGTCATAAGCGAATCTGAGCCTAGAATGAAAGAAATTAAATACAACGGTACAAGAGAAGAAAAAAGGAAATTTATACTTGATTATGTTTTCAAAGCCCTGAAAAAAGTAACCGAATGTGAATCAGTAAAATCCATTGACATCCTTAACGAGATTCTTGTACTGCATGGTGAAGAAATACCTTTCGGACACAAAGGTATTCCCATAAGAGGATTTGATAATGGTAAGGGTCTCATTCCAGATATTGAAACAATTGCTTTAGTTTATAAAAAGGCTACTGAACGATATCCAAAGATAGAATTTATTCTTAACTTGGTTAACACCCTTCCAAAAGATCATAAGGGAGCTAGCAGAAAAAGAAAATATGTCATAAAAACTCTCAAAAAGTTCAAGGAGTTAATGGGCACTTCTAAATTGCCCACTATAGGACTTCAAGCACATTTTATAATGTCCGTTGAAGAAGCTCTTTTACAATTGGATTCGTCTATTATTAGTGGCTTTATTTCTCAAGTTCATGAATTGGGATTTGAAGTAGAGATCTCAGAGTTTGATTTTCTTAGCAATAGTTTAGATAAATCACTTAGGTTTATAAATGCGTTTTTTAATACGTTAAGAGGAACGAGAATCAGAAGGTTTTGCTTTTGGCATTTTGAAACACCATCCAGAGGTTGGATTAAAGAGAAGCTTGAAAAAGTCTACGGTGCTGGTGCCCGCAATAAAGCTTTACCCGGAGATATTAGCAATGATCTTCGTTATAGACATTTGCGTGGTACAGCAGCCGAATTCACAATGAGGAACCCCTTGTATAAAGCTTATTTTGAAGGATTGCTCTCAAGCCAACTAGGAGTTTGAGCTTCTGGACTAAAGTTTGAATACCGGACCGAATGTTGAAAAGTTTTTGAGCAATTGCAGAAAACACATTGGGCTGAAAATTAAATTGAATAAGCTGATTGAGTTAGTAAATTGTTAACTTAGAGCCTTTTCTTCCGTTAATACCATAGCCAAGAAGATTAAATACTATTAATATTCATCCTGCAATAGCTTAAATTTATTTAATCCACTTTTTAATTATGCGAATCAAACTAAATCCTTCTCATATCAATCGAAGGAATTTTTTAAAGCTTCTCGGAGCATCTGCAGTATTACCTAAGATATTGTCTAGCACCTCTGCAAGGGCAAATGAAGCAAAAGCATATCCTCAAATTAGCTTAAAAGAAGCTGCTGGCAATCGTTTCAATCCAATGGTAGCCTTTCCTAGAGGAGATATAGGCAATAGAAACGCAGAGATATTTGCCTCACTCAATCGTTATTTGGAATCAGTAAATCCAGCAAAAATGTATAGACTTGCTTTGGGAAAACCCTTAGAGGATATATTCAAATTTGCAAGAGAGAATAACCTTCCAATAGCTCCACATTCACTTTTTTGGTTCAACGAAGCAGTTCTTAATACTACTGAATGGGGTGAAAAGTTTAGTAGTTTAATAAATCGCTTAAACTCTGGAGAAGACGTTGTTAGCGAATTGAAGAAAGAGCTAATTAATTATGTTCAATTCGCCATTGAAAAAATAGATAACACTGTCGAAAAGTTTTCGGGGCCTCAAATTCCTTTTTTAGAGTTGATTAATGAGCCTTTGGTTTTAAAACCGGAAGACATTCCTTCCAGATATATATCAGATGCAATGAGCACTTTGTACTACGCTAGAATAGATGGCTCTGGAAGATTCGCTGGATTAACAAGAGAAAGATTATTAAACACACCATTTAAAATTAATGGCAATGATTTTACTCCTCTAGATGTCTTGAGTCAAAGTAATGTTGAAGTACCCCTAAGAGGACTTGGGAAAGGGTTGTTCCCAGATATGGATTCATTGGCTTCTGTAGTTAACGAAGCTTTGAGACTGTGGCCTGGGGAAATTAATATAAGTGAAACAGATTTACTTCAAAAAGGAAGAGAGGAAAAGAGGATTGCCTTTTTACAATTCCTTTCTAGTCTTTTGAGTAGAGTAGATAAAGAGAATCATCAAAGGATACTAGTTAATATGCAATCTCATTGGATCCCCCAGGATCCTGAGACACCAGAAGACTTAATTGAACAAGTTGATCCAGAAATTCAACGCTATCTTTCTCTTATAAAGGCATTTGGTATTGGTGGGCTTGGAATATCTGAGCATGATTTTGTATGTCCAGATCTCAATATTTCACTAGAGTTTCTCCAAGCTTATTTTGATTCTTTGAAAGGTAGTGACATTAAGTTTTTTGGTCTCTGGGGTTATAGAACTGAACCAGGAGGATGGTTAGATAATAGATTTCAGAAATTTTACCCGGGCCAACCTAACTATGCCTTACCCGGTGATACTATTCCGCTTGATCCTAATGAACATCCATTTTTAAGTGGAAACAACATTCTCTACAATGTATATGTTGATGGATATAAGTCTATGGGGTTAACTCTGTCTACCTAATCAAGTTTATTCATGTAACTTTACCGAGGTGCTGTCCAACCAAAGGATTCTAAAGTTTCCTTTATCCGATTCGTAAAGCTTGTTTTACTGTCAATAAAAGGATCATTACCCACCGTAAAAGCAATAGCATTTGATAAACTCGTTGCTACTTCTTTTGCTAATGCTTCTCCTTCAACAAGTGCAACTATTGTTCTTCTTCCAGGGCGATTGCCTCCATCATAGACTTCTTGGTTTATTCGTATGTAATAGGTATTAGACTTATTTGTAGGATATATTTGGTAACCTACAATACCTTCTGTAATCCCATTATTGCTGAGAGCTGATGGGGACAACCTCTTTAAGCCTGCAAATTTGCTATTTACATAATAGACATTCACACCAGAAGCAAATACAACAGGATCATTTTGCTCTTCTGTTCCATAGGCTGCTCCCCCTAGACCATTTTTCACTCTGCCGAGGTTAAAAAAGTAGTAAACAATATTTATTTTCTGATTAGAGTCAATTTTCAAGTTCTCTGGTATCTGAACTATTTCGTTAGACTGAGGAAGCTCTCTTACTAAAGGTGAATTATTTAAATGTTCATTGGGAGTGCTATGAGCATCGTTTTGTGGGGTTATTTCCGGTGCAGATTTTTCTGATGTATCGATATTGCTATTTATACCAAGCGCAGCTAGGATTTTTGGATTGCCTTGGCCTGAGGGAACTACGATTGTGTTGCTGGAAGATCTCCAATTGAATTTATTGAGAGCCTCTGAAAGTGTTTGAAGAAAAAGATTTTTGTTATCTTTAAAAGAATCATCGTCACCATCGTAAGCAATTGAGTTCGAGAGCGCAATTGCTACTTTTTTAGCTTTATTTTCTCCTTTAATAATAAGTGAGACTGTTCTAAAACCAGGCCTATTACCATCATAAATACATTGGTTTATACCGACCAAAAAAGTATCAGAGTGATTTGTAGGTATTATTTTATAAATAACATTACCCTCTCTAAGAGTAAACTCTTTCTTTTGTTTGTCTAGTATGTCAATTAGTTCTAATTTAGACGGCCTATACAGATTGCTTATTCTTACATCCAAGAAATCATCATTGTCTTCAGGTGCAGAATTACCTTTGCCCCATCCTTTTACTCTTCCAGGATGGTATTGGTAGTAGACAACATTAATGTCTTGGTCTTTTAGCTCAATATCACTAGGAAGAGTTATAGCTTCAACGTCTTTTTGAAATTCTTGAACAAATTGAGACTGAGAAATTTCCAGATCCTCACTTTTAAGATCTTCTGAGTTAGTGGATTCAACTTCTGTCGCTGACGTATCGTTATTATTATTTTCAACACCAAAACCATTTCCAAGAGGAGAATCTTCACCCACTGTATTTTCAGGTTGAGGATTCAGTGGATTAACTGGAGGCTTTGTTTCTTGTTCTTCTTCACTTTCCCCGGTACCTGATGGTGTTTCTAATTCATTTTCAGATTTTTGTCTAAGTGGATCTACGTTAATTTTGTTTTGAGTTTCATTCTTATCTGGTCTTAATTGACTATTACCTTCTGAATTCTTACGGAAATGGTTACTTATGGGATTCTTTGTGAAAGCCACAATTCCTCCTGCAATAGCTAGCAAAACAAATGCACCAAATGTTTTAATCAGATTATCCTTGTCAGCATTATCCGGATCAACGGTTGATGTTATATAAGATTGAGAAGGATCGCCAGTATAAACGTTCGATGCAGAATTGTCTGTATTAGTAAATCCACCTGATGAACTGGCTCGATTAAAGGTTTTAACAGAAGTTTGTGGTGAATGAAAAAGTAACTTACTTCTTTCATTATTTTGAATCAGTTGAATTTTCACATGTCTCAAGAAGCAATAAGTAGACTATAAAATACGAAATATTTAAAAAGTAAAATTAATAAGTAAGTTTATTTACTGATAATACAATTTTAAACGCAACATCAAAAGTTAAATGCAACCGTTAGTAGAAAAATGAAAAAGAGTTAAGGAGAAGAGGGTGCTCAAATTGGTTTATTTGAAGTGTTAAAAAACAAAGGCCAAAATGAGCT
>JASJDU010000053.1 GCA_030065015.1 Candidatus Caenarcanales bacterium | reverse complement strand
TCTTTTATCGTAAAGTGTTTGAAGCTCATTTTGGCCTTTGTTTTTTAACACTTCAAATAAACCAATTTGAGCACCCTCTTCTCCTTAACTCTTTTTCATTTTTCTACTAACGGTTGCATTTAACTTTTGATGTTGCGCAACTATTTTTCTTAGCAGTAGCAAAGGTTTTATGAACAAGAGTTTTTTGAGCCTGCCAAGCTAGTAGGAAGTTAGCATCTACAACAAAATTTTTTCCACTTAAAGTCTTCTGAGTATTTTTATTTTTTAGAATAGATGTTTGATTGATTTCAAGAATTACCATTACCACTCAATCAAGACAGGATAATCATCCGCCCAAACCTTTTTCATAATGGGCTCACTCTTTCCATACTTTTTCTCGAATTCTTTAGCTTTTCTATATGCTTCTTCTCTTAACTTGGAAAGATGATCCCTAAACCTACTTCTTTCGTCATTATCTTTCTGTAAATTTTTAGAAGTTTTTGCCATTTTATCTACCTCTCATAAACTTTTTGCATTAATGAAGGTAATACTATATTCCACTATAAAGAGCAGAGGTGTCAATTCAAAACTTGACCTTAAGGTATCCCCAGCCTCTTGCAATGTAATTTGGACGGATGAACATTAATTTCACCAAAGCTTAAACAAAATTAAAGTTCTGTTTAATTTACCAATTAAATCTAAACTAATCCCTCAATAAGATATCTGAAACTGTAACTTGCTTTACACTTTGGATAGTCACCAAATTATATTTTGCAAGAATGAAAGACTACTATCAAAAGAACAAGTTACCAGAAGCTGTTCAACCAAACTGTCCAATAGTTCAAAGCTTAAAAGGTCAAAAAGCAATAGTCACAGGAGCTAGCAGCGGAATTGGGAAGGAAATAGCAATTGCAATTGGGAAAGCTGGTGCTGATGTAATAATCAATTATGCTTCCTCGATTAAAGGTGCTGAAGAAGCTGTAAAAGAAATTGAAAAATGTGGAGGTAAAGCATTCCCCTTCAAAGCTGATGTAAGCAATGAAGAAGAAGTAGTTGCAATGTTTGAAGAAGCAAAGAAGCAATTCGGCTCACTCGATATTTTAGTCAACAACGCTGGTTTACAAAAAGATGCACCTTTTGATGAAATGACTATTGAACAATGGGACCGCGTAATCAATGTAAATCTCAGAGGCCAATTTTTATGTTCTAGAGAGGCAGTTAAAGAGTTTAAAAACAAAGGCATAAATCCAAATATCTCTTGCGCGGCCGGAAAAATAATCTGCGTTAGTTCGGTTCATGATGTTATTCCTTGGGCTGGACATGTGAATTATGCAGCTTCCAAAGGTGGAGTTTCATTGCTTATGAAGAGTGTGGCTCAAGAGGTAGCCCCCTTAAGAATAAGGGTCAACGCAATTGCACCAGGAGCAATTCGTACTCCAATTAATCACGAAGCTTGGGCCACTGAAGAAGCTTACAGTGACTTGATGAAATTGATTCCTTATAAAAGAATCGGAGAACCAGAAGAAATAGGTAGAGCTGCCGTTTGGTTAGCATCAGATGATTCTGACTATATAACCGGAACAACATTATATGTAGATGGTGGAATGACACTTTACCCTGGTTTTGAAACAGGCGGATAATTTTAAGTTGCAGTAATTGTGGGAGGATGAACTTCTTCCTCGTGCTCTTTTATAGCTTCTTTAAGAGCTTCTCTCGAAGGGAACTGAGAAGCTCTTTCTTTTCCATAACCGATATAAATTGCAACACCCAACAAGAGCCAAACTCCAAACCATAACCATGTAAGCATCGGTAAACTAAACATCAAAACCAAACAAAAAACCACACCGGTTATCGGCAAATAAGGAACCCATGGGCACTTAAATGAACGTTTGAACTCAGGATGCTTTTTACGCAACACAATCACTGAACAACAAACAAAAACGAAAGCGGCCAAAGTACCCAAGTTACAAAGCTCTGCTAATTTACCAATTGGCAATGTAGCAGCAACCAGAGCAACAAAAACGGCGCAAACTATGGTTGCAATGTATGGGGTTTGGAATTTAATATGGACCTTAGAGAAGACAGAGGGCAGAAATCTATCTCTGGATATTGCTAAAAGAATTCTCGATAAACCTAAAGATAAAGCTAATAAAGTTGTTGTGACGCCAGATAAAGCCCCGACGGAAACAAATAATGCGGCAAATTTACCGGTACCAGGAATAGAAGAAAAAGCAATAGCTAAAGGTGCTGCAGCATCCTTGTCAACTAATTTTTCATTCGGCAGCCCATCAACCACTGGAGGCATAATCCCAGTTAATACTAAGGCAACTGCAATATACAAAACAGTTGCAACAATCAAACTACCAATAATTCCAATTGGCAAATCTCTTTGAGGATTTTTGGTCTCTTCTGCTGTCGAAGACACCATATCAAAACCTACATAAGTAAAAAATACAATTGCGGAACCGGTTAAGATGCCCTGCACTCCATAATGCCAAAACTTAGATTGAGACTCCATCAATGCTTGTATTCCGCCCTCTGCGAATATTCCTTTAAAGAATTGAATTACCGGTAACTCCCAAATTCCAACAGCAGAATGGTGCTCCGTAGCGATTCTTTCCGGTATAAACGGTTGCCAGTTAGCAGGATCAATAAAGAAAAGACCAAAGCCAACAAAAAATAAAAGGACAACTACTTTTAAAGCCGCAACGATGTTATTTACACCTGCAGATTCCTTCATTCCTCGAATACTAATCATTGCAATTACTATGAGAATAATTACTGAGGGTAAATTGATGCTCCATTGACCATCAGGCAAACTACCAGGAGTTGAACCCAAGAAAGCGGGCCATTCATAACCGAAAGCGGTTTTGAGAAAATTCTGAAAATAAGAAGACCAACCAGCCGCAACAGCACTAGCTGCAACAGTATATTCAAGCAATAAAGTCCAACCAAGAAACCACGCAACAGTTCTGCCAAAAGCATAGTAAGAATAGCTATAAGCACTTCCCGCGAGAGGGAACATAGAAGCAAGTTCGCCGTAGGATAAGGCAACAAAACCACATAGAACCCCAGCCAAAATGAATGATAGAACTACTGCAGGCCCAGCGTAATTAGCCGCTGCCACGCCACTTAAAATATAAATTCCAACCCCAATAATGCACCCAACTCCCATCATAATCAGATCGAAAGGGCCTAAAACTCTCTTTAATGCAACTGGTTTATCTGACATCGAATAAAATAGCTAATTGTCTCTTAACAAATTTCCTTTATATTACCTTTATTTTTCACAGTTTAGGGAAACAGAAATTTGGTACGGGGGAGACTCGAACTCCCGACCTGAGGGTTATGAATCCTCCGCTCTCACCAGCTGAGCTACCGTACCAGAACAAATTAAAACTATAATTGTGACAAAAATACTTAACTGGGTCAATCAATTCTTCAAAGAAATAATTGAAACCTAAGCAACTAATGCCATGACCCTATTAGGATCAACTTCGACAGAACCACCCATTGTGCAGGTTATATGGGCAGAGAGGAAATAAACCCCCTTCGATTTTGACGGTTTAAGTTTTTGTAAAGTATCTATAGACGCCTTTAAATTTTTCATCAAATCCGCCTCTGGGAAAGAGACCCTACCAATTGGGAATTGAACTATAGCACCATCTTTTTCTGCTCTAAAACTAACTTGTTGACCTAATTTTATGCTTTGAACTGCGGTTCCAATGTCATTAGTTACGGTACCGTCTTTAGGGTTTGGCATGAGTCCTTTTGGCCCTAAAATACGACCAAGCTTACCCATTTCACGCATCATATCAGGTGAAGCCAAGAGCTTATCGAAATCTATATTGCCTTTTTCAATATCTTTTATTAAATCTTCGGCGCCAACTCGATCAGCACCAGCTTGTTCAGCAGCTTTAGCATTATCACCTTGAGTAACAACTGCAACTTTAATTTTTTTACCAGTACCAGCCGGTAAATTCAGACTACTACGTACTTGCTGATCTGCTTGCTTGGTATCAATTCCAAGCTTAACGGCAAGCTCAACTGTTTGATCGAACTTAGTAGCAGGAAAAGACTTGAGTAATTCAATAGCTTTATCTGCCTGAACTTTTTTATTTTTATACTCTTTTAAAATATCTTTGATTTTTTGCTGTCTTTTTGAATTCTTCTTATGTGACATTGATTTGACCTCTTGTTATATTACTGATTTACGCCTCTACCGTAACTCCCATACTTTTTGCCGTTCCTGCAATGATTTTTTCCGCGGCTTCTATATCATTAGCATTTAAGTCCGGCATCTTCACTTCTGCAATTTTAGTGAGCTGAGACTTGGTTAACTTTCCTACTTTAACTCTATTAGGAGTAGGAGATCCTTTAGAAATATTAGCTTCTTCTTTTATTAGAACCGAGGCCGGTGGCTTCTTGATTATAAAAGTAAAAGAACGGTCTTTCTGGTTAACAATGATAATTACGGGTAAAAGCAGACCTGGTTTTTCCGTTTTTGTAGCATCATTGAACTTTTTGCAAAAATCCATAATATTAACACCAGCTTGTCCTAGTGCTGGACCAATGGGTGGTGCTGGATTTGCCTGCCCGGCGGGAATTTGCAGTTTAATCTGTTTAAACTGTGGGCCGCCTTTGTCTCCGCCTTTTCCTTTAGACACTGTATAAAATTAATTAAGTAAAAATCAGTTAAGTATTTTTTAACACTCACGAACAGTATAGATTACCAAAATAAAGGAAATAAGTAAAGAAGGATATTGAGTAGTAAAAAATATTAATTTCTCACTACTTTCTAACGTAAACCCTAGGCAAACGAGCTCTCAAGTCACAAGCTACTTCGTAATCAATTGTATTGAGTATTTGTGACCAGTCGCTAATTTTAATGCTATGTCTCTCTGAGTCTCCAATTAAAATTACTAAATCACCAACCTTTACTTGATCGTGAAAAGCTGAGAGATCTACCGTAATCTGATCCATAGAAATAGTTCCGACCTGATTGATGAAATTATCCTTATAGATAGCTTTAATTCTGTTGGATAAACCTCTTTTGATACCATCAGCATAGCCCAGTGGCAATAGAGCAATTAAGCTATCTTTTTCTGCTCTCCAGGTTAAACCATAACCAACACCTTCACCTTCATGAACTTCTTGCAATTGGCTCACTCTTGCAATAAGACTCATACAAGTCTTCAAATTCAAACGTCCATAATTTCCTAAGCCATACAGAGAAAGCCCGACTCGAACCATATCGAAATGTGTTACTTGGCCATTGCAAATGCTGGGAGAAGCATCAATATGCAGCAAACCTAAATCACTTCTTTTAAATTGTTTAATGACATTCTCAAATCTATCCAATTGTACTTGTGAAAAAAAATCATTTTCTCCACAAGCAAAATGACTGAAAACTCCCGTCAGCTTAAATAATGATTTGTTATCAAGAACATATTGAATCAACTGTGAAGCGTATTTATTCCATTTGCTTCCATTGCGATTCATGCCCGTATTAACTTTAATCTGTAAATCTATTGGAGCATTTATTCTTTTAGGGTTTCTCTTTATTATTTTTTCTAAGTCTTTAACCTGCTCTAAATTAGATATTGTTATCTCCAAATTATTAGTTATTGCTCTAACCAAGGCCCACGATGGGGTAGGACTTAAAACAAGAATCGAAGACTTGACACCGGCATCTCTCAGTTGGATCCCCTCATCAACCGATGCTACACCAAAGTACTCAACCCCGCAGGCTTCCAGAAGGGGTGTCGTAACAGAAGCTCCATGACCATACGCATCACTCTTCACTACAGCCATGAGTTGAGATGTTGGCCTTATTTGCTCTCTTATTTCTTTGTAATTATGCTCAAGAGAATTCAGGTTGATTTCAAGCCATGCATCGCGACTGAAAGATGTTTTATTACTATTTCTTGGTCTAGCAGTCATTTAAAACAATTATAATATTTTCCCTTCTTTAAACCAATACCCAAGGTACCCCCATTAATTACAGTAATTCAAAGAAAGTCAGACGAATAATTCTAATATCTTTGAGATTAGGATACAAAGAAAAAACAAACTACTTATCCACGCATTGGCGTTAAAAAAAGCTACATTAACATTTCGAAGATCTTCGTTAATAATTTTGTGTTGATAAAAAAGACCAATGAGCACACATATAAGACCTACCGAATATCCATAAGAAACCAGACCTTGTTGACCCAATGATATTAAGTAACCGACCCAGACAAAAAGAAAAACACAAATAAAATGGCACATCTGGCTGATTTTCATTGAGTTTTCTAGACCGAATCTAGACGGTACACTATACAGTTTGCTTTTTCTATCAAAATCTATATCCTGTGTCGCATACAGGATATCAAAGCCTGAAACCCATAAACTAACCGCTAACGCTAAGAGAAATGGAATTGTCGAGAAAGACCCGGTCACAGCGATCCAACCACCAAGAACTGCTCCCCCCAAAGCAATACCCAAGACAAAGTGGCATAACCAAGAGTATCTTTTCACGTAAGAATATAAACTCAGCCAAATAATAGCTATCGGTAGCAAATAAGCACAGATTCGAGGCAAGTTGAAAGCTGCAATTGTCAGCAAAACAAAACCAATTACTGATACAAACAATCCCATACCTGAGGTGAATTTACCGGCAGGAATAGCACGGTTTGCTGTACGAGGATTGGCAGCATCAATTTGAGCATCAATAACTCTATTCAAAGTCATTGCTGAAGAGCGAGCACCAAATAAAGCTAAACCACACCAGAAAAAGACCATTGGATTAGGCCAAGTATCATCAGAGGCAATTAACATAGAAGCAAGCATAAAAGGAGCTGAAAAAATTGTATGCTCCAATTTGATCATTTCTGACCAAACTTGTATCTTCCGTTTTATTTCAAGAATAGAAGACAATACTATCTCTAAAAATCTTTTAATTACTATTGTCAACTAGTTTTTAGCGACATTATTGACCAAATCTTCTTGTCCGAGAGCTTTTTTACAAACTCCATCCAGCAATTCTTTTGCAAAAAACATGTAAGCCTTTTTATGGATTGGGTATTCGCCCATCACAGTTTCAATTTGTTGACAAACTTCTTTCTCTGACCATTGAAATATTTCGGAAACATTTTTTTCTTTAATAGCTTCAATTAAGGCACAACATGTTGCTTGAGCATAACCGCAACCAAAAGTTATATATTTAGCATCTTTTATGTGCTTTTCATTATCCGTTTTAATCCATAATTCATAACTATCCCCACATCCAGCTTTATCCAGAGCATGATGATAGACGAGTTCTCCTTCCTCTAAGTCTTTTGCTTCAATTTTCCCTAGGTAGGGCCTATCCATTACGAAGCTGGAAAATTTTTCTTTGTTGAATTCCATATGATTGTCCTCTTCCATTTAAAAAATAATTGAGTTGTATTTTGATAAGTAAACTAATTGCTATAAATAAATTATAAGTATTGAAAGATTTTTAATACCTAAATTATTGAACTATGGGTAAATTACTTTTTTTGATTGGAGTTTGTTTTTGTTTAATTGGAACCTTCATTGTAATAGGGAATAAACTGGGGTTTTCTCTAAGGTTGTTTAATTTGCCTGGAGACATTATCGTTGAAAGAAGAAATTGGACTTTTTATTTCCCAATAACGTCAGGTTTTTTAATTAGTGTTTTCTTATCGATACTTTTCAAGGCTTTTCAAATCATTAAGAATTTATTTTAATTAATTACTTCTGTTTCATCTAAAATATAGCTTTATGGCACGGTACAATAAACTTTAATTTTGCTTTTTAGTGGTTAATATTAAACCCCCATCAGAATTGCAGTACGTCAAACTAGAAGGTCATGCACCTCTTCTCGAAAGAGTGGGTCTTTTATTAAGGCTTCTTATTGAAAGAATAAAAACTTGCGCTTATACGAAAAGACCGGAAGATATAACCTTAACTTTTAGACTGGTTTTTGATTTTATTAAATTCAATTTTAATTTTCGAGAAAAAAGAAATTTTATTATAGGGGCAATTTTATTTAGTGTTTTCTTATCCTTCAGCTTAGAACTTATAACGCACGGTCAAATTAATGAAGCTATTGAGAACCATCAGTCTGCAAGAGCGGAGAAATTGATCAAGCAGCGTTTATTTTTTCTTAGAGATAATAGAGGCCTTAAGCTTAGACTTGCACATGCCTATTTAGCTTTGGGAAGAGAAAGTGAGGCAAAATCAATTGTAGAAACAATTCAAAACCAAGAACCATCTCATTCCTATATTCCGAAAGTTGGTTTGGATCTTTCTGAGACTTTGAGAAGAAGGGGTAAAGCCTTTGAAGCAATCAATATATTGGAAAAAGTTCCGGTGAATTCATGTGAAGAATGTTTAGCTGAATTACTCGAACTGTATAGTATTGAGGGGCGTAAATCTCTGATTGAAAAGAATCTAGAAAGAGCTAATTACCTTTTAACTAGGGCTTTAAAGTTATCAATGAAGTTGAAAGAGTCCAATTCTTCCATTAATCATAGAAAAAGAGAACTCTCAAGAGTCTATAACCTGCAGGCAACAGAGTTAATCAAACGCAAGAAAAAAGATAAAGCTATTGAACTTCTTGAGAAATCAGTAGAAATCTTCCCTAGAGGACAAACGTATATGAAATTAGGGAATCTATACATGGAATCAAATGGAAAGGATATTCTAACAATTCAAAAATCTCTTGAAGCTTATATGAATGCTTATTCTTTTGGAGTAATTGATGTAGAGAAAAACTTTAATTCAGCTTTGAATTTACTCAAAACTGAACTCAAGAAAGATGGTTTAAACCAAGACAAGATAAAAGAATTGACTAGGCAATATGTTTTGAGTCACGAAACAGTTTCAATAAAAATCAAAGAGCCAAAATTATCAAAAAAAACAAATCAACTCAAGCGAAAAAAAATTATAAGAAAGAATAATCTGAATTTTGAATCGTTCTTAAAGATGAACCCAAAGAAAAAGCCAGAAGGAGTCATTGAAGAATTTGAACCGCAAATTATTGAAGAAACCTATAAAAATGACAATTCTCCGGCCTCCAAGAAAAAAAGACTTTTCCACAGAAGTCCTTACCAGAAGGATAATTAGTAGTCATTTAACTTCAAATGAGAATAAATGAGTTATTTAAACTACTACTACTCTTCCACTTTACCCATTATAAATTTCCATTCTTCTTCTTTAACCGGTTGGATGGAGAGCCTACTTCCTTTTTGAACTACCACCATTTCAGAAAGTTCTGGAAAATCTTTTAGTTGCTTCAAAGTAATTGGTTCTTTAAAAATTTTTTCTAAAGTCACATTCACCATTTGCCAGATGGGTTTTTGAGGAGAAGCTTTAGGATCATAATATTTGCTGTTTGGGTCGAATTGAAAATGATCAACATAAGCTTCTTTGCTAATATAAGCTGTTCCAAAAATTCCCACGGGGTCAATGACGCTATGATAGATGAATAACTTATCTCCGAGTTTCATTCCATCTCGCATAAAGTTTCTGGCTTGGTAATTTCTTACTCCTTCCCAATGAGTGGTTTTTTCAGGAGAAGTCTCTAAATCAAAAATTGAAAATGTTCCCGGCTCTGTCTTCATCAACCAGTAGTTATTATTAGACATATGAATTATTAAATAAGCTATCAGTAAATTCTACAAATGATTTAGTTGAATGCCGATGAATGAAACAATATATTTCTTTACAAAATATTCTAGGTTAGGAGCCTCAAGCAGATATAGAACTTTTCAATATCTTTCAACTTTACCTTCGAACGTTGACTATGAGGTTCACCCTCTCTTCAATGATGGATACATCGAAGCACTTTATCAAAATAATGCTAAGCCTATTTTCAAGGCTCTCTTAAGCTATATTAAAAGATTTTTTCTGCTATTAAAATGCAAATCTAATTCCACCCTAGTGTTGGAAAATGAATTATGGCCGTATCTTCCATTCTTTATAGAGAAACTTTTTTTGAAGAGGTTCAATAGATTGGTCTTAATATATGATGATGCTATCTTTCACCATTATGATTTATCAAACAACTTTTACTTGAAGTTGAATAAAAAGAAAATTGGAGAATTAATTGGGCTGTCCAGTTGTACGATTGCGGGCAATAAATATCTCGAGTCATACGCTCTCACTTACAATAAACCGGTCACTGTCATTCCCACTGTTATTGATATAAAAAAATATAAACTTCAAGAAAAATTAGAACCTACTCAAAATGAAAAATTACAATTAGTTTGGTTAGGTTCACCTTCAACGGCGCGTTACCTCTACTTATTAAAGGACGTTTTTGAGAATCCGTTAGTCCGAGAGAATTGTCAGTTAATCATAATTGGGACATCGAATATTCACATTGATGGTTTAGACACAACTTACTTGGATTGGTCAGAAGAAACTGAAATCAATAATATTCAAAAGTGCGATGTTGGCATAATGCCTTTGAATGATGATCCCTGGTCGAGAGGTAAATGCGGATTCAAATTAATTCAGTATATGGCAGCAGGCTTACCATGCATTGCTTCTCCAGTGGGGATTAACAAAGAAATCATTACTGATGGGGTCACTGGTTTTTTGGCTGATGGCGCTCCTGAGTGGGTTGATTCTATAAAAACATTTCTCAATGACAGAAACCTTATAAAACAATTGGGAAAGGCTGGCAGAGACAAAATTGAAAAGTTTTATACTATTGATGCAACCAAAGAGCAGTGGTTGGATTCGATCATAGGTAAAACTTAAGCACTGAGTAAAATGCAGTTTTCATTTTTTTCTAAATTCGCAAATAAAAAATTTTTTTTATTTTTAATTACTTTATCTTTGTGTTCGATCTTACGGCTTTATGATTTGTTTGAGCCCTATGGCAGAACCATTTTATCAGCAGGTTCAACTTCTTTTTGGCACATTGCGGGAGAAAACTTTTTAAATTATGGTTTTTGGCAAACCTGGTTAACACCGCATATTTCAACTGGTCTATATGAAGAACCATTAAGCTATTACAATCATCCACCATTAACAGGCTGGATCCTTGGACTGCTGTTCCTTGTATTTGGAGCATCCTCAGTACCAGTGAAGCTACTCGGTTTCTTTTCTTGGCTTTTTGTAAGTTTTTTAATATTTCAAATCTGCAAGAAGAGATCTTTAAGGTTTGCTTACTACTCTTCTTTGGTATCGATTTTATTACCTTTTACAAATCTTTTTTCAAATACTATCGA
This sequence comes from Candidatus Caenarcanales bacterium, assembly GCA_030065015.1. GTDB lineage: Bacteria > Cyanobacteriota > Vampirovibrionia > Caenarcaniphilales > Caenarcanaceae > JASJDU01. Next base: position 994 of record JASJDU010000053.1, on the reverse strand, counting down.
TTGTATTGGCGGCCCTTTCATCGTTATATTCATTGCTTTACTCTTTTATTCTTTAGAAAGTCGGTGGAACTACCTCTCAATCAGCATAGTCATTTTCCTGGGAGCGCTTACTGAGTGGACTTTTGCTTTTATGCTTCTAGGTTGCTTGATGTTTCCAAGGTACAAGTCTTACAGAAAAGTTATTCTCATATCTTCGCTTTTAGTTTATCTAGCAATAATCTATTGGTTTTTAACGAACTCATTTATGAGTCATTCAGGTTTTACTTTTACAGAAAAATTGAAACTCAATCATCCCATCTTATTAATTCAACATATAGAAAAATTTGGTTTATTCTCCGTTGTCAAGCTATTTACAGATAAACAAAGTATTAACAATCATGTTTCCCTTCCTTCCGAACTAAATCTCTGGAAGTGGTTTTCGAGAGTTTTTGTGACTTATATTGGCACTTGGTTTACACCAATATTTTACTTTGCCTCATTTAAATACTTTGTGAGTAAACAGAAGCAATATTTACCACTATTAGCGCCACCGCTATTTATGTTGATTTTATTTCCTTATGGGGCATATAAACACCTCTTTTGGGTTTGCAGTTTGGTTCCCTTTGCTTCCTTGGTAATAGGGAAATATATTATGAGCTATTCAAAAAAGTTAAAAATATTATGCATCTTAATAATTGTCAGTTTTTCTTTGGGCTTCACTATTCACACAAAAGAGAAAGATCATGAAAAGTTATTCCAGGTATTTGGAACAAAAATAAAGAATCAATCTATTTCCACTGAGTTGATTGTTGCTTCAAATCCATCAAAAACTGCTTCCAAGAATATGGATCGATTGCTTTTGGGATTATATTCTCAGAGATCGATACATCTAAAAGAAAAAACTTTTATAGTAAATTAAGTTACTAAGTACACATTCTAAGGATGTGTTTATCAAGTTTTTTATGAAAAGGAATATCTGAATTGTCGGAACGAATACTCCTTTTGAGGTTAGCCC
>JASJDU010000052.1 GCA_030065015.1 Candidatus Caenarcanales bacterium | reverse complement strand
TCGATTTCCTTTATTAATTCTTCTATTAGTTGGTCTCTTTTATTTTGTGTTTTGGGCATTTCCTTATCCTTTTTTGTCAATTCTTTTTTTCTTTCCTTTTGCCTTTTACACACTTAAATTTACTGACTCGAGAAAAATCTAATCGATCAAATAATCGGTGATTTTTTACGGTTTATATTGACACTACCTGGCGCCAATCCCCCAGTAATTTAACTAGTTATCTGTCGATTCAGCCCAATACACCAGTGGATTGAATTGAATCATGGAATACCACTTTCACTTCAGACAAGACAACCTAGCTTCCTCAGAAAACTCATCAACTATTTCTTTTCCAAGCCTCAATTCAACATCATAAAGACTTTCATTCGGTTTACTCAATGAATGAAGCTTTTCACATACATAGGCTTGAACACACGCACCGTAAGTAAAACTGGCTTTATCTATTTCTTGTACTTTAATCTTTTTATGGAGGTGTAGCTTTTAATATCAATCCCCTATGAGACCAAAGGGGCGTTGCTATTAAAATTTGTGACATTGTTTTCTGTTTGTGTCATGGTTGTTCCTTAGTAGCTGTAAACTTCTTTAATTTCGTCACTGTGCTAAAGCTCTTAGTTGTAAGAGGATCGTATCCGGCTCAGCACGCTTACGGTAGTTATTTGGCACATACGCCCATTTGATAATCCCATCCGTACCAATAATATAGGTTGCAGGATCGGCAAATACATATGACTTATCCCCGTTGGCGCGTTCAACATCAATGCCCATAGCGACTAGCACCTGTTTGTGAGATTCAGGCAGCTCAAATGCCAAACCAAATTTTTCAGCCAGCAAATTGCCTTTATCGTATAGCACATCAAAACCTGGATCACTTACAGCAAAATCTTTTGCCTCTTCCGGCATGTTCGACTCCGCGACAACGGCACCTCCTTCCGGACCTTCGGCGCTGACTGCCACTAGATTCGCACCTAAACCCTTGATTTGATCCAATACTTTACAATAGGCAGCAAGTTGCAAATTACAATACGGACACCAAAGACCACGATAAAAAGTTAGTACCAATGGACCTTCCACCAGATAACCTGAAAGCGATTTCTGTATGCCTTTGTGATCGTTCAAGCTAAACTCTTGGATTTTATCGCCTTCTTTCAGAGCTTTTTCGACGATTTCCAATGCGCTAATTTCTCCGGCACCACGCTCAATTAGCGTGGTGATTTCCTCGGGTAACGTTTCCCGAAACATATTAATGGTTTGTCTAATTTGTGTATTAAGAGTCATATTTTTCCTTCTTAATTATGGTGATATTTATTGCGGGGGAACTGCATATTTGACAATCGTCACATCAGCAATTGGATTACCTTATTTATGCTGCCGAATATTTCGTGATGATGATATCTGCTGCCTCATCGCGTAGTGGAATTAGGGCTTGATATTCATCCGAGTTGTACCAAGCATCAATCGATTCCATATCAGGGAACGTCACCGTTGCTGCCATCTGGTGCTCACTACTAGAACCGCTAACACTGCCTGCAAATTTTCCTTTAGCCACAGGCTTTGCCCCATATGGTGCAAGCGTAGCTGAAGCTTTCTGCATATAGTCTACGAATTTCTCAGGGTTTTTGATAACAACGTTAATTGTGATAAAAGCATTCATGTTTTTTTCTTTCCTTTTAAGTGGGTTAGATTTTTAAAATCATTTATTTTGACTTCTTTTCTAGAATATAGATTCTTAAATTGTTTAAAAATTTTTGAATCTATTCGGTAAGCCTTTCAGTGCTCAAGGTAATAAAATTCTTGATCCATTCTTTGTTAATACCACCACGTATCATTGTCGCAGCACCAACTGCTGTACCAAGTAAATGATGGGCTTTTGCCTCAATATTTAAACCTTTAGCAAGCTCACCGTTTTTTTGTGCATTTTTTAATGCATGCACAAAACTGACTTTAAGCAATTTATGCATACCGTAAATTTTGTCCCTGATGTCTTTATTTTCATCAGTGATTTTTTCGCCTACGCTATTAACAGCCAGGCAGCCATATGCATCTTTCTTAGTCATCGCGTTCATAATGGAAGAGAAATAATCTCGAATTTCTTGTAATCCGGCATTCAACTCACGCATAGGTGCAGTAAAATCACGGACCACGGTATTTACATAGTAATCAAGGCAGCGCATGAAAGCACTGCGCTTATCACCGAAACATTTATAAAGTCCCGCACGCGAGACACCGGTGCCTTCGACGAGATCATCATAAGACGTACCATCATAGCCTTTCTTCCAAAACACACGCATCATCCCATATAGTGCCTCCTTTTCATTAAATTCTTGTTTTCGCCCTTGTCCCATATTTCTAGAATACAAATTCTAGAAATAGTTGTCAATTTTTTTAAGAAGAGTGCCACATACTATATGTGGCTATCACTACTTTATTTAAGGAATAAGTAACACTCTCAACGCACACAAGACAAACTAGCTTCCTCAGAAAACTCATCAACCGTTTCTTTGCCAAGCCTCAATTCAACATCATAAAGACTTTCATTCGGCTTACTCAATGAATGAAGCCTTAAAAAGCTCAAGTTGATTCTTGCTCACCCATAAAGCTATTTCACCCTTCAAAAAATGAATCGAGTCAAAATCGAGTCTTTTTTTGAGCAGCTAGATTTTTCTGCTTCAATTAGTAATAAGAAGCTAAAGCAATTCGTTCCATTAAAGCTTCTAATCAACTAATCGAAAGGAAGAAGATGTTTCCAAATTCAAACACTCACAAATTTAAAAAGACTTTTAGATTAAAGAAAAAGGTCAAAAGGAAAACCTAAGAAATAATTAATTCGATACAGAAAAAAGAAAACAAAGCAAATTCAATCTCCTCAAGCCAGTTTCCAAAAAAGGTTCAAAAGCCCACCTCAAGTCAATACACCGAAACACAGATTTAGCGCTTGTTAAAAGGCATCTTTACTTCATAGAATAAGGTGTTATAGCAATGGGACGCCTTAAATAAAAAAAACTCCCGATTGGCGTCAGGAGTTTTCTTTTAAGTTTTCGTCGTTACTTGCAGTTGCAAATAAAAACTTATTTGACAGGTAAGTTTTATTGTAATTGAGGAACGGCAAAATTTAAAGGGTTAGAGGATCACGTTTGCTTTTATCCAGTTAATACATTGAGTAAAAAATAAAAGCATGTTCTCTCAAATCACTGATTTGATGGAGGGGTTTAAGAACCATCTTCCTCCTAAAAAAAATGTTAGTAACCGTATAAATAATTTTTTAGAAACAAATTCTTCAAGTGCTAGTCAAAAAATTAGTTTTGAAACTCGACAAAGAATTGAACAAATTGAAAAAAGAAAAGCTTATTTAAAGCAATCAAAACCAATTACCACCTCAACGGTTAGAGGAGAATGCGCACCGATTGGTGACTTGGTTCCTAAATTAAAAGAAAAGGATTTAGATTTTTCTCAAGCTCTAAAGAAATTGGATCAAATACCATCAACCTTTATTGAAAAAGAAAAAACCAAAGTTGAATCAAAAAAGAAAAAAGAAAATGAACGCCAAGAAACAAGTTTTGAGAAACTAAAAGAAAAACATAAAGCTGAGAAACTTCAAATAGTCCCAAGTTTACAAAGAACCAAAGGACTTCAAACTAAAGAGTGCAGAAAGGCCATTATTTTATGTCTTCTGAATGATTACAATCAAATGGAGAAAAAAGTTTGTTTTGCGAGCAATGACAAGCTACTGACTCGTTTAAAAGAATTTTGTTTTGAAATAAATGAAAGAACTTTAAAAAGAGATCTTAAAGAATTAAAAGAGCAAGGATTAATTGAAATAAAAATAGATAAATATCAAAATGAGTATTATCAAGTTCGCACGTCAAGAAGCATCAAAACGAAGGAATCAATAAATACATTTTGTCCCACAGAAGATCAAATGGATTTTAATAGAAATAAATTTAAAAATATTTTTATAGAGATATCCAATAAGTTTCTACGGGCCAAAAAGTCATTACAAGAAAACTGCGAAAGGATAAAAAAATATTACGAATTAAGAAAACAAGAAAAGAGAAATAAATCAAAACCGATAAATGTGCATGAAGTGGTTGAGTATTTTATAAGTGAATTACGGAAACCCGCATCCAAAGCGATAGACTTCTTCAATTGGTATTCGAAGAGAGGATGGTTGGATTCCGGAGGAAAGCAGATTAATTCCTGGCAGGGAATTGCTACCGTTTGGGGTTAGAGGTTAATCCTCCAATATCACTTCGATTGAGAATATATGTATTGAATAGGGGTAGCATATTTTTTGGATCTTTATTAACTGAAAACCTTGGGATTTTGGTGTGTTTCACATTGTTATCTTTTAAATATGGATTGAAGAAATTAGTTTCAGTTGTAATTAAGGCTTGCCCTTGTTCTGTTAAGCCACTATATATCGTATCTACTAAATTTTGAGATTCTTCTTTTCCTTTAATAAATTTGGGCAAAATGCGGAAAAAAGTAATTAAGTCAAAACAACCTTTGAACTGCTCTCTTAATAATTTAAATCCATCTGATTGAAATAAATTTTCTGGGGGCAGAACACCAGAGGTAATGATTGTTTGAGCATCTTCTGCCTCTGGTTCTATTCCAATTAGTGTCGCGTGTGGATTTTTTTCTTCCAACAATTTCCTTAAAGCAATTGTTGGTCCAGCTGTTCCTGCTCCAAAGTCACAAGTTGTATTGGGAATATTTAAAAGATCTTGGGACCTTAAATAATCAATCAGTTGCCCATCTCTAAAAGCTTGTTCACCTCTAATATCAACAAAGGTTCTTCTATTTATTTGTGGGAATTGATTAACAGGCTTACATTTAGCCAGAGGATTGATACTCATAGTTTATATATAGTATTAACATAGTGCATGCTACTTTATCATGTTGAGAAAATAGGCTTGATGTGAAAACTTATTTATAAATAATTTCCTTTATCAAACTTACTTATATTTCAATTCACTGGTTTTTGGGTATAATTATTTTAAATGGACAGGGTTACCCAGTCGGCGAAAGCTCTCGTTAAGTCGGGGGCTTTTTGCTTTTATGGAAATTGTTTTAGTCCATAACCGTTCACTTTTCCAGATTGAGAACGGTAAAATCTATTGTAAAGAGTTTGATACGCCCTATTTGTCTGATTGGGTTTTAAAGCATGATAACCAATTGGCCTAGCTATTAAATCGGCTAATTGTAGACCGGTAGAATTACATTGCTTATTAGCGAATACTATTTCAAAAGGCAAGTTTGCTTTCATATTATTATTTTTATCGCATATTCTTCTGAATTCAAGTTCTAACTGATCATCCTCTTTTTTACCCCTAGATTCAAACACTATGTAGGTTGTTTTTTCGTGTCGATTTTTTTCTTCTAAAAACTTATAGGCTCTCTCCAAGCAAAATAAAAGAGACAACTTATATGGATTATCCGGTTCAGTATATTGTGCTTTGAGCTCAGTCTTATCAATAATAGAACTAATAATTGTCATATCTGATTCCTCAATAACCCTATTAATCCCATCCATAAATTCAATTCGGAGGTCTTCTTTCATCAAGAAATCAAAGCAACCTTGGTTTTTACGAATTTCTCTTTCATGCATTACAACCAAATCATGACCAAAGTGCTTAAACTTAAGTTTCTGCATATCAGGGGTAACTTTATCCGCATAATGACTCTTTTCAAAAATGCAGAAAACTAAAACGAAAACCGGATATTTAGAATCCACCTTTAAAAGATTGTGATCACCACTTTCATCAACATAAATAATGTAATCACTATAATTATCCATTGCTTCAAGAGCCTTTTAAGATATGCTCAGGTCATTGTAGCTTGAGCTATAAACTTCGGTCTCAAGTTATTAATCGATTTGAAAACCTATTGGCGCAGTTGTTGGTTGGACCTCTGGTTCTGAAGGTTTTGGCTTTTGGGTTTCACTATTATTTGTTTGATTATTATTGGGTTCTTGAGGTGGCTTGTAGCCTCTAATTTGATTTTCATATTGTGTAACAGCTTTTGAGAAGTTATTACGCTCATTGCCTGAAACTATCCCAAGCCTTTGTGAATTCATAGCTTGGCCCTCTCTATGAATTACAGCATTAATAATATCCCGTTGTTTCGTTAACTCCATTAATCCATCGTTATACCTTCTCCAAGACTTCACATGATCTTGATCCAAGGGTTTTTCTACTAAATTGGATGGAACACTTTGCCCTTCAAGGAATTTGCCGCCAGTAAAAAAACCATTAGATGTTTCATGTGCAACCTGAATATGATCGAATCCTTTACTGAGTTTTGCTAAAGCTATATTTTCATCACTTCTTGTCGGGGTTGTTGAGGTTAAAGGCAATGGTGGAGCTGTATCCACCTCTGCAGAATATCTTAAGTTTCTTGCTTCTTTTAATTGTCTCCCAATTTTTTGACTTACCTTATCGGCTCTATTTTGTAAACTAGTTACTTTTGTAAATTTAGGCGGTTTAGGTAATCCATCATTAAGTTTGACAGTTGGCTGTACCACTGGCTTGGCACCTAATCCATTTATGTTCATATTCATGTCTTATATTTCCTGTTATTTATAAAGATTTAATATATTTATAATCTTTAGTATAACAATTCTTAACTTGTATTGCAAATTAACATACTGCCAGTGGATTTTCAATTAATTTACTAAAAAGGGTGCCAAAGACACCCCTAATTATTCACTACTCATTAAGCCGTGTGCTTCTCCTGAACAACACTCATAGTCTTCACAGAACTAACACAACGCTTCAATCTTAACCTTTTTGTCAATCTTCCCTGAAACTCTACATCATCCCGGTAATAAAGAGTTATTTTCTGTCCAATCGACTGTTTAACCTCCCCACCAAATATCTGAGAAAGCATATTGTGATTGGTTTTATTAATCACCAAGCCCTTTTCTTTTTCCTGGAAATAAACAATCCACTTTTTCTCATACTCATCCTTCTTAACCTCGATTTCAATCGGTATTCGAAGAGAGGATGGTTGGATTCAGGAGGGAAGCAGATCAATTCCTGGCAGGGGATTGCTACCGTTTGGGGTTAGTTTTAATCTAAATCCCAAATCATTTCATCAACAGTTTTTTTCAGAGCTTCTTGTATTAAGTATTCAGCGACTTCTGGGTTCACACTTGTTTTTAGTAAGGTTGGGCTTATATCTTCACTAATACCATTGGTTGCGCTAATAGGTGTGTTTTCAAACTTATCCTTAGATTTTTTGTCAATAACGATAGAAGTTTTGAAAGAAGGTGCGTGTTGTGCAAGTTTGGTTATCCACATTTCAACATTTAATGCATTTGAACCCGGGTGGGTATCCTTAGTTGCTTCTATGTCAAAGTTGATTGTTCTATCAGGTGGTTGAACGCTATTTATATAAGAAGACCAAGAATCCAATTGATTTTCAGGAATACTAGGGAAATTCTTTCTGATCTCCTGTTTGCTCATTGTTTGAGCATTAGGAGAATTGGTTAATTTTGAAGTGGTTTTTACTGATTGACCAGGCTGAAGTCTATTGTATAAATGTTTTAATCCCTTGACCAAGGAAGCACCATAAATTGTTCCAATCATTTGTTTAAAGTAATATGAGTACAGACTCTGGAATGTTAATACCGTTTGGATTGATAATCTGAGATTTAAATAATTGTTTAATGAACTTTTAGGGGGATTGATTATCTAAATAGTTGTAAATTAATTCTAAATAATTTCCTTTATCAAACTATTTTATCTTTAATATTTTCAACCAGCCTCTGTTCGTATTCCAGTTCTCTTTTCAATTCATCTTCACTGGGAAGTTCCAACCTATAACGACTAGCAAAAATCTGCTGGTTCTTCTCATCTAAAATATACCTAACAACTGAATCATTTTTGCTAGTACATAGAATCAAACCAATTGTTGGATTATCCTCTTCTGTTCGAATCTCGCGATCATAATAATTAACATATAGTTGCATTTGACCAAGGTCTCCATGATCTAGCTTTGTAGTTTTCAAGTCAACAACTACATAGCACTTTAGCTTTACATGATAGAAAACAAGATCGGGGTAAAAGTGATCCCCTTCTAAAGTTATTCTTTTTTGACGACCGATAAAGGCAAACCCTGTCCCTAATTCAAGCAAAAACTCTTGTAAATGATTGAGCAAGGCTGTCTCAATCTTACTCTCAGACAGTTTAGAAGATTCTGGTAAATCAAGAAACTCAAGAACATAAGGATCTTTAATTACATCCACTGGGCGATCAACAACATGACCTTCATTAGCTAATTCCAAAAGTCCTTTTTTATCTGTGCTCTTGAGAAGTCTTTCAAATAGTAAGCTATGAATTTGCCTTTCTAAGTCTCTTTTACTCCATTGGTTTTTTATCGCTTCAACTTCATAAAAAGATCGTGCATGATCGTTGTCTACACGCATTAAGGCTCGATAGTGAGACCAGCCTAGTCCTGGACTAAATCCACTATTAGATTCGCTACCCAGTGGGTATTGAATTTCGGGTTGACGTTGCATAAACGTTAAATAAAACTGTCTAAAATTTCTAAGATTAGGCACAGAGTAGCCTTTTCCAAATTGTTCAGTAAGCTTTTGAGATAAATTTTCTATTAAATGCTTTCCATATTCAGCTTTTTCTTCACCTTGTTGTTCCTCTTCAACAATTTCACGTCCAATCAACCAATATGCAATTACCATCTCTGAATTAACCGTTCTTACAACCTTTGAACGGGCTTCTTCAAGAATTGAAACCACTCTTTGAAAGAGTGGCTCTTTCGACTTTTCAGGAAGTTTGTTATTCATCTTTCAATATAGTTTAGATTAAAAAATCAACAGGGTGCCAAAGACACCCCTAATTATTCACTACTGATTAAGCCGTGTGCTTCTCCTGAACAACACTCATCGCCTTCACAGAACTAACACAACGCTTCAATCTTAACCCTTTTGTCAATCTTCCCTGAAACTCTACATCATCCCGGTAATAAAGAGTTATTTTCTTTCCAAT
>JASJDU010000014.1 GCA_030065015.1 Candidatus Caenarcanales bacterium | reverse complement strand
GTGTTTGAAGCTCATTTTGGCCTTTGTTTTTTAACACTTCAAATAAACCAATTTGAGCACCCTCTTCTCCTTAACTCTTTTTCATTTTTCTACTAACGGTTGCATTTAACTTTTGATGTTGCGAATCACTCTTGAAGCTTTTGTCTTTACTTAACAAAAGTTAAAATCATTCCTTCAATCTTATTCTTATTCAAGAAGTCTCTAGCTTCATTTTCTAAAGAAAAAGCATGATTGGTTAAAACTCGGTAGAGGTTTCTTTCATCATCAGGAAATTGATGAATTATTGTACGGATACCGCTTTTGGTCAATAAACTTTTTTGCATTCTTTGTGCATTGTTTAAGGTTGAGAACGCTCCAAACTGCACACCATATTCATAAATTTTAGAGCTTTCTTCGGGCAAAGATAGAGAAGAAGAATCTTTATTTGCAGATATATTAGCAGTTGGTGGAGATAAGGTCTCACTATTAGAGGACTTTATAACAGAACCAGATTTTAAAGCTGCGTTATTACTTGCTGCATTCGTAATACCTTTAACTCCGGGCTCATAAGCTAAACCAACTGGAACAATAATACCCTCTTGAGGAGCAACAGAAGCAAGCTCATGCCTCGCTTCTATCCTAGATGTAAACTGTTTTACACTGTTGATTCGATATACTTTTTTACCGGTTGGGCTTTGAGCAAAGGAAATAACGGTTTCAATATTTTTCTTTTTCAGCGCATCCCTGAACTCAATTGAGTTATCTATATCAAAGAAAGATCCATATTGAATGACAAAACCGTTAGCTGCTTTTGACTGAGACGAAATATTAGTATCACTAGCTTTTTTCGTTAACTTTGTTTGACTATTTACTTTTGGTGTTTCCTGCGTTGAAGCAATTGCTTCCGAACCTTTGGATAAAACATTTAAAGTTACATATCCAACACCTTCTTCAATCAAACCAATTTCATCAGCAGCTCTTTTAGATAAATCTATTATTCTTCCGTTGTTTAGTTCAGAACGATTATTAATTCTGACGGTTACTGATTTACCAGTTTTTTGAGATGTTACTTTAACTTTTGAACCGAAGGGCAATGTAGCGTGCGAAGCGGTTAAGTCATTCATATCAAACAATTCACCGCTAGAGGTCTTTTTACCTTGAAAGCGTTCACCAATCCAGGATGCTTTTCCATAGTTTGAAGTTTGAGAGAGAACTTGGTGAACACCAAAAAATAGGGTAAAAAGCAGAGTTAAGGTTATAAATAATGTATTAGCCGTTTGATTCTTCTTTTTCATATTCATAATTGCATCCCAACACAAACTCATATTAATAACTCTAATCGAAATTTTATAAACTCTTTTTCAAATAATCCATTAATTTTAGCTATGGAACTAATTCTTTACTATTAAGTCATAACTCTTTCTAAAGAGAAGTCCTCATTTGTTAATCAACAAAGAGGACTTTTGTAATAAAAAGTAATCTACTAATTAATTAGAAGTTTCTTTATTACTTGCAGGAACAGGAGCGGAATTATTAGAAGACGGTAATTTACAACCAGCATCTAAAGCAACTTCTTCAACGGAACCAGGTTCAATTTTAGCTCCATCTTTTGTTAACCAAGTAGGATAACCTTTTCCTTTTTTAGAAGCCTCAAGACATCTCTCAATTGGTCTATCACACTCAATATATTTTACGTATTGAAACAACTCACCAAATTCTTTTTTCTGAGCTTTGCAATGGGGACAATGGCTTAAACCATACATGGTTACTTCTTTTTCCCCTAAACATTTCGCGTAAAATTCTCTCTTCTCTTTAGGATTGTTTACTGCAGGAGTTAAAACACTTTCTTCTACACTATCTACTTTGTCGGCTTCTACACTATCAGTATCCAGAGAAGAAGTAACTTCTTGTTTAGCACCCGCTTTAGTTATAGGTTGCTCTAAAGTACACCCGGCAGCTTTTGCAACTGATGCAACTGTTCCTTGAGGAATTTCTTTTCCATTCGGTAATAACCAAGTTGGGTATCCGTGAACGCCATTCTTTACACAAACTTCTCTATCAGCTTGGCAGTCAACGTAGTTCACATAGTTAAACAGTTCACCAAATGTCTCCTTTTGACGTTTACAATGAGGACACCAAGAAGTTCCATACATTGTTATCCCTTTTTCTTGAAGACATTTAGCGTATTGAATATCTTTTTCGGAAGATTGAGACTCCGATTGATTGGATGAAAGATTGTAATATTTTTTCGATTGAGCTTCTGTATTTGATGCAAATGTTATGAAACATAGGCAAGCCATAAATACAAAAGTAAAACATTTGTTTATCATACTCAGTCCTTTTAACGAGTTAAATATGTTGAAAGTAAAAATGTTGAAAATTATCATCTCAATTACTAATTTCATTAAGTAAGCGAGATGTAATAATAAGCTTTTTACTCACTTCAACAATTCTATAGAATGTTGGGTGAGATGAATCTCTATTTACACTATTAAATGAAATGATTAATAACAAAAACATAAAAGTAATTTTTTTAGGCACTCCAAACTTCGCAATTCCCACTTTAAATAAACTCATAAATTCTGGTTTTTCAATTCCACTGGTAATCTCTCAACCAGACAGACCGGTTGGAAGAGGACACAAATTAACTGAAACACCAGTAAAAACAGTAGCTAAAGAAAACAATCTCAACGTATATCAACCAAACCGAATCAGCAAAGATATCGAATTAATAAACACACTCAAAGAACTAGAACCGGATTTAATGGTTACAGCAGCATTTGGACAGATTTTGAGTCAAGAAATCATTGATATTCCTAAATGGGGAATTTGGAATGTCCACGCTTCATTACTTCCAAGGTGGAGAGGAGCAGCACCAATCAATTGGGCAATTCTTGAAGGGGATAAGGAAACCGGTGTAACAATAATGAAAACTGAAAAAGGCTTAGACACGGGGCCAATGCTTCACAAAAGATCTGTTCCAATAGATGCAACTGATAATGCTGTCATTCTCGCTGAAAAACTATCCGAGCTAGGGGCAGAAGCATTAGAAGAGGCAATTAATTTAAAGCTTCAAGGGGAGTTGGTTGAAGAAAAACAAGATGACTCGAAAACAACTTATGCTTCTAAACTAACGAAAGAAATGAGTTTAATTGACTGGAATACAATGTCAGCTTTCGAAGTTGATAGGAAGGTAAAAGGGCTTAATCCATGGCCCGGTACAGTTTTTCAGTTCGAAGATAAGCAAATTAAATTAATAGAAGCAAATATCTTCGATGAAAACAGCTTAAATAGTTTTGAGGTAGGAAATATTAGAATTGGAGAAGTGTTCAAAATCAACAAAAAGCAAGTTTTAGTCAGATGCAAAGAAGGGTTCATTGAATTAGTTACCGTTCAACCTCCAAATAAAAATAAAATTAAGGGCTTCGAATGGATTAACGATTAAAATATAAAGATGAAAGATTTATTATCAGAAAACTTCGCTGAAGAGTGCATAGAGAGCAAGTTAATCCACAAAGGTTCAATTCTCGAGTTTAAGCTGGACAAGGTTCGTTTACCTAATGGTAAAACTAGCTCAAGGGAATTGGTCCTTCATCCCGGAGGCATTGTAATTATTCCAATCACCAGAGATGGCAAGTTTGTTTTAGTTGAACAATATAGGTATGCAACAGGAGAGAAGTTAACTGAATTTCCTGCTGGAAGATTGAATTTAAAAGAAGACCCAACTGAAGCAGCGAGAAGAGAACTTACGGAAGAAACTGGTTATACGGCAGGCAAAATAGAATCCTTAGGCTTTATTTATACTGCACCAGGTTTTTGCAATGAAAAGCTTTTTATGTTTTTAGCCACTGAACTTCAAGAAGGAAAGCCAAATCCAGATGAAGATGAATTCGTCAGAACAATTCATCTATCGAGAGACGAGCTATCACAAAAAATTAAATCCAGAGAAATCACAGATGCTAAGACAATAGCCGGTTGGGGACTCATTAATTAATTTCTCCAAAATCAAGCAGATGCTGGCTGGTTAAATCCATTAGTATTCAATGTAGGCTGCTCAAATCTCACCTGGCTTAAAGTAGAACTGAAACTATCTTGATTTTGAGAGTTTAACGTTGAATTTGTGTTGCCTGCTAAATTCTTAAAATCTCCGTTACTAACGCTCATAATAAGAGGTAAAATACCTACTTGTTTATCAATAGTGGATGAGTTAAATTTGCCATCAGCAACAAACTTTCCACCGCTATAAACCGACGTACCGGAATATACATATGGAGTTACTAAACCTCTATTTTCGTAACCTTTTCCGTTATATGTTTCAGCATACTCCGCTAAAAGAGATAGATCATTGGTACTAGCATTAATACCTAACTTATTCTGTGTACTTTTTTTCATACCCAAAGCATGAATTGCACTGTCTGTCCAGTTATGAAATGTAGGAATATTTGTTGGATGATTTACTGGAGCTCTTCCTAGTGGATCTCCCTGGTGTAAATAAGTCCGAAAATTTCCCTTTGATTCTCTAAAATGTAAAGCTGCTATTAGAACAGATGGAATTTGTGTCTTTTGTTCAACTTCCCTATATAAAGATTGATTTTCTCTATAGATCGATTGAAATTCTTTTATCTGATCTTTGTGTTCAGGTAATAAACTCAATGATGCTTTAGAAATCAAATTCGCATGTCTTTGTACTTTTCCACCATTTGAAAATTGAAAGTTATTAGTTGAAGCACCAACTACGCTTTCTGTTCTATTCCCAACCATCGAACAATCCCCTTCATTGCTCTACTATAGTGATATCCCTATTTACAAATTAACTTACCAAAGTTAAATCACAGTTGTCATAAATTAAAGAGAACCTTAAATTCGTAAATAAATTAAGAAGATTAATACAAATAAGCTGTCAAAGTCTTTCAATATAAATTTATTCTTTTTTCAAATTGTTTATTTCTCAGATTTTAAAACAGCTATTAAACAACTTCAATTAAGTTATTAAGCAGTTCTTCGAGTAAATCCAGTTGGTTCTTTGTGTCTAAGTCATGGACTCTAACCATTATTTGCGAATCTTTTCCGAATAAACGAACGGCTATTCTCTCTTTCAACCAATTTGGAATCAATTCTTGCAGTTTTTTCCAGCCCTCAAAAGTAATTTTTGAGCAATTTAAATTAATAAAGTCACCTTTAGGTCTTATTAAACCAGAGATACTTGCACTGGTAGCCAAAACTCTCAATTTGACAACTTTAATTAATTCGTTAACCGATTGAGGAATCTCTCCAAATCTATCTTTCCATTCATCTTCTAGGCCACTTAATTGCAAAAGACTACTAACTTCAGAGAGTCTTTTGTATTCTTTCATTCTTAATGAATCATCACTAATCCAATCAATAGGAATATAAGCATTAAGCTTGAAATCAAAAACTGGCTTGTCTTCTAGTGCCATTATTGGAGTTTCTACTTTAATATCTTCACTCGTTTGTCCAAGTTTAAGTTTTTGCTTAATTTCCGTAATTGCTTCATTCAACATTTCACAATAAAGTTCAAAACCAACTGTTACCATTTTTCCATGTTGCTCGGCCCCAAGTATATTTCCAACACCTCTAATTTCCATATCCCGGATGGCAATTTGATAACCCGAACCCAAATTGCTATATCTTGATATTGTTTCCAGTCTAGCTCTTGCTTGTTCATTCATATTATTAATTGGGCCGTGGAGTAACAGAGCAAAACCTGGCCTAGAAGGATCATTGGATCTACCGACTCTTCCTCTAAGTTGATAAAGCTGAGACAAGCCAAAACGATCAGCATTCTCAATTACCATAGTATTAGCATTAGGGATATCAATTCCATTTTCGATGATTGAGGTTGCAATTAAAACGTCAAACTCATGATTGATAAAAGCCTCCATCACTTCACTGATTTCACCTTCCGACATTCTCCCATGTGCAATTTTATAAGTCGCCTCAGGAACTAACTCAATCAACTCTAAAGCTTTAGCCTGAATACTTTCTATACGATTATGCAGATAGAATATTTGTCCTCCTCTTTCGATCTCTCTTACAATTGCTGCTCTGACCAACTTCAGATTATTTGGGGCAATTTGTGTTTTTATTGGTACTCTTCCTGGAGGAGCAGTGCTGATGAGTGACATCTCTCTTATTCCACTCATTGCCATATGCATTGTTCTTGGAATTGGCGTTGCAGAAACCGTCAGAACAGAGGTATTAGCTTTTAAAGTCTTCAACTTTTCTTTGTGATTAACACCAAATTTTTGCTCTTCATCTACAACAATTAAAGCCAAATCTTTGAAAGTAATTGATTTTGCCAGTAAAGCGTGTGTTCCAACAACCAAATCGGTTTCACCGTTATTAATTCGGTTAATTATTTCTTTTTTTTCTTTACCTGCTTTTGCCCTGCTCAAAAAGTCTATTTTTACTGGAAATTTTTCGTAACGTTCACTAAAAGATTTAAAGTGTTGCTGTGCCAAAATTGTGGTTGGAGCCATCACGGCTACTTGCTTACCAGCCATTATAGCTTTAAATGCAGCACGTATAATAACCTCTGTTTTTCCAAAACCAACATCACCACATAATAAACGATCCATTATTTGAGAGGATTCCATCTCTTCTTTAATTTCACTTATTGCTTTGAGCTGATCCGGAGTTTCTTTGTAGGGGAAGGAGTCTTCAAGCTCAGTTTGCCAAGGTGTATCTGCTCCAAAAGAAAAACCTTCTTCTACAGTTCGATTTGCATACAGCTCCAATAAATCAAAAGCTACCTTCTTAACTGCAGTACGTACATTGTTTTTTGTTTTCTCCCAATCAATTCCTCCCAATCTAGAGAGCTTAGGTGATTTACCTTCACTAGCACCTTTATATAAGGTAAGCAAATTCATTTGATCAACAGGAACATTTAAAATATCTCCTTTATGATATTCAACCGTTATATATTCCCTCTTCTGATTGTCCAATTCAATAACTTTCATATTAATGAAGCGACCAATACCGTGTTTTAAATGAACCAAATAGTCGCCAATTCTTATGGAATCTAAATCGATTGGTATAAAATCTTCCGCTCTCGAATCAATGTTTTTCTTTTTTGTCCCAATTACAGACTTTTTATTGAAAAGCTCATAGTCGGTTAATAAGATTTTATTTCCTACACCAAATCCTCTATCCAAGCCAAAGGGTTTATGGAAATGAATTTTAGAGAGAGATTCAAGGGACAAGCTACTTTTCAGTTGTTCTAAAGAATCATCATTTGTTGCAACCCAAATTTCCTTATCAACTTGAGCGGGTTCTTGAATGAACTTATCTACCTCATCCAACTTCGCTCTAAACTGAGGTGCCAATGTAGTAGACAAATCTATAACCGAAGTATCCGAGTCATCGCTATTAAGTGACAGCTGAATAACTTTTTTTTGAGAGATAGAAGTCTCTATTGAATTTTTTATATCAACAAATTTTTCTAAAGTTTGCTTTTGAGACTTTGGTAACAGATTTCTTTCAAACTTATGCGATAGTTCAAGTATATTTTTTTCTTGAGTCTGTTCTAACTTTGCAGTTAAAGAATCAGGTTCATCTACTATGATCAATCCATCTTTCGGGAAAAAGTCAATTGCCGAAGAAAAAGATTCCTGAATCCAGGGGATGAATCTCTGCCATTCACCACTTGAAAAATCACCAGTTTCGAACTTTTTCAAGTCTTCCAACCAAAAATAGCCCTGTGCATCATCAACCTCATTCGCATAAGACTTTAATCTCTCAATCAACTCACTCTTTTTTTCTTGTTGCGGAAATACAAAGGGATTCAACGGCGAAATACAAATACTATCCACTTCTTTTGATTTAATGGAGCGTTGGGTCCAAGGCTCATAAGGTCTAATACTCTCCACTTCATCACCAAACAAATTGATTCTCCAAGGCAAGTCATCAACCTGATTCGATGGGAATAAGTCTAAAATCTCTCCTCTAATTGCAAAAGTTCCTACTTCTACTACAGTCTCTTCTCTTCTATATCCGAGTAATACTAATTTTTTGGATAGTTCTGTTAAGTTAACCTCACTACCTCGTTTCAGTGCAATCTCTTGATTCCTAAAGTCAGAAGGTGCACAAAAAGGTTGAACAATCGAGCTTGTATTACAAACAGTAATTGAAAGTTTATTATTCAGCCAGCTACTCAGTATTTCTGAGACTTGAGCGAAATGTTGAGCACTTTCGGTAACCCCATCAAAGTTGGATCCATGGCTAACCGGAAAAGATTGCACTTTGATTTTGTCATTAGCAATTCTTTTAATTTGATTAGAAAGTTTATGAGTAAAACTTGGAGAGTCTTGATTGCTTAAATATAATATTGGTCTTTCTTGATTAGAAGAATATAGAGCTTCAAGGAAACTGGCCAAACCAGAGGACACTAAACCAGAGACTTTTGTTATTTTGTTATTTAAAACAGAGAATTGAAGAGAGCTAAAAGCATTTTGTGATGATGTTTTTGACTGAGGAGACGATTGCCAAAAAGATTTATTTATTGTTTCCATGAAAATGTATATATCCCAGACTCAAAATTATAATGGCAAAATCACAATGGAAAGTCTAAAGAATATATTTTCAGCTCATGAAGCAATCTTGAGTTATAAGCGTTTCGTTAATCCAAATTACAGTAATATTTTTTCAATGCTCTTCTTTATCATCAGACCAAGTAAGCAAAGTTAAGTTGTATTCTACATCCGGATCTTTAGCCTTTCTATCATTCAATTGAAATCCAACCAACTTTGCACCCGTGAGAATATCTTCTCTTTTATGTATACATTTGTAGTTCAACGCAGGCATAGTTATTCCTTCGTGAAGTTTTAATTGCAATAAATAGTTTTCGCCGGTTTCAAAACTCTCTTCTTGGCTAGATCCAATGTCAATCGCAATACTCAAACCGCTTTGGCTGATATCGTGAGTGTAATATTGTGTAACCGTATAATTCTTAGGATCTACAAATAAAACAGGTGTCCTAAAAGCTACTCTCTGAGAGGAACGTGCTTCTAAGAAATTTTTGAGTTTTTTCAGTTCATGAAGGCTATAACTAACGGCATTCTGACTTATGTTTTCTTTGCTATTTCCTATTACTTTATTGAGTTGATCGATTCTTACAATCCAAAACTTAACTCCAAATATCTTGGGTGGTGCTAATAAAACAGCTGTTCCTTTAGGCAAGCTACTGAGATTACTCTGTGAAGATAACATTGAAGAGTTCCACTTTACAGCTCCTTCAACAAGATCACTTTTATCTCCAAGAAAAGATGGATCCAGTGAGAGAACAAGACTGTTAGAACGGTCAGATTCTTGAACAATTTTTCCAACAGCAAAGCCTCTATTTCCTTCTGGAAGACAAATTTTTGCATTCATCCATGTATCTAAAGGACATTCGCTTTTCTTTTCTTTTTGCATGTGAGCTGTTTTCTAGCTAATTTGTTTCTCTCTTAGAAAATTCCACGTTCATAGCCAATTCAAACTAATTTTTTATTGATTTTATTAATCTTAAATTAACGTAATTTCATCTTGAGGGTTTCTTGATAAAAGTAGCTATCTTAAACATCTATAATTATCTTCATACTCAATGATTCTTTTAGTATTGATCTAGATTAACAAAGCTATGGAAAAGCAGTCTATTCATTTAATTTTTGGTGATGATGAATTTAGGGTAAGCCAGAAAATAAAAGAACTTAAAAACGAATCACTGAGCAGTAAAAATGACACTACTTGTCATAGGGTCAATCCTAAAGACGATTTATTTACAGAAATTTTCGGGATTTCTCTATTCAGTCAAAATAAACTTTTAATTCTCAATTTGCCGGACTTCGATTCTAATGAGTTACTGAAGATTCTTGAATCAGATTCAATACCTCAACATATAGAACTCATTATTTATCAATCTGGAAAATTAGATAAAAGAACAAAGCTTTTTAAATTCTTGGATAAAGCATCAGGCAAAGTCTTTGAAATAAATCAATTTAGTCCGTGGAAACCAAACGATGTTACTAATTGGCTCAAAATGGTTGCTACCTCCAAAAATATAAATATAGAACAAAAAGCTTTACAAAAAATGGTCAATTTTTATGGAAACGATACTGCTTCACTAAACAGTGAGATGGATAGATTAGCTTCATACGTTAACAATGAAATTATTAAACTCGAAGATGTTGAGAAGCTCTGCGATTCTCACGAAGATTTGTTTAGTGTAGTTGAATGTATTTTAAAGAAACAATTAGGTTTAGCTTCTCAAAAAGCAGAAAAATATATCAATCATCAGAGCCCTCTTCCACTAATTGCTGGATTACAAACTATTTTTCGCTCTTACTTTATTATTAAAGAGCTAGACTCTGAAGGGATTAATCCACCTGAAATTGCAGCCAAAATTGGAAAAAACCCATGGAAAGTAAGTCAAGATGTTCTCAAACTCCAAAAAGTGAGAATTGACTTTCTGGGAAAAATAATTAAAACTCTGAATCAAATAGAATTTGAAATAAAAACCGGAGCAAACTCTAATCCAATAAGTCATTTTAAGTTTAGAGTTTTATCTTTGAACGAAGCTTTCTAGAGACTACCTTATTAGGTTTACTAATCTAATAAATTTTGAGTTAAACTCAGTCTAGAAATCTTTTGCTGAGCTCAATCTTAATCTTTCGCCCTTTACATAAAGAGTGAAAGAAAACCAATCCGCTGATAATACTTACAGGCAAAGTTGTAGAAAGAATAGCTACTTTTATTTTGTCTGAGATAAGTGGAGACGAATGCAAAGTATCTTTCAATAAACCTTTACAAGCGATTGCTGAAATTGAATTTATTGCGAGACAAGTACTTCTTAATCTCAAAACCAAATCTCTTTGATTATTCAACTCTTCAATTGATAAAGCTTGAGGGTTTTGAAAATAGGTTTTCAGATACAGGGGTACTTTTGCTACGGGATTTATTCTTGGCATTTGAGAACTTACATTTAGATACAAATACTTATTTTTTGAGATTCAATTAAATATTTGCTTGTGTTCTCTTTTCATTAATTTCTTTGGTTTTAATGGAAATCTTTTTATTTGAAAGATTTTTATTTTCTTTTTGTAATTTTTGAGTTTTAACCACTTTAGTTTCACCTTGCTCAATTCTACTCTTCAGCTCTTGTGCCAATTCAGAGTCTTTTAGAGAAATCTCTTTAAAAAGCTTATAAGCTGGATCGAATAATTTAACTTTAGTATATAAAAGACCGAGCCTGTATTTTAGCTGATAATCTTCCGGATGCTTTTCAAGTTCAGTGTTGTACTCAACTATTTGCTTATAGTAATAATCCTCTTGAGATGAAGGAAAAACAACCTGTTGTATTCTAGATGTATCTTCATTTGCTACTTCTTCAATATTTTGGAATGGAACTAATGAAAGCGTTGTTTCATTGGAATTTATATCTGATTTTATCTCATTAATCTGGGCTTTTCTTGCTTCTTTTATTAAGCTATTGACTTGCAGCTTTTTTTTCTGAAAGTCTTTCTGAGGAATATTTCCACTTTCAGTTTGTTCAGTGTTCGATTCAGGACTAATCATTTCAACCCTATTGTTAAAAGAACTTTTGGGTACTTCCTTTTTCAAATCCAGGCCAAGTCCCTGTCTATATGCTTGAAGAGCTTCTTGATTTTTTGAAATTGCTTGATAAGCGTAAGCTAAACTAAAATAACCTTCGATTAGTGCTGGGTTCAAATCTAAGGCAGTGAGAAAATGTTCGATAGCCAACAAATATCTTGCTTGTCCTAAATAACTGGCACCTAATTCAAAATGGATTCTAGGATTATTAGGATCACCCTCTAGAGCTTTTTTATAGACGTTTATAGCTGAAGAATAATTTCCAATGTTGTAACTTTGGCTTGCGGAATCAAGCAAATTTGCTATTAACGCCGGTGAAATTTTGGGAACTTTACTGAAAGAGGGAAGAATACTAACATTAGTCAACGTTAGTAATAAAAGCAGTAGTTTAGGATACGTTCTCATTTTCAATAACTTTGAAGTACTAAATTAATTAAATCAGATTATTTCAGTACGAATTAGCCTTATTATAGTCTTGCCACCTGCAAAGTGTTTTTTTCACTATGCTCGCGATCAATATTAAGCTTAACACCCTTAGATCGGGACAAGTTTAGGAAAATTCCTAACATAATCCCAACAACAACAACCGAAGTCTTACCATAACTAATCAAAGGTAAAGGCATTCCAGTAACTGGAAGTAGACCAATAACTCCTCCAAGATTGAATATTGTTTGGATAATCAAAGAAAAGATAATCCCAAACCCCAGAAGCTTACCAAAATTACTCGGTACTCTAAATGCTATCTGTAATCCTTTCCACAAAAGAAATAAGAAACCCCCTATAACTAACAAAACACCTATAAAACCAAGCTCTTCACAAATAATTGCAAAAATGAAATCCGAGTAACTTACCGGCAAATATCCAAGTTTTTGAATCGATTGACCATAGCCGAGACCAAATACACCTCCAGATCCAATTGCATAATGTGATTGCAAAAGGTTATAACCAGCCCCAATTGGATCTTGTTCGGGGGTTAACCACCCAGTTATCCTCTGCATTTGATAGGGATTTTTCATGACGCTGAGTATAACTCCACCCAAAGCCAAAGCAACAAAACTTATTGCCAAAAACAGATTTAAGCCTCCAGCTAATAGTAAACATCCACAAGATGCAAGTATGAGAACGGCAGTACCTAAATCCGGTTGTTTGAGTATTAAAACCGCTATTAAGAAACAAAATAGAAAACGCTTAATTACTTTTAAGCTTCTCCAAGAATTGTTAGCTAAGCCATCAGCCATTAGAATTAAACACGATATCTTGGCAATTTCGGATGGTTGAAAACTCAATGCACCAATCTTCAACCATCTTTGAGAACCACCTGCTGACAAACCCAAAGAAGAAAAACTGACTAAAACTAAAGCTATTAAAGAAAAAGCAGCTAGTACCCAACTAAGTTTTCTGAGTACTCTATAATCCATTAATCCAATAAGCAACATTAAAGCAAATGAAATTCCCAGGGTTGCTGCTTGAGTTAGAAAGAAAGTTTGAGGAGCTCCTGTAATTTTTTCCGATTCATAGCTCGACGCACTCAAGAGCATTGTTAGACCAAATAAAGCCCAAATACAAACAAATATTAGGAATGAATAATCTTGCTTACCAAAATATGTCTTTTGATAGCTCTGTTCTCGTATTGTAGAAGTTTTGTGCTTCATCTAAATCTCAATGAAAGTTATGCTTTACAATCTTGAATACAATAAAAACCATTAACTTAAAATAACAATGTCTGTCTACATATTACCTTTTGAGAAGATGCACGGTCTAGGCAATGATTTTATTTTGCTGCATCACAAATATTTACCACCTCATTTTACGGAGAAACAATTAGCAGAAACTTTGTGTAACAGACATTTTTCAATTGGAGGAGATGGTTTGATAATTGTTAAACCACCCGAAGATGGAGCGGATTTCAGCTGGAGCTATATCAATTCAGATGGAAGTTTAGGTGAAATGTGTGGCAACGGAATTCGTTGCTTTGCTAAATACGTTTTTGATAGAGGCCTAACAAATAAAAATCAATTCAAAGTAGAAACCCTCGCAGGAATTGTTGAGCCTGAGATTCAAAGCAATGGTCACATAAAAGTTAATATGGGAAGCCCTATTTTGCTATCTTCTGAAATTCCAGTATTATCGGAAAATAAAGAAAGAGTAATTGATCAAAAAATTACAGTTTTAGACAAAGACTTTAATTTCACCGCAGTAAGCATGGGAAATCCTCATGCAATTATATTTTTAGATTCTTCAAAAGAATTGGAAGCTTTGGATTTAGAAAAATATGGACCAGTTATCGAAAAAGATAAACATTTCCCCAAAAAAACTAATGCTGAATTTGCATTTATTAAATCAAGGAACTATATTGATTTGCGAGTTTGGGAAAGAGGATGTGGCATTACTTTAGCTTGCGGAACTGGTGCTTGTGCAACTGTTGTTGCAGCCAATTTGAAAGGACTTATTGATGATGAACCAGTAACAGTGAATTTACCTGGAGGTGAGTTAATAGTTGAGTGGGATAAACAAAGTAACTCGGTTTTCATGAATGGGCCTGCTCAAAGCGTTTTTGTTGGCCAAGTTGAACTAGAAGTTTAGTTGGGAAGTTTAGTTGGGAACTTAGTAACAGACACATTATTAAGACATTCATCAAGGTACTGAATTTAGAATTATAAAAATTGAAAATGAAAGCAAATTCAACACCGGTAAAAAATAATAAAGAACAGAAATCTACAAAAGAATTGACTTTGAGATCTATTCTGCTGGGAATTTTGCTTTCATGTTTGATGGCAGCGGCAAACGCATATTTAGGACTAAAAGTAGGAATGACTGTATCTGCATCAATTCCGGCGGCAGTAGTGTCGATGTATATTCTAAAGCTGTTAAGAAATTCAAACGTTTTAGAAAACAACATCGTTCAAACCGCAGCCTCTTCAGGAGAAGCATTAGCAGCAGGAGCAGTTTTTGTTTTACCTTCTCTCATTCTTTTGGGTTATTGGAAAGATTTTCCTTTCATTCCAACTTTGTCAATAACTGCAATTGGAGGAATTATGGGGGTTTTATTTACCATTCCACTCAGAAGAGTTCTAATAGTAGAAACAAAACTAAAATTCCCAGAAGGAATAGCCACAGCCGAAGTATTAAAAGCTGGACATACAGTAAAACCTAAAGGAAATAAGGATGTAAAAAATATATTGTTAGCAGGCTTGGCGGCAGGAACATTCAAATTATGTCAGTCTGGTTTTAAATTATTTTCTACCTGTTCACAGAGTTCTTTAACCATCGGTAAGTCCATTTTTGCATTTGGATTAGATCTCTCTCCAGCTCTTTTGGGAGTTGGCTATATAGTAGGACTCAATATTGCTATCTTAATGTTTACTGGAGGAATTATTTCATGGTTGATTGCCATTCCTTTATACAGCTTCATAAATGATATTCCTCTTACCAATCACTTCGATACGGCAATGGACATATGGAGTAGCAAAATTCGTTACTTGGGTGTTGGAGCAATGGTAACCGGAGGTATATGGGCACTATTACCTTTATCCAAAGCTATTTTCAAAGGTTTCACACAGCAAAAGAAAAATAAAAACAATGTCCAACAATCACAAATAAAAGAAACCGATAAAGATATTTCAATGAATATAGTTTGGATAGCATCACTAGCGTTGGCAATCCCTTTATTTGTTGTTTTTTCTCATGTTATTGACGTTGATTCTTTAGGTATTAGTAACGACCTTTATTTAAAAGTTGTCTTATTTGGAGTCGTCTTTTCACTTTTTGCAGGATTCATATTTTCATCAGTTGCAGGCTATATGGCTGGATTAGTTGGTTCCTCTAACAATCCTATTTCTCCAGCAACAATTGCTTCTATTTTGATTGTTTGTTCAGTCTTGCTGTATTTATTGGGCTCACAGATTAACTTTGATATTGATATCAACAAAACTACTACCGCGGCTGGAACTGCAATTCTAGTAGGGGCAATTGTATGTTGTGCAGCCGCCATTGCCGGTGACAATATGCAAGATTTGAAATCTGGGTTTTTAATAGGTGCTACTCCATACAAACAGCAAATTATGCAAATTGTGGGGGTATTGGCTGGTGCTCTAGCAATTTCACCCGCTTTAAGCCTGCTTTTCAATGCTTACGGACTCGGGGGCATTTTGCCAAACCCCGGTATGAATCCGAATGATATGCTCGCGGCTCCTCAAGCAACAATAATGTCATCTCTCACTATCGGCGCATTCTCAAAAAATCTTGAGTGGGAAATGATTATCCTTGGATCTCTAGTTGCAATATTTATTATTTTATTGGATATATTCCTTAAGTTTAAAAAATCTAGTTTTAGAATACCAGTATTAGCTGTTGCAATTGGCCTTTATTTGCCAATAACCTTATCTACTCCAATCTTTATTGGAGGGGTTATCTCTCACTTACAATCAAGAAACCACTCAATTTTCAAAAATCTACAAAATAAAGCTCAAGGTCAAATACAAAGAAGCGGAATAATGTTCGCTTCGGGCTTGATTACTGGAGAAGCTTTAGTAGGAATTTTATTAGCGGTTCCTTTTGTTATTAGCGGCAACACTGATATATTAAGATTAATTCCTCTAAACTTAGGAATTAATGGATTGGAGAGCTTACTTCAAGTTCTTGGTTTGCTGTTTTTCTTAATTATCGGTATAAAGCTCTATAAGATAGAAAGCTATAAAAGAGATGACAATGGAAGTAAAAAATTTGAAGATTGAATATAAAGGTAAATGAGTAAAATACAGGGTTCAAACTCCAAGTCCTCAATTGACAATAAAAACAAAATAGTAGATCTCTGGCATCATCGAAGAAATCAAATAAAGCAAAGAAATAAAAGAAATTTTTTGCGAAGAATCGGATTAACTTTAATCTTTCTTTTAATAAATATCTCTTTATTGTTTTTTCTATTTAAGCTAAGTTCCCAAGATCTTATAAGCTCCATAAAAATAAAAGGCTTAAGAAGAATAAAATCCGAATCGGTTATAAAAACTATGTTTTTGGACCCTGAAGAAACTGCTTGGCTTCTCAAAATCAACAAGACACTGCTAGAGAAAAGACTTAAAAGATACAATCCTCTAATTGATAATTTAGAGCTAAAAACTGTTCTTTTCTCTTCTGAACCTGCTTTAAGAGTATATGTTAAAGAAGAACTGCCCTGGGTAAGATTTGCAAATGGTTGGCTATTAACTTCTTCAGGGAGGTTAATAAAAGAAACAGAGTACATAAACTTTGATCAACAAACTTTTGCATCGAAAACACTAATTTTCAGCAATGCCAATGAATTCAATTTTTGGTCTTCAAAAGGAAGAGATATACAAAAACTGATTTACTCTGTCAATTCACAATTCCCAGAACTCGAACTAAAGTCTATAGACTTAAAAAAAGACCTACCAATAAAACTACACTTTGTTCCAAGCGTTGTAATTAGCCTTGGATACTGGGATAAGAATATTCTAGATAGAGCTTATAAGTTATCCAGCACAAATTCAATACTCAAAAAATACCTAAATGAACAACCAACTCTTGACCTAAACACAGGTTCAAAGGCTATCCTAAGAATTCAGAAAAAAAGCTTAAAAAAAATAAAGAAAAGAAATAAATGAAAAAATTAAAAAAATATAAATTGATCTTTCAATTATTTTTCAGTTTTTTGTTATTGAGTTTTTATACTAGCCATCCGTTAATTTCTTATACAAAACCAGCTTCAAAAGTTAAACAAAGTAAGAAGATAAATTCTAAAGCTATTCACTTAGTGAAATTAGGCGTTGATACCGCAACAAAAGGGGACTATAAGGCAGCAATTGCATATCTTGAAAGAGCATTAAAAATTGAACCCAAATATCCAGACGCTCTATTCAATGCTGGTTCAATATATAGAGTTCAGAAGAAACATGAAGACGCTTACTTTGTTCTACAACAGTTATTGGCTATTAACCCATATGATCATGATGCAAGACTAGAAAAGGTTCTTGCTTTAATTGGAATGCAAAATTTTAAACAAGCATCTTCTGAACTAAAGAAGGTTCCTATAAATCAAACAAGGTACAAACTTATAAAAGATATCTTAGACAAAGAAATTTCTAATTACAATAAGAATAGGAAACTCAAAAGAGCTAATAATTCACCTTCAAAGAATAATAGATTTTACAAATCAGCAAGTAGAAGAAAACCCAATAGACCCCATAAAAACTTATCGTTACGCTTCTCCAGTCCAACAGGAATAACAGTAGATAAAAAACAAAATATTTATGTAGCAGATTTTCTCACCAATAAGATTGAAAAAATCTCAGCAAATCAACAAAGACAAGTCTTTGCCTCTGGGAATCAAATTATGGGACCTTCTGGACTAGTATTTGATGATAAGAGTGACAATTTACTTGTTTCAAATTACAAATCAGGCACTGTTGTGTCAATTGATAGAGTGGGCAAAATAAAAGTTTTAGTTAATAATCTTCAAAAACCATATTCAATTTTTTTAGATGAGAATGGAAAATTGTATATTAGCGAGCAAGGGAAAAAAGCAGTATCTATAATTAATATCCATTAAATAAATTCTTTCCATAAACTTCACTTTATCTTGGATTACGTTTTACCTCTAACTGAACTCATTGAGCAGTTTCGTAAGTTGCCCGGAATAGGAGCAAAATCTGCCCAGAGATTAGCTTTTCAAATGTTGAGCTGGGATAAAAAGGAAATCGAAAAATTTGCGAATTCTTTATTGAAAGCTTCCAATGACATACACTATTGTCCAGAGTGTTTTAATTTTAGTACAGGAGGAGGCGTCTGCAATATATGCTCCAGTTCCAAAAGGGACAAAAGCACAGTTTGCATAATTGCTTCGGTAAGAGAATTAGCTACTATTGAGAGAACTCATGAATTTAAAGGTCTATATCATGTCCTACACGGTTTAATTTCTCCAATGGACGGTATAGGGCCAGACAACTTAAAAATCAAAGAATTGCTAAATAGATTGAGTCGACATAGTGAAATTAACGAGGTTATTCTTGCGCTCAGTCCATCAACAGAAGGTGAAGCAACAACTTTATATCTAACCCGCCTACTTAAACCTCTCATAAAGAAAATCACCAGGCTTTCTTTCGGCTTGTCGGTTGGATCAGACATTGAACAAACTGATGAACTTACTTTGGCCAAAGCTTTTGAAGGTAGAAGAGAGTGTATCTGAATTACAGTTTTGAGAGTACAATCAAATGTTTCAATTACACAGGCTTATCACAGGGAACAACCAATTTGAATATTAATAGAAGTAAATAAGGGAATAGAAGTCTTCAATAATTAACTTTTCTTGATTAGATATTTAGACAGATCAACTAATTTTTGGTTACTAGCTATTTTTAGTTTTTTGAATTTATTTTTCTCTAAATAAGAAATACTAGGCGATTTATAAACCCAAAAAATTCCCAAAATTTCTTCAGAAGATTCTTCTGTTTCCGGCAAAGATAATTTTAAATGCTTATTTTTGTGTTTTATTGATACTTTATTTCTTTTTTGTTGAAGCCTCCAGCTCAGATCTTTCGAAAGCAAGGAAACGCTCCCATCCTTTCCAGGCTTTGAAAACTTATAATCCGAATATAAATCTAAAACATTTTTAGGTAAGTTCTGCTGATCGAGAATTGCCTCTGCTCTATAATTCAGACCTCTATTCACTTGCTCTGAATGAGGAAATCCAAAGAGTAAGAAGGGACCTTCAGCTCTAATTACCGGGCAAAAAACATTAGGACTAAATGTATAACCTTGTGAATTCAAAAGAGAGGTTAGTTTTTCTTTTGAGGTTTGATCTGGTTTGGATAGATCATTACCAGAAGGAGCAAAAAGTGAATCTATTCCACCTTTTGAAGAGTTCACATTACCGATACTTCCAAAAAAAGATTGCTGCATAACATCATTTATATTTTTGAATAACGATAACCAAATTTGTTTTTGAGTAGCCGTATCAGTAATGAATTCATCTAGTCTGACAAATTTTTTGTTTTCAATACTATAGGTTCCAAACCTTCTCAAAGCTATTGGATGAGCTCCTCCATAGAATTCACTAGACAAATCTGAAACACAAAGGAATTTCTTAGTTAAAGCCTCCAATGAAATTTTGTTACTAATATTCCAATGGCAAGAAAAATTTGATGAATTATTTTCATTACATAATGAACTTAAGGTTTCTATTGAAGCATTCTTTTCCTCCTCAGATGGAGCAAATTTCATTAAAGGTTCTTTTTCATTGTTCAAATAAAGCTCATCCCACTCCCAGACTATTTCCCAAAATTTATGAGTGGATTTATTTTTTTTGTGTTCTATGTGAAAAAACTTAGGTTTACCATTTTTTTCAAACCAGCCCAAGCGAGGACTAGTCCATACGTCTAAATTTTTACTGTATTTATTTCTTCCAATTATTACGCTTCCTTTACTAGTGACCAATTGAACACCAACCACTTTAGAAGGGATAATTGCTGAAAAGAAAAATACATAAAGAAGAGATAGGATAATTAAACTGAATAGAATTGCTAAAAAAATTAAGTTCTTACGTTTTGAGAAGAAACCGCTAAAAAAACTATTGGGTTGAAGTTCTTGGTGCAATATACAATTCACTCTTAAACGTGATTAATGGCCAAGAATAGCATAAAAAAGAATAATAAAGTTTTCTAGAATGCTGCTCATAAAAAGTCAAAAGTCAAGAAGGAATTTATTTAACTAAAATCATTTTTCTTATAAAAATTTTCAGTATCATTGACTAACCTAAATTATTGTAAAAAATTTTAATGACTCTATATCAACAATCAGGAGTTAATCTTCAAGACGCGGATTCTCTTGTAAAAGATATCGGCTCAAGTGCTAAAGCTACTTTTAATAAAAATACTCTCACTTCAATTGGTGGTTTTGCGGGCTTATATAAATTGCCCGAAGGTTACAAAAAACCGGTTTTGGTTGGATGCACTGATGGTGTTGGAAGTAAGCTAAAGATCGCTTATGAAAATAATTCATTAGAACATATAGGACAAGACTTAGTTGCAATGTGTGTTAATGATTTACTTTGCGTTGGTGCTAGGCCTCTTTACTTTTTGGATTATCTTGCAACCGAAAAGCTAGATAAAGAAACCTCTTTAAAAATTATTAATTCAATTGCAAGAGCATGTAAAGAAAGCAACATGGCTTTACTCGGTGGAGAGACGGCCGAACTTCCGGGTATGCTGCAAAAAAATGCTTATGAACTGGCTGGTTTTTGTAATGGAGTTGTTGAGGAAGAGAAAATCCTAAACCCTGAGAATACTGAGGCAGGTGATATATTACTCGGACTTCCATCTTCTGGGCTGCATAGCAATGGGTATAGCTTAGTACGCTATATTATTGAAAAACAAAATTTGGATTTGGAAAAAAATTACAATCTAGACAATAGTCTAATTGATGAATTACTCAGGCCGACGGAAATTTATGTCAGTACTATTTTGCCAATAATTGAAAAGATAAAGTCACTGGCACATATTACCGGTGGTGGAATTGAAGGCAATTTACCTAGAGCAATAAGCAAAGATTTATACGCTTCAGTTAATAAGTCTTCATGGATAATTCACAAAATTTTTGATTTTTTACAGAAAGAAGGTGGAGTTGCCGTTGAAGAAATGTATAAGGTTTTCAATATGGGACTTGGAATGATCCTAGTAGTTTCACCTTTTGATAAAGATACAGTCTGTGATTACTTTAAACAAAATAATAAAAAATATTTTGAAATTGGTCATTTAAAGACGAGAACTTCTGTTGATAAAAATGCTGTAGTTTTTAGTTAGAGTTTTTAGTTAATGGACACAACTGAATTAGAAAGAATATGGAAATCCGCTTTAAAGTCTATAAAAGATGAAGTTCCTTCATCCAGCTTTAAAGCTTGGATAAAACCAGCACATTTACTAGGTATCGAGGACAATAAAGCAATTCTTGAGGTCAGAAATGAGTTCAGTAAGAACCTCTTGATTCAAAATTATTTCAGGAGTATTACAAAAGGCCTAGAGAAAGCTTATGGAAAGGAACTTGAGCTTTTAATAAAAGTTAACGGACAACTACAAAATCAGGATTACACTCCCTCACTATCTTCGATAGCAGATAGTTTACCTCGCTCAGGAAACAACTCTTTAAGAAACAATAGCGTCCTCAAAAAAAATGATAATACTCAAAATTCTCATCCCTCAAATCATTACAGCCAATACTCAGGACAAAAAGACCATTCAAACCTAAATCCAAAATTTTTGTTTGATAATTTCATTGTTGGTAGTCACAATCAGTTTTGTCATGCAGCAGCTTTAGCGATAGCACAAAACAAATCTAAAGATACTTATAATCCTTTTTTCATTTATGGCGATGTTGGATTAGGTAAAACTCATATAATGCATGCTATTGGCAATCACATATTAAAGCAAAACCCTGATGCAAAGATTTTATATTTGAGTACTGAAAAGTTTTTAAATGACTTAATTTCATTCATGCGAAAAAGCAAAATGAATGAATTTAGAGGCAAATATCGCTCACTAGATCTTTTGCTAATAGATGATATCCAATTCATTGAAGGTAAAGAAGCTACGCAAGAAGAATTTTTCCATACCTTTAACAGCCTTAAAGATAATGGAAGCCAAATTGTTTTAACTTCCGACAGACCCCCCAAAGCTATTGAAAGACTAGAACCGAGACTTTGTAGTCGCTTTGAGGGTGGGCTAATCGCTGATGTTCACGCTCCAACTTATGAAACCCGTTTAGCAATAATCGCCAGGAAGTCTGATGAATTGAGAATGAAGGTAGGACAAGAAATTGCAGATCTTATCGCAAATGCTTTTCCAGAAAATATAAGACGGCTTGAGGGTGCCCTTACTAAACTTCAAGCTTACACGAGTTTCACCAGTCAAGAACTTTCATCCGAGTTAGTACAAAGAGTTTTGCAGATTAACATCGCAGCGGGAATACAAAAATTAGATGAAATAAAGCCTGAGACAGTGAATGAAAAGAAAATTGATTTGATTATGGATTTAGTGTCAAAAAATCTTAATATTCCTAAGAATGAAATTCTCAGTAGAAGCAACAGCAAAGAGATTAAAAATGCCCGTCAGCTTTGTATGGCTATTGCGAGATCTTCAGGCTTGAGCCTGGGAGAAATCAGTAGATCC
Source organism: Candidatus Caenarcanales bacterium (assembly GCA_030065015.1). GTDB lineage: Bacteria > Cyanobacteriota > Vampirovibrionia > Caenarcaniphilales > Caenarcanaceae > JASJDU01. Next base: position 5,998 of record JASJDU010000014.1, on the reverse strand, counting down.
TTTGATGGAAGAGGAAACTCGGCAATTATCAATGCCTGTAAAAGAGTGCAACAAGAAACCAAGAAAGATGACACAGTAAGTTCAATCTTCAATCAAATCAAAGAAAAAGTCTTATCCACAAAGCTTTAACTTCAATGGCCAATTACACTTTACTCTATGATGGTCAATGTGTTATTTGTAGACATTTTGTAGATTTATATATCAAACCTTATTTATCTAATGAATTACAAATTAATTCCTTTCAAAATGCAGAATTTGAGCAAACTTATCCAAAAGAGAAACTAGCAAAATGTAAAGAAGAAGTGGTTTTAGTTGAGGAAAAAGAAAAATTATTTATTAGTGGACATAAAGCTATTTTTAAAGTTCTTGAAATAACCAAGCAACTTCCTCTTTTGAGGTTCTTTTTAAATATTCCGGTTCTCTCTCCTTTCAACTGGTTTATATACAAAATGGTTGCTTGGCATCGTTATAGCTGGATGATTGTTCCTCCTCACCTGCGGTGCATTGAATGCGAATTAAAAATTCCTATTGCTTGGAATATAGCTTTTTTTATGTCTCTCGGCTCTTTGATATTTTTCACATCATTTTGCAACATCTATTTATGGCTAAATAGCCTTCAGCATGTAGCGATTCAGCTGTTTAAAATAATTGATAAAGAAGTCTTGGAACTGACTTTATTAACTACTGCCTTAAGTTCAATTATTTACATTGCAATTAGATTAATCTCTTTCGGAACTTATAAAAAAGTTTTGGGGCTCAATAAAGTTGAAGTTGTTAAACAAAGCTTTATATCCAGCTCCATTGCTTCCTTGAGCACCAACGCAATTTTATTCACTTTAACTATTATGAATGTCGGAGTAAATCTCTCGAAAGCACTTCATGTCAACTCACAAAGTTTTACTCTAATAATTTTCACTAGTATTCTAATTTTCAGTGTTTTTCTCGACAGACTAGCTACTTTTCGCAAGTTTACCAGCATTGGTTTCTCTCAGCTGTTTTCAATTCCATTGCTTACTTTAGAAGGATTATTCGCGTTTTTAACACCATTTATTGTTTTGTACTTTGCTTAACCCATCAAGATTAACAAATTTTAACCTTGACCACAAAGATATATTAATACATTAAATATACAATATTAACTCCTCAACTATTTACTCACCCTAACAGCAGTTATGAGCAAACATACGGGCAGTATAAGTATTAGAGATACTATTAAAACTTCACTTGGTTTATCAATTAGAAACATAAAAGCTGTTTTTTGCATTGCTTTAGCAATGATGTTTATACCAATCATATTAAGCTTTTCTTTTATAAATAACGAGACAAGTTTGAAGCAGGCTCTTTACTATGGACTTGCTTCATTCACTTGGGGTATCCTTCTGTCACCAGGATTGTTCAGATCATCTTTAAAATTATTAGAGATTGAGAGGTTTTCTCTTAGAGATCTATTACCTGAAAGCTGGATAACCTTTGTAAGGTTTGTCTCTGCATATTTTCTAATAAGATTGATAGTTATAATCGGGTATATTTTTTTATTCATTCCAGGTCTAATTTTCCAAGTTAAACTTCAATACACACTCTGGCTAATTAAAGATAAGCAATATGGGGTTGTCCGTGCAATGAAAAAAAGCTGGGAAATGACAAGAGGTTTAACTTTAAAGCTTATGCTCTTGAACCTTATTATAGGCTTATTATACATACCGATAATGTTAGTCGCTGCAATCATTACTATTGTGTTAATCATCCTCAGTAAAATAATAAATGCGGATCCCTCTTTAGCCAAAATACTAGTTATAGATTTATTTCTTGGATATTTTTTAGTTTTTACACTTTTATCAATTGGATTAACCTACAAAAAGATACAGCTTACGAAATCAGAGGTATCTGCTATTGAGGTTTGAGAAATGGCGCTCATTGAAGATTTCATCATAGAATATATTCTTAAATAATCAACAAAATCAGATTAACAAATGCAAGAAGTTTCTCAAACTGATGACAAATTCAAAATAAAAGATGTTCTAAAGTCAGCTGCAGATATAGTAAAAAACAATCTTCAATTCATCATTATCTTAGCCATAATTTGGATGGGTATACCTTCACTCCTAGGGACCTATGCTGGAACAATTGGTTCAGAAGCTTCTTTAAGCCAAGATCCTAATAGAATTAATGATGCAAATAGAGTTATAGGACTGATGGGGATTACTACTTCATTATGGGGAATTGTAATTGCACCTGGTATCTATAGAATCTTACTCAAGCTTATTGATAATGAAAAAGCGAGCTATACAGAATTAATTCCGAACGACTTACCTCTTCTACTAAGGGTCGCTGGAGCTAGCATTCTACTCAGTATAGCTATTGCTCTAGGATTGGTGTTTTTAATATTACCCGGTATTTTCCTTGGAATTAAATTTCAGTTTACCCTTTGGTTGATTATAGATAAGCAGTATAGAGTTTTTGATGCATTGAAAAAAAGCTGGGAAATGACTGATGGCTTAATATCTAAATTTTTTATTTTATTTTTTGCTTTGCTAGGCGTTTATGTAGTAGCAGCCATCGCATCGGGAATAATTTTAATCCCTCTTAATATCATCGGAGAATTCTTAAATATCACAATCTTCTTAAAGGGAATTGTGAAGAGTTTAGTCAGTGGATGCTTTTTTACTTTTGCATTTTTAGTTATTGGGTTAATCTACAAGAAATCAGAGTTAAGTCCAACAACGAAACATGAAACTCTCGAACCCTAGTAAAAAATATTTAGAATAGTAAATCTAATAAATACAGATCAAGAAATTATGGAAATGGTAGAAACACTTGAGCCAATAATAGTTCTACTGGGTTGTGGAATAGCCTCAGTATTGCTGTTGCCTCGCTTTGGAATATCGCCAATTGTTGGTTTTCTTGTATCTGGTATTTGTCTCGGCCACCATGGGTTTCAATTAATTCCAAACAATGAAACCATTCATCTCATGGCCGAACTAGGTGTTGTATTCTTGCTTTTCGATATTGGACTTCACTTTTCTCTCAGGCACGTTTGGAACGAAAGAAAAGGAATTTTTGTATTTGGTCCATTACAAGTTTTTATTACATCGGTAATTTTTTACTTTATAGGAATGCAACTTGGGCTTGCAAATCATATAAACATATTACTTTCATTGGCACTTTCCTTATCTTCCACAGCGGTTGTCTCTCAAGTTATTGCAGATAAAGGTTTGCAAGGAACACCAAACAGTAATACAACAATTGCTATCTTAATTTTTCAGGACATTTGCGCAATATTTTTATTAATTTTGGCCGATACACTAGGTAATAATAGTGAAACTTCATTATGGACTGAAGTTTCTATCGCTCTATTGAAATGTATTGGTAGTTTTCTTGCTGTTGTATTAGTCGGTAAATATTTACTTAAACCTCTTTTCCAATCTCTCATCAAATACAATAACAGCGAAGTTTTCACAATGATCGCTCTTTTCTTGGTTCTTTTAACTGGGGCTGCAACAGGATCAATTGGTTTATCTTTAAGTCTCGGAGCTTTCCTGGCAGGAATGATTATCTCGGAAACACCTTTCAAATATATTATTCAAACAGAGTTACGTCCATTCCGATTTCTGCTTTTGAGTTTTTTCTTTATGACTGTTGGTTCCAGTATTGATGCTCGTGTGCTTTTAACTGATTGGTTCTCAGTGATTCTGACTACTTCTACAATAGTAATAGTAAAAGCTATGACCGTTTTCTTTCTTTTTCTAGCATTCAAAGAAAGATTATGTAACACCATTCAACAGTCCGCGATTCTGTTTCAGGGTAGCGAGTTTCTCTTTGTCATTATTGCTGTCCCAGCAATATCTACGAATTTAGGAACTAATGCTGTCAGTGTTTTAATTGCTTCTGTTGCAATATCGATGGCATTGACTTCTTTCATATTCAATCTTGCACAAAACTTAGCAATGAAGGTAGTCTCTGACTCGAGTTCTAAGGACAACGATAAAGGTATTAATTACTCCCCTCGTCTAGTAATTATTGGGATGAATGATATTGGACATACACTTGCTAGAGCAATGCAACACTTTAAAGTACCCTATCTATCAGTTGAACGAGATTATCAAAATTTTCTAAAAGCAAGACTAGAAGGTTACCCAACAATATACGGAGATAAAGCTGATATAAGATTTTGGGAAAACCTCGGTATTGAGAGATTTCAATATTTGGTAATTGCACAACCCGATATTGAAGTCTCGCGAATGTATGCGCCTATTGTTAAAGAGAGACTTCCTCATTTAATACGTTACGTTGCCAGCAGAAACGAACAAGAATGTAATGAATATAAAAAGTTGGGAAATATCCCCGTTATTAGTCTAGGAGTACCCTCTGGGTTGGAACTCTCAGAAAGAGTACTGAGTGATCTTGGATTGAAGTCTGAGGATATTGAGAAATGGATCTCTAAAGAACAAAAATCATATCTGGACAGAAAATATAAACTGACCAAACCAGAATTAGCCGTGAAATAAAAGGAGAAACTATGGAATTGAAATTCCCACAAACTTTTTTACTGCATGGTGGATGTCCAGATGATAGTGATCAAATTGATCTGTTCTTCAAGTATTTACTAAAAATCGTTAAAAATAGAAAAAATAAGAATCCTTCGCTTACACTTTATCCAGCCGGAAAATATAACGACATTCAATTAAGAAATAGAATTAAATCCAAAATTCAGGAGCTTTCTAAAGGCACTTGTCATGTTAATGAGCTTATATTGGAAAGAACACCAAATAATTCAACAACTCATGAAGTTGAAATTGAAAGACTATGTTCTCAATCGGATATCTTTTTAATTATGAATGGTGATACCCAGTATGCTGCTGAGCTGGGATACCAATATAATTTACCTCGTTTATTAGAAAGAGGAGTTAAAAATGGAATGATTCTTTCTGGATGGAGTTGTGGAGCAATTATCAATGGTATTGAATCAATAAGTGATTCAAATTCTTTTCAAGTGAATGAAAGAGAAGGAGAGACATGGCTTTGGAAAAAAGTTTCTCTAAATAACAAAACTACCTTCGGTTTTTTGAATGCTATTATTTGCGCTCATGAAGGACAAATCAGACCCTCCGCAAAACCTAGTCCTTATCGATCAACTATGCATAAAGAGCTGATTCACGATAGCTCATCAGCCAAAGTACCAGTTTTTCTTTTACCAGAGAATACCGCCATTCAAATTGAGGATGATCTAATAACTGCTTATGACTTTAGCCAATTGAAAAAAAGACCAATTAAAGTTTTCACTAGAAATGATGGAAACTACAATTGGGTCGAAAAAGAATTATTTGATGGAGACAAATGCCAAATGCAAATAATTTTCCAGTAATTTGCTATTGCTATGTTATTAGGATTGATGAATAAAGCTTTCGTTCTGGTTAAAACAGTAACTAAACAATTAATATTGGCAAAGCTATAACTACTAAATAGATAGAGAAACAAAAAGTATTAAAAGTTTGTCCGTGTTTAGACTTTACTAAAATTGTGAATATCAAAGATAACTATTCATTAACAATTGAGTGTTCACAAAGCTACCAGAAGCAATAATTATTGAGAATGTCTCCCCGGAAATTAATGCCGGTGAGTTTCCCATAAAAGTAGTTTGTGGTGAAAAGATTGATGTTTCTGCCAACATACTCAAAGACGGTCACGAAATTATCAGAGCTCAGGTTCTTTATAAAGAAGTCAACCAACGAATATGGAAGAGAAAAGATCTAAAGTTTGAAGGCTACGATACTTGGCGCGGCAGTTTTTATGTAGAGCAAGAGCTTTTGAAATATGTTTACACGATTGAAGCTTGGGTCGATCCAATAGCCACTTGGGTGGATGGTATAGTAAATTAAGTTAATAAGCACACATTCTGAGGATGTGTTTATCAAGTTTTTTATGAAAAGGAATATCTGAATTGTCGGAACGAATACTCCTTTTGAGATTAGCCCACTGAGGCTCAGACTTATTCAAATCT
>JASJDU010000013.1 GCA_030065015.1 Candidatus Caenarcanales bacterium | reverse complement strand
CATGCCCATTCCTAACTGGAAATCTGCTCTCAACTGGTTTGCTATTCATTTTCACGATAGATTTCCTTTCTCTTTTACACACTTCTCTTGACAGACTCTATTAATTTGTATTTTGTATGTTGTGAGAAGAACTTTCTTTTCTCTCATCGGCTTCATCCATCTTTTCTGTTCTTTGAAAGTTGCACCAATTGACCAAAAAACCAAGCCCACAAGCAACTGCATAAACTACCCAATGGTTCATGAAGCCTATATTTCTCATTAATCTTTCTCTTTGTTTCGGCTTCATTGCTTGAACTTTTGGTAGCTTAGAAATGTAATCATTGTCAATTAGGCCTAAATTGAGAAACTCACGTTTTCCTTCTTTAACCTCTTCTTTCCATTTAGACATTGGCATCCAAACGTTTCCAGCACCCATCAAATAGCCTGTAATCAAACTTAAAATATTTCCAGCGACTTGTTTTAAGAACAAGACTTCTGGTATTGCTAAAAAGAGTAAACGATCTCGGTTTTCAAGCTTTTCTGCAGGATTCAAAGATACACTCATATAAGCGTATGGTGCAGCTGCTAGTCCAGTTATAGCGAGCATTTTAGATAGAGAAAACCTTGGCCCAAGATCAACGTGAGTTGATAATTTCTCAATCCATTTTGGCTTAGTTCTTGAAATGTGTTTTCCTAACATAGAAGTTAGACCCATCATTATTGGGATTGAGGCAATAAAGTAAAGTAAGGAACCCCAAAAATTGTGTTTAGCTTTATTGGTGGCTTTTTTAGCGTTTTGGGAATCTTCCATGTCTTCCGGTTTTACATATAATCCCGAAATTGCATAAAAATTATTGGTATGGAAAATATCTTTAGCCATGAACACTCTAGGAAGAGTTGCCATGATTTGAGCAACTACAATTGAGCCTGCTGCAACAATGAAAGAGGCTAACTTCCCGAATGCAACTTTAGAGAGAACCTCTTGATTAATCTTGTATTTTTCTTCTCCAATTTGGTGAACCCCATGCAAGTTTTTTCGTAACTTCCACATTGGTTCTCCAAGAAGTTTAAAAGAAGGAAGCTTCAGTTGTTTAGATGCCCAGAACCCAAAAGTACCCCCGATTGGAGCCGAAAGGATATACATTCCTACCGTTTCAGGCAGATCTAGCAGAAATTCGTAAATAGCTTTGAGCCAACTATGATTTATGAGTATTGCAGAGACTGTTTTAGGAATGAAAACATACATAAACTCCTGGAAGGATAAAGATATTCCAGGTCCTAAATTCATTGACTTGAATAAATCCTTTAAAGATTCTTCTTCTAATCTATTATTTGAATGTTGATCGGTTTTGTCTTTGAAATTTAATCCATGTGTAATAGCCATGGCAGAGTTCAGTATCTGCTGTTGACTAGAATTAGGCAGCGATATATTCGAAAAAATAGGAATCCGGTTAATTGTTGAGGGCATTAATATTTATAGGAGATTTATCAAAAATTAAAAGAAACTCACTAGATTTATCTCAAGCCTTAGTTAATTTCTTTATGGGACATAACGGTTTAAATTAAGGTTCAAAGATCAAAGATTTTTATATTAATGCCTTCGCAAAAAATTCATTTTTAAAGGATTTTGACAATGTATCGACTTATTTTAACAGCAAATGAATAATACACAGCTGCTTTATTCCTCAGCTTATTGCAAAAGCTTGACTTACTTCTTTAACTGAATTATTTGAAGGAGCTGTCTTAGCTTCGGCTTCATCCATTTTCTTTGTTCTTAAGTAGTTAATCCAGTTTATGAAAAACCCGAATGCCATTGCCATGCCATAGACTGCCCATTCATTCATGAAGTTAACTGTTTTTAAAACCTTTTCTTGTCTACTTTTATCTAGTTTCTTGTATTTTTCTAAAGATTTAATGTGATCATCTTTGACTAAAGACCAATATAAGCAATCTCTTTTACCTTCTTTTGCTTCTTTAATGGCATCTCTGACTGGCATGAGAATGTTTCCTACGCCCATAAGTTGGCCTGTTAACCAGCTTAAACCGTTACCAATCATTTGTTTGAAGAAAATTACTTCTGGAATTGCTAGAAAGATTAAACGATAGGCGTTTTCCAGTTTTTCTGCTTTATTAAAGGCAACGCTTAGGTATGCGTATGGAGAGAAAGCTAAAATGAAAGCCGTTAGGGTTTTAGAAATACCGAACTTTGGATCCATATCAAAGTGTTTTGATAGACGATTGAACGTTTTCCCTTCTCTGAGTTTATTTCCAAATTTATTTGTTAAGCTCATTAAGATTGGTATTGAGAAGGCAATGTAAAGAAATCCACCAATCAAATTTTTCCAAGCATTCTTTTCTGCTTTCTTAGACTCTTTGCTACCCTCAACTTCTCCGTCTGGAACAGGTAAGCCAGAAATCACATAAAAATTGTCTGTATGAAACAATGTTTTTGCTAAAAGAGCCCTTGGAGCTGTGGCTATGATTTGTGCAGCAGCTCCGGAACCTGCAGCCGCAAGAAATGTCATAAACTTTGCAAAGGAAACTTTATTTAACAATTGCTTGTCAATTTTTGTTTTGAATCCATCGATTGAATATTCTTTATTGAGACTTTTTTCCAACTTCCAGGTTTTTTCTCCAATTAAACGCCAGTTGGGTATCTCGAGTCTTTTTCCGCACCATTTTGAGAACAAAGCTGCAACACCGGTTGGAAATAAAAATAAGCCTAAATATTCTGATGCTTCAAGAAGAAACTCATAAACTACCATTGACCAGCTATGTCTTATAGCAAGTGCATTGACGGCTTTTGGGATGAAAGCATAATTGAATTCTTGAAATATCTGTGATAAACCTGCAGACAGACTTGTAGCGAGCATGAATTCTTTAAAAGATGGAGAGAATCCTCTAATTTGCTTTCTAAAAAAGCGTCTTCCGTAACCAGCTTTGCCGTTTCCCGAAGGGAAAGAGTTTATGAATTTCCAATAGTCTGCAGAGTTAGAGTTTATAGAGGCAACGGCTGAGCTCATCAAGAATAATTTTCTTTCCTAAAAACGAACAAAAATGCAAACCTGTATTGATTGATAAGGGTTTGATTTTAACAAATTTACTAAGCAAAATTTAATATTTGAGTTGGTTCTGAATGAAGAAAACTAATTATTTTGAAGAATCTCAATTCCTATAAGAAGAATAAGAAGAAAGAGTATTTTTCTCTAGGTAGGTAAAATGATAAGAACTTTAATACTTGCAAATGTTCATGGTAACATTCTCAAGGTTATTAGCTAAGAAACCACAATGGAGAGATGGCTGAGTGGTTGAAAGCGGCACCCTGCTAAGGTGTTATATCTATTTTTGGGTATCGAGGGTTCGAATCCCTCTCTCTCCGAATCTTAGTTTTTGTCTATTTCATAATTTATTTTCTTTTATTCAAAAGGAGATATGAGATACTTTACTGTTAATATTTTGAACTATACTGTCTAAGACATTTTGCAACATAATAAATGTTTTCAAATGAGATTCTAAATATTGACAGTGTTTTTTTAAGAAGACTTATCAGTCGTTGGTACCCATTTTCGGAAGAACAAATTAACAGATACTCTCACTCATTGAACTGGGAGTTGCTTAGTGTTAATCCAAATGTTCTATGGAGTGAAGCAGTCTTATTAAGATTTGAGAACTTGTTGAAATGGGGTTATGGGGGATTAAGTTTAAATGGATACCTTCCTTGGTCTAATGAACTTGTCGAGAAGTTTATTTCAAATTGGGATAGAGAACTAAAGGTTTCAAACAATAGACTTGTCTCTGGAGCTTGTAATTGGTTAAAAAATATCAATAACCATAAATTAATAGATTCTGTGCAAGATTCACTTAGCTATTTCTCTCATTTTGTAATCAAAGAAGGAGATCCCGAACGAACATGGCGAACTATTAGTACGAATCAAAATATTCTTTGGACTAAGGAATTTATCAAGAACAACTCCAAAAACTTGATTTGGGAAGATACAATTTTATTGGATTCAAGCGAGTATTCAAGTTCCTATTATGTCGATAGATTTGGTGGTTTATGTTCTAATTCATCAATTGGCTTTAACTTAGATCTTATTGAAACTTTTACAGATCAGATTAGCTGGCATAGCTTGAGTTTAAATGAAGGGATTCAATGGTCTGTTCCTCTCATTAAACGATTTGAAGAATTTTGGTTTTACTCTTTTGATAATGAATTGGAAGAAATTGTTACCTATAATATTCCAGAGTACAATTCTGAATCAGACTTTGATTATTGCTTAAAACAGTTTTGCTTTACTGCTAATCACACTCTCCCTTGGAGTAGTGAATTGTTAGAAGAATTTAAAGATAATTGGGATTGGGGTATTTTAAGCGAGTCATACTTTTTGCCTTGGTCTACAGATCTTATTCAAAAATTTAAAGGGAAATTTGTATTAAAGGAATTAGTTAATAATCAAGCAGTTTGGGAAAAAGTTTTCCAATCAAAAATAGATAAAACTGTTTTAGATCAGGTTTTTCTCAGATAAACTATCAAACCAATACTTCCAAATAACAGTCATTGCAATGGTGTCTAGTTTGCAATATTCTTTTAATAGAGAAGCCCACTGAGTCTTAATCTCTGGGTTGTTTGCATTAACACCATAGACCATATCTTCATAAGCTTTCATAGCTCCTGTTCCTTCTCTCACTTCTTCAGAACTTCCAGCAATTTCAATTTGTTCAAGGGCTTTGTATGGATTAATTACTTCTCCATCTTCCTCTTTATAGTATTTTCGTAACCACCCAATTTTATGTAAATAAGGATTATTGTTCCAAATAGCTGGAAGCACATATTTGATTGAGGTTTTCCCTTTCATTTCTGGATGAAAATAATATTGAAGACACAGTTTATTTAAATCCACCATCCTCATATCATCATCTTTTTCAAGCTTGGCAGTATTTTTTAGCCATTTTATTAATTCAGGGTTGTTGTAGTTTAAAGCTAGCTTGCAATTGTTCGCTTGGTTGTATATATCTTTGAGAATGGCATTTTCATAACTTGACCAAATGAGAATGGTTCCCTTGTATCCAATAGCTTCCATTAGGCTTTCAGCGAATTGGAAATTAGGGAATAGATCTTCAATATTCAAAAACTCTTTATGAATTGGTTCTGAATCCGGTCTTTCTAAAGTGTGGCAACTCCATTGAAAAGCAACTCTCTCATAAGGTCTCATACCTTTATGGTAAGGAATTGCCGATTGATAAGTTTCAAAGTCAATAAAATGAAGTGGAAACTCTAAACTTTTCAGAATATTTTCAAAATCCGGATGAAACCACTCCTCATTTTTTTTTGTGTACTCAATTTGAACTTTTTGTCGGTTTCCTTTAATTCCGGTTAAGTCCTCTTCTTGAATGTCGTAAAGTGATACTTTCTTTTCATGGATAAGATTATCAACTAATTGACCTTTCCCAAGTGTTCCGGCATAGTATAAATCAAAGATGTGGGGGTTAACATCTGCTAACTGTTTCCAGCATTCTTTATAACCATTTCTTCCTTCAACTTCATTAACGTTGTATTCACAGCCTTTGCAGCTTTTGCTTATTGGAACTTCTATTTTTATCAGTTCATCTTTCAAGCTTTCAATAAATAAATTTGATGATTCCTGAACATCAATCATTAAATAATCAACTTCAGTAGAAACATTTACTAAGGCTAAGAACTCTTCTTTATGTAATTCATCAAGATCACCAACAAAATCAACTTGATAATCTCGGAGTTTATTGCTTCGTTCCGATTCTGAAATGTGAAACCATTTAGCTAAACCATCAATATTTGTGGCTTTGGATTTGTCAGGCATCATCAAAAAACCATTGATCTGAGCCTTTGGAAACTTTTCTTTTAGGGCCATTACCTGAAAAGCTACATCTTCAAGATAGGGTTTCCAATCTGTCTTAATTTCGTCAGAACGTCTATTCCAAAATTGTTGATTTTTTAATTTCCCATCGAAGCTTTTTGCCTTGACCTCAATTAAATTAAAAACATTGCCTCTTTTTTCCAGAATATCGATTCTGATTAATTTGTTGTTAATGTTTATCTCTGGTTCAAAGAGAGTAATGTTTTCTTGTTTCAGTAATTCTTCTGTTTCTTTTATGGCTTCTTTGGGACCTTTTTCGGATTTGATTTCAATTCCCTCTGGATACAGGAGTTGTGCCATTTTGCCTACAATGTATCCACCCTCTGCTAATAATTGAAGGTACTTATTTGCCTCTTTGGTATTTGGATAGCCTTGCTTTTTGTAATAGAGTTTGGTTGCACACTCTTTTGCTACTTTGAAATCTGATTTTGATAGGTAGTTCGTCATAAATCAGTTAATTTTTGAAGACATTCTCTAATTGAGGTATTTAAGTGTAACTTACTATCTTTTCTCTCAAGTATGTTGCTTCCATGGGCTTGTAAATATTTGTGGTATTAGACACTGATTTATGATGGATACCTAGGCTTTGAGTAGATGAGTTGCCCAGTTTCGTCAATGTGTCTTTTCAAATCTTTATTCTCTAGGTTTTTATAACAAGTAATATCGAAAAAATAAGGAAGTCTTGTTTCATTTTCTAAATGATCTTTCAAAGTGGAAATAACATAATCATTAACAAATTTACCTTTAACTGCAAGATCAACGTCTGAGCCTTTTTGTTGGGTATTGAGGGCTCTGGAACCATAAATTAAAACTTCTTCTATTTCTGGGAATTTAATAATTTCGGCGATGATTACTTCTAGATCATATTTTTTTTGACAAAAAATCACATAAATCTCTGATTAAGGCAGCATAAAATTGAATTGTTTCTTCCGCAATTCTGGCGGCTAATTCATCATTGTAGGCATGGGGCGTTTGGTTTCGTGCCTTTAGCATGTCAACCCAAAGGTGTGCATTATCAATAATTTTATAGTGATAAGCCAATTTAATAACTTCTTTGGGCATTTCAGCTTGTTCGGTTAATTCTTGAGCTTGTAAATAATCTTTTATTGTTTTCCACGCCAACTCAAAGCTGAATTCAAAAGCTTGAATTAACCCCGCTCTATGAATGTCGGTTTTTTGCTCTTGATATTGATTGATGAAATCTTTGAGCTGCTCACTAGCTTTTGTGAGATTTTGATAACGCTTCTTCTATCTAATATCTTTGAAGTTCATTAACTATCTTTGTGGTTTTTACTAAAAAGCTAAACTAATTCTAACGTTATTATGGCTTAACATATATAGGTATGCAGCAGTAGATAGAATCTGTATTTGAGATTGTTACTTTGTTACCTTCCAGCCAAAGTTTCAGAAATAGAGAACTGTATTCCATTTTGCAAAGCAAGTCTTACAAAGTGTTCTTTCATAGTTCTGTTGACTGGGATAGGATCGGGTATCGATTCTTCATTTTCTCTGTGAGCCCAGATGATGGTATTACTTCCATAAGCTAATTTTCTCTCAAAACGATCATTCGTCCTTTGATCTCCTAGGCTATAGTATTCGAAATATAAGGTAAAAGCGTTCTCATATAATGCTTTTAAATACATTTTTACTTTTATTTCTTCAAAAGGCATTGCTTCTTGAAGGTGATTTACATTGGATTCTAGAGAAATATATTCACCGGTTTTACCTCTATCCAGGAAAATCTCCGGTAAGTGTTGGAAAACAAGCTTTTCAATACATTTTGCTTGCCAGTCATAATAATTAGAGTAATATAGATTTCCAACCAAATTTGCATCATAAATCCCTGTTTGAAAGTTATATTCATCGATTAAGATTTCGGGTCTAACTTTTGAAGAGCTGCTGTAAATTGATTTTCCTACATCCTTGTTGGATAAGTAGGGTTTGATAATTGCATCTTCATCCGAGGTGTCATCTTTTTTAATGCGCTCATTTAAATATTCATAAAAATATTTTGGAATTGGGCTTAGTTTAACGACTCCATGTCCTTCAATCTTGACCCAGGTGGTGGATAGTGAGCAATCTGCAAGTTTTATGAGATTACCATTGGGGTCTTCTTTAAACCATTGAAAAGCCAGATCAATAAACGATTCATCCAGGTTGGATTTATTTGTGATCCAGATTTTGCCAATAATGTTATCTAAAGTTTCTGCTTCATTATAAATTTGGATTTCGGAATTATTAGTTATCATTCCATATTCTCCAGTGCCAAAATCTTCCAATAGTTGCTGACTGATTGGCTTTAATGTCAATTCTCTTGCATAACCATTCCATAAAGGAAAGTTGGTGAAATAAGTTCTGCCGAAGAAAGACTTACAGTCTTTGAAGGATGTATAAAATTTATATACAAATTTTCGAGACTCTAAATCAAATTTTACCCCTCCTTTACTAATTTGATTATTTTGAGGTTCTTTAAAATGCTTTTTTTGCTCTTTAGCCTTAATAAGATGACTTGCACTTCCAATAGAAGAGATTACTTTAGCAACGATGAAAACATTCTTTGGCCATAGTTGAATCGGACAAGTTCTAATGTGAAAAATTTCCCCTCTAGCTTCACATTTGAATTCAATATCTGAACTTTCAATGCTTGTAATATCAATTCTTTCCGGTGAAAAATTAAAAGCTTTCATAAATGCTTCTTTTACACACCAAAGTCGAGTAGCTGCGCGATCAATATTTTCTCCCTTATCAATTAATTCCTTTAGCAGAGCTTTATTGGTTTCTCCTATCAGATTGGTCCATTCTTCTAAATTCCTATGTTCAATAAACTCAATGTCACATCCTTCGGTTTCTTCACCAACACAAATCAAAAGTAAAGAACGGCTGTGAGAAATTGAAATAGAAAGATCACTGTTTGTAATGATTGGTTGTCCGTTGTCTAACCAGGCCAGTTGGTTTTCATTCTTATTTAAATTGAATTGGTTTTCTTGGACGTATTTTGAAAGGAAAACATTTGACTCAACAGCATGTCTCGATAAGCGGTCTAATTCATTGAAGGCTTTATTGTGCTTGTAAATACAAGCTTTTGATTTACTCTGATTGATATGATCTAAGTCTTTTAATGAGTCCTCAAGTTGCTTTTCTAAAGTTTCAATATCTGCAATTTCCTCTGGAATGGGGTAATCCTTAGTAGGTTTTAGAGACTTTATTATATATCCAGATAATGTTTCAATAATATTTGAATCACTATTAAACATTGTCACATTAAGCCTACATTTTTGCTCCTCTTTACTAGTTCTGATGCATTCAATGTACGAGACAGTTCTATTTTGAGAAGTTAAATTGTGTATTTCCCATTTATCTATCTCAAACGGAAGAAATATACTGTCAGTGTTGAAGATTTGTGCTGATTGAAGTAATAAATCACGAAGAAGAGGGTTACCAATTGAAAATGGGGCTTGTTTTTCTTTAGAGAAGCAAATTTCTGCAGCATCACTATTAAAGACTTTTGTTGAGAAAAGGACTCTCTCATTACTAAGAGAATAGATTTCATCAATGTTTTGAAACATTGGACCTTGAAATAAAAGCCAAGAGTATAGATCGGTTTTGGGATCGAGTCTTAAAGGCTTCTGGGGTAAATTAATGCTCTTGCTTACTATATTGGAGGATTGATTAATAGTTAGTTCTGCGGAAAAATGTATCTCTGAAAAATTGGAATCCTCAGTTGAGATATTTACTGAGACTTTTTTTCCATTAGTATTTTTTTCTTGAGAAGTAATTGGTTGAGCTTTTATTTGAATTCTTATTTCACCTTTTTCTGGTACGACTATTGGACGAAGAAGAGAAATATTTTCGAATTGAACTGAATTAATGGAATCAACTTGGAATAGAATAGTTGCAGCTTCTGCCATTGCTTCCAATCCAAAAACGGCAGGAAATAGAAGAGATCCGTTGAAATTGTGGTCATCAATGTACTTATCATGTTCCCTACTTAAAGAAGCGTAGGCTCTTAACTCTCTTCCTGAGTCGAGTAATTCGATATCTTCTAAGTAGCGATTTGCTTTAGATGATTCTATTTTCCAAGTATCTAAATTTCCAAGACTCCCTGTAACTGCTACTTGCTGGTCGCTTGTGCTATTGTCGAACCAGTGCATGAAAGTCTTTATACCAATTGAAGGTTGAATAGAACCGATTCCAATATTTGCCAGTTTTTGAACGCTACCCATTTTTGCTCCCATGCCGATTTCATCCCAAACACTATAGGCGAAAGTTCCAGTTTCAATAGCTCTTTTCTTCTTTAGGTTTCTAAGAACGAGATCTAGAGCTTCATTGGAAAATGCATACCAACTATTACCTTGCATACCGGTTATTCCAATGATTGACGTTAGAGCAAAAAATGCTTTCAAGGGAGAGTCTTGAAGAGATTCAATAATATTAATTGCGCCTATTAATTTGGGTGATATTTCTGAGATAGCCTGATCTGAGCTAACTTGCTCAACCCTTCTTGGTTTGTTAATACCTGCCCCGTGAATGACAATCGTAATTTGACCTAATTCAGCTGATATTTTTTTGATTAGATTTTGAGCAGAGTCTTGATTATTTATGTCACAAGTGAAGTATTTTGCTGACAATCCCTTATTAGAGTATTTTTCTAAGGTTAGCCTAATTTCGTCAGAAATCTCTGAGCTTCCCACCAGTGCCATTTTGCATTTATATTTTTCCGCTAAGGATAAAGCGCATTCTGCTGTTATTCCTTTTCCTCCTCCGGTTACTAGTACAATATCTTCAGGAGATAAAGATAGGTTGGATCTTGGCTTCGAGTTTGTTTCAGCTAATTCATAAACCATTTTGTAACGTTTTTCGTTCTCATCATAGCCAACCGAATAGAATTCATCAGCAGTTTGCATTTCTTCGTTTACTAGTTTAGAAATATTATTTGCATTAATTTTGGAATTGAATTCAATGACTCGTATTTTTTTATTGGGCCTTTCAAGGTGGATGCTCGCTGCAAAAGACGACGTTGATAGGATTGGATTCTCTCCGTGATTTTCTTTTATTTGTCGAGAGAAGCGACCGTCCCCAAATTGTACAAAGGCTATTTCAATATTTTTCTCAAAGGTGAACTTTGCTGTATTGGATAACATTGCTACAGCTTCATATATCTCTTCTTTGTTTCCATAAACTTGAGGTAAAAAAACAACGAGCCTATCTAAGTTATTTTGATTTGCTAGTTCTGAATGATCCAAGATGTAAAGATTTTGAATCGATTTTCCAAGAGTACTGGCAAACTCAATTTGTTTAGAATCAATACAGACTATTCCAGTGTTTTTGTTGTTTAGAAGTTTATTTTTTTTTTCGTTGGATAGATTTAGAGCTTCTTCTGTTATCTTTACGCTATAGCTTTTAACCTCATTCATTCTATTTAGTTCTTTTTCTCTTTTATCAAGAGCACTAGCTACGTTTTCGTTTATATTCGGCTTTATATTTGGACTCTGCTTTACTAAACTCTCAGAATAACTAAGAGAATTTACAGCGTTAATTATTTCTTCAATGCTCGCGTTTGCATAGCTGGATGTTTCGAACTTTCCTTGAATCCGATATGTTTTTGCAGTTTCTTTCAATAAAGAAGAAGCTTTAATGCTATCCAGATTTAAGTCATCTAAAAGCTTATATTCAAGTTTTATTTCAGATTGAGGGAATCCGGTTTTTTCTTCAATTAGTTTGAGTATGTGGTCTTGAATATCATTCGGTCCGATTTGTAAATTGAGAGAAGTTTCTTTATGGGCTGGTTTCTTTTCTATTATTACCCATTCACTTATTAGACTAATGAGCTCTTCTAGTGAGTTGTTGGTGTATTTATTGGGTTCTAATTTCCCTTGAAGGTGATATTTTTTTACTATGGCGTTTAAGAAAGAACCAGCTTTAATACTATCTAGATTTAAGTCGTCTAAGAGCCTATATTCAAGCTTAATTTCAGATTGAGGGAATCCGGTTTTCTCTTCAACTAGTTCGTAGAGAAATTTCCTAATTGTTTCCTTTGATAATTCGGAACCTGATTGAGCAAAACCTTCCTCAGGATTGGTAATTTGTTTCTTTTCAACTGATTTTTGAGAGATTTCTAGATTGTGAACTGTAACTTTTGTCTTTGCTTGAGATTGTTCTTCCCTTAGGTGTGTTTCATTACCATTCTTGCTTGTGTGAAGATATTTGAGATCTGAAAGGATTATATCTTTGATGAACTCTCCTCTTTTCTCTAAATAACTTGTAAGGTCAATGTATGGAATACTTAAACTTTCTAATAAAGTGTTTTTCGGTTCGTCTTTAGAAAGAATAGTTTGAGGTTCTGCATTGTCTTCTAACATTCCTTCAGGAAATGGCCTTTCTAGAGGGTTAACTAAGAATTCCTTCTCAGATACCGGTACAAAATCTCTAATTAACCTATCTTGATATACCTCCGATACATTAATGTCTACTCCGTATACAAAAGCATTGGCTAAAAGTTTTGTAAATGCGTCCTCATTGTTTGTTGATGTTTCAACCGGTAGACATAAGATATTATCCGTAATGCTGCTCACTAAAGAAGTGAGAACTTTACCTGGGCCAATCTCTAGTAAAAGGTCACAGTTTTGTTCAATTGACTTAATTGCTTCAATAAAGTTAACTTTATCCATTGCTTGAGTAGCAAAGTAGGATTGCAATTCAACTTCTTGAACTTCTTTACCAGTAACACTGCTGATGAGTTTGCATTGTGAGGGTTTTGATTTTTTTGAGTTTAATAAAGGATATTTTTTTATTGCTACTGCGGTATCTGCTATTAGTGCTGAGTGAAAAGCTGCGGAAACCGGTAATTCCAAGGCTGAAATTCCTTCATCTTTAGCAGCCTTTACAATGAAACTAACGCTGGATTGCTCTCCACTTATCACTGTCTGTTGTGGAGCATTGAGATTGGCTATTGTTACGTATCCTGGTGCTTTTTTAATGAATTCTAAAGCTTTATTCTCATGGCAGAATAAACTTGCCATGGAACCTGATCCATATTGGTTCATGACTTTGCCACGAAAAGCTGCAAATCTTAATGCAGTTTCCTGATCATAGACCCCCGCAGACCAAAAAGATGTTAACTCACCAAGACTATGTCCGGTTGATATAGCTATGTTTATTCCAAGTTTCTTTAAATAGGTATGCCAGAGCATTGAGGTTATAACAATTGCTGGCTGAGCAACGTTAGTTTGCTTGAGAGTTTTTTGCCATTGTTGAAGCTCTTTATCGTTGGAAGCTAGATGGGGGAACTTGTATATTGCTTCTTTAATTTCAAAGGCTTCTTCTTCTCTAAAACTTTCTAGCGCTTGGTCCAAAAGTTCTTTTGCCCAATCGAAACGCTCTATAAGTTTATAGCCCATTCCAAGCCTCTGAGAACCTTGGCCGGGATACAATGCACCGATTCTGAGATTTGTTCTCTTTTGTCCAAAAACAATAGTGTGATTCTCTTTTGAATGAACGTTTATGTCATTTATGAGTGTGTTCTTCAACTCAGTTATAAGGGAATTTAAATTTTCTTCTAGTTTGAACGGGGTATCTGCTGTAACTGCAGCTCTATATGGCTTTTGGAAATCGGAATTTTTGTTCAACTGATAGGAAAAATCGGTTAACTCAGCGTAGCTAATCCCTTTAATCTTTGTAAGAACATTTTCAATTTCTATAATGAGAGAGTCCTTATCTCTTGCTGAAAAGAAGAACACCTCCGAGGTTTGATTAGATACTATTAATTTTCTTTCGGAATAGGTGGGCTCAAACTTTTTATTGGGAAGGGACTCAGGGGACTGTATCACTACGTGACTATTTATTCCTCCAAATCCCATCGCTGAAATCCCTGCATTGATTATGCTTTCTGGATCTTTAACCTGGCCATTTATTAATGGATAAAGGACTTTAGCTTTATCTTGAAAAACAGGATTCAATTCTTTGCAGCCGGCCGTTGGAGGTAAGACTCTTCGATTAACAGCTATAACAGCTTTTATAAAGGCTCCAACACCCGCTGCAGCTTTTGTGTGCCCTACAATGGATTTGAAAGAAGTCATTCCACAACTGTTTGCTGGTAATTCTCCGTTTGAATTTAAGGCAATACCTATGCCACTCAGCTCAGTCCTGTCACCAACGGCTGTTCCAGTTCCATGTCCTTCGATAAAATCTATTTTTGATGTATCGCTGAGTCCGGCCATTGAATAGGCTCTTTTAATGGCCATTGATTGGCCGATATCACTTGGTGCAGTTATTCCACCTTTGCCGTCAGAGGATATTCCCCAGCCATTTATGATTGAATATATTTGATCATTATCCCGAATTGCATCTTCAAGTCTTTTGAGGATTACTATTCCACAACCTTCTCCGGGAAGGAAACCTTTGCCCCTTTTATCATAAACTCTCATCTCATCTTGAGTTAAAGCTCCTGTTTTGGCAAATCCAATTAACTCAAAAGTATCAAGGCTAATATCTACCCCACCTGCAATTGCCATATCCATTTGACCAGAAGCAAGGTGACTTGAAGCGGTACAGATTGCCAAAAGAGATGATGCACATGCCCCATCGACTAGGTATCCTCCACCATGAACATCAAGAAAATTACAAATTCTTCCAGCAATTGTATTTGCTAGCCCCCCTGCTAATGTGTCTTCTGTGACTGGAGCGAAGACCGATTTGTAGTAACGCTCCATTGTGCTTTCTATTTGCTCTGTATGCTTTTCTAAAGCTTTATCTTTCAAAGATGTTCTTAAGGCTTTTCTTACAAAAGGCCATCTCAGTAACATATTGTTTGAGCGTGTAAACTCACCAGTTAAGGTGTTGCCGATAATTGTTCCAGTTTTTTCGTTTGGTAATCTTTCTTTGTTATATCCAGCGTCTTCAAGTGCTGCGAGGGCTGTATCTAGTGCAAGCCAGTGAACAATATCAGTACTTTCAAATGTTTTTTTAGGAATCCGTCGCCCCATCCAATTAAAAGAATAATTTTCAAGAACAGCGGCTTTATTTTGATATGTTTTATCGACTGTTGAAGGATCTGGGTCATAGTATTCGTTATTCGGTAGTCTGCAATCAGGCATTTCCCGAAATTGTCTTCTTCTAGTTAAAATATTTTCCCATAATTCCAGTGGTGTTCTGGCTCCAGGATACATACACCCAATGCCAATAACAGCTATTTGATTTCTTTTATGAGAGTTCATATTTTTGCCATATTTTAGACTTTTTGGATACTTAAAATTGTTTCATGTCAGTTTTAATCTTTCTAATCTTTATTGTTTCATTGAATCTTAGACCTGTGTATCGACGAATTGTTGAAATTATCAATACTTGTTGTTAAATAAAAGATTAAAAATCAATTCAGGAAATGGTAGCTTAGGGTTCGGTTCGAAGGTTGCTTTTTGCAAACAATAGATTAGAGCTTTTTGCTTGTAAGCCGAAATGTAATCTATTGAGTAGTACTAAGTTTGGCTTTCGAAGGGTTGCGGGTAATACTTTGGTTTGTTTGTTCGTGAATATTAAATCTAGAGTGGAAAATTAATTCTATTTCAGGGTAATAATTGATTGTTGAATTTAATTAATATTCACAATTTTAATAATGAAAAAACATTTCATCTTCGGGATTATTCTTTCGCTTTTAGTAGTAATTTATGTTTGTTCGGAGGTAAATGCGGAAACATATGTCGGTGTTCAAACAGGATTTTCTTTTTCGAATAGAATTGGAGATGGAAAAGCGGATGCTGATACCAACTTTAACGGTAAAGCTGGCGTAGGATTATTAACTGGTTTTGATTTATCTGCTGCTAATTTAGAAAAATCATTTGCAATTAGTGGAAAAGTTGGGCATTATTTCGATCGATTTCCTTTCCTCGGAATTGAAGGAGAGGTTGGGTACCATAAGCCAGATTACAAGCAGCAAACCTTTATATTAACCAACCCAAACTTACCACCGCTTTTTTCGCTTCAGGAAGCTGCTGATGTTCATAATTTTCAAGCAGGTTTTAGTTTAATGCTTAGATATCCTGTGTTCAAGAGGGTTATGCCATATGTAGGAGTTGGGCCACAAGTACATTATGTAAGAGCAAGAGGTGTCGGAAATGCAATTTCAGGGTTTAATCCATCTTTACCTCCTAATATCGTCATAGAGGAAGATGAACTGAAAAGAGATGATGTAACTGCGGGAATCCAGGCGAAAGTTGGTGTGAGGATTGTTCCAATTCAGAAGTTCGAGCGTTTAGCAGTTGATCTGGAATATAAATTCAATGCTGCTCCAGTGAGATTTAACTCTTTTAGGGACTTGGCAAATGTTAGAGGTTTTTATAATACGCAACAAGTAGGAGCTGCAATTGTCTATAGATTCGGTAAATTACCCCAAGGCCTGAAGAAAAAATATAAATTGGCAAATAAAGCCGGACGAATCAAGAACTCAACAGATTATGCTTTTATGAGTGCTTCAAATAATGCTTTTTTAGCTCTAAACAATTAATTATCAAACAACTTTCTTATGTGTCAGAGCTTATTGAGTGCTTTTGTCCTAAATTTTGATTTCGCCTAAATCTACATCATCGTTACCTTTCAGCCACATTTTTGAATTGGCAACAGATTCAAAGCCTTTTATGTGTAACTTGCTGTCCTCTCTAGTTTCGGTGAATCTTATGTAGGCCCTAATGGACATTTTGGCAAAAATGTCACTAGGGAGTACAAAAGCAATTTTCTTTATTCCGGCTTTTTTTGCTTTAGGATTAACCCATTGATCAACCCATTGAACATCTCCTATCTTTACTGATTTTAATTTCCTTGTATCATTAAGCCACCCCATACCAGGAAATTCTTGTATTTTTTCTTCAAAAAACTCAACACCTTTAATGAAAGGTTCTTTCCATTGATCTCCACTCATAAAGTCAAGTGGAGTCCATATTATACATGGTATGGTTGGATCAAACTCTAATTTGACTGCATGACTTTCAAATAAAATCATTGTGGTTAATCGGTATTTTTAAGATAAATATTCCCAGAAAATGAATTTATTAATTTGTATTAAAGTGCTAGGGGCAGCTTTATCTTTTTACTTAGTAGTCGAATTTTGTACTGTTTTCTTTAATTCATCAAGTTCTTCTCTAAGTTTTGGAGCTTCTCTCATTGCTCTCCTTAATGACTTTTCTCTCTTTACATATTCATCAGCTGGAATAGCAGGATCACCACCAAGAATTTGAAATGGTTTGCCCGCTTTATGAACATGACTTGCAGGAGCAATAATAGTGTCATGTGGTACTTCGATATTGTCCTTACAACCTGAGTGACCCGCAACTATGCATCGATCTCCTAGAATTACACTACCTGCTAAGCCAGATTGCCCTACCATTAAACAATCCTCACCAATTTGACAGTTATGAGCGATTTGAACTTGATTGTCTATTTTGCTTCCCTTCCCAATTCTGGTTGGACCCAATGTGCCTCTGTCTATACAGCTATTCGCGCCAATTTCTACCTCATCATCTATTTCAACCCATCCAGCTGAAAGCACTTTAAGTTGTATTTGTCTTTTTGCTTGAAGCTCCTCAGGTTTAGTCCCTTTTCGTACTTTTTCTAGATTACTTTCATCCTCTGTTACATAACTGAATCCGTCAGCTCCTACAATAGAACCAGGATGAATAATGACTTTATGTCCAATTTTGCATGAGTCTTCTATTACTACTCTATACTTGATAAGAGAATCAGAGCCTATAGATACTCTTTGGCCCAATATGACTCCCGCTTGGAGCTCTGTATTGTTTCCGATTGAACAGCCCGGGCCTATGATTACATTGGGACCAATCTTGACATTTTCGCCAATTTTGCTTGTAGGATCAACAATTGCTGTTTTGTGAACTCCTATCGGGTAAGAAAAACGTTTTGGAGCGAACAGTTCGAGCAGTTGTTTTATAACAAGCTTGGGTCTTTCTACCAAAACCCTTGGCACTTCTTTCAATATATTTGAGTTGGATGGAACCAGGTAAGCTCCAGCATTTAATTTTCCTTCATTTAATAATTTTAGATATTTATTGGTGAATACAAAACATAATTCTTTTGAGTTAGCTTTAAGTGGATCTGAGCTGAATCCACTTAAGTTCAATTCTGGATCTCCGCAAACTTGGCCACCAGTAAGTTGGCCAAGTTGACCGAGTGTAAAAGAGGGAATACCTATTTCATTCATAGCGAAATTTTCATGAAAACATTAATCCTAGTATGAAATATTTTATCCATTATTACTGATGAATTTACTCTAATGCTTATTAGCATTTATTTTCATAATGGGAATAAATGTTTTATGTATGCTTTGAATAATAGAGAACCTTTTCGCATTTTATCCAAAATAATACAGCTATTTTCTCTTACAAAAAATCTTAATCGTGATCAATGGATGGTTGTTTACAAGGATTTATGGGGGGTTATAGCTAAAGATATATCTCTACTTTTTTTTGATTCACCATTGGTTCAAATTTGGCAAATTGATAAAAGAAGGTGTAGCTATAATGCAATTGCAAGTTCTTTACCGAGTTTTATAAATTCGCAAATACTCGATCGCTCTGAACTAGCAAGTAAGGGATCTATATTTGATATTGATGATATTCATTTTTTGTATATTCAGGTCCCTTTCAATGAAATTACTGAAGAAAAAAAGACCTTGCTTTGTACGATGGTCGATCACTTGAAAGTATCACAGGAGTGGAGAACATCTCTGGAAAAGGGATTTGAAATTCAAAAGAGAATGGATCTATTACATAAAATAACGGTATCGATTAGAGGTACATTAGATCTTCCAGAGGTTTTGGCAACAACTGCTTTTGACTTGGGAGAGAGTTTGGATGTAAGCAGATGCTTTATAAGGAGATATGATCCTAATAACCCTGGAAAAGTTCTTGCTACTGAACAAGAATATACTGAGCCTGGTTTAATGAGAGCCTCAGACACAATCTTTGATTTTGAGACTGATTGGATGAAAAATCTTTCAAAAAAAGCTGAAGAGGCTATCAATCAAAGTGATGAAAGCTTTGAGTCTAATATTCTCTATATTAAAAATGCTGAAGACTTGGATGATCCAGAAGGTTGGGTTACGAGTATGGTTAAAGCGATTCAGCTTAAGACTTTTTTGGGAATACCTTTAATTTATCAAGGAATGATAGTGGGAAGTTTATGCTTTCATCAGTGTAATTTTGAGAGAAACTTTGATAGTAGTGAGTTCGAATTTATAAGACAAGTAGCGGATGAGGCGAGTGTTGCTATTATGCACGCAGAAATGTATAAGCATATTCAGCTTCAGGCTAAAACGGATTCTCTTACAGGGCTCCATAATAAAGCTTCGTTTCACGATTTATTAAATCAAGAGATTGAGAGATCTAAAAGGTCCCAAAGTAATCTCTCTTTAATGATGATCGATCTTGATTACCTTAAAACAGCCAATGATACCTATGGACACATTATTGGTGATGAATTGATTAAGTTGATGGGATCAAAACTTAAACAGGTATTAAGGCAAGTTGATATTTGTGCCAGGTTTGGTGGTGATGAATTCGGTGCAATTTTGCCTGATACTCCACTCGAAGGAGCAAAACAATTGGCAATAAGGCTGGCTGAAGAAGTTAAGATTACAAAACATCCAATAGCGGGTTCAATGAGTGCAAGTATAGGGGTTTCGGGTACTGCTTTTAACACGCTAGAAAAAGACCACTTAGTTGAAGAAGCCGATAAAGCTCTTTATCTTGCAAAAAGGAAAGGAAAAGGCCAGGCTTGTTTCTCTGATGAAGAATTGAAGAATTAGTATTGTTTGATTTGGCTGTAGGGTTAATGTATAAATGTTTTGTTGAGATGGGCATTGTATAAGAGGAAAACTTTTTACTTTTCTTGTTCTCTATGTTGGAAGATGTAAAAAACCTTCACGATAAGTTCTTATCAATAAAGCTAAGGCATGGACTTGAAAGGTTGGGCCTTGAAACTGGTATTGTTAGCAGAATTAAGAAAAATAAGTATAAAGTCATTGAAATAATTACTAATATATCTTTACTCAAAATTCACAGTGAATTCGATCTCAAGGACACATTTTGTACTCAAGTTGTGAAGTCTAAAAAAACAGTGTTCTATACTCACGTTGGAGATATACCGGAATTGAGACTTCACCCTGTTTATAGAAACCTGAAGTTGGAATCATACATTGGTACTCCAATATTTACTTTTGATGACAATATTTGGGGTACCCTGAATTTTTCTTCTCTAAGAATAAAAGATAAACAATTTCCCGAAGAAAATATTAAATATGTTGAGGAAGCTGCCCACCAAATACAAGGATATTTGCTGAAAATGGACTTAATATCAAGATGGGATTAATTTGAGTCCTCTAGATAACCATTCCCAACTCGTTACCAAATTGAAGGGTCAAACAAGATTTTAATTTACTTAACGCTTTTAATTCTATTTGCCTTACTCTCTCTAAGCTAACCTTTAATATTTTAGAAAGTTCGGTTAATGTCAATGTTGAACTATCTTTATTAAGACCATATCTACACCTAACTATCATTGACTCCCTGTCATTCAAAAGATTTGATATAGCTTGATTTAAAAAGTCTGAAATTATTGTCTGGTCTGTTAATTCTTCAAAATTGTGACTTTGTTCGTCACAAATCGTCTCTAGAAGGGACACTTCTCCTCCTGAATCATCCAATTGAGATCCGTCTAAGGATGAAATTTGTTCTTGCTGCTCTTCAAAAGCCATTACATTTACTAACCTTTGAGGAGTAACATTTAAAGTCCTACTGATCTCTTCTATACTGGGATCCCTCCCTAATTCTTTTACAAGAGATTCTTTTGCCTTGCGTATCTTGGAGATCAGTTCATTAACTGAAGCTGGAAGTCTTATCATCTTGGATCTTTCGGAAATACTTGCCAAAATTGACTGCCTGATCCACCAAGTTGCATAAGTTGAGAACCTGTAACCTAATTCAGGATCGTATTTATCTACGGCTTTCATTAGGCCAAGATTTCCTTCCTGAATTAGTTCTGGAAAATCAAATTTAGCGTTAGAGTATTTCTTTGCCATGCTTACCACTAAGCGAAGATTGCCTAAAACTAGTTTGTTTCTAGCTGTAATTGCCTCTGCTATATTGGTTTTTAATGCTTGTTTATAAGATCTTGCAAGCTCAATTTCTTCAGAAGGAAGAAGAAGAGGAAGTCTTTGAAGATATCTGAAATACCATTTAACCAGGTTAAGGTTTACAAGGTTTTCAGAAACTGATTCAAATTCTTCTTTTTCGTTCGAATAATATTGCTTGTCAACAACTTCTTCAGAAATTTCAAATTCATTAGCTGACTCAACCTGATAATTCATAGAATTCAAGGGTGCTATCTCTACTGCTTCAACATCTCTCAGGTTCAACCTGCACAATATAAACTACAACTTATCAGGGCATTCTTCCTTGTAGAAGCTAAACAAAAGTTTAAGAAGATGAAGGAACTTCTTCATCTTCTTTGAGAGCAGTCAGATTCAACTTATCAGTTACAGAAGTTGTGCCTAAGCATTTTACTTAGTGTTCCAGTTCTAGGATCCACCTGTTAGCACTATGATTTCCCTAAATTAAAATCCTATTATCAAAGATGAAAATTATTGAGAATTCATAATTGAACAATTAGTAAAGAGTTTTAACCTTTAACAAGACAATAAAATTCTGAAGTATAAAATTTAAGCATTAAAGATCTCAATAAATAAATTACTCTTTGAAAAGAAATAATCTCAAATTATCTAAAGCGGAAGCTAAGTCCTTACAAAAAGTTCTTAATCGTAAGGTATCTCCTCGTCAAATTGTTTCTACGGATTTAGCATCTGAATTGGCAGGTTATGCTGTAAAACTCAATTTGCCTGTGTCTTGCTTAATCGATCGGAGGGGGAAAGTTAGAGAGCTATACCTTGGAGAATTAGATAAGATCGGCAGTATTAAGGCTCAAGCTGCGAGAGAGGGGGTCTCTAGGCTGGCTCAGCTTAGATTGATTATTGCAAGCCCTTTCAAAGAAGTGAGTAAAGCAGAACTGTTGTTTTTAAAAAGGTATAAACTGGATGTACTTTTGTTTGTGCACGCTGGGAAAAACGCTGATTTCAGTTCTTCAAAAGGCCAGTATTTGGAATACGCTGATTATGGACAACTTTGCTACCTGTCTAATGTTCCAGGACAAAGATGGTCAGT
This sequence comes from Candidatus Caenarcanales bacterium, assembly GCA_030065015.1. GTDB lineage: Bacteria > Cyanobacteriota > Vampirovibrionia > Caenarcaniphilales > Caenarcanaceae > JASJDU01. The sequence continues at coordinate 6,746 of JASJDU010000013.1, read as the reverse complement.
TAGGGAGAAAAGTACACTTAAAGAAATTTCAGAAATTGACTTTGAAGAATTAGTTCAAGAAATTGAAGAAGACTTGGCTTCTAGTCCCGAAGGTGTTGAGGTTAAAAGTCTTGAGAAAGCCATTATTGTTGGCCTTTCCAAAGGTAGGGCGAATAATTCTGGATGGGAAGAATATCTAGATAGTTTTAGTGAGTTGAGAGGGTTGGCAATCACAGCTGGAGCGACAGTATGTGAAGAAGTGAATCAAAATATTGATAAGCCAGATTCCAAGTTCTATGTTGGCCAGGGGAAAATTAAAGAAATAAGATTGATAGCTGAAGATGAAGAAGCTGATCTAATTATTTTTGATAATGAGTTAAGTCCTTCTCAAAAAAGAAATATTGAAAAAGAGCTTGGTGGAAATATTAAGGTAATAGATAGAACAGAATTGATTTTAGATATTTTTGCCCAAAGAGCGAGAAGTGAAGAAGGAAAATTGCAAGTTGAATTAGCTCAGTTGAAGTATTTGGCTCCAAGACTCGCTGGTAAAGGAATTGAATTGAGTCAGCTGGGTGGTGGTATTGGGACAAGAGGTCCCGGTGAAACCAAATTGGAAACCCAACGACGACATATTAAAGAGAGGATTTATGTTCTTGAAAAAAAAGTTGCACAAATTGGGAAAACCAGATCAATACAGAGAAGAGCCAGAAAGCAAAAAAGAATGCCTCTTGTTTCAATTGCGGGCTATACAAATGCTGGGAAATCAACTCTTTTCAATACACTTACTAATTCTAAAGTCGTGGTTGAGGACAAATTGTTTGCAACTTTAGATCCTACAATTCGTGAGATAAAGAGGAAAAGTAACTCATTTCTTTTAAGTGATACTGTTGGATTCATTCAAAACTTGCCAACTACTCTCGTAAATGCATTTAAAGCAACTCTCGAAGAAATATCTGAAGCGGATTTGATTTTGACTATTATTGACGCAAGCCACCCAAATAGAATGGAGCACCTAAAAACGATTGAGGAAATATACGTTCATCTTAATGTGGATAGGTATCCTCAACTTCTTGTTTTTAATAAAATAGATCTCGTTAGCGCTCAAGAAAAGGAATTTCTGAAGAACTCTTATCCTAACGGTCTTTACGTTTCTGCTTCCGAAAAGCAGGGATTAGAGGTTCTTGTTAAAGAAGTTGATCAGATCCTTTTTGAATCTTGCCAAGTGACTTGCTAAGTGAAATCGGGCCATGAGAGACTCGAACTCCCGACGCCCCGGTTCGTAGCCGGGTCCTCTATCCAGCTGAGGTAATGGCCCAAAGCTGACATAAGATTCTATCACATACTTTGCGCTCTCTAGTTTATGAAAGATAATCCACTAGGTGGACCTATTGTTAATGGAACAAAGTCTTAATATACTGTCTGCTAAAATATAGCGTGATTTAAAGACACAAAGACTAAAAGGTTAGTTTAGAGGGCAATGGGGCTCAAAGATTTATTTAAGTTAAAGAGAAGCAGAAAGGGGCTTGGTGTACCCCCTAAGGAAATAATTTCGGGTGAAGAGATCTCGGAGTTGTGGACTCAATGCAAATCTTGCAATACCATGATCTATAACAACGATCTCAAAAAGAATTTAATGATTTGCCCAAAATGTGAACATCATTTTCGTATAAGCTCTTATGAAAGAATAGAACAGTTAATTGATGCTGGGACCTGGGAGGAAGTTAACTGTTCTATAGAAACTGATGATCCTTTGAAATTTCATGATTTGAAATCGTACGCTGATAGAGTAGAAGCGGCTAAAAAAACATCTGGAACAACAGAAGCCATAATCACCGGCACTGCGAAAATAAAAGGCTATGATTTTGCGCTAGGGGTCATGGAGTTTTCTTTCCTTGGAGGTAGTATGGGTTCTGTGGTTGGAGAGAGAATTGCTAGGCTTTGTGAAATCGCTATTGAAAATAAGTTTCCGCTTGTTCTCGTCTCTAGTTCTGGAGGTGCTCGTATGCATGAAGGTCTTTTTAGTTTGATGCAGATGGCAAAGACTTCTTCCTCTCTCGCAAAATTGAGAGACAATAATTTGCTTTTTATTTCTCTTTTAGCGGATCCTACTTATGGAGGAGTTAGTGCGAGCTTTGCAACTCTTGGGGATATAATAATAGCGGAGCCCAAAGCGAAAATTGGTTTTGCTGGTCCAAGGGTTATTGAAGAAACAATAAGACAAAAGCTTCCAAAAAATTTTCAAACAGCAGAATATCTTTTAGAACATGGCCAGCTTGATATGGTTGTTCATAGAAAAGATTTGAAGAATAAGCTCGCCCAGCTGATTAAAATGCATGTACAGATGCCAAAGCCTGAGTTTGTCGAAACTGGAAATTAATTGATTGATGCATAAAAAAAATCTAGTTTCGGGTATGCGGCCAACTGGAGAGTTGCATATTGGGCATTATCTTGGTGTTCTGAGGAATTGGGTTGAGTTGCAAAACTCTTCTAAGTACAACTGCTTTTTCTTTGTTGCGGATTGGCATTCCTTGACTACAAAGTATGAAAGAACCGAGGATTTGCAAAAGAATATTATTGAAGTAACCCGTGATTTTGTAGCTTCGGGTTTAGATCCTCAAAAGTCAACGATATATGTTCAATCCGCTATCCCAGAAATAGCCGAGCTTCACTTACTCCTTAGTATGGTGACTCCTAATAATTGGGCCGAAAGGGATCCAACCTTAAAGGACCTAGTTAGGGCATTGGCTCATGGTAAGACCTCTGAACAAGACGTTCAAAATGAAAATGGAATACTTTCTTATGGAATGCTTGGCTATCCAATCCTGCAGACTTCCGATATATTAACCTTTCGTGCTTCACTAGTTCCTGTTGGTAAAGATCAGGTTGCTCATATTGAGATAAGTCGGGATATCGCAAGAAGGTTTAATAATATATTTGGTTGTGATTTTTTCCCTGAACCCAAAGCTTTATTAACCGAAACCCCTACGGTGAAAGGGACCGACGGTGGAAAAATGAGTAAATCGTTTAATAATGATATAAAAATCAGTGCGGGTGAAGAAGAAACCTTAAAGCAAGTGAAATCTATGATTACTGATTCTCAAAGAATCAAAAAATCAGACCCTGGCTCTACAGAAAGGTGTGAAGTTCCTTTCCCTTACTATAAAATTTTCGCTGATAATCAACAAGTTGAAAGAGTAAAGCGAGAATGCGAAAGTGCAGTGAGAGGCTGTTTTGACTGTAAAAAGCAATTGGCAGAAATCATGAACGATAGGTTTAAGGAGATAAGAATAAGGAGAAAATCTTTTAATGATGACGAAATACTCAATATCTTAAAAGAAGGTAATGAAATAGCAAGGATTAAGGCGCAAAATAATCTTAAAGAAGTTAGAAAAATTATTAAGTTGCATAATTGGAATTAAAATGCCTTTTCTGTATTTGTACAACTTTTTGAAAAATTAAATAATGCCAATTGATTATGTTCCATCGCCTTCGGCTTATTATTCAAACTACCAGAAAAAGACATATGTAAGTTCCTCTCTTGAATATTCTTCTGCGAATGATTTTGAATTAGAATCTCTCGAGGATGAAGAATTCCTCATTCCTCAAATGAATCTTCTTAAAAAAGAAATACCATCATTGACAGCTTCAATTGAAAGCGATCTAAAACAAAATTTCACCGCTCAAGCAATTTGGGGACCGGTAGAGGCTCGCTTGATTCCTGAAACTAAAAGAACTCTTAGTAAAGTAATTTCAAATAACATTGCTGATTTGACTGAGCAGGAATATTTGCACGTGAGAGAGCTTTTGATTTATGTACTGTCTAACCCGGAGAGCAAACAAAGAGTTTTTGAACTAACTGGTTTTGAAGAGAAGGATATTGCTTTTGCAGAAAAATATTTCAGAAAATTTAAAAGAAAGTTCTTTTTCACAAAACTTGTTGAAATTGCTTTGGCAACTTCTTCAAATGGCAATGTGAGTAAACAAATTGGTGGTCTGATTCAATTTATTTTTGAAACTGCCGAACTGAATAATGAGAGAATTCCTGATCAATATAAATTCAAATTCATTCGTGGAATTCCAGAATTGATTCAGCCAATTTGGAATGAAATAGCGGAAGACTGTGCTTTAAATCCAACAAGGTGTACACAAAACTACACACCATTTATGGATTTGAACCAAGATCAAAAAATTGATGAGAAGGATGTGAAAATTGCAATTGATAGTATGAATTGGTTGATGGGGAACGTGAATAGTGATTCAAGCTTTTAAGCCACTTCTTGGTTGATTCCCAGTAAATGTTAATGATTTAAGGAGCTCTGTAACCTTCTTCTTGGATGATCTTTTTTGCGGTTGGAGAGTGAGCCAGATATTCTAAAAATTCTTTCAACTCAAGGGTCTCGTTTTTAGCCTTCCAAATTGCAAAGATAGTGACTTTGGGTGCTTTAACTTCAAATTTTGTATTCCCTTTTACAATTTTGAGCTTTTGAACAGATGAGTCCAATGCCCCTGATGAGACGTAACCAATACCCCCCGGTATCTTGGATATCGCAGATCTCATTTCCGGGTTGGAGTTAACGGCAAGGGCTTTTAAAGAAAGCTGTTGGTCCTCATGGAGCTCGAGAAAATTTTGTTCAAAGGTTCTTTTGATTGATGCGCCGGATTCTCTACTTAAGATTTGAATTGGGGTATTGTTTCCTCCGAAATCATTCCAATTTGTAGCTTTTCCCGTAAATATTTCGGTTAACTGCTCTTTGGATAGCTTAGTTAATTTATTTGATGGATGAATGATAACTACTGTTTGGTCGAAGGCAATAGGATTCTCTTCAAATTGAATGTATTCATTGGAAAGTTTCTCTGTAGTAACTATCAATTGTGTGAGTTCTTTATTGAGTAGTTCGTGCTCTTTTCCTAAAGTGCCTTTTACAACTATTGCTTTCCCTTGTTCTTGCTTAAAACCTCTAGCGAGCGCTTCTGATAGATGTAAAAGATGTGTTGAACTTGTTATTGTAAACTGTTCACCACTCTCAACCACTTTCCCACAGGCAAAACAGCTGAGAGAAACAATCAGAATAAAGATATATTGGGCAGGGTTTTTTCTTGAATACATAAACAGAAATGTATTCATTATAAAGCTTATGCATTTACTTTTAATAAAGTCTAATCAGCTCTCAACAAAGTTTTGGCTAACTCATAATCAGAAATCTTGTCTACGTCTATACAGGCTTCTGGGAAGGGTAGAATTAATAATTTAACTTGAATTCCTATCGTTTTCGATAAGGCTCTTTCACACTCTTTTAGAGAGCTTAGTTGAAAAAAATACTTTAGTAAAAAGATAAAATCAATTTTGGCAACTGTTGAAGAGAAGGCCAAAGGAGATTTTCTTTGAGTTTCTAACTTAATTAATATTTGCTTTAGCGAGTTGGGAAGGCTTTTTTTTGACCAGTAAAATAAGTTAGCACCAGAGAGCCAAAGGCTTTTATTAACCTTGTGCCAAGTTCTCTTTAGCTTGGAAAAATTGTCTACTTGATTAGTGTTGAATCTGTCTTGTCCATTTACAACCCCAATGATTAAATCGGCATTTTCTTTTTCACAGTTATCTAAAAAGTATTTAATTATTTGAGGTGTTAAAAGGGGATTATCGGCCGTTGTGATAAAGAGAGATTTTTCTTCATCAATTAGGTCTAATGCTTTTATACAGGATAAAACCGGAGATTCGTTAGAATTGTTGAGAATGAATTTGTAGGAATGATTCTGAATTTTTTTTTCGAACAGTTCTTTTTGGAATTCGGAAATGCTTAAATAAGGTTCTGATAATTGAGTTCCTTCGATTGAATTGAGAACCCAATCGATTAAACATTTCCCCTTTAATTCGATGAAGGCTTTATTTTCAACCTGAAAATGTTCGGATAATGGATCATCCTGTCTTTTTCCCGCTAATATTATTGGTACTACTTTTTGGTAGGACACTAGTTCTCTATTTTTAGAATTGAATTGATTGTCTCTAAAAATAGCGTTAATGTAAATAATTTCTTGCTTCTTATTTTTACTTACTTATATGAACATAACTAATGAACAGCAAAAAGAAGCCGTAAGTTTTCTTGAACTCTTCTACAACGTTTTATTTAAGCCTAACGAAGCTAAGACTTTCATATATTATATGAGAGAAGAAGATTCTTTGAAGCTTTTTTTCTACTCTCTTGCAATTGTTATTCTTTCTTCAATGGGACTCAGTTCTTTTGAGGGTAATTTAAACTTAATTCTTCAATCTTTTATTTCTTGGTTACTAATTATTTTTTCTCTAGGTCTTGTGGCATGGTTGTTCAGGCCAAAAAACTCTTCCTTTGATTTTGGTCTTTTGTTTTTCTTTGGGGCTTTTACCCAGGCACCTTTAGTTTTCTTAGGCTTAGCTCAGCTATGGGCTAATTCATACCTTCCAACAACTATCCCGATTTTTATTTGTTATCTGTGGTCAACTTGTTTGTGGGTTTGGGCAATTTCTAATTCTCTTAAAGTTGGCAATCTCAAAGCTTGCTTAATGGTTCTCTTAACATTTCTTGCCCCAATTATTTTATTCATAGTATTTATAATCTCAATTTTTTCGATACTCATAACTTCCGTTAGTTAATTTGGAGTTGATCCAGTTTAACGGACAGAAAGAAAGAGAGATTGCGATTATCGTAAATACTCAGGAAGGAAAGTCCGATGAAAAAGAAATATTCAGCAGAATATAAACAATACTCAATTGAAAGTTTCTATGAATCCAAGAA
>JASJDU010000012.1 GCA_030065015.1 Candidatus Caenarcanales bacterium | reverse complement strand
CCTCTTCTCCTTAACTCTTTTTCATTTTTCTACTAACGGTTGCATTTAACTTTTGATGTTGCGTTAAGAGAAATATCATCATGTAAATCATAAAGTATGTTTAACGTCTTACCAGCTTGGTTCAAAAGATTAAACAAACGATCTGCTATTCCTAACTCTGATATTCCATAGATTCCTATTTTTGTTAATTCCTGATCTAATCTTCCAGTGGCTAGATCAAACTTGCATTCAATTCCATCCCTCTTTAACTCCCTAGTAAGAATATTATGAATAGCTTTTATTCTAGGAAGAATCTGTATCGTTTTAACGGCTTGTACCATATTGAGCTCAAAATAACGTTGTACTAAAACTAAAGGTTATTTTAGACTTGGGTATCCAATAAATCAATACTGGCGGTTTGAGATTAAATAAAAATTAAGCCCTATTATTATCCTCTTGCAGCAATTAAATTTAAGGCACTTCCGGCTTTAAACCATTCAATCTGATTCTCGTTGAAAGTATGGTTTAACAAACACTCTTCAGTGGAGCCATCTAAATGTTTAATTAAAAGAGTGAGTTGCTTTCCGGGTGCCAATTCAACTAAGCCAATAATAGAAAGCCTATCATCCTCTTGGATTTTATCGTAATCTTGAGGATTCGCAAAAGTCAACGGCAGCATCCCTTGCTTTTTCAAATTAGTTTCATGGATTCTAGCAAAGGATTTAACTATGATAGCTCTACCTCCTAACCAACGAGGCTCCATTGCAGCGTGCTCTCGACTCGAACCTTCTCCATAGTTCTCATCACCAACTACAATCCACCCGAGTCCCTCGGCTTTGTAGTGACGTGCAACACTGGGAACCTCACCGTATTCACCTGTCAGTTGATCCTTAATACAATTAGATTTCTCGTTGAAAGCATTGATTGCTCCAATGAAAAGATTGTTAGAGATATTGTCAAGATGACCTCTATACTTGAGCCAAGGACCCGCCATCGATATATGATCGGTTGTGCATTTACCTTTAGCCTTCAGAAGAAGAGGCGCATCGACGATATCTTTACCGTCCCATTTGGCAAAGGGGGTTAAAAGCTGAAGTCTATCACTTTCAGAATCTACTTTTACTTCTACGCTTGAACCATCTTCGGCCGGAGAGATGAAACCTTCTTCATCTTTTAAAAACCCTTGTTGAGGTAATTCATTTCCTTTTGGCTCTTCAAGCTTTATTTTTTCGCCCGTATTATTAATTAAGGTATCTGTAATTGGGTTAAAAGTAAGCTTACCGGCTAAAGCAAAAGCCGTTACAATCTCTGGGCTAGCAACAAAGGCGTGAGTATCCGGATTAGAATCATTTCTCGCGGCAAAATTTCGGTTAAAACTTGTAATAATTGAATTTTTGTCACCTTTTTTCACATCGTGACGTTTCCATTGTCCAATACACGGTCCACAAGCATTAGCAAGAACCACTCCACCAATTTCTTCTAATGTGTTTAGCTGGCCATCTCTTTCAATAGTAGCTCTTACTTGTTCAGAGCCGGGGGTAATTGTGAACTGTGATTTTGTTTTCAATCCCTGAGACAAAGCTTGTCTAGCTAAGCTTGCTGAACGGTCAATGTCCTCATAACTTGAATTGGTGCAACTACCAATCAACGCCACTCTCAATTCTTCTGGATAGTCGTTTTCTTTAACTGCACTCGCAAATTCTGAAAGTTTCCAAGCTTTATCAGGAGAGAAAGGACCATTTATATGTGGTTCTAAGTTATCCAAGTCAATTTCTATAACCTGGTCATAATATTTTTTAGCTTCTTGTTCAACCTCAGGATCAGCTTTTAAATATTCACTAACTTCATCCGCAAGATTCGCTATTTTTACTCTATCAGTAGATTTTAAGTAAGCCGACATCTTTTCATCGTAAGGGAAAAGAGAAGTTGTAGCACCAATTTCCGCTCCCATATTACAAATAGTACCTTTACCAGTGCAGCTTATTGATTTTGCTCCTTCGCCAAAATATTCTACAATTGCACCGGTTCCACCTTTCACGGTCAAAATACCGGCTAAGGTAAGAATAATATCCTTAGCAGAGGTCCAGCCTGACATCTTACCTTTGAGATGAACACCTATTAACTTCGGAAACTTTAACTCCCATGGCATTCCAGCCATAACATCAACAGCATCTGCTCCACCTACACCAATCGCTATCATTCCCAATCCACCAGCGTTGGGTGTATGTGAATCAGTCCCAATCATCATTCCACCCGGAAATGCATAGTTCTCTAGAACTACCTGATGAATGATCCCCGCACCGGGTTTCCAAAAGCCAACTCCATACTTATTTGATACTGAGGATAAAAATTCGTAAACTTCTTTATTTTTTTCATTTGCATTCAGCAGATCAGTCTTTGCACCGGTTTCTGCTTGAATTAAATGGTCGCAATGAACTGTAGATGGTACAGCAACTTTTTGTTTACCAGCTGACATAAATTGCAAAAGAGCCATTTGAGCAGTAGCATCTTGCATTGCTACTCGATCCGGATAAAAATCGACATAAGATTCACCTCGTTTATAAGGAGAACTGTGTATTTCTACTGCATGCGCATAAAGTATTTTTTCGCTTAAGGTTAAGGGCCTACCTAAAACTGAACGAGCTTTCTTAATCTTTTCCGGGAATTCTGAATATACTTTTTTTATTAAATCAAGGTCAAAAACCATAACCAAAACAAATTTATACGGGATTGATTGAAACATTATTTCAAAATGTCTCAAAATTTTCAGAAATTTTCAGTCTGGACAAATTGCCAAAGCGTGATACAATATTATTAAGAAAAGTATAAGATTTCTTTATATAAAAATTAAAATTTTAAAAATAATATGTATCTATAAATTCAAGATATAAATGAAGGTTCTTCAGTCTACAAAACCAAAAACAACTTCTCGGGGTTCTCCTACTGGCCGTAGCTTTGGATCTAGTAATCTTCCTAATAATCTTAATAGTGCAACAAAGGTAAGAACAAAAGGTGAAACAGTTTCACCTAGGTGGCAACAAATTGGTATCGCGAGTTTAGGTATAATTCCACTGATTTTATCTGCACTAACTAGTATTCAATTAGCAGCATATAATGAGCTTCACCAAGAACAAGGACACGAAGATAAAACTGGCTTAGGAAAATTTATTGAATTTGTAAAAACCTGGATTCCCTTTATTAATGAAGCTGCGATAGTACTCACTGGCTTACATGATAGAACCGGATTCTTTAACAAATTATATGTTCAAGGAAGTGTCCAACAATCTGCCATAGATGCAACGGCATTAACGGGTATACTTTGGAACTCTTTAGATGAAGCAAAGGAATATGGAAACTTCAGTGGCTTTATGAAAGGAGTCGGATTAATACTGTTCAGCTTTATTTTGCCCGGCAAAGTTATTCCTAGATTCCAAGAGATTATACAATCCATATTCCATAGAGGAAGTAAAACCGGATTCTTTGCAGGTCCTTTTGGAAACTTGGTCTCTGGTATTGGAATGATAGTTATATTAGAAGCCTGTACAAGGTTATGGGACGCTTTTGTAATACCCATGTCAGAGGATGTAGCAGCTTGGATGAAAGAGAAGTTTGGGCATAAACCACAGATAGCTAATAATATAGTACCTTTCCAAAGAACCAATACAGACCAACCCAGCAGAGATAATCAGAATGATGGAGACAATACAAATGTCTATGCAAATCTTTTAGTAAGCCAGGCTCAAAGCGCAACTGCACACAAGAAAAGGCCCAATTTGCTCGTCTCCGGTCTAGGGTGGCCACAGACAATAGCTAACGCTTAAATTAGTTACTATTTATGCTGTGCAACTTAACTTTCGAAACTTTTCACATGTTGCCCCAAAGTTAAAATGTAAAATAGCCTCTGTAGAAATTTGGTTATAGACTAAAAAAATAAGCTCATAATTAACTAGCGGAAACTTATTGAATTTATGTTTTTGGCCTTGCCTTAATTTAAGTCAGGTTTGAATGATTAAGATTTTTAATTCATCGAGTGGAAAGATTCGGCAAATTGACCGAATAGAGGATACCGAAAAGGGGTCTTGGATTCATGTTGTTTCTCCTACAAAAAAAGAGATCGATCTTTTAGCAACAAACCTGAATATAGAAAGAGAGTTCTTTCAATATCCTTTAGATGAAGATGAACACTCTAGGATTGATCAAGAAGAAGAGCAGACCTTAATAATTGTCAATTTCCCAATTGCGATTCCTGGAGGGTACGACACTTATCCTCTCGGGATAATAATGACTGACAAGGTTATTGTTACTGTTTCTGCCTATGAGCCAGCTTTATTCAACGATTTTATGAGCGGTAAGGTTAAAACTTTTGATACTTATAAAAAAGTCAGATTCGTTTTGCAAATTCTGTATAGGGTTTCAGCTCTATATATGACTTATCTCCGACAGATCGGAAGAAAAATAGATTATGTAGAAGAGATATTGAAAACCACTACAAAAAACGAAGAACTTCTCAAAATGATGAATATCAACCGCAGTTTGGTATATTTATCCACCTCTTTAAGGTCAAACCAAGTGGTCTTGGAAAAAGTAGAGAAAATACGCCATTTCCGTATTTATGAAGAGGATTTAGAGCTTCTGGAGGACACACTTATTGAAAATAGGCAATCAATGGAGATGACGAACATATATACCAACATTCTCTCTGGAATGATGGAAGCCTATGCCTCAATTATTTCTAATAATTTAAACGGTGTGATGAAGTTCCTTACTTCTGCAACTATTGTAATAATGTTGCCAACCTTTATTGCTAGTCTCTACGGCATGAATGTTCACCTTCCATTTGAAGACAACCCAATTGCTTTTTCTGGGATTTTGTTGATTTGTATGATAATTACAATTATTGCTATTTTCTTTTTCATAAAGAAAAAGTTTTTCTAAATGTTAAATTCAAAAGATTTACCCGTAATACTCTCTTCTAGTGGAATTAAGGTAAAGGTTAATCTACTTGAGGTGCTTAATTTTAGAGAAAAAGACTTACCTGAGTGGAAATTTTGTACGGATAGTAGATCGATTTTTACTAATAGTTGGTTCATAGCTTTAAAGGGACCAAACTTTGATGGTCATTCATTTATTAAAAAAGCCATTGAGAGTGGAGCAACTGGCTTAATAATTTCCGAAAGAGAAAAAGTTTCGGATGTGGATTTACCCACTTTATTAGTCAAAGACACCTTGGATGCATACCAGACAATTGCTAGATTTCACCGTAATTTCTTAAAACCCAAAGTGATTGGAATAACGGGAAGCAATGGCAAAACAACAACAAAAGAAATTGTGTTTCAAGTTCTATCAACAAAATTCAAATGTTTAGCCAGTGAAGCCAACGAAAACAATGAAATTGGGGTCCCCAAAAACCTTTTAAAGATAGATCAAAACGTAGAAATTTTCATTCAAGAGATGGGAATGAGAGGATTGGGCCAAATTGAAGAACTTGTCAAAATCGCAGAGCAGGATTATTCAATTATTACAAACATTGGTGTTGCTCACATCGGTATTCTTGGTTCAAAAGAAAAAATAGCTGAAGCTAAAGCTGAGATTTTCATTCATCAACCCCTAGGTACAACTGCAATTGTTCCAAGAGATGAGCCTTTACTACTGAAATGGAAATCAAAACGAAAAAACGATTTAAAGTTCCTCGAATTTGGCGGATATGAGAATCCAAAATTCATTAATGGAGAGATGCGCTTTTCCTATCGAAATAACGAATATTGTTTCAAGTCTCCCAATATTGCTCTTATAGACAACTGCTGTGCAGCAATAGATTTAGCAATTGAGCTTGGTTTAACTCATGCTCAAATTCAATATGGGTTGAACCAATATGAAGCGCAGGCTGGAAGAGGAAAATTGATTAAGCTTCAAAGTGGTGCAATACTAATTGATGAAACCTATAACGCAAACCCAGACTCGGTAGAGGCTTTAGCAAAGTCGATGAAGATTTTATGTCCTAATAAAAGAAAAGTCATATTTCTTGGAGAAATGGCTGAGTTAGATTGGAAAGAAGAAGAGCTCATGAATTGGTTGCAATACAATATAGTTGGTTTCGTGGATGAAGTTGTGTTCATTGGGGGGAAAGCTTCACCGATAGAGAAGTTACCCAGTTTGTCCGTAAAATATTTTAATAAAAAAGAAACTGCAGAAAAATACATTTTCAAAAACAGCCAACAATATTTGAGTGAAGGTTGTTTAATTGGAGTGAAGGGGTCAAGAATGGCAAAAATGGAAACATTAATTGATTCATTTAGGGGATTTCACTTTGCTTAACCCACTGCGCGCACCTTTGCCAGGCACCATTTGGAGACAGCCTAAGCAATTAGGGTAAATACGCCCTCTCATCCGTAACACAAAAATTTACTCAAAAAACATAAAATTAACTGGACATATTGTTAAATTAAGATTCTTACATATTTTGATTGAGTTTCAAAAAGTTACAAAAAAATTCAATGATTCCTATGCTTTAAAAGAGATTAATCTCAATTTCGATGGAAACAAGACAACAGTTTTAATTGGTTCTAGTGGGTGTGGGAAATCAACAATTCTCAAGTTAATATCAGGGCTTTTATCTCCAGACAGTGGACAAATTAAATTTAATGGAGAGGAATTGAATCCAGTTTCTTTAAGAGAAATTAGAAGGAAAATCGGATTTGTTATACAAGGAGGAGGACTGTTTCCTCATTTAACCGCAAAAGAAAACGTCATTTTAATGGCTAAAGAATTAAGGAAGACAAAAAAAGAGATACAAGCTAAGTTGGAAGAATTGCTGGAAACTTGCCACTTTAAAAAAGATTTTTTAGGTCACTACCCTTCTGAACTTTCCGGAGGACAAATACAAAGAGTTGCCTTGATTAGATCTTTAATGCTAGACCCAAAAGTTCTTTTGCTCGATGAGCCATTGGGTGCCTTAGACCCAGTAATAAGATCTTCTTTACAGGAAGAATTAAGAGAGACTTTCCGTCAATTGAGGAAAACGGTGATATTTGTAACCCACGATATGGCTGAGGCGGAGTTTTTTGGGGACAATATTATCTTGATGAAAAGAGGAGAAATAGTTCAACTCGGAACCATAAAAGAGATTATTAGCAATCCAAAAAATGATTATGTGTCAGAGTTTCTAAATTCGCAAAGGAGTACAACTTGGTAAACAAAAATATTTTGTTAAGGCTAGTTGTCTTTTTAACAACTAGCTTCTTAATCTTTAATTCTCAAACTGTAATTTCTAAAGACAAAAAAATTGTAGTTGGCTCCAAAACCTTTGTTGAATCTTATGTACTTGGTGAAATTGCAAAAGAACAATTAGAGAGAGGTGGTGTCAGTACTCAACACAAAAAAGGTATGGGCGGAACTTTAATTATGTGGCAGGCTATTATAAATGGCTCTATCGATGCTTATCCGGAATACACAGGGACAATAAATGAGATTATTCTGAGACAAAAAGATCTATCTATTGAAGAGATAAGATCTAAGCTTTCAGAATTTGGTCTAGGTGTTACTGATGATATTGGATTCGACAATACCTATGCATTTGCGATGAGGGAGGAACTAGCGGATAAGCTTTCAATAACCAAGATAAGTGATTTAAAAAAACATCCAGACTTAAAAGTTGCTTTCACTCATGAGTTCCTAAAAAGAACGGATGGATGGGAACCTCTTTCTAGAAGGTACAACTTAAATTTGAAAAACGTAAAAGGCTTAGAGCACAATCTTGCATATAAAGCTATAAGCACCGGCAAAATTGATCTCATGGATGCTTTTTCTACCGATTTTAAGATTGAATCATTAAATTTAAGAACACTTGAGGATGACCTGAAATTCTTCCCAGAATATAAAGCAGTTTATATATACAGGAAAGATATCTCTCCAAAAGCTATTAACCTCCTAAAAGAATTGGAAAAAACAATAGACAGTGAAAAAATGATTGAATTGAATGCAGTGGCCGATAATACAAAAAGTTACACACAGGCTGCAGCAAAATATTTCGGTGAGTCAGAAGTAAAATCGAATGATTTATTGATCAACGAATTTAAATGGATTCGGGAACATCTCTCGATGGTATTTATCTCAATGCTAATTGCAATTTTGTTAGGCATTCCTCTGGGAGTTTTCTGCTCCAAGCCAGGATTATTGAGTGAATTAATACTTGGAATAACAGGAATAATTCAAACTATTCCTTCTTTAGCCCTGCTTGCAATGTTAGTGCCTGTCTTAGGAATCAGCCTTAAAACAGCTATAGCGGCCTTGTTTTTCTACAGTTTACTTCCCATTGTAAAAAACACTTCTTCAGGTCTCAAGGGCATATCTCAGGGTTTAAGGGATTCTGCAGAGGTACTTGGATTAAGCAAATGGTCTCAATTAACGAAAATTTATATTCCTCTCTCTTCTAGAACTATTTTGGCCGGAATAAGAACCAGCGCAATAATTAATATTGGGACAGCAACACTTGCAGCTTTAATTGGCGCAGGAGGTCTTGGGGAGCCAATAGTAAGTGGTTTGTATTTAAATGACAATAATCTGATTTTACAAGGAGCCATTCCAGCTGCTTTATTAGCCATTGTTGCGCAGTGGCTATTTAACATAGCTGAACAATTCTTAATACCAAGAGGATTGAAGAGTAAAATTTAGTTTTTTGCCTTTTACTCGCACAATTTTTAACTATGAGAATCGGGATGAGAGGATTTGAACCTCCGACCTCTGCGTCCCGAACGCAGCGCTCTACCAAGCTGAGCCACATCCCGTTATCCAGTTGAGAAATGAAAATATCTTTTATTATCCCAACTCTAAAGATATTTTATATTGCTTTAAGAACCAGGCTAGTATTATGCCCGCCAAAGCCTAGCGAGTTCACCATAGCATATTGTAAATCTTTCATCTCTCTTGATTGATTAGGAACATAGTCTAGATCACATGCAGGATCAGGATTATTGTAATTAATAGTTGGAGCCACAGTCTTAGTACTAAGAGACATACAAGTTGCAAGTACTCCCATTGGACCAGCAGAACCTATCATATGGCCTGTCATTGACTTTGTACTATTAACCCACAATTTTTTTGCATGGTTCCCAAAAGCCATTTTTATTGCTGCAGTTTCTCTAGCGTCATTGAGAGAGGTAGAGGTTCCATGAGCATGAATATACTGAATATCTTCTGGGTTGAGTTCACTTCTTTCAACCGCTAACTTCATAGCTCTAGCAGCACCTTCTCCTGTTTCATGAGGAGCAGTAATATGGTAAGCATCACAAGTTCCTGCCCCACTTAAAATTTCTGCGTAAATTTTTGCTCCTCGTTTTTTTGCACTTTCGTACTCTTCAAGAGTAAAAACAACTGAGCCTTCAGCCATAATAAAGCCATCTCTATCTGCTGAAAATGGGCAACAAGCTTCTTCTGGAGGCACATCACGCCTAGACAAGGCTCTCATATTAAAGAACGAAGCAACAGCTAAAGGCATTAAACAAGCTTCTGTTCCACCGGTAACAATTGCATCTGAAAGACCATACTTAATATTGTAAAAGGCATCCATCATTGCATCTAATCCACTCGCACAAGCCGTAGATTCGCTTTTTGCTTGACCCTTTAATCCAAATTCAATACCGACTTGTCCAGCAGGAGCGTTTGGCATTAGTCTAATAATTGAACGAACACCGACTCTCTTAGGTCCTAAATTAATTAACTTGTAAATATCATCGCTGGTAGTGGTAATACCTCCAATACCCGTTCCAATGAATATAGAAACTTTCTCTGGATCGATTTTATTTTCCTCAATTGCTTTATCAAACCCAGAATCTGTTATAGCCATTTTGGAAGCAGCCATACAAAGCAAAGTAACACGATCCATATCTTTGGGCATTGAATCTGCTCTTTCCTTCGGGAAATAGTCTCCAATACTAAAATTTTTAACTTCACCGGCTATCTTTGCCTCCATATTGAATTCTAAAGGCTCAAAGAGTGTAATTTCTTTTATTCCACTTTTACCATTAACCAAATTCAACCATATTTCATCAAGTTGCTTTCCTACTGGGGACACAGCGCCAATACCAGTTATTACTACCCTACGGCTCATATTTACTTATATATTTTCATTCAACTCGACATATTTTAACCAATTTGAGGCCGATTAACTCTTAATATATTTTTGTATAAAACATTTCAAATTAGTTAAATTCAACTTTCCATTCGAGAAAACAACAGTTTTTCACCCTGATACAAGAACAGCACAATTTGGTCAAAGGTGAAAAACCGATATCTTTTGTGGAAGATTTTGCAGATGACAAACTAATTCAGTTGTGTATAAATACAATCAGTAGCTAACCTAATTAAAGATATTTATAACTAATTATTAGAGAAACAATGAAACAGTTGTTGAATTAATCAACAAATCCCTCCGAGAAGAATATCCCCAGTTCACGAATAGCGCTTTCTGGGCTATCTGATGCATGAACTATATTTTTTGCAATATTAGTAGCAAAATCTCCTCGAATACTACCAGGAGCAGCTTTCACAGGATCGGTTGAGCCCAATATTTTTCTAGAGATTTCAATTATACTTTCTCCCTCCCAGGCCATTGCAACAACTGGTCCAGAAGTAATAAATTTAACTAAGTCATCAAAAAAAGGTTTCCCTTTATGCTCACCATAGTGTTTCTCCGCCAACTCTTTAGTTACTTTAATCAATTTAAGACCAACTAAATCAAAGTCTAAATCTTCGAATTTTTGGATTACCCTTCCAACTAGTTTTTTCGAAGTCCCATCTGGCTTTATTGCAATAAAAGTTCTTTCAATGCCCATCTTAAAAATATCTATTTAGTCCGAGAAGCTATTTTATAGCAAAAGCTAGCTTAATGTACTAATTAGAAAGTTGGATTATAAACTTTGGATGCAAACACATTATTGAACAATAATTGGGCAATGTTAAAACTTTTGCACTCAAGATTTTTCGAATTATTTAAAAATAGTAAAATCGATTGATTCCTATCTTAAAAAGCTATATATTGATTAAGTTTTACGGCAAAGTTTAACTAGGCTGATAAATTTAGTGCTATTGAAATATTCAATCTTCAAATACTCCAGCATAGAACTATGACAAATGAACCGAATAAGCTTTTAGATGTAGCGACCAAAGCGGCAATTAGAGCTGGAAGAGTTATAAAACAATATTGGGGCGATCTTGAATCTTCTGAGGTTGAACAAAAAAGTTCTTGGAGAGATTTAGTAACTATTGCTGATAAAAAAGCAGAAGAACTCGTAATAAAAACAATTAAACATCGCTTTCCAGAGCATATAATAATTTCCGAAGAAGGCGGTGGAAAGTCAACGGAAGATAATGATTCCGAATATAAGTGGGCTATTGATCCCCTGGATGGAACAACTAACTTTAGACACTCCTATCCTTTCTTTTGTACTTCAATTGGAGTCTTGAAGAATAATCAACCAGTAGCTGGAGTCGTTTACGACCCAATTCATGACGAATTATTTACTGCTACCCAAGGACAAGGAGCTTTTTTAAATGGCAGAAGGATTCACGTTTCAACGGTTAATGCTTTAAAAGAATCCTTACTTGTAACTGGATTTGCATATTCAGTGAATGATTTGCAGCAACAATCAATGGAATTATTCAAAAAGTTGAGTTTTCACACTCACGGTGTGAGAAGAGACGGAGCCGCAGCTCTTGATTTGTGCTTTGTTGCAGCAGGAAGACTTGAAGCTTTTTGGGAATATGGCTTGAATATTTGGGATGTTGCTGCTGGAGCTTTGATTGTTCAAGAAGCCGGAGGTAAAATTGCTAACCCCCTGGGTAAACCGCTTGATCTATTCAACGGGCAAATACTTGCGAGTAATGAGTTGATTTTCAGTGAGCTACAGTCTGAAATACAGAACAGTGTTGCTTCTTTAACAAAAAACTAGTTTGAAACTCGAAAGTTTACCCATGATTACTTTCTTTGTGAAGCTATCAAAAATATCACTAAAGTTTAATTAAAAATTACTAGTTTTTAAGCTTTTATTAATTTTGATTAACTTAAGTGGTTTAATTGTCGGTACATATAAAATATGGCACCACATTCCTCATAATAAATTGCGATCAAACCCCTACTTCAGCTTCCCCTCTTAAAAGAACTAGAGGGGAAGACTTTTGGAGAAGGAACGAATATAGGATTGCAACGAATTTATGAGTTTATTGCAAGACTTCAGGAAGGTACTTTTACTCAATTCTTAGTAACTGCACTTCGTTATAAAGAGATATTTAGGAGAAATAAAAGAAGGAGATAAAACAATGAGCTCAGAATTAAGGATTTCTGGAATTAACCCTAATCCTCAAAATCCTAAAAGAAATCGCTTCAGCAATTCAACTAATGAAGAAGAAGACACTTCCAAAGATCAGTCTTCTCCAGAGAATAATCAAGAAGATTCCTTTGTTTCAACTTCAAATTGCGAAAATTTGAATAGCAGCTCAACTAATGAATCAAACCTAATCAATAAGATCAAACTTTTGATTTCTCGGTTAACTGGTTTTGATAAAACATTAGACAATAAAAAGAAAAATACTGTAATTTGAAACATGAATTTTCTATAGATCTTATTCAAGAATATCTTCTACAAAATTTCAGTAGAAAGTCTCAATCACAATTTAATTAATAACGAGATCCAACCTCAATACTCATCCCCGGCTATACCCTTGTGGGTACAAAAACTTGAAATTCAAACAATTCACACCCTAAAGGGTATATTTTTGATCGCTACAACACACTTGGACTCATTTTATAACCTAATGGGTATAATACAAAAGAAACAAAGAAAATTACACCCTAAAAGGTACAATTCACTCAAATGCGTAAAATAGCAAAATTTGTAAAGCAACAAAGGAAATCTTTAAAAATTACACAAGAAGATTTTGCACTAAAAACTGGTGTTGGACTTCGGTTTTTAAGAGAACTTGAGCAAGGGAAAGAAACTTTGCGAATGGATAAAGTCAACCAGGTACTTCAAATGTTTGGATATGAAGCTGGTCCAACAAAAATAGAGATCGATTAAAACAATGATTAGAAGGGGGGAAGTTTACTACCAAGATAAATATGCTGGTCTTATTGAAGAAGTTGATGAAGGATTTCAATTTACTTATGAAAAAAACTACTTAATTAATGAAACAAAACCAATCAGCTTAACAATGCCACTAAGAGAAGAAGCTTATTTGAGCAAAACAATGATTCCTTTTTTTGATGGGTTGATCCCAGAAGGTTTTCTATTAAATGTTGCCGAAGAGAACTGGAAATTGAATAGCAAAGATAGAATGGGCTTACTATTAGCTTGTTGCAGGGATTGTATTGGTGCTGTAACCATTATTGCAGAGGATATTTGAGATGGAAAACTGCATCTTCTGTTACAACCCTATTAACCAAGATACAGACGTCTTTCATAAAGAATGCTGTAAAAAGTTTTTTGGGAAAGAAGAACTTCCAGATATTCCATTTAAGCTAAACGATATACATAAATTAGCAGCTCAAAATATCAATAAACATTTAACAGTTACAGGTGTTCAAAAAAAACTATCTGTAGGGATAGAAAAAACTTCACATAAAGACAGGCTAACAATAGTTGGGTGGAACGATATTACAGCTAGCTATATCCTAAAAACTCAAAGCAAGAAGTTTCCTGAATTACCTGAAGTTGAAGATTTAACAATGCATTTAGCACATCTGGCCGGTATTAAAACCGTTCCACATGTTTTAGTAAGATTCAAGGCTGGAGAATTGACATATTTAACAAAAAGGATTGATAGAAATAAAAAAGGAAAAATTCACATGGAGGATATGTGCCAACTTACAGAAAGATTAACTGAGGATAAGTACAAAGGTTCTATGGAACAAGTGGGCAAAATTATAGTTAAATTCTCTTCAACACCGGGACTTGATTCAGTAATATTCTTCGAATTAATAGTTTTTTGTTTTCTAACGGGAAACTCGGATATGCATTTAAAGAATTTCTCCCTGATTCACAACCAAGACGGCAGTATTAGACTGTGCCCAGCATATGACTTGGTTGCAACAACTTTAGTGAATCCTTCAGATAAAGAAGAAACAGCACTAACACTCAATGGCAAAAAGAACAAAATTAAAAGAGAAGATTTCTTGATTTTTGGCACAACAATTGGGCTAAATGAAAAACAAATCTTTAACGCAATCAAAACTATTACTCAAAAACTCTCCAAATCGAGTGATTTAATAGATAGAAGTTTTTTATCTAAAGAAATGAAAGAAAAATATAAAGAATTAATCATCTCAAGAACTGCTCGATTGAGTGTATAAAGTTAATGAACGAAGCTTTTAAATACAGATATCATCTAGCTCTATTACTTGCAGCACTCAGCTACACATCTTTATCTGTTTCAACAGCTTGGCTTTCAGAAAAAGGCTTCAATGCTTTCAATCAAATTTTCTGGATAACTCTATTGAGTATAATTTTTGCTGGTTTTTTTGCCTTTTATGTATTCAGAGAAAGCTGGAAAATCAACTTAAAAGAATTTCAATATTTACTAGTTAACGCTTTAATTTTCCTAGGTGCATTTACAACTTTTTGTCTGGCAATTTACTTTGGAACTCCTATAGCAAAGGCAGTAGCACTCAATTATGCTTATCCCTTAATGGTAATTGCTTTGTCTTATTTTTTACTTAATGAATTGCCGAGTGCAAAGCATTGGATTTCAGTCATCTTATCTTTAATTTCAGTCTTAGTATTAATTCAAGTTTGGACCATAAAGAATCTTTTTGATATACAAATTGGTGAACTAATGGCCTTTGCTAATTCATTCTTTTATGGCGCGATTATTGTTTTTGGAAAAAAATTAAAAGAAGATACTGGTCTAAGTGTTTTCAAATCATTATTTTACGCTGAGTTATTTATGCTTCCGTTATTCATCTTGATGAGCTTCATTCTAAAGCTCGTGGAAGTAGAAGCATTGAGTCCTGAACTTCAATTAGTCTTCCCTTTGAACGTTTGGTTGGTTCTATTTGTAACCTCAATAACAGGTGGGTTACTGCCTCTAGTTCTCATTTACTATGGAACCTCCAAAGTCAAGCCTTATGTTGGAGGTATTCTTCTCTTGACTGAGCCGATTTGGGTTTATATCTGTGGATTATTGTTCTTTGAACAGTCTCTATCAACCTGGGGAATTTTGGGAAGTATTGGTATTGTATTTTCTGTATTTTTAATTTAGGACTCCCCCATCTATTCAGTCTCTTGCAAACCAACCAGATTCCGAAGACTCTTTTTTATATTTGATGTATTGAAATCCCTAAATTGATAATCGTTAATTGACGAAATCTTTTGCAGCTCAATTAATGAATTACAAACAAAACAAGACTCAAATCTTTCAAAACTATTTGCGTTAATTATTTCTTCTTTCGCATTAAGTAAGCGAATTAATTTACCTCTAATTATTCCAGGTAAACACCCACTTTCTAAAGATGGTGTGAGCCAATCACCATCTTTGGATCTAAAAAAGATATTAGCTTTTGAAGCTTCTACAATTTCTCCTTTTTCATTCAAAAGAATTGAATCATCAAAACCCGCTTTCTTTGCCTCAGCATGAGCAAAATAATTTTTCAGATAATTGAAAGACTTGATTTGGTTTAATGGACATTCTGAATCAACGCGCCAAAGATTGGAAATCATTAATTTAAGAAAAGAATTTTTCTCTTTATAAGCAATCAAAAAACATTGCAAGCCGGTCTCTTTTGTAAAAATTAAACGAAGAATTTGTGGGGCTTCAAAACATTTTTGAGAATTTGTTTCTTCAACAAAGCTTTGAGTTTGTTTTATAAAAATTTCTTTTGTTTCAAACCAATTAATGCTTCCATTATTTTTGTCTAGGTTCTTATTATTCTCAAGCGTTGCTTGGTTGCTGTATAAGCATTCTTCAAGGTTTAAGACTTGAATACCGTACAATAATCTTTCTATGTGTTCATCTAGAAAAGCAATCTTTCTTTTTGGATAAACTTTAATCGTTTCAAAACAACCTAGTCCATACCTCAGGGTTTCAGAGTCAATTGGAATCATAAAACGCTATTCCATTCCTACAAAGTCTTGTTAGCAAATGTTATCAATATCAACGACATTAACTTCAGTGGCTTGTCAACAAGATTAATATTGTTGAGGCAATTAATTAAACCGGCAAATTAATACCAGTTTGGTGTTAATTTGGTTATCATTAGTAAATAAATTACTAAAATAAAATCCACTTAATCCTAATTTCTTGAAGTGAATCCAACTACTAAGGAAAAGATACTAACTACACTTTCTTACTTTAGCTTTGGAATTATTGGCTTTGTTTTATTGCTAATAGGAGAAGTCAAAACTCACTTCATGAAATATCACGTATATCAATCAATACTAATAGGTTTGCTAGTAATGTTCTTAAACTATGGAATTGATATTTTATCCGGATTTAGCCTCGATATTCTGGGCTTGATTCCAGGGTTACAAGGTTATGGTGTTACCATTATAGTATTGCTAAAAAACATTCTTCATATTGCGGAGTTTGGAATGCTTATATATTGTGTGATCGGAATTTGGAGAAACCAATATACTTGGATTAAATGGATATCTGAACAAATACACCGAATGATTTAGAGCACCTCAGCAAGGAGATTCAATGTCAACCTTTACAAATAGTCCTTTAGCCTTAAACAAAACATTTAATTTCGATATTATGACTACAACTCACCCAGAAAAGGTTGAAGAAAAAAAAGAATTTGATTTAGAAAGAATTGAAAGAGCAATTCGTGAAATATTAATAGCTATTGGCGAAGATCCTGATAGAGAAGGTCTATTAGATACTCCAAACAGAGTTGCTCGAATGTATGAAGAAGTGTTTGCTGGACTTCACAAAGATCCTAAAGAAGAGCTAAGCTGCTCTTTTTCTGAAGGCTACAGTGGGATAGTTTTGGTTAAAGATATTGAGTTTTACAGCATGTGCGAACATCATATTCTGCCAATTCAGGGTAAAGCTCACGTTGCTTATTTACCTGGAGAAAACGGAAAAGTTACAGGAATCAGCAAGCTTGCAAGACTCGTGGAGGGTTATGCAAAGCGGCCACAGCTTCAAGAGAGACTCACCTCTCAGGTTGCAAATGCTTTGTACGAAACGCTTAAAGCATCCGGTGTTATGGTTCTTATCGAGGCCAACCATTTGTGTATGTCAATGCGTGGTGTTAAAAAAATTGATGCTAAAACGACTACAACAATAGCTCTAGGGAAGTTTGAAGAGGATCAAAATCTTCAGAATCAGTTTTTCAAAATGCTTGAAAATACTGTCTAACTTGAAATTGGTCTTCTCAGAAAGAATTTTCTATTTTAGGGAATACCTTTATTAAGTTTTGTTATATTAGCAATGCTTAATTTACTTTTGAATGTTTGAACAAATATTTGATTTAACAACTGACATAATTTCCAAGTCCGGGTACATTGGAATTTGTGTCTTCATGGCAATGGAAAGCATGATATTTCCAATTCCCAGTGAAGCGGTAATGCCTTTTGCCGGCTTTTTAGCAGCGCAAGGACGTTTTACAATGTTGGGAGTAGCAATCGCAAGTAGTCTTGGAAGTATTTTAGGCTCGGGGTTATCATACGCGATTGGGCTTTGGGGTGGAAGACCTTTCCTTAGAAAGTTTGGCAAGTACTTTCTTCTGGATGCTCATCATCTCGATTGGACAGAGAAGTTCTTTGATAAGTACGGAGACAAAGCAGTTTTAATTAGCAGGTTTATTCCGGTTGTTCGTCATTTAATCTCTATTCCGGCAGGAACTGCAAAAATGAATTTATGGAGGTTTTCTATTTTTACTTTAATCGGAGCAACGATCTGGAATATGTTCTTGGCTTGGCTTGGTTTAGTTATGATGGAAAATTGGGCTTCAATTAAAAAATATACTCATTACTTAGACTATTTGGTTGTGTTTTGCTTAGTTGGCGGTGTCATTTATTTATATAGCAAAATAATGAAGTCCAGACTTCAAACCTAAATCTAATATTCATTGCCGCAATCAATATACCTTCATATTCCTTTTTGTAAGACTCATTGTCCTTATTGCGATTTTGCAGTTGTGTTGGATCACAAAGGAGAAAAATACCAATCTTACGTTAAAACCTTATGTTATGAAATAGAGAACCGTTCTTCAGGAGAAGATATAGAAACAATATACTTTGGAGGAGGAACACCATCAATTCTACCGGTTGACTTAATTGCGAAAATTCTAAAACAATTAAGAAAAAACTTTAAAGTTCGATCTGATGTTGAAATAACTCTTGAAACAAATCCAGGAACGGTGGATAAACTTAAACTCGCCAATTTAAGAGAGTTGGGGGTTAACCGTTTGAGTATTGGAGTTCAAACATTTTCTGAGAGTTTAATTAAGAAGCTTGCCAGAGGTCACACTGTAAAAGAGGCTTTAGACACCATTCATTGGGCACAAGAGCTTGGTTTTGAAAATATAAACTTGGACTTGATTTATGGCCTGCCAAAACAAAGCTTTGTCGATTGGCAAAAGACAATTGACAAAGCTTTTGAGCAAGGAATTAACCATATATCTTGCTATTCACTCACAATAGAAGAGAATACTCCTTTCCACAATATTTATGGAAACTCAAATCATCCGGATTTACCTGATGAAGATTTGCTATTTGAAATGTATGAAGAATTACAAAGATATTGCTTGAAAAAAGGATTTAACCAGTACGAAGTGAGTAACTTTGCAAAACCTGGCTTTGAATCAAAACACAATTTAACCTATTGGAGGAATCAAGAGTTCTATGGATTTGGGGTCTCCGCTCACGAATACATTCAAGGACAAAGAAAAGCTCATACAAGGGATTTACAGAATTATTTAGAAGCCTCCTTCGGCCAAGAAACTCTCGATTGCAATCCTCAATTGGAAGAATTGATGTTGAAGTTGAGATTGAAAGAGGGATTGAACTTGAAAGAATATAAAAGTAGATTCGGGATTGATCTAATACAGGACAAAGGAGATTTATTGACGGAGTATATTGAAAAGGGATTGATATCAATAAATAAGGACAATTGTAATTTGACTTATAAGGGGTTTTTATTATCCACTCAAATAATCTCTCAATTAATTTAGTCAGTTCAGAGGGAAGACAAAACTAACCAATTATTTCTTCAATTACCTCTTTCTCTCAATCTTTTTAAGCCATTGAATTTAACGGACCACCCCCTTTCATTGAGTATGGGGAATAAGCCATTGCCGGTTGCTGATTAAATCCATCTAATAACTTATCTAATATTGGGTAAACAAATTGCATACCGAGCATTGCTAGGAAATTACCTATAATTGCCACTTTAGGATCTTTAGATTTAGCCATCCAAGGAAATAAAAACATCTGAGCAGCATTCATAATCCCACTCGTTAAATGATGACCGGCATTTTCTTTATCTGAAAAAAAGCCCCATCCAGCTCCCACTACACTCAACATACTCTGGATAGCAAAAAGAGATGTGAAAAATTGATTGACACCGGTCATTCTCATTTCACTTAAAGTTTTTTCAGATGCAAGGTGACGAACTTTCTCTTCCTCGGTCGATAAGTCCTTTGGCAGATTTGCATTTTTGAATGGATCGTGCCCTGCATTAATTGAGCCTCTTATTTCTTCTTCATGATTTCTATAAAAGGTATCTATTTCTTTGGAACTACGCATAAATCCAAAGAATGGAAGATTTAACAAATTTGGTTTATCTTTAGGATTGTCAAAGTAATCTTCTGAAACTTGTTTTGCTTGATTCAATCTTTCTACAGGACCTTTAGCTCTGTTTACTACCAGCGCTTCTATTGATTTTTTTGTATTTTCTAGTGCGCGTAACATAACCTATAATCCCTTATTAAATTCAGACTTTTAAAATATTGGTTTTATATATAGAGCTTTTATCTTTATACTTTAATCTTTTCATAATTTCTTAATATTGTCAATATTTATTCTAAATATTTTCTTAATATTTAATAATTTCAATCGGCTTTTGCTAGGCTTTTTTTAATGAAAAAAGCACTTATTCTTGGAATAACCGGGCAAGACGGTTCTTACTTAGCGGAACTTTTACTGAGTAAAGGATATGAAGTACACGGGATTATTAGGAAGTCCAGTACTTTCAACACATTAAGGATAAATCACATTTATCAAGATCCTTTGGATGGTAACTCAAAACTCTTTCTTCATTATGGAGACTTGTCTGACAGCAGCAATCTGAAAAAACTGGTTGAGAGAATTAAACCGGGAGAAGTTTATAACCTTGGAGCTCAATCACACGTTAAGGTATCCTTTGACGAACCAGAATATACTGTTGATATTGATGCTTTGGGGGTTTTAAGAATTTTGGAAGCAATAAGAGACTTTCAAGATAAAACCGGACAAGAGGTTCGCTTTTATCAAGCCGGTAGTTCGGAAATGTTCGGTTCTACAGCGCCTCCTCAATCGGAGATAACTAGCTTTCATCCAAGAAGCCCTTACGCTTGCGCTAAAGTCTACGGTTTTCATCAAACTATTAATTACAGAGAAAGTTATGGGATGTTTGCTGCTAACGGAATTCTTTTCAATCATGAAAGTGAGAGAAGAGGAGAAACCTTTGTAACCCGAAAAATAACCAGAGCAGCAGCCAGAATAAAGCTTGGCCTTCAATCGAAGCTATATCTAGGCAATCTGGACGCTAAAAGAGATTGGGGACATTCAGAAGATTATGTAAAAGCAATGTGGATGATGCTACAAGCAGATAAACCCGATGATTTTGTAGTTGCAACAGGAGAAGCATATTCCGTCCGAGAATTTGCAGAACAAGCATTTGCAAGACTCAACTTAGATTATAAGGACTTTGTAGAGATTAATCCTCGCTACTTTAGACCAGCCGAGGTTGATTTTCTTCAAGGAGATTCCAGAAAAATCCAAAAAACACTCAATTGGACTCCCACTGTTTCCTTTGATGAGTTAGTTCAACGCATGGTTGATAACGATCTAGAACTAGCAGAACAAGAAAAAACACTTAAAGAAGCTGGCTTTGAATGTTACGCACAAATTGTAAGTGATTAGACAAACTAGACCTCTTTAGTAAACCTACTAGGAATATCGATTGGAATATCATGCTCACCTCGACTATTCAAGTTAAGCTCATTCAACTCTTTCGAGAACCTGGCAAGTCTATTATCTATCGCTCCAGTTAAATTGTAATTATTTTCTAGTTCAGATAGTTCTTTATTACCCACTAAAAGACGATTGTCATTATTACCAAAAAATTGAAGCCGTGATGGTGGAGATTCTTCAATCCACTTATTTTGAACATCCTGAAGGAGTTGTCCATTATTATCTGCTGCCATAGCTTTTACTTCATTTAACACATGATTCAATTCTGAAGAGCTGTTACCTCCTACCGCTATCTGGCCTGTCTTTCCATCTTTCATAGTAACCAAATCCCTTAAATTATTTAAGTCACTTACTTTGTTTTGTAAATATGTTCTTCTCTCTTCATTGGTATCAACTATTTCAGGCATTTGGGTAGAAGGGTTAGAAACCGGTGAAGCTTGTGGAGCATTAGCAATTTGATTTTGATCACCAAACACTTCATTACCTAGAGCAATTAATTCTGTATTATTTGGATTTTCTTGAAATCTTCTCGTTCCTGCTTTTAAGAATTCTTGAGGGGTTAATTTACCTGATGCGGCAAGGTTAATAGCATCACCAGCCGTTTGACCCAATTGTCTTATATTATTACCAACTTCATTGACACCCTTATTGAAACTGTCTTTAGCACCAGAAATATTTCCAGTTACACCTTTCCCTAAAGCATCTAAGAAGCTAACTGCAGGAGGTGCTGCTGCTTTCACAAGTCTTTCTCCTGTTTCTGCTGCTTTTGATAAATCAATATTGTTTTGGGAGCTATTTGATGAAGAAGAATTTTGGTTTGTCTGTAAAGCGTTAGAACTTCGGTTTATAGTATTTTGAAAATTTACGATCGGTTTGGGTTCTGTCGCATTATTCTGAGAACTACTTTGTTGAAAAGTATCTTGTTTTATTGGGGAACTGGTGGTTTCTTGTTGTCTTGTAGTTGGAGTTTGAGAAGCTACTTTCTGTTTTGGTTTTACGGTATCTCGTTCCTGAACTCTATTAGATTGAGTTGATCCTTGAATAGGTTTGGTAGACATTAATCTTAAATTTCAACTTTTGTTCAATTAGTATGGACATCCCTTTTTAAGTTAAGATTAAAAATTGTAAATTTTTTGTAAATTTTGCAAGGGTTTTGAGTTTCTTTGTAAAATTTTTGCCAGTTGCTATTGATATCGTTTCTTCTCTTAAAGAAATAAACTCAACCTTCAATATTCATCAACTTAATTTCCAATACTTTTGACAATTCTGCGATGGAGGAAATTTTAGTAATTTTTCCTTGTTCAGCTATTGAAATACCACCAGTCTCTTCAGATACAACCAGGCACAAAGAGTTTGGGTTACCTTCTGAGATCCCAAGCGCTGCTCTATGACGAGTTCCATATTGCCAGGGATTTAATTTTGGATTTTCGGTAATCGGTAAAATAACGGAAGCTGCATGGATTCTTTTATTTCGAATCAATACAGCCCCGTCATGAAGAGGAGATTTAGGGTAGAAGATATTCAGGAGTAACTCAGTACTGACGACTGCATCCAACCTACGGCCGGAGTTTATATACAATCTATCAGACCAAGTATTATCGAAGACAATGAGTGATCCAGTTTTGTTCCTGGAAAAAATTTCCGCTGCTTCGCAAATTTCTTTTACTAGGTTTTTTACCGATTGAGGTTCGTCGATCTTTGCTTTTGTGTTCACCCAAGTTAGCATATTCATCCAACTCAATCCTTCTCTTCCCAAAGTTGTTAAAAAGCGACGGATTTCTGGAGCAAATAAGACGACCAAGCCAACCACAATTGCTGGTAAGAGCAACTCGAAAAGCCAAGTGAAAATGTTTAAATGCAATATATAAAAAGCAGCAACTATTGGTATTAAAAGAACGATTCCATTTAACAGCCTCTGCAAATTGGTTCCTCTTGCACGCCAGTAGATTACAAAAAGGCCATAACCAAGGATTATTAATTGCACTACGGAAATTACCGCGATAGGAAAGCTCAGGTGAAAAATATTCCCTGAAAATATATTCATTAGAAGATTAGGAATATTGTCTTCTGGCTGCTTCAATGAACCTTTTCCTTTAGGTTAGCTAAACGAGTTGGTAGTATGTCGTTTCTAAGGATATCTTCTAAAGTCTCTTTTCTAAGTATGACTTCAGCTTCCCCATTGTTCAATAAGACCATAGTGGGCTTTGGTACACGATTATAATTAGAAGACATTGAATAGTTATAGGCACCTGTACCAAAAACTGCAATTAAATCTCCGCTTTGTACATCAACGGGTAATTCAAGATCCTTGATTAAAATATCGCCTGATTCACAGTATCTTCCTGCTAGTGTATATTTTTTCAAATTATCAGATTGAACTCTATTTGCTAAACAAGCTTCGTATTCCGCTTGATAAGTTATTGAGCGTGGATTATCTGCCATTCCTCCGTCAACAGAAATGTAATAACTTCCTTCTGGGACCTCTTTGCTTGCTCCAACTGTGTATACGGTAACCCCGGCTCTACCAACGATACTTCGTCCTGGTTCAATAATCAATTTAGGCTCCTTCAACTTGAATTCCGAGACTAAACTTTTAACGGTCTCAGAAAGTTTTTTAATCACGTCATTGATTGAAGGAGGATCATCTTGCTCTGTATAATGAATACCAAAGCCTCCTCCAACATTTAACTCGGAGAATTCTAGTCCGTATTTTTCTTTAAGTTTGACAAAGCTTCCAAGCAATATCTTTGCTGCATCTTGATAAGGGGCTATTTCAAAAATTTGAGAGCCAATGTGAGCATGTAAGCCAATTAAATTTATATTCGAGATGGATTTTATCTTTTCAATGGCATCCTCAAGTTGGTCTAAATCGAAACCAAACTTGCTGTCCAAGTGACCTGTTTTAATATACTCATGTGTATGGCATTCCACCCCTGGAGTTAATCGCAAAAGGGCATCAATCGGCTTTCCAAGCTTTCTCAGGATCTCAATATCATTAAAATTATCAATAATTACTTTGGTACCTTCATAATCACTGGCCATTTCGAGCTCTTCCATGCTCTTATTATTCCCATGTAAATAAATCTTTTCTCCAGGAAATTTGATCGACTGAGCAGTAAAAAGTTCTCCAGCAGAAACAACATCCAGTCCAAATCCTTCTTGATATAAGATTGAAAATATTGCCTGAAGAGAGAGTGCTTTACTGGCAAAAATTGGAAGACTGTTAGGATAGAATTCATTCAAAGCTTCCTTATATTCTTTAGCAGTATCTCTCACCGTTCGTTCATCAATAACATACAAAGGTGTTCCAAATCTTTCAGCTAGCTCAGTGAGGTCATATCCACCAACTTCCAAATGGTTTGATGAGTTTATCTTGGCAGAATTAGGAAAATATGATGGGTTCATCTCTTTAATTTCTTTTATTTAGACTCAAAGCATTTAAAATTCTAGCTTAGAAGTAACCCCATTTAATGAACAATAACTTTAAATTTACCTATAATTTCAAGTCAAAATAACCTTAGGATTTTTTGAACTTTAGTTATGATTGATTAATACTGAAGTTCAAAATAAGTTGATTTATAATCTTGCCCTCCTAGGATTTCCCGTCGAACATAGTCTATCTCCAGACATTCATAACGAGTTTTTAAGAAAGAAGCAACTGAAAGGTGGTTATCTCTGCATAGAGACAACTCCGGAGAAATTCACAAGTAATATTGACTCTCTCCAACAGTTAAATTTCAAGGGCGTAAATCTAACAATACCCCACAAACAATTAGGTATAGAAGTAGCTGATGATTACTCAGAAGAAACTAGATTAATTGGGGCTTCAAATACTCTAGTTTTTAGAGAAGACAAAACAATTTTTGCTGAAAATACAGACTGGATAGGATTCCTTCAATCATTACCAAAATTCATTAAAAGCAGTGTTAAAAAGGTTGCCATTATAGGTGCTGGCGGTTCTGCTAGGGCAATAATTACTGCCTTACTAAAGCTGAATGTTATTGAAATAAATCTTTTTATAAGAAGTTCTAAGAGTTCTCATAAAAATGCTTTTGAAATTAGGTCTATGATTGAACAACAGAACAAAGGAATAAGCATTTTAGTTGAAAATATTGATAATTCTACCCATTCTGGATTGGACTTCGACTTAGTAGTTAACACAACCCCAATTGGAATGAGTGGAATGGAAGTGACCAAAAGTCCGTTTCCCGATAAATTCTTTGAATTAATTAAAAATCCAAATTGCTATTTTTACGATTTGATTTACAATCCCGCTGAAACACGCTTCCTAAAACTTGCTCGTTCGAATGGCTTTGACGCTCAAAACGGGTATAAAATGCTTTATTTACAGGCAGCTTACTCATTTAGTCTTTGGACTGGAATAGATGTTAGTGAGTTATATTAACTCTAAAAACCTAGGCATATTGCTAACCTTTTCTAACTCTTTAAAGTTTGGTTTAAAAGTATGAATGAAGCTATTGATAAAACAATCCTATTAGTTGACGGTAGTAATCTAGCTTTTCGGATGTATTTTGCCTTAGAGCGTTTAGGCCTCAGCGCCCCAGATGGAAGACCCAGCTGGGCTATTCATGGATTTTTAAAAGCTCTATTTGATGTAATTGAAAAATACAAACCAACCACGATAGTTGCTGCATTTGATACAAAGGAGCCAACTTTTCGACACGAAGCCTATGAAGAATACAAGGCTAATCGCCCAGATGAAATGCCGGAGGCTTTAGCCCTTCAGTGGCCGGAAATAAAAAGAGGTTTACAACTTACCGGCATGAGCATTATTGAATTGCCTGGTTATGAAGCTGATGACATTATTGGAACCTTATCTTTGCAAGCGAGAAATTCAGGTTGGAAAGCGTTGATTTTGAGCGGGGATAAAGACAATTTACAATTGGTGGATGACAGAGTAAAAGTTTTAATGCCCAGCCCAAAGGGGATGAATATTATGGGGCCTGATGAAGTTTATGTGAAGATGGGTGTTTTACCTGAAAAGGTTGTTGATTTTAAAGCTTTGTCTGGAGACAGCTCAGATAACATTGTTGGGGTTCCAGGAATTGGAGATAAAACAGCGGCAAAACTTCTAAATGAATTTGAAGATCTTGAAGATATTTATGAAAATATTGAGAAAATTTCATCAAAATCACTCCAAAAGAAGCTGTTTGAAGGTAAAGACTCCGCTTACACCTCAAGATTTTTAGCTCAAATTAAAACTGATTGTCCTATTGCATTTGAGTTTGAGAAACTAGCCCACGAGCTTGAACCTGATGTAAAAGGCTTGGCACACTTTCTTAATGATTATCGACTCGTTTCGTTAGAAAAACAATTACCAAAGATCTTTAAATGTTTAGGAGTAACTTTTAATGCACAAAATCACATAGAACAAATTGGACTTTTCAATAAAGAGCCCGACGCGCCTAAGTCTCAAGATGACACAAAACCTGAGGTTACAAGTAGGAAATTAAGAATTGAGAGAAGGACCATTCTTTCTGAGAATGATTTTCAGGAAGCTTTGAACAGAATGAATCATAGTCCACATTTATCTCTAGATCTTGAAACTGATGGGCTAAATACTTTTGAATGCAATATCGTTGGTTGGGCTTTTTCGTGGATTGACGATATTGATAGCCAAGTAAAAGATGATGTTTTTGATCGAATATTTCAATCGGTTTATGTACCAACTGGCCACTCATATCTTGGAGTTCCGACTCAGTTAGACAACCAATTTGTTGCAAAAGAAATTAACAATTTTCTTCAGAACTACACCGGTACTTTAATTGCACAAAACATAAAATTTGAGTACAAGATATTGAAACGGTATGGCCTGCAAATTCCTCAAGGTTCCTTAGACACTATGCTTGCAAGCTATCTTGAAAACCCAGATCAATCTCATGGTCTCAAGAAACAATCTCAAAGAGTGTTCAATTATCAAATGGCCGAAATTGAGGAATTAATTGGCCCAAAAGGTAAGAAACAAAAGACAATGGATCAAGTGCAAATAGAGAAAGTTTCTCCTTACGCTTGTGATGATGCTGCTTTAACCTTAGCTTTAACAATATATTATTTCAACAATTTACCTAACAAAATCAAGGATTTATGGATAAACCTTGAGTCTCCTTTGGCTTTAATACTATCTGAGATGGAACTGAGAGGAGTCTATGTAAACTCAGATAAACTACTTACTTTATCTGAAGAGCTTGCTGAGCAAATTGATAAAGAAGAAAAGATTATTTTAGAAAAGTTAGGTAGTGGTGCCTTTAACCTCAATTCATCTCAACAGCTCGCTCAAGCATTAATTAATAAAGGTTTTCAACTAAACAGAACGGAAACAGGCCAATATTCCACTGATGCAAAAGCGCTGTACGCTTTAATTGACAAAGATGAGAGCGGGGCAATCGAGAAGATTATTGAATACCGTGTACTTACAAAAATGCGCTCAACCTATACTGATTCTCTGTTAAAACAAATCAATTCAAAAACGCACCGAGTTCATGGAGAATTCAACCAGGCACTAACTTCAACCGGAAGATTATCATCGAGCAATCCTAACTTACAAAACATTCCAATTAAAAATCAAAAATACGGCCAATTGATTAGACAAAGTTTTGAAGGACAAAATGGAAAAGCCTTGATTAGTGCCGACTATTCACAAGTTGAATTAAGGATTCTAGCCCACTTTACAGAGGATCCAACTTTGGTAGATGCCTTTACTAAAGAACAGGATATTCACCTTCGCACTGCAGCTGAAATTTTTGAGGTTGCTCCAGATAAAGTAACCTCGGATATGAGAAGAATGGGCAAGACTCTTAATTTCGCCTTGCTTTATCAGCAGGGGCCTTATGCGACTGCAAAACAATTGGGAATTTCCAATAAAGAAGCAAATGAGTTCATTGATAAATATTTTGCAAGTTTTCCTACTATAAAGCCTTTCATGGAATCAACTTTAAATAAGGCAAGAAAGGATGGCTACGTAGAAACCCTTTGGGGAAGAAGACGATATTTTAAGAATCTTCATTCAAAATCCCAGATCTTAAGAAAAGCTGATGAGCGTGCAGCATTCAACGCTCCTTTACAAGGAACAGCTGCAGATTTAATGAAAAAAGCAATGTTGCTTGTCGAAAAGAGAATTAACCAAGACAACCTTGATGCTGCAGTTGTTCTGCAAGTTCACGATGAAATTGTTCTTGAAACCAAAAAGGAACAAATTGACAAAGTTTCAGAAATCCTGAAAGAGGAAATGGTTATTGGGCAACCATTTAAAGTTCCGCTCAGAATTGATATTGCCACTGGAAATAATTGGGCGGAATGTAAGTAATTATCTCTACAATGACAATAAATAGCTTAATTTGATTTGGTTATAGAAGATAAATTCTCATGTTGCAAAACCGAAGCTAGTCTATACAGCAAAGAGGTACCCTGATCAATAACATCTCCTTGACTTTGAAAAGTATTAAAAGACTCCTTGAGAATGCCTAACTTTTCTATTGTTTCTTCTGCCACCTCAGGTGCTATTTTTTGTTTAAACTTTTTGGGACGCCCGGGCCTTTTTCTGGGTTCTTGATTTTCAGGTCTAAAGGAAAAAAAGAGACCTAAGAATCCTCTAGATGGTTGATTAGGAGAAAGAGACGAGAGAAAATCAATGTACCAGAGAAAAAGTACATAAAAATGAGTAGAAGAAAATGTCCAAAATGCAATTCAACAAAAA
>JASJDU010000051.1 GCA_030065015.1 Candidatus Caenarcanales bacterium | reverse complement strand
CCATGCCCATTCCTAACTGGAAATCTGCTCTCAACTGGTTTGCTATTCATTTTCATGATAGATTTCCTTTCTCTTTTACACACTTCTCTTGACAGACTCTAATTAAAAGTTTAAACCCTGAATTTATTAAGCTTTCCATTTGAACACGCTCTGTTGTCCATAACTTGTGTGTTTCTAACTTCTCTAATTGCTCCACAAAATAATCCTGATTTGTTTTTGTATAAATAATTATTCCCCTCGTTAATTTGATTTAACTATTGTTTGAAATTGAGAAAGAATCATTCATCACCAAGTTTGAGAACAGCGAGGAAAGCTTCTTGAGGTACTTCAACGCTGCCAATAGATTTCATTTTCTTTTTACCTTCTTTTTGTTTTTCAAGTAATTTTTTCTTTCGGCTGATATCTCCTCCGTAGCATTTTGCTAAAACATTTTTCCTCATTGCTTTAATAGTCTCTCTTGCAATGATTTTATTTCCAATTGCCGCTTGAACGGGTACCTCAAACATTTGACGGGGAATGAGCTCTTTTAACTTTTCACAAAGTCTTCTTCCAATGTAATAAGCTTTACTTTCGTGAGTGATGCAAGAAAAAGCATCTACATTTTCACTGGATAGCTTGATGTCTAGTCTTACAAGTTTTCCTTCTTTATAGCCAGTTTGCTCGTAACTTAAAGTGGCATAACCTCTCGATCGGGATTTCAATTGGTCAAAAAAGTCGGTCAGGATTTCAGCCAATGGAAGTTCGTAAATTAAAACGGTTCTTCTTTCATCGAGGTGTTTCATATCGATAAAGACGCCTCTTCTTTCTTGACATAAATCCATTAAGGTTCCAACGTAGTCTTTAGGGCAGGTGAGTTCCGCTTTAACCCATGGTTCTTCTACTTTTTCTCGAAGGACTGGATCTGGTAAGTTACAAGGGTTGTCTACTTCAATAGTTTCTCCTTTTATGGTTGTTACTTTGTATATAACACTCGGTGCTGTGGCTATTAAGTTTAGGTTGTATTCTCTTTCTAATCTTTCTTTAGCAACTTCCATATGTAACAAACCGAGAAAACCACACCTGAATCCAAAGCCCAGTGCCGCAGATGTTTCAGGCTCTGAAGTGATTGAACTATCATTTAGTCTCAATTTTTCAATTGCGTCTTTTAATTCATGATAATCTGCTGAATTAACCGGATAAATACCACAATAGACCATTGGAACTGCCGGTTTGTACCCTGGAAGTGGGTTTTTGGATCCATTCTCTATAGTGGTAACAGTATCTCCCACAAGTGAACATATTTCTTTAATTGAAGCTGCCATGTATGCAACCTCCCCACATTTAATTTCTTCTACCGCCTGTTTTGCCGGTCTCATATAACCGATTTCTAGAGCTTCAAAGGTTTGCTTCGGAGCGGCAGACATTAGCTTGATTTGCTCGTTTTTCTTCAATTCTCCATCTATAACTCTCATCGAAACAACAATTCCACGATAAGGATCGTAGTAACTGTCAAAAATTAAGGCTCTCAATGGTTCGTTAGAATTATCTTTAGGCGGAGGGACTTTGTCAACAATTGCCTCGAGAACTTCGCTTATACCTATACCTTCTTTGGCACTTACTAGAACAGCTTCTGAAGCATCGAGTCCGATAATATCTTCAATTTCTTTTTTTACTCTATCCACATCCGAAGAGGGCAAATCAATTTTATTGATAACTGGAATTATTTCCAAATCATTCTCTAATGCTAAATAAACATTGGCTAGTGTTTGTGCTTCTACCCCTTGTGTTGCATCAACAATTAATAAAGCTCCTTCACAGGCGGCTAAACTTCTAGAAACTTCGTAACCGAAATCTACGTGACCAGGTGTATCAATCAGATTTAAAACGTAGTTTTTTCCATCTTTAGCCTTATAATCCATTCTGGCAGTTTGAAGTTTAATGGTAATACCACGCTCTCTTTCTAAATCAAGATTGTCCAGCAATTGTTCTTGCATTTCACGTTGGCTAACCGTATTTGTAAATTCAAGTAATCTATCAGCCAAAGTGGATTTACCGTGATCTATATGAGCAATAATAGAAAAATTTCGAATATGTGATGTCATTGTGGATGAGTATAAATAACTTGGGGCAAATATAGTTTAGTAAACTTAGTATTTGCATTTAGCTTAAACGAAGTTATTATAAATTTTGAATTATAAGAATTCCGCAGTACTTTTATCAATTGTTATACCCTGTTTTAATGAAAGGGAAAGACTCCCCAAAACATTGAATAAGATTTTGTCTTATTTGAACTCTTCTCAAGAAGCTTCAATAATTCCAAGTTGGGAGATAATAGTTGTAGATAGCGCGAGTACAGATGGAACCGCTAGTTTAATTGACTATGAGTTTAGAGAAATTGTGAAAGTCATTAAGCTTAAGGTAAAAGAAGGAAAGGGAAAAAGCGTA
Source organism: Candidatus Caenarcanales bacterium (assembly GCA_030065015.1). Lineage (GTDB taxonomy): Bacteria > Cyanobacteriota > Vampirovibrionia > Caenarcaniphilales > Caenarcanaceae > JASJDU01. The sequence goes on along the minus strand of JASJDU010000051.1, from coordinate 8,854 downwards.
AAAGTTGGAGTTCTGTCTTCTCTTGGTGAGAATGTCTTAATTTGTGACGCGGATGGCTCTACGCCAATTTGTGAAATATCGAAGCTTTTGTTGGCTTTAGAAAAATCTTCGATTGCCATTGGAAGCCGGAAAGATCAGAGTTTGCTTATGAAAAAACAATCAGTTTATAGAAGGTTTATAGGGAGAGTTTTTAACTTTTTGGTTAGGTTCATTACGGGAGTGAATGTCTTTGATACTCAATGCGGGTTTAAACTGGGAAAAGGAAGTGAATTGAGAAACCTTTTTAAGAAAATTCAAATAAAAGGATTTTCATATGATGTTGAACTTCTCTTTTTGGCAAATATTCATAAATATAAAATTAGTGAAGTTCCTGTCATCTGGATGAATGACGAGAGAAGTTCAATTAATTTATGGCTAGATCCAGTAGTAATGTTTTTTGAACTTTTACAAATTAAGTTTTTTCATAGTTTTAAATTTAAAAATGGGAATTAGATTTAAGAAGCAAATTAAACGGTTAAAATACCTAAGTTATTAATTTAAAACAATTTTCATTTAGTCAGATTTTGTACCTTAATGTCAGAAAAGCCTAGCAAAGCAATCTTGTTACTTTCATGTCCGGATACTACTGGTATTGTTGCAAGAATTTCTCATTTTATATTCGAGAGACAGGGAAATATCATTAATCTAGATCAGCATGTGGATACTGAAGACAAAATGTTTTTCATGAGAGCCGAATGGTCTTTAGAGAATTTTACAATACCTACAAAGGATCTAATTGAGGCTTTTAGGCCCTTAGGGAAAGAATTCAAAGCGGATTGGAAAATAGAGCTTGTTAATTCAAAGAAACCTAAAGTAGCAATTTTAGTTTCAAAGTATTCCCATTGCCTTCAAGATCTTTTATGGAGAAAAGAAACCGGTGAAATAGATTGTGAATTTCCGGTAATAATTTCGAATCATCCGGATTTACAAAGTTTGTCTCAGTCTCATGGAATTGAATACAAAGTTTATCCTATAAATAAAGAAAATAAGCTCAGTCAAGAAAAGCAAGAAATTGAGCTGTTAAAAAAATTAAACGTTGATCTGATAGTACTCGCCAGATACATGCAAATATTAACTGATCAGTTTATTGATGAGTTCCCTAGTAAGATAATTAATATTCATCATTCATTTTTACCGGCTTTTATTGGAAGTAACCCATATAAACAAGCTCAAGACAGAGGAGTGAAAATAATCGGAGCGACTAGCCATTATGCAACTATAGATTTAGATGAAGGACCTATAATTCAACAGGATATAACTAGGATATCTCACCGAGACTCTTTAAATGACTTAGTTTGTAAGGGAAGAGACTTAGAAAGAATCGTTTTGGCAAAAGCAGTTAAGTTGCATTTAGAGCATAGAATATTGGTTAATGGAAGAAAAACTATAATCTTTGAAGACTAGTTAGATTTGTGTAAATTTTGGGGTTTTGAGATCCAGTTATCAGCCCTCTACTCTCCAAATAAGCTCATGTTGGGCAGCTTACTTTTTGTAATTAAAAATTTATTATTAACCATAATATTGAAGTTTATTACTATTTTTGTTGTGATTTGTTTAACAGCTGGTTTTTCTTTATGGTTCCTATTATGGGAGTTTCAATGCTTAATGCTTATATTAGGTCGTTGGCTCTGATCCATAAAGGTTATAACCAGAATCTGAAATCAAATAAGTCGATTGCTAATATGTCACCAAGGCAATTAATAGAAATAGAGAGACTGCAATTTCATACAAATTTTTTTTATCAGCAATTGCAAGAGAAGAGAAATTTAACAAATGAACAAATAATTTGTAATGCGACTAAGCTTTTGGATAATCAGCTTGCATTGTGGGTAAATACACCTGCTTCTTTAATAGGTTATCAAGATTTTGAAGAAGCTAATATTCACGAGCATGTGAGAATTCAAAAGCCATTGTCAGAACTTTTGAAGAAATTTATTTCACCAATTTTAAAGGAAAATATTCCACCAACTAAACAGAATGAATTATCTATTCTTTCTGTTGCCTGTGGAACTTGTCCCGAGTTTGGCTTGATGAAAGATATGCTGAAAGGTCTTTATCCTCATTTATTTGTAAAGTACACCAGCATTGATTATGATCCAAAACTTATTCAAGTGGCTAAGAAATTATGGAGAAAAGAGTCAAACATTGAGTTCTATACAATTGATGCTTCCGATTCAAAACAGTTTGAACGATTGCCAGAGAATTCAATCTCTATAATCATGAATCAACAATTTTTTGATTCAAAGGAAAAGTGGAAAAAAATTATTATAAATACCTATAAACATCTTCTGCTAGATGGAATTTTGATAATAACATCTAGTGGGTTAAATGAACATAATGCAATGATACAAGAGTTGAAGAGATCAGGGGTTTTTCAACAATTTACCCCGCTTGTAAATATGCAAATTTCTTCAGAGTGCAAGACAGACCCGCCACAAGAAGTTTTTTTTAATGAAATGCTCGAAAAAGAAAATAATCTAAACAAATCTAATTTATGCAAGATTCCTAACTATAATTTCCCTAAATGGACCAGTGGATATAATGAATTTATTTGTATTCTTAAAAAGAAGTAATAATTACTTATTAACTAGTCCATCTCTTAGTGCTTTTACTGCTGCTTGAGTACGGTCATCGACTGCAAGTTTGTTAATAATGTTGCATACATGAGCTTTTACCGTATGAATGGTAATGAAAAGTTCTGAAGCTATTTCTTTATTGCTTTTCCCTTCAACAATTTTTTCTAAAACCTCCAATTCTCTTTGTGTTAATTCTAAATTGTATTGAAGTTTGCTATTTGAAGTTTTTATGTGGTTAGGAAGATTAAGAGGTAAGGTTTTTAAAACGGTTTGAGCAATCGCAGGATCTAGCCAAACTGCCCCCTCGAAGACCATTTCAATAACTTGAATTAATCTTTCAACTTTTATATCTTTTAAACAATATGCATCTGCACCAGCCGCCAAAGATGCATAAACCTCTTCACCCTCACTGTGAGAAGTCAGCATTATTACCTTGATGTTGGAATTATGCTGTTTTATTTTATGCGTAGCCTCAATTCCATCCATTACTGGCATGCCAATATCCATTAATACAACGTTTGGATTTAAATCATTTGCTAATGAAACAGCTTTATCACCAGATTCAGCTTCTCCAACAACTTCAAATGGTGATTTTTTTTGCAAAGACATTGATAGACCAACTCTGGATAGTTCATGGTCTTCAGCTATTACTATCTTCAAAATTTTTGTAGTTACTTTTTCTTCGTTCATACTTTCAGATTAATTATAGGCTTTATTGTCAGTTAAATTTGCGTACCTTTGCTTAAGTGAATATAAAAGCTGGTACCAGAATCCAGCGTACTTTCAACATGAATTTTACCTTTATGCGCTTCTACAATAGTTTTACAGATAAATAAGCCTAAACCACTGCCGATTTTTTGTTTTGATTTACTTCTTGTAAAATATCTTTCAAAAATGAATGGGAGTACCTCGGGGTCAATTCCATACCCATCGTCACTCACTTTTATAATTATTTCTTTGTCTGTTTCTGAAGAAGAAAATTGAATGGCACCATTATCCTGAATATTGTCAATAGCGTTACCCACTAAATTGGTAATTACTCTTCTGAATTGTCTAGAATCAACTTCCAATTCACAATCTTTAGGGATTTTGTTAATAAACTTAACTTGTTTTGCATCTATTAAAGGTTTGAGAGAAGATTGAGCTTCGTCAACGAGCTTAAAAATTTTGCAAGCTTTCTTCTCAATAATTATTTTGGATGGATCGTACTTGTAGTTTTCTAGTAATAGCCTCACCATATTCAAAAGGTGTTCATTGTTTAAACTTAAACCTTTGAGTAGTTTGAGAAACTCATTATCAATATTTGCTTGGAATTCTTGTATTAAGTCAATTGCTCTACGTTGAGCGATCAATGGGGTTTGAAGATCATGGCTAAGCGTTGAAATGAAGTTTGAACGCATTTTTTCATCGTCTAAAAGTTGTTTTGCCATTTTGTTAAAACTTAAAACGGTGTTTCGTACTTCTCCTTTAACTTGCGATGTGTCTATGGTTGCATTTAGGTCTCCTCGAGAAAGTTTGTTGCATGCGTCAGCAATTTGATTCATTGGCTTTACAAAATTTTGATTAAAACGAAGAGCGAAAACAGTAATTGTTACGATTATTAGTATTAAGCAAATAATCATTAAAATAGTGTTTCTCAACTTGAGATTTTCTTCCGAAACTCTGGATATATGAATCGACAAAAAGCCAACTGTATTTCCTAAGTAACTTTTTAATGGAAGAAATCGAGTGGCTTTACTTTTTTCTGTAGAGACTTCAATTTTAGTATTCAAAAGAATTTTGGTTATTTTGTCAAAAGAGTTGTTCTCTTCAATAGATTGACCTATCAAGAGAGCGCCAATAATTTCTTGTTTTCCTTTATTTCTGAATAATGGAGCAACTGATAAATACATTAAAGTCTCTGAAGAATCTAAATTGATTTTGAGTTTTTCAATACTTTTTACTTTAGAGCCATTCAGTGATGCTTTTATCAATTGGTTTAGTGAGTCTTTTGAGGCATCTTCAAAAGTATCAGTACTAGCAACAATATCTAGCTTTGAGTCGATTAATGCTACTATTCCTAGGTTTCTGCTCTCTTGCAATTTATTAAGAGCGTCGGCTAAAGATTCAGACTCATCATTCTTTGTAAATTGTTTGTATTTATCACTTATAGTCAGAAGAACAGCTTGATTGTTAGCCAGCTCAAGTTTTTCTAAATCATTTTGCAGATGCTCTGCAACTAACATTGTTGCAGTATTGGCTAGGTTGGAAAACCTTTCATCCAATTTATCGTTTGTTTCCTTAAGAAGAAAAAACCATAAAGTGAAAATTGGAATTATTGATGTAATGAATAAAAAAAGTATGAATTTTCTAATTAAGTTCATTCACCGGGCTGCTTAATTTGACTGGAACTATGAGTAATATGTAATTTATTGTTTCACAAAATTAGGTTTGCATAGTTTTAAACTTGAGTGAAAATTTGCTCAAAATGAAACAAAGCTTAATTAATCTCTATATTTTATTCAAACTTTTAAATGCCTGAATTTGCTCTCTGGTTAAAGTTTTTTCTACTGATAATCCGTTTTCAAGAAGATAAGAAGCAATACAATTTAATTGCTCTTCAGAAACCTCCATTTGGTGGTTTATCATTCTTAGAGCTTTGTTCAAATAAACGATTCCATTTTCGATAGATTCTTTTTGCTTTTTTCTTTCAAACTGTTCCAACTCATTAAAATCCACCAAGCAGTTGAATCGTTCTAAATTATCTTTGGTTGTTTTCACTAAAGGAGAATAATAACCCCATACTTTGAATGGTAGATTATAAGTTAGCTCATCACAAATTGGATAAAACCCTGATTCTTCAGTGGTTTCTAAACTACCAAGAGGAGCTTCACCTGAATAAACAAGTGGTAGTTGATATTCGCTAATGTCTAGTTCCATCTTGTGAATATTTCTAATATAAATTTGAAAAGCAATTGCTTCTTCTTCAGTAAAAGACTCATCTATTTGACCTTCAGAATACAACTTTGCTCTTCCTTCTATACTTTCATAGTTGGAAATTAGTTGTGAATAATTGTCTGATGGTTGTCTATCAATTACAAACCATTCAAATTTTTGCTTTGCTTCTTTTTCAATTGAGTTTGGAATGGAAGATAACTTAAATAGTTTCATGAAACACATAACTGTAACTATTTAAATTAATCCACTGATAGCAAAAGAATAAACTCAAATTTCTTAAAGTCTATGTTACTGAAACTTTATTAGTTCAACTTATTTATCTAATTTTCCAGTCGACTTTTTGATTATCCAGTCTAAAGGGGTTCCATTGAGCTCAAACTCATTCCGCATTGATTTTTCTAAAAATTTTAAATAGTTCTTACTTATTCTTTTAGGATCATTTACAAAGAGCGCAAAAGTTGGAGGTTTGTTTTCCACTTGAGTTCCATAGTAAATTTTGCAATTCTTTGCTCCCGCTTTTGCAGGTTCGTTAATAGCGACTACTTCTCTAAGAACCTGATTGAACACTCCGGTTGGAACTCTTCTTTGATAATTTTCATAGACTTTTAAACATTCCTCTAAAATATCTTTTACTCTTTGACCACTTAGAGCAGAAGTAATAACTAAAGGTGCATATTCAACAAAGCCAAGCTGATATTTAATTGCACGAGAATAATCTTCAAAGGTTTTATTATCTTTTTCAATTAAGTCCCATTTATTTAAGACAATTACACAGGCTCTATGTCTTTTTTGTATTAATGAAGCCAGCTTCTTTTCTTGGTTATTTACTCCTTCAGTTGCATCGAGAACTAGTACTGCAATGTCCGCGCGAACTAATCCTTTGATTGTTCTGTCAACAGAAAATCTTTCCAGTTCACCGTAGACCTTAGATTTTCTTCTCAGTCCAGCAGTGTCGATCAACAAAATCTTTTTTTTATTAAAAGTAAATTGTGTGTCGAGAGCATCTCTGGTTGTACCAGCTTCATCATGAACCAAAGATCTTTCATAACCAACAATTTTATTCAATAGGCTAGATTTTCCAACATTCGGTCTTCCAATTATTACTATTTTTAACAATTCTTCTTCGTTGATAGCCTTTTGGTTTATATGTTCATTAGCAACACCACTTTCTATAACTTTATTCAACAGCGTATTAATTGATTTCTTGAATGTTCCACCAATAGAAGAAAAGCTGATTGGGTCTCCCATTCCGAGGTTGTAAAAATCAGCGTTTAAATGCTCAATTTCTTTAGAATCAATTTTGTTCGCTAACAAAAATATTGGCTTTTGTTGCTTACGAACTAATTTTGCAATTTTACGATCAGTATTATTTATTCCGGTACGGGCATCAACCATAAACAAGATACAATCAGCTTCTTCTAAAGATAGTTCCGCTTGTTTTTGGACCCCTTTAAATAACGTGTCTTCTTTAAAGAACAGTCCTCCAGTATCGATAATCTGGACTGGTAAATTGTCAATTTCATCGGTCCATTTAGCTAAATTGACATCTGCATAAATTCGGTCTCTTGTGACTCCAGGAAGATCTTTGACTATTGAACGCCTACCTCCGATTAATTTATTGAAAAGTGTTGATTTGCCCACGTTTGGAGCACCCACAATTGCAATTTTTAGGGCTTTTTTAGCAGACTTATTTTTTCGATTTATCTTTTTATCCATTTTGTGGCGAGTGAGACCAAATGAGCTCACCATTTTTAATGTTATGAATTACTTTACCTTTCAAAGTACTATTTAATAGTGGACTGTTGAAAGATTGTGAATAGGAACTATCTTTAGAATAAGTCCACTTCAAATTAGGATTTACAATAATAACATCAGCAGTTTGACCAAACCCAAGCGATGTTGCTTTAATATTGAGACATTGAGCCGGTTTAGCTGTAAAGCAGTCAATCAAACTGCATAATTTATTTAGGCTTGAATTGCAAATCTTCTCTAAAAACAGAGAAAAACATGTTTCAAGACTAACCATGCCAAATGCTGCATCTTGAAAGAGTAAATGTTTATTTGCAAAATTTTGAGGTTCATGATGGCTGGCAATGCAGTCTATTACACCGTTTAACAGTCCTTGAATTATTGCCAATCGATCTTTTTCTTCTCTGAGAGGTGGTTTTACTTTGAGCTGGGTATTGTATTCTCCAATAGAGGCTTCCGTATATAAAAGGTGGTGAGGAGCTACCGAGGAGGTGACACTTAAGTTGTCTTCTTTTGCTCTCCTAATTAACTCGACGGATTGTACTGATGAAATAGCTGCAAAATGTAATTTTGCCCTAGGAACTTGTCTCAAGATTTCGATTTGGCTAGCTATTGCTGATGTTTCGGCTTCTTCTGGGATTCCATCCAATCCCAGCTTTATTGCCCATTCTCCTTGATGCATAAGTCCATTTAGAGATAGCTCACGATTCTCTGGATTACTAACTACAACAGCACCAATTGAGGCAGCATATTGAAGAATAATTTTGAATAGTTTGAGATCTGAATAAGGTTGTGTATCATAAAAAGCCACCGCACCTGATTTGAAGAGACTTTCCATCTCTACAATCTCTTTGCCTTTCATAGCTTTGGTGGCACAAGCCATTGGCAAAATATCAATCTTAGATTCTTCCTTTGCTTTCCCTTTCACGTACTCTAAAATCGTCACGCAGTCGGCAACTGGTTTGGTATTTGGAGTGCAACATATCTTGGTATAGCCACCTGCAATAGCAGCTTTGGAACCGGAAGTAATAGATTCTTTGGCGTTGAAACCGGGATCACAAAGATTGGAATGAATATCAACTAATCCTGGTAAGACCCAGCAATCTTGAGCATCAATTATTTGAGTTTCATTGGGTATTTGGGAAAGCGGTTCAATAATTAAACCTTTGTCGATCCATAAGTCTTTTACTTTTTGTTTCTCGCTCGATTGCTTATCAAGAACTATTCCATTTTGGATTATGAGCATTTTATAAAAATGAATAAATTATTTATCTCTACTTCCTTTCAACCATGATAAACGATACATTCTTCCAGGTTTTAAAGATTTTGATATCCTCTGTGTTGCTCTCTTCATTTATTTATAGACCTTTGATTTCTGATGAAATAACTAATATAAATTTTGCTTTTTAGTTTGACCTATTAATATGGAGTTGATCCAGTTTAACGGACAGAAAGAAAGAGAGATTGCGATTATCGTAAATACTCAGGAAGGAAAGTCCGATGAAAAAGAAATATTCAGCAGAATATAAACAATACTCAATTGAAAGTTTCTA
>JASJDU010000050.1 GCA_030065015.1 Candidatus Caenarcanales bacterium | reverse complement strand
TCCGATGGTCAAAAAGGAAATAACGCAAATTTAGTTTCCTCTCGTGGAAAAGGCTCCGTTGATATTGACGCTAAAAAAGATATTAACGTTAGAGACGGCGTCTTCTCTCAAGACGGCAAAATCAACATTTATTCTCAATCTGGTGATTTAAAGGTTTCTGATGGAGATAATAATAAGAATAACCAGTTAATCAATTCCAAATCAGGAGAGATAAATTTAAGAAGTAAGAAAGGAAATGTTCAAGTTAATGACAAAGTAGAAAGTGAAAAAAACAAAGTTAATATATTTACTAAAGCAGAAAAAAAATCAAATGGATCTGCAAAACATCAAAAGAAGCCAAAGACCAAAGAACAAAGTAAAGAAAATAGAAGATCAAGTTCAAAGAATAAAGCTACAAATAAAAACAACCTAAGAAATCAAATTAACAAAAATCAAAATATTGATACAAAAGATACTTTAATGCAACCAAATCAAAAACGCTCTGGTAAGTATAAAAAAGCAAAAGTAGAAAAAAATTCCAAAGGTACAATTATTAGTTTTGAAGATGATAATCAATTTGACTTTGAATACAATTTATAGGTCCTTCCACAAATTCAGGAAAAGAAGAAATTAACTGTCTCAATCATTAAATAAAACGATAAATAACCATACAGGATCAATTTTTTTGAATTCTATCTTAGTTCTTAAGTAAGTCTTTCAATAAATATCGTTGATAACCTTCTAATGTTCCAAGAAGCAAGCTGTCGCAATAAATAAGTAAAGAAGTTACCTTATGATCTTTAGTATTTGGTATTAGTATTGCCTCGTTTAAGTTGTCTTTATGAATAATAAAGGCACCATTATTGGAGGCGATAATATAATTTCCTTTCTTTTCAACAATGTTCCAAATGTTAATTCCATCCAGATCTTTTAAATAGTTAGCAATTTCAACCAAGTTGGGGTTTATTCTAAAAACTTTATGATCGTAAGTTTCCACCCAAAGTTGCCCATCTTTGGGATAGATAGAATTAATTCTTTTATTCTCTAAGTTTTTAATGGGTTGAACTGTATTGTCTTCGGTTGCAAAAAAAGCTCCGTGGAAACTCTCGAAAAAAAGATTATTCTTTAAATGCTTAATTTTTGTAACTTGTTTCTTGTTCAACAATTCGACTTTGAATAGTTTTCTCAAATTGTCTTGATTGATTTTGTACACTTCCCCTTTAGAAGTCAAAATCCAGAGGTAGTTATTAAAGGGCTTTATGTCAATAACTTTTTCTCCTTGAAGAGAGCTAGTTTTAGCAACATCTAAAGGGTTTTGCTTGTTAATTCGAACAATGTCACCATTGAAGTCACCAACAATCCATATATACTGAGGTGATTCAGCTATAAGGTTAATCATTTCATTCTCTAGGAATTCAACCTTAACCAACTTACTTAGATCGTCTGCTTCGAAAATATAAGCCCCATTATTTAAGGTTCCTGCTAAAAGTTTTTCGTTAGCTTTAATCAATTTAGTTATGGCTTGTTTTTTTGTGGGTTTTAACTGCTTTACTAATAAGTTCTCTGGGTCAATTCTAAATAGTCCATCGGTTTTTGTGAGAGCCCAGACAAAACCATTCAGCTCTTTTAAGCTTGATATTTGAACTCCTTTAAGCGGTTCTAGATTTTGTATATCAGTTAAATCGTTTTTTTTAATTAGGCTCAACCCACCTTCTTCTCCTCCTAAAATCCAAATATTTTCTTTTGTAGTTTCTTTATTATCAGTATTTATTGAGTCAGTTATCTTAAAAGTGGAAATGTTATTAATTTTTTCGACCGGAATAGCTTTATTAGATTGAATATCAACCTGAAACAAGTTTCGCTTCCAGTCCAACGCAAGTATTTGTTTACCACTAAAATAAATTTTTACAATGATGGTTTCTTCAAGTCCCTCTATCCTTTGAGCTCTTTCAGGATTAGAAGGTTTAATGTAGTAAAGACCATTATGAGTATTAACCCATATCAATCCATTTTTTAGGATTGCATTTTTAATGTGGCTTTGCTTGATTCCTTTGACTCTATATAAGTCACCTTTTTCAAGATCTTTTATAAAGTGTAAATTTTCTGTGCCTCCAATCCAAATATTATTTGGTTCTCCACATTTTTCAGAAAAAGCCTTTAAAAACATTACTTGGATATTTTCTGAGTTATCTAATGAAATGGCTGGTAAAGTCAAAGAAAATAGTAAAAAAACTAATATAAGAAAACTTTGAAAGAAACAAAATGGAATCTTTACTTTGATATTCATATTAAATTTGATTAGATATGGAGAAGTCTAATAAAGCTTTTATGAGAGGATTTTAATCCTCTCATAAAATAAAATTGATAAAGCAAGACCAAAGAAGCTTAACTTAATAAAATATTTGTGACAACTTTAAAAATACTTAGGCAAATTCATGAGTAGATCATCAAGCAAAACAAATTGGAGATTTTTCCAAAAGACTTTATTAGGAGTTGTACTTTTATTGATATGTCTTTCAATTTCAACGATCTTCTACTTATCCAACATTGATTTATGGTGGGGTTCAGTTGAAAGCATTACCAAGAAAAACTTTAACTTTGCCCTAAAATGCGATAAAAAAACTTGGAGCAATTTTGGAATTCTTCAGCTTCAATCTTGCGGTAATTCTGATGAAGGCTTAAGCTTTTCGAGTTTAACGTTCAATATTCTTGATGGCTCACTAAAAATTACAAATTTAAGTCTCAGTCATTTAAATGCTTCAAAAAAGCAAAAAAGTCTTTCTATTCCAAAGCTACCCTTTTTTCTTCAAAATCTAGAGATAAAGAATATTAGTATGCAAAACCTTCAAGATAAGGATTACCTTTCTCTTATAAGTGAGATTGATCGACTTATATTGAAAAGGAAGCATTATTTTTCGAATGATTGGAATTCAGAAGCTAGCTTGAATGATAAACGCTTAACTCTCAAAGGTGTCTTAGGAAAAGGAATGAATTTAACGGGGACTTTTAACGATTTTCTTGTTCAAACAAACGAACTTAGTACCAGTTTGAATGGAGAAGTGCTATTAAAAGCAAAATCTTCATGGAAAAAGCAATTTCAAGTTATTTTCAATAATCTTTCATTCTCGCAAAACAAGCTCTTTAAGAATAACAAATCAATTGAAATGGCGAATATACAGCTTGTTGGTCAATTCACAGTTAATGAAGATTTCAAAAAAATCGAAGAGTTAAAAAACTTTTCGTTGACTTCTCAAGGTTTGAAATTGAAATCGGATAATTCAGTCGAAAATAAAATACTAATTAAAGAATTTAAAATAAAAAACTTTCAAAAGGTTTTCAATCTATTTTCTCCGGAAATGCAAATTGTTGATCTTCAAGATGGAATAATAAGCGGCTATCTTCAAATTGATAAAAAAGATTTTTACCAGAGTAATTTATTTCTTGAATTAAAATCGCTACAAAATCTTCAAATCCAAGCTAATAAAGAACTCGTTCAAATACCCAATATAAACGCTAGCGTCTTAATTAAGCCGTTTAAAAAGAAACAATCAAAAACAAAAAAAATACTCTCAAATCCATTTGTTTTGAAACATTCTCCTGAACCCAACACAGAATCCAAAAGAAAGCTCAATCAAATTCTTCAAAATCTATGTCAAAAAATTGGAATTCAAAAAGTTTTACAATTCAAAATGCAAATTGAGCCTTATGAGCTAAGTAAATTAAAAGGAATTTTGAAAAGCCAGATTTCGGATTTGTATCTTCAATCCGGATTGCTCAAAGGTTTTGTTGAGTATGATGAAACCCAGAAGAGTGTTTTAAAAGGCAAGCTACAAATATCTAACTCGACACTGAGGTCTTTGTCACAAAAAGATTTTGCTTTAAAGAAGGGAAATGGAAAAATTACTCTCAACGATGAAAAAATTAGTATTAAACTAAATTTTCAAAATGCATTTTCCCGCAGTCCAGTAACTGAAAAAATTTTTATAGAGGGAAATTTAAATTATCTTCCGAAACTTGCTGGTTTAATCAAAATTCAATCACCTCTATTCAGTCATTCGGTTTCTTTGAGAAAAGAAAAAATTAAGAGTCTAAAAGTTGTTCTGACAGATTTTGAAACGAAACTTTTTGTCCAGAATAATGAGCTTGCAAAGATCTATTCAAAAGGTAAATTAAAGAAATGTTCTTTTTCAATCAATGATCCAAATCATAAAGAAAATATCGTTGTTTTCAAAAATGGAAATTTTTTATTAAGTTATTTAGCCAATGGTTCTTCAAATACCTCTGCTAATCTCGATGTGAATAATTTGAAAATCAATTTTGGGCAATCTAATTCAACTCTTTCTGCAAAGTGTAAAATCGACAAAAAATTCCAAGTTAATCCAATAAAAATTCTTTTAAAAGGTCGAACAAATGCTGAAGATTTAGAATCAATAATCGCTATTCTGAATAGCAAGTTTAATAAAAATGTACAAAAAAATTCGCAGAATGAATATCCAATAAATTTAAATGGAGAAATCGCATATTCAATCAATTTCGCAAATTCATCTTTTAGAAAATTTGATATCGATCTCAAAAACTTTTCTGCTAATTACGAAGATGCAAATCTCATAAACCAGCTTAGTGGAAATTTGCACTTGAAAAATAAGGATCTTCTTTTAAGCAATAGCAGTTTTGATATTGCCGATAAGAGCAAATTTAAAATGTTTGCCAAATTGCATAACTTTGTTGAGCTTACTAATTTAAATAAACAACTCAACTCGAAAGATCTGTTGGAGAATTCTGAGCTCAGAATTAGAGCTTTAGTGAATCCACATAGCTTAATCAAGAATTTACAAGGAAAAGGATTCATTGATGGGTCCTTTTCTATGGAGATTGATGAGTCTATCTATCTTCCTTTATTCATTAAGATTTACCCGAAGAAGAATTTAATTGGGTTTGACTTTGCCACTAATTTCCATAAGATACAGGTTGGTAAATCTAAAATTCATTTATCTCAAAATCTGTCTAATTTAGAACAAATTTATGGTACCGGAGATATAGACTTAGAAAAGCAAAAGTTAAGAATCCATGAGATACATTATCGAGGTGACAATTTTGGGATTCTTGCTCAAATGGAGGGACAAAAAGACTTTGCTAGTTTCAAGATTGAGTCCGCACCTTTAATTGATTTATCCGAGCTGTCTAAAATTTGGTTCACCGAAAATGCCAGCGGTCAGTTCCGAGGCAAAATTGTGAATAAAGGCTTCAATCCTCAAATAGAGAACTCATGGCTAAATAATTTAGAGGTTTCTTTTCATTCAGAAGAAAATGTTCATGATATCCAGTATGGGATTCTCTATGGAAAACATTTCTCATTTGAACTGATGACAAAAAATGGTGATGGCAATTTGAGCCTCAGCACAAAAAAAGGAAAGCTTAAGAATCTACAGATTACGGATCTTATTTCTAGTGCAAAAATCAAAGATGGTTCTATCTTAGAAATACAAAAAACATCTTTCAAAGCGGCTGACGGTAAAGTTGACTTGGCTGGACAAATTGATTTAAACAATTGGGATAGTAAGTTCAACGGTCAAATGAAAGGTGTAAATATTGAAACAATGAGTAATAACCTTTTCAATAACAAAGGAGACTACAATGGAAAAGGAAATTTAACTTATGATTTTACTGGCAATTTTCTTGAACTTCTCGCTTCTAAACCTCCTACAAGCGCAGATGGAAGCTTCTCAATTGAAAGTGGTTCTTTAAACCAAACAGAGACACTTTCCAAAAATCTTCATTTGGCAAACTTGATTTTTGGAGGTCCGTTAAATTTTAGATTGAATACAATTGGAAATTATTTGAATCCCACTGGGGAAGGTAATTTTAAATTCATCAATGGACAATGGAGATTTGATGACAAAGGAAGTAATGTAATTCACTTTGAAGAAGCCAATTATGCAGGTTTAAATGCATTGCATTTGAAAATGAATGGTGAATGGGATTATGAAAAGGAGTACGTTGATTTTGATGTTTATGGTTTTTTACCTAAAAAACCAATGATTTTGAGTGAGAGACAGGCCAAAATTGAAAAATCTGAAGAAGAAGATAAACAGAGACTTTTACGAGATCTATTGAATCGTTCTAGGCATTTTAAATTTGAGGTGAGAGGTAATCCGGGTGATTCCGGTGAACTTACTAATTCAGTGAAAAACTCAATTGAATTAGGGGGAAGTTCAACTAGTAATCAAGTGATAAGAAACTTTCTTAAAGAATAAAAGTTTGGACTTTATAAGGCTTCCAAAGGTAAATTCGGTAATTGATTAATGAAAACAATAATGTAATTAGATATTCATTAACCGCTAGAAATTTGTTATAAATATTGTTAGTAGCTTTATAAACGAGGGTTTCATGTCACAGCAAACAACATTATCTAAAATCACAGAACTTTTTAATACAGAATCAAGCTTTGAGTCTATTGAATACATCATTAAAGGTGCAAGATACATTCAAAAGTCCTTAGATTTGCTTGGGTTAAATCATGAACTACCTGAGAGCAAAATGGTTGAAGTCTCCAAGAAGTTTTACCAACAAGGAGTACAAGTAGAAGGAGATCTCATTTTCCCTTCTGGATACGATAACAACTCTAGCGAAAATTTAAACGTGGATAACGTAAACAGTTTTTCCAATCCTGTGAAAGTTTAGTTTACTTTTGTAAATCAACTAGTTTTCCTTGAAAGAATAAGTGGTAGAACACAATAGGTTCACCACTTATTCTTTTATTTTTGGTCAATGCTATATATCTTTAGCGGCTTTCTCCTTAAGAAACAACCAAATTAACTAGACGTCCTGGAACTGCAATTACTTTTTTCAGTTGTTTTCCATCCAAACGCTTTTTGACTTTATCTTGGGCAAGTGCAATTTTTTCCATTTCTTCCTTAGAAGAAGATTTCTGACAAAGTACAATGTCCACTTTTTTACCGTTCATTTGAATTACTAACTCAAATTCGTCACTTTGAGTGGCTTTCTCATCATATTTGGGCCATGCTTGATTATGGATAAATGAAATTTCATCGCTATTATTTGATGAAATTAATTCCCACAATTCAGAGCAAATATGAGGCGCAAAAGGTATTAATATTTTGAGAAGTATTGATAAAGCAAAACTAACTGCTTTAATTTCTTTTTCGTCTTCGAGATTCTTAGAGTTGCTTCCAAAATCAGTAAATTTGTATAAGTAGTTAACAATCTCAATCATTCTTGCAATTGCAGTGTTAAAAGAATATCTTTCTTCGTCCAAATCGTCTGTAACAGCTTTGAGGGATTTGTGTACAAGTGAAACTAATTCTTTTGTATCGGAGCTTAATTCAGCAAAATCACAAGAATCCATATAAGCATTCAAATCAATTTGTTTTTGGTAATGAACAGCAAATCTCCAAAGTCGGTTCAAAAAGCGAAGTTGCCCTTTGGCTCCTTCTGTTGACCACTCTATTTCATCTTGAGGAGGACCCGCAAAAAGCATAAAAAGTCTTGCCGAATCTGCCCCAAATTCATTAACAAATTCATCAATGCCAACTACATTGCCTCTTGACTTGGACATTTTGGTGATTTTATTTTCTTTTTCACTGAACATAGTCACCATTCCTTGACTCAGCAATCTATGAAATGGTTCATCAAACTCGAGCATTCCAATATCCCTCAAAGCTTTCGTGAAAAAACGAGCATAGAGTAAATGCAAAATGGCATGTTCAATTCCACCAACATATTGATCAACAGGAAGAAATTCTTGAACTGAGTCTTTAGAAAAGGGGAGTTCTTTATTATGTGGATCGGCGTATCGAAGAAAATACCAACTCGAACAGATGAAAGTGTCCATAGTATCTGTTTCTCGAGTTAGGATTTCGCCACTTGTGGGATCCTTGTATTTCAACCAATCTTTATTGTTAGACAGTTTGAGATCCTTACAATTATCTGGAAGTTCCACCGGTAGTTCATTGTAATTAACAGAAACTATCGAGCCATCTTCTTTATAAGCTAAAGGTATTGGGGAACCCCAGAATCTTTGTCTGCTAATCAACCAATCTCTTAGACGATACTGGGTTTTAAATCTACCAAAACGAAGTTCTGAGGCATACTCAGTCATTACTTGCTTTGCTTCATCAGAGCTTAATTCATTAAATTGCGCAGAATTTGTTAAATATCCATATTCCAGAAGTGGCTTGTTCTTAATAACTTTTTTGAGAAATATATCGGCACCATGCTCATTGTATTTAGCCGTTTCTGAATATCCCATAGATTTATAGAGTCCAACGGCGGGTTTTAATTTTTTATCACTATCCAGATAGATTTCTCTGTAGCCATAAAAAGAAGCATACTCTTCTATAAAACTAACTAATGTTTTTGCGTAACCTAGTCCTCTGTATTTTGGTTTTATATATAGCCGCCTCATTTCACAAGCGTCTTCACTTATTTCTGTTAGTGGTCTAAAAGCAATTGCAGCCATAACCTCATCGCTGGATTTACTTTTAAATAGCCAAAACTTATTTCCATTGGTGCAATAATCTATTGCACTTTGATTTGTCTCGTAACATTTAGTATCAAAGTTTTCATTTAAATCATCAAAATATTCTTGAAGAATGTTCTCTATCTCATGCTTATCTTTCGCAGGATCTGCTTCGACAATGTAATAGCTTGTATCTAATTGCTTTTTTAAATAAACTCCACCAATTAACCATGGTGCATATTTTTCAGTTTCTTCATAACCAAGCTTATTGTAAAGAGAAATTGCCGATTTGAGTTGAGGCATAGAGTCTAAATAAATCTCCTCAAAATTCATTTCTCTAGCGGTTTTTTCAGCATGGTGGATTAAAATTTCCGCGTAGCCTTTACTTCTATGCTCTTTTTTTACGTAGAGCTTTTTCATTTCACATCTTTTATTATCCAATGGTCGAATTCCAAGGCAAGCAACGATTTCTTTTGTCTTAGAAACTTCTAGGAGATACAAAGCGCTGTCTTTTTTGAAATAATCATCAAAACCGTTTTCTGGTCTATTTGAATCGTTTAGAAGTTCTTCTAAAGATTTTCTTGTTTTTTCATCGACTAAATTAGCTAGCTCTTCGTAATAATCTTTTGTTATTGCTTTGGCTTGGTTTACAAAATTATTCGCTGAAACTTTGTGGATTTTATACTTTGAAGACTTTGGATGCAACTTAACTACCTTATTTATCGGTAGAGAATATTTATTTGCAAAGATGAAGTCACGTTCATCGTGAGCTGGAACTCCCATCACTGCACCGGTTCCATAGCTCGCTAAAACATAATCTGCAACCCAAATTGGAATTTCTTTACCGTTGAAAGGGTTTATTGCTTTGGCACCAATTGGTACTCCTGTTTTTTCTCTCGCTTCTGATTGTCGATCGACTTCAGTCATAGAAGCACTTCTCTTGACGTACTCTTCAACCTCATCTTTTTGCTTTTCAGAAGTTAACTGTCTTACTATCGGATTTTCTGGAGCTAAAACCAGATAGCTAACTCCATAAATGGTATCTATTCGAGTTGTGTAGATAGAAATCGTTACATCTGAACCAAGAACTCTAAAATCCACTTCTGAGCCAACGGACTTTCCAATCCAATTGCGCTGCATTGTTTTTACCTGCTCAGGCCATTTATCGAGCTTATCTAGATCACTAAGAAGCTCTTCAGCATAAGCTGTTATTTTAAGGAACCATTGGGATAAATTTTTCTTTTGTACTAACGTTTGCGGGTGCCTCCAACAAAAACCGTTTTCAACCTGTTCATTTGCTAGTACCGAATTACAATCTGGGCACCAATTAACAGGAGATTCTTTTTTATAAGCTAAGCCTTTTTCGTATAACTTAAGAAAAATCCATTGAGTCCATTTGTAATAGTCTGACTTGCATGAGACAACTTCTCTCTCCCAATCATAGCTGGTGCCGATTTTTTTTAATTGTTCTTTCATTCGAGAAATGTTTTTCTCAGTCCACTCAGCCGGGTGCACCTTATTTTCAATTGCTGCATTTTCTGCCGGTAAACCAAAAGCATCAAACCCCATTGGATTCAAGACTTCACAACCTTGCATTCTCTTAAAACGAGAAATTACATCCGAAATTGTATAAACCCTTGCGTGCCCCATGTGCAGATCGCCGCTTGGGTAGGGAAACATAACTAGTGAATAGAACTTTTTTTTATCAGATTTTGAATTTGTCTTGTATAGTTTATTTTCTTCCCATAAGTTTTGCCATTTTTTTTCTATTTCTTGCGGCTTATATTCGGGTAATGAGGTGTTCATTCAATAAAAGTTCCTTCAAGATTTCTGCATCTCTAATATGATAATTGATGATGAGCTGAATCAACATAAACTAAAGCTGCTGTGTAAAAGTAAACTTCGAGATTTGATGGCCTGAGGAGCATTTTGATTACGTATAAACATTAAATAAACATTAAATAAATTTCCATATTGAATAATCGAACGTATGATTCCGTGCATTGTTTAATTAATTCAAAGAAATGTCTATTAGTTCAATAACACCTTCCATTATCACTGGAGCTGCGGCTAGTCAGCTCCAAAGGAAACAATTCATTATGAATAGCCCTCGAAGTGGTCAACCTGATATGCCTGGTTTTGGCGGTTCGCGTTCTCAGCAAATGTCTCATCGTGAAGCTTATACAAAAGCTGAACAATTCAATAGAGAGGCAGAAGTTAGAAGGCAAGAAAAATTAAGTAGGGAAACAAAGCATAAAGAGTTTACAAAAAAAACAACAGATAGATTGGTAGCAGATGGAAAGATATCAAAAGAAAACGCAACATCCATTAATCAATTAACTGGTGATTTAGACAAAGGGAATAATTATGGTAAGTCACTAGAAAATGCAATGTCCATACAAGGAGTCGAAATAAAAGATAAAAACAAATTTATTAATGATGCTCAAAAGCTAGCGGATCAGTGAAAAGTATATTGAAAGTAAGCCCCAATTTAAGGAAAACTCAATGAAAATAATAAACAGTTTATTAAAACCACAGGTTATGCAATCACAAAGAACAAGAAGATTTGCAAATGGATCTTACGAACTTATGGATAAGATTCAACAAGCAAAGACAAATGCAGAGGCCGCCGTTAAAATAAATCAAGCAAATGGCGGTTCCAGCAAGCAAAATCACTCCAAATAAAAATACAAGTGCTTACTAATTAGAAGACATTTGTGAAGTCAAACTTTACCGAGTCAGTAAATTTAAGTGTGTAAAAGGCAAAAGGAAAGAAAAAAAGAATTGACAAAAAAGGATAAGGAAATGCCCAAAACACAAAATAAAAGAGACCAACTAATAGA
>JASJDU010000049.1 GCA_030065015.1 Candidatus Caenarcanales bacterium | reverse complement strand
ACTTCTTCTTGGCTCTTTCCGCTTCTGTCATAGTATGAGAGCGCTTTATCTCGTAAATCGTTGCTATATCCGTATGTCATAAACTTTGAAACTATTACGCATTTATATCTTTAGTTTACTATAGTATTTGTTGCCTTCACTATATCTTTATGTCTTATCCAAATCATTAAGAGTACTAACGATACACTAAATAAAATACTAGAAGGTGAAAAGCTGGAAAACAATACAGCTCTTGATGGTAAGAGAGTACTCAATAATTCTGTTCGAAAAAATATAGATCTTACAAGCTGGCTTATAATCTCAACTATGATTATTCTCGTTATTTTAGAATTAGGATTTTAAAAACTAACTTACTTTTGAAACTTTAGAACTTTAAAGCACATTAATTTTTACAAATTATCTAAAGTTCGTATCTATAAATGTCAAATACTATGTCATTTAATGGTAATTAATTAACTCAACTCAACTCAAAATTAAGTTACACTCTCAACTATTATTGTTCTCGGACCATTTTGTTCAAATAACTCAAAAGAAGAGAAAAAGCTTTCTGCTTTCTTAGCATTTAGCTTTGCTGGATTTTTTGATGTAAAACAAATTATATAAGCGTAGGGCCTATTAATAATTAAGAATTCTCTAGCATATAAATTATCCACGTTAGACTCTATTTCCACTTCACGCCTTGAAAAGGTGTTAGATTCATTTATTGTTATTTCTTTTTTTAAACTTCCTTGTAATCTAGCAATCTCTCCACGCGTTAAATCGTCCAAAATAGTTTGTAATGATTTAAGTCTAAAGTTTTGATCTGGCAAACGGATGTATCCTATTTCATAAGTACTTATATTATCGTTTGATTGATAACGATAATAAGGAGCTGTAGCTGTCTGTGCACTAGTAGGATCCATAATTTCTTGAAGAATTTTCTCAGGCGGAAAATTAAATTGTTCAGGGATATTCACCCTGAATAAACCCGGTTCCATCAAAGTAACCTTATCGATAGAATCCTCCTGAGCTTGAGGATTTTGCTTAACAACTTTTGGTCCTTGTTTTATATCAGCTGACAAATTAGCGGTATTTATGGTTTTACTGTCTTTAGAAGGGGTGGGTACATTGCGAACTTGCATTAAATATACAAAACTAAAAAACAGGAATACACCCACTATTACTAATATAAAATTTTGATTAGAAGCAAAATTCACAAACACTATTCAATTTGTCTAACCTTCATTTTACTGAAATATTAAAAAATACAAAGATTAAAACTGCTGATTAAAAAAGAAATAAAAAATTTTTTTATAAACTTCCTACAAATCAGAAAAATTGTTATTATTTCTATCTGTTTTCCTGGGTAGCTCAGTGGTAGAGCGGGCGGCTGTTAACCGCTTGGTCGGGGGTTCAAATCCCTCCCCAGGAGCATGTTTTATTAAATTTATATTTGACTCTAGACAGTTCCGCTATTGATAATTTGTCTAATTTTTTCTACATCTGGCCTATCTTTCTCTTGATTCAACTCAATTTGCTTGGATTTAACATTCCAAATATCATCACAATAATCCTGAATTGTTCTATCCGAAGAGAAATAACCCATTCTGGCAGCGTTTAAAATTGACATCTTTGTCCATCTATTTTTATCTTTAAACACTTCCGCAATTCTGGACTGACATTCAAGATAAGAGGAAAAATCGATCATTAACTTATACTCATCTCGATAGATTAATGAATCAATGATTGGTTTATATATTTCACGATCTCCCTGAGAAAACACTCCATTTGCAATTGCATCAATAACTTCTTTCAACTCTTGGTTTGCATGATAGTAATCCATTGGATTATAGCCATTTTCATTTAATGCAAAAACCTGTTCAGCCTTGAGCCCGAAAATAAAAATGTTTTCTTCCCCTACGGCTTCTAGAATTTCTATATTTGCACCATCTAATGTTCCTACGGTCAAAGCTCCATTCATTGCGAATTTCATGTTTCCAGTTCCAGAAGCTTCTTTTCCAGCCGTGGATATTTGTTCAGACAAATCCGCTGCTGGGTATACAAATTCACCGAGGGAAACACAAAAATTGGGAAGAAAAATAACTTTAATTTTCCCGTTCACATCTGGGTCATTGTTTACAACCTCCGCAATGGAATTAATTAATTTAATAATTAACTTAGCATTGAAATATCCAGGAGCCGCTTTACCACCAAAGATAAAAGTTCTTGGAACAACATCGATATCTTTGTTCTTTTTAATTTTATTGTAAAGAGAAACAATAAATAAAGCGTTCAAAAGCTGTCTTTTGTACTCATGAATTCTTTTAACCTGCACATCGAACAATGAGTTTGGATCAACTTCTATATCCATTTCCTCTCTAATATATCCTGCAAGTTCTTTTTTATTCTCAAATTTTATACTTGCCCAATGTTCACAAAAACTAGGATCATCGACAAACTCTTCTAACTTACGGAACTCATCTAATTTAGTTATCCAATCAGTACCAATTTTTTTGATTACTAGTTCTGAAAGTAAAGGATTACTTTGCAAAATCCACCTTCTCGGAGTTACTCCATTTGTTTTGTTGGTAAAACGAGTAGGCCAAAGTTCATAAAAATCTTTTAAGAGCTTGTGCTTTAAAAGATCGGTATGAAGGCTTGCAACCCCATTGATTTTATGGCTACCAACACAAGCTAAATGTGCCATTCTAATTTGCTTTTCGCGTCCTTCTTCTATCAAAGACAACTTAGCAACTTTCCAACTATCATTTGGATATCTTGATTTCACTTCTTCTAGAAATCTAACGTTGATTTCATAAATAATCTCCAAATGCCTTGGTAACCATTTTTGGAATAAGGAAACAGGCCATTTCTCCAAAGCCTCTGGAAGAAGAGTGTGATTTGTATAACCAAAGGCTTTTTGCGTTATCTCCCAAGCTTTATCCCATTCTAAGTTATGCTCATCAACTAGCAATCGCATAAGTTCAGCAACCGAGACCGAAGGGTGAGTATCATTAAGCTGAATAGCAAACTGATCCGCAAGATTATCTAGATTAGCGTTATTTAAAAGGTGTAAACGAATGATATCTTGAAGTGAGCAAGTTACAAAGAAAAACTGCTGTTTTAGTCTCAGTTCTTTACCTTGAGGAAGATTATCGTTGGGATAGAGAACTTTTGAAATATTCTCAGAGTACATTTTTTCGCTCACCGCTCGAGTGTAATCTCCAGCATTGAAAATCTCAAAATTAAAATCTTCACTGGCTTTAGCACTCCACAAGCGAAGCGTATTAACGGTATTATTCTGATATCCAGGTATTAACGTATCATAAGGGGTTCCAACAATAGTCCTATCCGGTATCCATTCAACTTTACTTCTGCCTTCGGAATCACGAAAATGTCTGGTATGCCCACCAAACTTCACCTCGACTCTATTCTCTGGACGTGGAATTTCCCAAGGATTCCCCAAAAGTAGCCATCTATCAGGCTTTTCCACTTGCCAGCCATCTTTAATTGCCTGTTCAAAAATACCGAATTCATATCTAATTCCATAACCCAAAGATGGAATCTGCAAACTACTCAAAGAATCCAAAAAGCAGGCAGCCAATCTTCCCAAACCACCATTTCCTAAACCTGGCTCTGCTTCCTGATCAATCAGATCATCTAAAGAATATAAAGAAGACTCTTTAACTGTTTGTTTTGCTTTTTCATAGAGACCTAAATTAATTAGGTTGTTCTGTAATTGCCTCCCCATAAGGAATTCTGCTGATAAATAACAAACAATTTTATTATTATCGTTAATGTAACTCTGTTTGGTTCTTATCCATCTATGAATTAGTCTATCTCTAACGGTATAAGACAAAGCCATGTATAAATCGTGCGGCGTTGCCATGTATTCATCTTTTCCTAGCAAATAATATAAATTATCAATGAAAGCACGCTTCAATGTTTGTACATCCATTCCTGTACGATCATCCTCAACAATTAAAATAGAGTCTCTTGAGTGATGATAATGAGCCTTTTGACCACCAGGTATATTTGAAAGTACTTGGTCTTTATTGTTATCCATAAATTCCGATGAATAGATTTTTATACTCTATTAAGGTACCCAGATATAAGAATAATTTTAATATTCTCTAACTCTTCCTTCTTATTATCTAGATCGGAAAGATTATAGTAATACTTGACACTTGACAATACAAAAATCCATTGTCTCTTTGTAACTCCTCAAGAGATCTCACGAATGATCTCTGTTAAATCGAATCAATCAATTCAACTCTTCTTAGATGTTTATCACCGTGAAACTCAGTATTAATCCATGTATTAGCAATTTGTTCAGCCATTTTAGGTGTTACAAACCAATTGCCCAAACATAAAACATTGGAATCATTGTGTTCTCTTGTCAATTTGGCAGCAAAGATATCCTGACACAAAGAAGCTCTTATACCTTTAAAACGATTTGCAGCTATAGAGATACCAATACCTGAGCCACAAATTAAAATGCCCCTCTGTATTTCATTGTCAGTTAACGCTTTACACAAATCTTGAGCAATATTTGGGTAATCAACAGAAACCTTATCACTAGGACACCCAAAATCACGAAACTTTATATTTGGATATTCAGAAGTCAAATATTCCAATAAATATTTTTTGAGACTATATCCTGCGTGGTCTGATCCTAAGCCAATACTCATATAAAATAAATAAATTATCTACCTAATATTCCCAGAGAAATAATACTAATTTTTAGTTCTTTTAATTATTAACTATCGAGCTTCGCAAAATAATCTTATGCCGAAAAAATTCTAAGCCGATCTAAAATATCTACTTGTTTAATTTTATTTTTGAATAGATAGCAATAGTTAGTTGAATAAGCAAGGACCAGAAAAAGAGAAAGAATCTAGCTTTCCGACCATAACACCGGAAACAGCATCTAATAAGGAAGCATTAATCAGTTTCATCCCTCTTGCGGAAATGGTGGCAAGAAAAGAAATGAAAAAGATGCCAAAGTATTCAGCTGATTTCAAGGAACTCGTCAATATTGGTTTAATTAAAATCAACTATCTTATTCAAGATGCGGCAGAGAAAAAACAAAGTTACAATCCCAGTTACATTGCTCAAGCCATCATTTGGGATATAAGAAATAAAAATAGGCAAGAGGCTCATCAAAGAGGAGAATTCCGATCAAGCTCTAGCTATAAAGTTACCGATGACGATGGGTACACAATATCCGATATTCGAGAGGCGGTTTTCGAAACGGTAGTTTCTTACGAAGAAAGTGCCTTCGAAATTTCAGATGAACAATCTCTCGGTCCAGAAGAAGCCTTAGAATTGGCCGAAATGAAAAAAGCAATTATGGATGCAATTGCTTTACTGCCAGAGAATTACAGACAAGTTATAGAAATGCGCTTCTATCGAGGTCTCAAAGGAATAGAAATCGCGGAAAGGCTTGGTGTAAGCTCAACCAGGGTAACAAGAATTATTCAAGACGCGGTTACTTTAATTAGAGAACGATTAACGGAAAAACGGCTCTTATAAATTAAATTGTTCTTTTCGCAAGAAAGTCTTCTAAAGAAATTAAAGTTCCATCTCCTAGTTGGATGTATTTAATTCTGTCGTCAACTAAGTTCTCGTTTAAGTTTTCTGAAGTTTCTGAATATAAACCTTCGATAGTTAGTGATTTATCACCAAAACTAATTTTCAAATTATTATCGCTTTTTACAAGAGGACTTTGATCATCACTAATAAAATTATTGTATTCAAACCTATTTGATAGAGACGGAAGAATCAAGATTCCATCTTTTATATTTTTTGTAGTAACAGACGCGCTAGTTTTCAATGGATCGAAGACAATTGGGGGTTTAATTTTATTTATCAGGTCCTCAATTCTCATTTCCTGAGTTACTCCATTTTCTTCTTTAAATCTAATTACTCTAAAACCTTCTTTTCTAAAATCAGTGGTTATTGAAGCCCCATTGTTTTTATAAAAGTCATTAATAGTTAGTTGTTTGTCGTCAAATTTAAGAATCAGATTCTTATCATTTCTTTCAACACCAAACTCACCTCCAATTATGAGCTGATTTAACTTTGAAGGAGTAAGATCCGAAAGTTCAAGTATTCCTTTTTCTTTAGTCGTATTAGTAACAGTATTATCTGATAACGTTATTGCTGTTCCATTCAAAGATTTCAAGGTACCATTCGGCTGCTGGGTTAAATTAACACCTCTAGAAGATCTTGTTGTAAAAACAAAATCTTGACTTCTTGCAGCGATGAAATCACTTTCAAAATCTTCTTCTTCACTAATTCCCAGGTTCTCTGCAAGACTTTTTTCGTACTGTGTTAAACCATCATCGTTATCCAGTTTTTCTTTAATTTTTTTCGTCACATGTTCAAGGTAAGATTCTGTCTGTGGTCCTAGAATTCCATCTACTTGAAGACCATATTCTTTTTGGAATTCTTTTACTTTTTTAGCTAGTTCTTCATCATATTCACCAGTTTCTTTTAAGTTAAATGTTTTTCTTAACTTATTTATTACAGCTTTATATTGCTCATCTGGGTTTTGAGATGCATCGAATCCTTGTTTTATACCAACCCCTAAAATAATTCCACTTGTATTGGTACCTATGTGCTCTGTTTTGAATTTTTCATTAGCTATTTTATTTCTTGTTTCATCATCTAAGCTTGCCCACTCTTTTTGCAAAATTCTAATGTCATTTTGTGTAAATCTTTTCTCTTGACTGAGTCTCGATCTTAATGAATAAGGAAGGTTTTCAAGGAGATTTTCTTTCACTTCTTCTTCAACTTTTGCAAGGTCTTCGGTATATTGCCCACTAATAGCTACTTTTTCTCCACCCTTCATTCCTCGAAGAAACGCTCTCAAAAGACCTGTATCCGCTGTATTGTAAGCTAACTTTTGTGTTCTAAAACCAAAAAGGCCTAAATATTCCGCCTCTTGTTTATTAATTTGTCCATCTTTTTTAAATCCTTCAATATTTTTATTTTTGTTTTGTTTTTCCCACTTGTCTACCAAAAATTTTGTTCCATCATTATCATCGATGGTTCCATCTATTTCTAATTTTTTTGCTTTTTCTTTTGTTGTTGAATCACTACTGTTAATAAACATTGCTTTGAGCTGTTGTTGCAAAGCAGCAATGTGGACTTCAGATAATTTAAATGTCATAGACCCTAATATAGTTATTGCTAACTATCTCCCATATTAGAGATAACCCCACTTATATTGATAACAACCCTAATTTATTATTTGGCTATGGGTTTATTGTGGAGGGATTAAGGAATCACCCCAACCCCTCTTTAATAAAGAGGGGCTATTAGAAATATGCTTTTCGGTAGATGATTATTAGCTGTTGATTGGTGTTTTTATGCAGTGAATAAGATGGCACTTCACTTATGTGAATGAATATTGAAAATTAAGATAAAATCTCTGAATCAAACTAACTCTATAAACTGAAGCTGAAATAATAGTCGAATAAATAAGCTTAAAGACTAATAAACTATGGATAAAAAGATAGCAACCATTATAAAATCCATTTCTCATATCGAATACGTTGCTCAAGTCATAAATCCTAAAGAGCAGGTTGGCTTAACTTCGAGTGATTATAAATTGGGAAGCTTCGTTCTAATTGGAGCTAAATACGTTGGGCTAATTTACGATACTGAAATTTTCAATCCAAATTCTTTAACTTTATCCTCACAGAAAGAGGAATTCGAGATATTTATTCCTGATTACCAAGATGAAATAGATATTCTTTTAAAAATCCTCGTCCTTGGAGAATTGGATAATAATATAGCGAACCAAGGCCTACCTTCTAGAGCTTTAGAAGCTGGGATGGAGGTTAGTCAAATGAGCCCCAACCAAATTAAAGATTTTCATTTATCTCCAGAGAACAAAGTTCAAGTTAAATATCATTCGAGTTTGAATAATTTTGGCAGTAAGCTTAACCCCGGCTTATTTAAGCTAATTAGCGAACAATTAAAGGCTTTATTAAGCCCAGAGCAATACAAAATAATAGAAGTCATTGAACGAAATTTACTCTGGACAGTTTTAAGTAATTAATTTCAAGGTTCTAGTTAAATAACTTGAGAAATATCGTTAATTGGCTCTGAACAGCTTTTATTAGTACATATGTAAGCTGATATTTTACCCTCCACCGGAACCTTGCTTTTTATATCCAGGTTTAAGGCAGATAACTCGTCAACTGTTTGATTAGTAATTAAAGTGATTAGTTGATTTGGTTCATATTTTCTATTAAGTTCATTTATTTTTTCTTTTAATTCTTTAGAATCTTCTTTGTAAGAAAAAATTATGTGTTTTGGATTCTTCAAAGCAAAATCTAGGCCGCATAACAGTTGTGTATAAACTGAAGGGTTATTCTCAACCGATTTCGAAAAAGCTTTTGATAGCTGATCAGCTTTTTGTTCCAGCTCATTATTTCCAGTCAATAAAGCCAGTTTAAGCAAATTAGACATTGCAACGGAATTGCCGGATGGAATAGCTCCATCATATATTTCTTTTTGTCTGGTTATTAGTTCTTCGCCATTCTGTGATTTCATGAAGAATCCACCATCCTCTGAATCCCAAAACAATTCAATAGATTTGTTATTCAACTCAATTGCAGATTTCAGATATCTAGGCTCAAAGGATGCTTGGTATAGCTCAATGAGTCCATCCACTAAAAACGCATAATCATCTAAAAATGCTTCTTCAGTTTTTTTATTATTTCTAAATGAGTGATTCAATTCTCCATCTTCGTTTTGCATTTGTTTAGAAATAAAATTTACTGCACTTTGAGCAGCACGCAAATATTTTTCTACACCAAACACTTTGTAAGCTTTTGCAAAAGCTTTTATCATTAATCCATTCCAATCAACCAATACTTTGTCATCCTTGAGTGGATGGATTCGCTTTTCTCTTTCCTCGTATAATTTTTGTCTACTAATTTCAATATTTTCTTTCAAAGCTGTAGGTTCAATCTTCAGTTTCAAAGCAAGCTCATTAATGTTCTCTTTTAAGTGAGGAATATTACTTCCGGTTCTTTGGCCAGTTGCTTCTTCAAAGAAATTACCAGTCTCATTTATGTTAAAGACCTTAATAAAATTATCCGAGTCCTTTTGTAATATTTTTCTTATTTCTTCAATAGACCAAACATAGAACTTACCTTCTTCCCCCTCAGAATCTGCATCTTCTGCTGAATAAAAACCTCCATCTGGAGATTGCATATCCCTAAGAACATAATCAAAAATCTTTTCAGCTGTTTCTCGAAACAACTCGTTCTTAGTTGCTTGAAAGGCCTCAGTGTATGCAACTGCCAATAAGGCTTGATCGTAAAGCATTTTTTCAAAGTGTGGAAGCAGCCATTGTTGATCGGTCGAATAACGATGGAAACCAAAACCAATATGATCCCATATACCTCCTTTACTCATTTCTTCTAGAGTTTTTGTAACTATCTTTAAAGCCTTATCATCGTTAGTATTTTTCCAATAACGAAGCAGAAAAGCTAAATTATGAGGAGTTGGAAATTTTGGCCTTTCTCCGAAACCACCGTAAGTTTCATCAAATCTTGTTAATAAATCACCAAACGCAGACTTAAAAATGTTGTCGTCAAGAGTCACACCAATATCGGATGAAGAATAACGCTTAATTGCCTCAGTTAAAGAATCCGCCGAGCTAACAGCTTTCTCTTTATCCGTTTTCCAAACTTGGCTTACTCGAGGAACCAAATCCAACATTCCTATTCTTCCAAAGCGGCTTTCTTTGGGGAAATAGGTACCTCCGAAAAAAGGTTTTTTATCTGGAGTTAGAATCACATTGAGTGGCCATCCTCCCGAACCGGTAAGCAGTTGAATGGCGGTCATATAAATTCCATCAACATCAGGCCTTTCTTCTCGATCCACTTTTATACAAATGAAAGCCTCATTCATTAATTCTGCAACTTCTTCATCCTCAAATGATTCATGAGCCATTACATGGCACCAATGACAGGTTGAATATCCAATCGATAAAAAGATTGGCTTCTCTAATTCTTTTGCTTTTTGAAAAGCTTCTTCATTCCAGCTATACCAATGAACTGGATTATCTTTGTGTTGTATTAAATAAGGGCTTGTTTCTGTTTGAAGTTGATTAGACATAAAGTCTTAAGGAGTAAATTTGTAGAATTATTCTATCCTTAGAGTTTAGTTTAATTTTTGAAACAAAAAATATTTATCCTATGAACCTTATCTTGATTTCGTCTTCACTCATGTTACCCATACTAACTTTTGTATAAAATTTTTCAATTACTTTTGAATACAATTCTTCGACTTCATTAGCTGTTATATCTTTGTATTTGCCGAAAGCTACAGAAGACCAATAATTATCATCTCTGATTTTTTTTGCTATCACATCATTAGATTCATTATTGAATCTCGCTGATTCTATAAGATGCAAAATGAAACTTTCACAGAAATCAAAATATTCTTGTTCAAGATTATTATCTTTTAAAGCTTTTTGTTTATTCAGTTTATAAGTATTTTTTTCATTATCATCTACCATCTTATCTCCATAATAACCTCCTTCTTCATGATAGATTGAATTATCTTTAACTACCTTGACACGGGCCTTTTCAAGGTAAACCCTCGATTTGTCATATTCTTCTTTGAATTGCGTGGTTGCAGGTTCAGCTCCACCTAAATTTATTATTATTTGATCTATTTTATTCTCTAGCTTTTCTTCAAGCTCTTCAGCAGATTCAAGTTCATTTTTAGTAACTAAATTTATTCTTTCAGGAGTTGTTTTGGTGAAAATCCTCTTTTTGTGGGGATCTTCAAAAGGCCTTATTTCTTGATTGAAGCAATAAGCTGGATTAACCGATTGTTGTTGAACTAAAAAAACATATGTGTCTGGATCCATCTCACCAATGTCAACTTTTTGTATAGGAAGAGCCCGGATTGTTTCAGATGGCGTATCGCTTTTCTTCACCACTGTACCAGCGACTTTGGCTTGTCTACAAAATTGCAGATAATGAGATGCGCCACCAATATTCTTTTGTCTATCAATTTTTAAATAAGTCATCTTTTTTAAAATTAAGGGAAAATTATATTTCCACCGATTATAAATCAAATTATATTTACCAAACATACAACCGAGGACAATTCATCATTTTTACAAACTTTTGCCTAGTTTTACTGGCCAACAAATAGACTATACGAGTTCATACGTTTTATATAAAATATTTTTCATCAAATACACATTCCAGAGTATTAAAATAAATAACCCCGCAGCAAGCTACGGGGTATTGAGTTCCTAAAACAAAGACAACTGATGATCTTTATGAATTACTTTGTACGAGTCTGTCAAGAGAAGTGTGTAAAAGAGAAAGGAAA
>JASJDU010000011.1 GCA_030065015.1 Candidatus Caenarcanales bacterium | reverse complement strand
GGTTACTTCTCCCATCTGAAAAAGCTTGTCAGGGTTCACCAGGGAATCACCTTCCAGAGAAAGATTCAGATGATTAATCATGTTTTAGCTTCATAATCTAGGTCTCTTTTTTTCCTTTAGGTCGATATTTCAGGATTCCTTGGTTTATTTTCAACTTAATTTGAATTTACAGTAGATCTTTTTTAAGCTCTCAGCATAATAGTTGAGGGGTTTTTTTATAACTATTATTGAAGAAATAAACTAACCTATTTCTTTTTAGATATGGTCTTTTGTACTTTGCCACTTTTTAAGTCAATGATATGCTTTTCAGCTTCTCTAAACTCTTGCCATTCGGCTTCACTTAACTCCATGTTGTTTGGTGGAGCAAAGTTTTCCATAAGATAAGGCCATAAGGTTTCAGCACTTTCTTTATCAAAATCCGCTTTCCACCATTGACACTCAGAGAAGTTAGTTTTTTTAGTTATTCCATATTCATCTTTTGGCTTTGATGAATACAATCCCATTGTGGATTTTTCTTGTAACCTATCCAAATCGATATCTTTACAGTTGCTAATATCTTTGTATACTCCGTGAAATCTGGTTTCACTCAAATAGGATTTTTGAAAGTTTGTTCCTAATAGTATGCTTTTAGAAAGATTTGCTTTCCAAAGATCTGCGGATTCAAGATCTGAGTCTGTTAAATAAGCTCCTTGAAGATTTGCTTCTGATAAAGTAACACCCTGTAGATTACTCTCTCTTATTACACTTCGAGATAAGTTTGCTTCGCTTAAATTTGTTGCAAACATATGGCAGAAACTTAAATTTGCACCCTCTAAATTAGCTTGTCTCAGAATTGCAGCATCTAAATTGGACTCACCCAAATAACTATTTCTCAAATCAGCTCCAATTAAATAGGACCTAGGTAAATCAGCACCTTTCAAATAACAAGAATGCATCTCAGCTTCGTTGAGATAAGCACCAGATAATTTCACATCATCGAGTCTAGCTCCTGTCATACAGGCAAAACTCATCTTAACGTTCTCCATTCTAGCTTCTGATAAAATTGCAGACTTAAAATTTATACCTCTTGCAACCATTCGACTTAAATCAGCACCGGAAAATTGCTCTTCTATACATAATGCTCCGGATAAGTCTAACTCTTCTAAAATAAATGGATTATTTGCTAAGCCGCTATGAACCAGAGAAGAGAGTAAGTAGCCTTTACTGAAGTTATCTAAACGTCTGCAAATACCTTTTAAGCGACCATGTAAAATCCTAAATTTACCGGGATTAACTTCAATTTCCGAATATTCTTCAGTTTCTTCACCATCCTCAATTG
Source organism: Candidatus Caenarcanales bacterium (assembly GCA_030065015.1). GTDB lineage: Bacteria > Cyanobacteriota > Vampirovibrionia > Caenarcaniphilales > Caenarcanaceae > JASJDU01. The sequence continues at coordinate 27,698 of JASJDU010000011.1, read as the reverse complement.
CATCTTGGAGATTGTCGAGAAAGGAACTAACTTCTTCTCTTACCAATGGGTGGATTCCCAGGTTCATATTATTAACTATTGGTGTGAATTTACTAATTAAAAAGACTATTCTCAACAGCAATAGACACAATAAAACTAAGCAGACCACTAATAAAATGCCAACTATCGTAATTAGTATTGTTTGAAACACAGTTATTTGAGATTGAGTTAGTAATTAAAATCTAGGTTCATCATTTATTATCTTCAAAACTATATATTCCCGGCAAAACTTCTTTAGTGCTATTGTCTCCCAAGGAAAGTGTAGGAAGTTCAATTTCCTCCTCCTCTTCTTCTTTCTCTACTTTTTCTTCCTTGCTTTCTAATTGATTACTATTAGTCTCTTTATCCTCTTCTTGTGTATCAGCTGCTTCATTTTTGGATTGATCAGTCCTAGGGATATCCACAATGTCGGAAGGATTTTCATTAGAAGAAACACTATTTTCTTCCAACAATGTCTCTTTATTTATGTGTTCTTGCTTACTAGGCGGAGCCGCAATTAGTTGATTCTCTAAGTCCGCTACTGAAGGCAGCGAATCTTGAGAACTTAGATTTTCTTCACTCTCATTAGCCTCTTCTGGATTATCGTGAACAATTTCTTCTTGCTTTGGTTCTTCTAACTGTTGAAAAATAGGGAAAACCCATCCAACACCGTGGCATTTATCACACAAATCTCCAAGAGATTCAAATAAACTTTTTTCTTGCCTATGCCTTGTCAATTCAACGAGTCCCAAGTCAGAAAGACGTCCTATTTGAGGATGTGCGGGATCCGTTTCGAGTAAACGTTCAAAATGCTCTAAAACTTTCAACCGGTCAAATTTACTTTCCATATCGATAAAGTCAATAACTATTACTCCACCAATATTTCTTAAGCGCATCTGCCTCGCCGCCTCGGATGCTGCTTCCATATTGGTTTTGAGTATTGTCTCTCCTGGGCTGCTGGAACTGGTGAATTTTCCAGAGTTTACGTCAATAACTGTTAAAGCTTCAGTTGGTTGAATGTGTAAATATCCTCCACTGGGCAACTCTACTCTATCGAAAAGAGCGTGTTTTAACTCATCGACAACTCCATATTCTTTTAATAACTCCCTCGCCGGTTTCAAATCAACCTCTGGTGGATTTGTTGTCCATAAATCCAAATAATGCTTAGCTCTCTCAGCCGCTTTTTCATTATCAACCGCAACTGTAGTTACACCATCATGAAAAACGTCTCTTAGAGTTTTGTACATTAAGTCCTTAGAATCACTAAACAAAACTCCCGGGCGTCTTTGTATTTCAAATTGATCGATAATATATTTCCATCTTTCAATAAAAAGCTCTCTAAAGTCTTCTTCTAATTCTCTATCTGTTGCACCAATTGCTTCTGTTCTTATAACTAAACCGAAACCTACCGGTGGCTTGAGCAAAGTTGCAATGGATTTTAATCTTGCACGTTCGTTAGCAGAAGTTATTCTTCTACTCATTACAATGTTTTCGTGCTCAGTAGTGAGAACAAAGAATCTTCCAATCAAGGTTATATCTGTACTAACTCTCGGCCCTTTATTACTAGTAGGCTCTTTAACAATTTGCACAAGTAGTTTTTGTCTCGGCCAAACTCTATCCGTAAGTGGACCTGCACCCGGTATGTCACTTGCGTGTAAAAAGCCCATTTTGTCAGAACCAATGTTGACAAATACCGCATCAATACTTGGCAAAATATTTTCAACTCTGGCAGAATATATGTCTCCTAGAGAGAAATCTTTACTTTGTAAGAAAAACTCTATTGCTTTGCCCTTGTCCATAAGAGCTGCGAGGTTAACGTCCTCGGAAATAATTAAACTTCTTCCCATTTTTATGGCTAAAAAATATTCGTATGTTCAACAAAATTAATTAAATTCACTCTCTACTTAAATTCAAATCCTTTTTATTTTTATATTACTTAAGACTCTTTAGTCTTACAGGAAATTGCAAATCTCAAGGATTTAATTAATTGTAGATTACATCATAGATGATGATGAGCATCCTAAGAAATAAATTCAAATATAAATTACTCAATACCAATTTTAAATTTGAATTTTTACTTAATTAGCTCAATTTTACAAAATATTATCCTGTTACTAGTTGTTTTTTCCATTGTTAGAATACTTCCTCTCACTTAAAAATAAGTAGATAAATTAAACTTTATTTTTCAACTTTCGATAATTGGATTCTACTTTTTTAACATAATCAATTGTCTCCTTGTAAGGTGGTATTCCATTGTTCTCTTCTACTGCTTGTGGTCCAGCATTATAAGCGGCCAATGCGTGTAAAAGATTTCCATCAAATCTTTCTAATTGTTGTTTTAAATAAGAAGCTCCTCCCAAAGCGTTTTGATGCGGATCAAAAGGATCTTTAACACCTAAATCATTGGCAGTTGAGTCCATTAACTGCATGAGTCCTTTAGCTCCTGCCGATGAAATTGCGTTTGAGTCACCCCCTGACTCAGCGTTTACTATTGACTTTATTAAATCAGTATCTATGCCAGTTGAAATCCCAGCTTTTTGAATTGCATCTTCTACTACCCATTTGCTAGCTCTCGGGGTTAAATTCCCTCTCAATTGGCTCAACACATTTTGAAATGAGGCTGAATTGTTATCTTCAAACTGTGTTTTTGAAGAAGGATTAGTTTCATTTTTAGTCCCGCTTATTGAATCAATTCTTTGATCTATTGAACTAATTCTTTGAAGGACCCTCTCAAGAAGATTTGGATTAGATGAAAAAGACACCTTAGTTGAACTGAAATTAGGGTTAAACTAAATTAGGGATATCCATATCTTTTCTTCCCAATCGTGAGTTTTAAATCACAAAGATGAATATCATTACTCTCATTGAAATTTTTTATAAATAAAAAATGTTTTTTGTTTTATTTGTACTTGGATTTGTACTTTTAATAAAGGGAGCCGATATTCTGGTTGAGGGCTCATCCTCTTTAGCAAAGAAGTTTCGGATATCGAATTTTATTATTGGTTTAACGGTAGTAGCTTTTGGAACATCAGCTCCAGAACTTGTAGTTAGTGGATTAGCAAGTTACCAGGGAAGTGGTGATATCGCAATATCTAACGTTCTTGGTAGCAACATTGCAAATACTCTTTTGATTCTTGGTTCTACCGCCTTAATATGCCCTTTGGTTGTCCATAACCGGACTGTGAGGAGAGAAATACCTCTGAATTTTTTTAGTATTTTCCTTTTATTTCTTTTGAGCAACGATGCCTTGATATATGGTGTACAAAAGTCATTCATTTCTCGAGTGGATGCTTCCATTCTTCTTTTTACTTTTGTCATTTTTCTCTTTTTTACTTTTCGTTCCTCAAGCTCAAGAGTTGATGGAGAAGAATTCTCAGAAGAGCCAGTTCTTAAATCTATATTATTTATTCTCCTAGGTTTATTGGGGCTATCTATCGGGGGTAAGTGGATCGTAGATGGTGCAATTCAAATAGCTCAATATTTTGGTGTGAGCAAAAGTTTTGTGGGTTTAACTATCATTGCTATTGGAACCTCATTACCAGAGCTTGCTGCTTCGATAATGGCTGCGATGAAGAAAAATCCAGACTTAGCTATTGGCAATGCTCTGGGTTCAAACCTTTTTAACTCATTTTGGATTCTTGGGTCTAGCGCATTAATAAATCCACTTCCATTTGACATTTCAAATAATATTGATTTAGTAGTTTTTTTTGGAGCATGTGTTCTTTTAACGTTTTTTATCGTCTTTGGCAAGCGACTAACGATAATCAAATGGGAAGGAGCGGTAATGCTTTTGGCATACCTTGGATATTTGAGTTATCTGGTATTGCAACAAGCTAGCTAATTAACAGTTGAGACTTCTAAGCGTACAGACTCTATTGAGTTTGGAAGCAAAGTTCCTTTCAAAGACCATGGTGTGATTTCATCTATTTTCACTTGAACCAAATCACCAACATTTATCTTGTTGCTAGCTGGTTTATCAAAATTACAGATTTTTCCTTGTCTAGTTCTTCCCGTGAGCTGTTTGGGGTTTCTCGGATTTTCTCCTTCAATTAAAATTTCTTGTTGAGTATCTCTGTATTTCTTTTTAGATTCCTTTTCGGCTATTTCGGTTACCAAAGCATTTAGATATCCTATTCTCTCTCTCTTTTCTTCTTCGGATACTTTGAGTTCTTCATCTTCTTCCCACTTTGCACCCGGTGTATTTCTCCTCGGAGAGTACATTGCAGTAATACAAGAATCAAAACCAATTCTTTCAACTGCTTTGCAGGTATTCAAAAACTGCTCATGAGTCTCTCCAGGGAAACCAACTATAAAATCGCTAGTAATTGAGGCTTTAGGCATTAATTCCCTTATTTTATCGGCCATTTTTACGTATTTGTCTACCGAATAAATTCGAGCCATTCTCCTTAAAGTTGTATCATCACCGGCTTGCATCGGTATATGAAAGTATTCACAAACTTTAGGTAGTTCCGCAACGGTTTCAATCAATTCATCGGTAACATGATACGGGTGCCCAGTCAAAAATCTTATTCTCTCTAAGCCCGGAACATCATGAATGAATCTTAATAACGATGCTAAAGAAGCACCATTCTCAAAATCCAGTCCATAGGCTGTCACGTTTTGTCCTAATAAGGTTACTTCTTTGTATCCCTCTGAAACGAGTAGTTCGATCTCTTGTTTAATAAAGTCAGGCGTTCGGCTTTTTTCACGACCTCTAACTTGCGGAACAATGCAGTAGGTACAATTAAAATTGCATCCTAAAATAATATTCACCCATGCTGTGACTGATGTTCGTCTAATGATGGGTGTTTCAGGAACCTCATCCGGTAAATTCTCATAAAGTTCGCATTGAGATTGCCCTGTTTTATTCAGTTCAAGAAGTAAATCCGGCAGTCTATGAAGATTATGAGTGCCAAAAACAATATCTATATAAGGCATTCTCTTTTGAATTTCTTCGCCTTTTTCTTGGGCCAAACAACCAGCTAGAGCAATACGAATATCCGGCTTTTTTTGCTTGAGTTTATTCCAGCGCCCTAAATTACTATAAGCTCTATCAGCGGCCCCTTCACGAATTGTGCAGGTGTTCATTATTAGTAAATCTGCAGCATTTATATCTTCAGTGGGTTTATAATCGATTTCCGAAAGCAGTCCAAACATTCTTTCGGAGTCTGCTTTGTTCATCTGGCATCCCAGGGTTTCGATGTAGCAATTAGGCATTTATAATTTATTGAAGTGTAGTTATAGGTTATTGAAAATTATATTAAATTTCCAACCAGTAAAGCTAATAATTGAAATTTGCTAGAAACCTGGCTCCTTTAACGAGCTCATTAAAGCCGATTTTATGAGAAGTTAATTTGAAAAACCGGCTTGTTTTTATTGATGTGTTCTTTCTGAACTTTATTGAATTATGGGAACGAGCTTATATCCAATTCCTCTCACTGTTCTAATCATTTCTGGATTTGCTGGATCTCTTTCCAATTTTTCTCTTAGATAGCGAATATGTACATCAACTGTTCTGGACTCACCAATAAAAGACCATCCCCACACCTGTTCGAGAAGCTGGTTACGGCTATAAACTCTATTTGGATTAATAGCCAAGGTTTTTAGTAAATCGAATTCTCTTTGAGTTAATTCGATTTCATTCCCATTCAAAGCAACTGTATGACCTACTAAATCAATATATAAAGGACCTAAATCAATTTTTTCAGGTTCAGAGTTCTTGTCAGATTTATCGGATTTTAAATTAAGCGGTGAGTTACGCAAACGAGTTCTGACTCTTGCAATTAATTCTTTCATTCTTGCTGGTTTAGAAATATAGTCATCCGCACCTAGCTCTAAGCCAATAACTGCATCGATTTCAGTAGTTTTAGCCGTTAGCATTAAAACTGGTACTTTATTTCCCTTGCTTCTTATTTCTTTGCAAATATCAAATCCACTAATTCCTGGCAAAAGTACATCCAAAATAATCAAGTCAAATTGTTCGGACTGAATTGTGTTCAAAGCCTCTTGCCCATCGTGGCATGTTGTAATTTCATAACCTTCTTGCTTCAAAGCAAACTCAATTGAATAGGCTATATCTCTTTCATCGTCTACCACTAAAATCCTTGGAGCTGTTATCTGATTTGTTTTTGCATCCATAAATATTTCTTGATCGAGAGTTTGCATAGTTATAATATCCCAACAAAACGTTATAGGTTATACGTGACAATACTAGTTTATTGGCTAGTCATTCCATATTAAACATTTTAATCTACTACCAATTTCGTTCATTTTGATCTTTGAGTTGCCCCTTTATATCACTATATTTACAGTCAGTTAACATTTGAGTAATAAATGGTGAGTGATAATTGGTTTTTGTTTTCAATTATTAAGAATTATTGAAGACCCTTCAACTTTTGGGGATGCTCAAAAATAATTTACATCTAATTGCCTATTTAATTTGGTACATAACAATTACACATCATATTTAATTAAAACTAAGTTTTTGCTTATTAAGGTAAATAAACACTTACTCAATATTCTGTTTAATGCAAAAGCAAAAGAGTTTAAGATATTTGCTCTATTGCTTTGTGCTTTAACTTATTCTCCTCTTCCATCTATAGCCGAGAGAGGAGAAGTAATTAGCAACAAGACAAAAGTTACTTTTCTTGGAAATTCAAACTTTCATTCTTTTAGGGGAAAAATAGAGAAACTATCCGGCTTCATTTATGGAGATTCGAAGGATGTAAAAAGCATAAATTATCTCCAATTAGAGTTTGATCCACTTTCTTTTGTAACAAAAAATATTGCAAGAGATGAAAATCTGAAGCGAATGTTTCAAGTCGATTCAAACCCGATAATTACTTTTCGTTCGACTAATGTTTTGGTGTCACACGATAAGGCATATGCTGATATCACCGGTAGGTTGACCATAAATCGAATTACTCGGAGAATTAACTTCACTGCTCACCTGAATAAATATGGAAAAAAAGGAATAAGAGCCAAGGGTAAATTTACAATTAAGCTTTCGGATTTTAAATTGAGGCCCCCTGCTCCAGCATTTATAAGAGTAAATAATTTAGTTAATGTTGAATTCAACGCTGTAGCGAGTTGGTATAACTGAATTACGTTATAAATTTTAGATGCTCAATTTCAATACACTCGTGAATCTGGTTGAAGAAAGTGACTATTTTCGACTTCATGAACTTTTAGAAGATTATTGGAATGAATTATTAGAGAATGATCCAACAAAGATTAAAGTTCAAGGACTAATTCAAGTGACTGTTGCTTTACACCATCTGAAAAATGCAAATCAAAAAGGTTTCGAAATACTAAAAGAAAAAGGATTGAAAAAACTAAAGTTAAACGACCTTAACACAGAGTTGAATGATGATTTTTTAAAAAGACAACTCGCTCTAATTTTGTTCTGAAGTAAATTTTTACAGACTTTTTCCTTGAGACAATTTTTGACCTTTAGAGATAAACCATTGAAAAGCTTGCTCAGAAGTCTCAAGGTCACCGCTCATTTGCAGATCTCTCAATTCGTTTAGTAACTCTTTGATTATTTTAGTTGGAGGAAGTGTTGAAACCTCAATAGCTTCTTCAAGCTTAGTTCCGCTCAATAATGGAGGGGTTATTTGTTCCTTTTGAGATAGTTCTCGATATTTTTCACACAAGCTTTTTAGCATTATTTCATTGTTAGCTACATCTTGTTCAGAAACTTTGGGTCCCCTTGTTGATAGCAGATCAGCCCATGCAAGACAAACTAATGGATAAAAAAGGTCACCAATTTGCCTGAAAAATTTTCTTTCTGCTTTGGGTGAAGGTTCTTGACCTTTTTGAGAGAGCTGAAAAGGACGTAAATGGAAGTTAACTAATAAACTTACTGAATTAGTAACAGTCTTAGACCATTTCATTCTTTTCCCAATGAGCTTTGTAACTTCAGCTCCCAACTTTTCATGTTTGTGAAAAGAATGTTTTTCACCTTCTATTTGCCAAGTCTCAGGTTTAGAAATATCATGCAGAAGACATGACATCTTGACCAAAGCCTCACAGGTCACATTACCAAACGCTTCCCTCTTTATGAAGTTCAAGCAGCTTTCTGGCAGTTTGTTTCTTACGTTGGCTTCATATTGCTTAACAAGCTCAAAGGTATGTTCAAACAATGGTAAGTGGTGATGAGTATTTGATGGCACTTTTCTTAAATCCGTGAATTCTGGATAAATTCTCTCCCAAATTCCCATTTCGGCACATAGCCACAAAAAATCAAATGAAACAGGTGAGCTCATCAATAACCATATTTCGTGTGAGATTCTCTCGGAAGCAACTTTATGGAGATCTCTCGATGCGTTTTGAATCCATAGCTTGGTTTCTGAATCAATTTTGAATTTTTCATTAGGGTTACTCAATTGAGCCGCAATCCTAAAAGAACGAATACAACGCAGAGGATCATCTTTGAAGTTTTTTTCTTGAATACCTCTTATTACTTTTTGTTCAAGATCTTCCAAACCTTTTTGAGGATCTAATATTTTTTTAGAACTTAATTCATAAGCAACTGCATTTATAGAAAAGTCTCTTTCTTCGAGATCTTCCTCTATATCTCGGCCCCTAGGAGCAACAATGTCAACCTGCCATTTATCATTTACTATCCGGTAACTTTGAGTCTCAGAATCCAGTTCAATAAAAGATGAATCGGTCTCATCAGCAATATTCCTAGAAAAAGCTGCTAAATCAGGACAGTTGAAAACAACAAAATCAAAGTCTTTTGTCAAAAGCTCTTCACAGTTATTATGCACAAAGTCTCTTATTAGTCCACCAACTAAATAAGAATTTGTATTCTCAAATATTCTCAATAACTCACTCGGTATTTGCTCGTGAATTTTACTTTCGAGAGTTAATTGAACACTCATAAAATTTTGTGATTTTCAGCTTATATTTATTTGACAAGAAGTATAAAAGATTTGTGGCTTTAGTTTTTGTTGAGAAAGCAATTATTGATTTAGGTTGTTTTCTTCTATAAAGTCTTGAATATTTCTTCCTACTTGATTAATTCTAGAAGCTAAAGATTCATTCATAGCTGTTATATCTGTATTTTCAATATGTACGTTTCCAGTAGAGATTCCAACGCCTTCAATGAAGTTTAATTGTTGTTGGCAAAATTGAGCTGTTTCTTTTACCTGAATAGGAATACCTTTATATTCTTTTTCAAGTTTATTTAAAAGCTCTTCTAAGTAAATGCGTCTATCCTGGTAATTATTAGGAGCATCTTTAAAGTAATAGTCCAAGTTTATTCTAGAGTTCTCTTTTATCCATTTGACCATATCATTTATCCATATTTCAATAGGACTTTCTCCCCTATAACCCGAAATGACAAGGTAATTGTTTACATAGGAGATTTTTGAGTTATACCGCCTGTCAGCATTGTTGTCTATTAATTTTTCAATGATTTTCTCTCTAGTAAACTCAATTTCCCTCAATTCCAATTTTCTTTTTTGAAGATTAAGAAGAGAATCAATTGCAGCAACGATTTTATGAGATTGCTCATAGGCCAATCTGTAATCTTCCTTTCTTGTTGATTCATCAATAAATTCTTTTGGCCCATTATTTTTAACAAAGTCTTTTAATTGTGTCTCAAGCGTACTTAATTGTTCTAGATTGCTACTGTGTCTTTCTAAAAAAGTTGACAAAACAAGTTCAAACTCTTTTTCTGGAGACCAAATTTCAGTTCTTATTGTTTGAAGTATTGTTGAAATAGGTTGAACAATTTCCTGATTTATTAAGTAATTTAAATAATCAGGTTCTATTACATTTTTTTTCAATATTTTCCCTTCTTTTTTTATACTTTTTTCAATTGATTTTGCTGGCCATTTATTTAACTCTTCTACTTCAAGTTGTATTTCATCTATTAATGGATTGATCGTTGAAGTCTTATTCAAAGGTTTACTTTCATTACTACTTAACCATTTATAAAGAGAATGAGTTTTATCGAATACCTCTATCCATCTATTTATATAGGTAGTGTCCTCAAAATTTATAATAATGTAGTAGAAGATATCATTTGAACTGAATTTTTTTTTCAAGAACTCTTTGAATTCCCTTATCGAAATGTTCTTTTCTTCTGGGAGAAGCACATCCTCAACTGTTGTTGGAAGTTGAGGAATAACCCTTTGAGCTTCCGTTGATAATCCATGCGATCTTGAAAATTCTTTGGGGGAGCTAGTAGCTTCAATAGTCTCAGAAGTTACTCCATCTGCTCCCAATAAGAACGGTATTAAATCTTGTCCGTTAATTGTTAATCCATCGATATTCACCCTCTCCAAGAGTTCCGCGAAAAAGTTTTGAATACTTTGAATTGCTTCGGGCTTATTAATTTGTCCAATTTGTTTTAAGAAAGCTTCTAAAGGTTCAAGCCCTTCGGTTAATAAATTACCGCTATTGAATCCCAAAGCTCCTTCTTCAGCTTGGTGGCTCAAATTAACAATTCCATTCAAGCTTTCTTCTTTTACTAAATTTCTCATTAACTCTATTGTTTGATTTATGAAACCAGTTCTTTGCTCTTCAGGAATGGAAAATTTAATAGCTAAAGTATTGAGAAAACTCTCTAATACTTGAAAACGGTTTTCCAACATTTCTTCTGGAGGCTTTGTATAATCTATTTGCTGCCTTGCTTCAATAAATGCTTGATTCAAAGGAGCCTGAACAAGCCGTTTGTTAGCTAATACCAAATGTGGTATATGGCAATTCTTTATAATTTGCTTTGCACCATATGCAACACTAAAAACTTTATTCATCTTAAATATGTGTAAATAAAATAAGAAATTAATTAAGACGTCATTGTATATGTACAAATTGAGAGTTGTACTAAATTGTTATTTTTTCTTTATAAAAATAGCTTTACTTTTTCTTTGCGGTGGATTTTTTTGGCTTAGCTTTTGGCTTTGAGGTTTTAGATTTAGTCTCTTTGTCTTTTTCTAGCTTTTTCTCAATTATTGAAGTTGCTTCTTCCAATGTTATTTTTTCTGGATCTTTACTTTTTGGAATTGCTATTTTGAGCTTGTTATAAACGATAAAGAAACCCCAACGCCCCTTTTGAATACTGACTGGTTTTTTATTGAAATCACCTAGGTCTATTTTTTTCTTTCCGCTTTGTTGAATAATTTCAGTTGCTCTATTTAAGTCTAAGGTGAAAATATCGTCATCTTTTTTTACCGAGACAAAGAGGGTTCCAAATTGTAAAAATGGTCCAAATCTTCCAATTCCAGCTTTAATCATTTCTCCAGTTTCCGGATAAATACCAACCTCTCTCGGCAAAGACAAAAGTTTTAAAGCTCTATCAAAATCCATCTCAGAAGGATTAACTCCAGGGGGAATGGATGCTCTTTTAGGCTTAACTACTTTAGGTTTTTTAGGCTTTGAGGTTTTTTTCTTCTTTTTTCCGGTTTTTGTGAGCTCTTCTGCGGGTTCTTCCATGGCCACAGTTTGCTTTTCTGGTTCAATAACTTCTTCGGTGCCAAGTTGTACATAAAACCCATAAGGCCCTTTGCATAGATATACAACTTTATTAGTCTCTGGATCGTTGCCAAGCTCTACCGGAGAAGAGGCTAAAGCATCCAGTTCATCATTATTTCCATCTGATACTTTAAGTTGTTTTGTGAATTTACAGTCCGGATAGTTGGAACATCCTATAAAAGCACCATATTTACCCAGCCTTAAACCAAGTTTTCCGTCTTCACATTTTGGGCATTTACGAGGATCCTTATTTTCATCTTCTGATTTAGGGAAAAAGTGTTCTCCGAGAGCTTCGTCCAATTTATCAAGAACCAGAGTTATAGAAAGGTCTTTAGTCGACTCAACCGCATCTTTAAAATCTTTCCAAAATTCAGTTAAAACTCTTTTGGAAGTTGTTTTGTTACTGGAAATTTCATCGAGCTTTTCTTCAAGTCTTGCGGTAAAGCTGTATTCAACGTATTTATCAAAAAAACTGCAAAGAAAAGATGTAACAAGTCTTCCTCTATCTTCAGGAATAAACCTTTTGCCTTCCATTTGAACATAGTTTCTGTCTTGAAGAATACGGATAATACTCGCGTAGGTCGATGGACGCCCAATTCCCAACTCTTCCAATTTTTTAATTAAACTGGCTTCTGTGTATCTCGGTGGAGGCTTAGTAAAATGTTGTTCTGGATTGACGCCTAAACATGTAATTTTCTCCCCTTCTTCCATTCGAGGGAGTCTTCTATCTCCATCATCTCCTTCTGACTTTTCATCTTTATCTTCTGAATAAAGCTTTATAAAGCCATCAAAAATCATTACAGAGCCATTTGCTCTTAGCTTCACGGATTTATCTTCAGAAGTAATATCAACTGCTACTTGATCGAAAAGAGCATTGGACATTTGGCAAGCGAGGGCTCTCTTCCAAATTAGTTCATAAAGCCTCAGTTGATCGTTGTCTAGATACTGTATAACACTTTTTGGCGTTCTGCTGATTGCGGTTGGTCTAATAGCTTCGTGAGCTTCTTGGGCATTAACAACTTTTGATTTGAAAGTGCGCGGAGCTTCGGGTAAATAGTTCTCACCGTATTCGGTTTTAATATAATCTCTCATTGAAGCAACCGCTTCGCTAGCTAAGTTGACTCCATCGGTACGCATATAGGTAATCAAACCGACTGTTTCACCGTCAAGTTGGATACCTTCGTAAAGTCTTTGGGCAATCTGCATGGTTTTGGTTGCAGAAAAACCTAGTTTTCTAGAAGCTTCTTGTTGAAGAGTTGAAGTTATGAAAGGTGGGTAAGGATTCCTTTTAACTTGTTTCTTCTCAATTGATTCAATTGAAAAATTTCCATCTTTGATTTTTTCAACCGCTTCATCCGCATAGGCTCTATTGTTAATAGTTAAGCGCTCAATTTTCTTTCCGGAAAGTTCAATTAAATGAGCACTAAATGGATTTTGATTGCTAGTTTCTAGATCCGCATCAATAGACCAATACTCTTGTGGTTTAAAAACTTCTATATCAAACTCGCGATCGCAAATTAAGCGAAGAGCTACCGATTGTACTCTTCCGGCCGAACGACTACCTGGTAATTTGCGCCATAAAACCGGGGATAGAGTGAATCCCACTAGGTAATCTAAGGCTCTACGCGCCATATAAGCATCAACAAGACTCTGATGAATCTCTCTTGGTTTTTGAATTGCATCCGTAATTGCTCTTTTTGTTATTTCATTAAAAACAACTCTTTTTACGGATTTATTCTTGAGTATATTTTTATCTTTGAGTACCTCATATACATGCCAGGATATTGCTTCTCCTTCTCTATCAGGGTCAGTTGCGAGCAGCAGATTTTCTGATTGTTTTACAGCTTTTGAAATATCATCAATTCTTTTTTTTGACTTTGAATCAACTTCCCATTTCATGGAGAAGTCTTCATCAGGATCTACCGAACCATCTTTAGAAGGTAAATCTCTTATGTGTCCGTAGCTAGCTAATACTTCATAATCCTTGCCAAGGTATTTGCCAATGGTGTTGGCTTTTGCGGGAGATTCAACTATTACTACGTTTTTCATTAATAATTTATTTCTACCTGTTCACTAAACTACCTATTGCGAATTAAATATTAGTTAAGATTGGAATTCTATATTATTAACAAGCAATAATAACCAACAATTAATATTTTTCAAGCTTTATTTGCAGATTTCACTATATATATTGAGTAAGAATCAAATGAGAAATGTTAAGCAAAAAAGAAAATTAATTTGGATAATAAATACTCAATTCAACCATTAATCAGTGCAGGTCAATAAGTTAAATGCTTAAAACAACTTCGATGAGTTTTAATAAAAATGAATACTATAAAAATGAGCACGGTTTATTGAAAGCTTTTAAACAAAAATCTTTAAAGATAAAAATAATTTTTCTTATTTCTTTTCTCTTTATACAAACAATATCTTTGATAGATGTTCATGCTGAGCAAAAAGATTTAAACATTGTATATATTCATGGAGCAATGAATTCACAGCCATTTAGAGAGAAGCGGTATCCCAAAGAGGGCGAATTGTTACATAAGGCGGTTGTGAATGAGCTTGGCTCTGTAGTTCCATTATCCTATTATGCTGAATTGAAACCAAGTTATTTTTATTGGGGAGATATTCTTCGCGATGATGCAAGAACCTTTGGGGATTATCCATTGAAGCAGACTCTTAGAAAGTCTAAAGGAAAGATCAACTCTACTCTCAAAGAAGGTTTATTACCAGTTGTTTACGATGCCGAATGGTTACAAGATCAAGATAAATTAAAGCTTGTTTTAAACCGACTCAACAAGCAAATAAATGATGAGAATGATCCTTTCATTTTAATGGCACATAGTGCAGGAACTCTTGTTGCTTACGATTATTTATCCAGACGGTTGAGTTTGTTTGAAGCTAGAAAATTGATTACAAATAAATATAAACTTGACGAAAAATTATCGGAGCAAATTCCTAAATATACTTGTAAGGACTTGCTCAATCAATATAATCCGCAAATTACAGACTTTGCTTCTGAAGAAATAAATTTTTTAAAGGATGCTTTTAATAATATTGCAATTGATTTAGTTGAAGAAGAAATTGAATATGCAAAACAGTTGGTTGAATCTAGCGTAAACAGTTATGAAGAAAAACACAACGAAATAAAGTTCAACGCAAAATCTTCAATTTGTATTGCCTTGCTTCCTAAGTTGAAAGAAAGATTGAATAGAAAAAAGGAAATAAAAGAGTTGATAAATTCCAAAACTCTTTTTTATGACTCATTAGTTTTTGCAATGGAAGAGCAGAAAAGCATGATTAATGAGTTAACAAACTTAATAATTAATCTTCAAAAAGCAATAGAATTACAAGGAGCAAGTTCAGGTTTTTTGCATGATGAAGAAACATCACTGGTTGAGCACTTGCAGTTTTTGTTGGTGAGTGAAAAGAAAACTCTCGATGCAATAGAGAAAATACTCAACACAAAACCGGGTATATTCTCCGTTTGGGCAAGGGAATATACAAAATCAATCGTAGATTCTTTTGTGAAAGATCATAAAAAGTTGTGCGTGGATCCTAATAAATTTGTAGGTTTTGTTAGTTTTGGGAGTCCAATCCCGCTTTTTCGCTCACAACAAATAAAACTTTTTTCGGAGACTGGAAGTGCAACAAATTTACTTTTTAACCATATTTACAAAAATGGTAAATTTTGGGTTCATTTCAACCATGCGGAAGATCCAATAGCGGTTTCTATTCCAGATGATCTTTTTATGAAACATGTTACTCACCTAGGTCCAATCGAGGGTAAAGCTGGTTTAATAGTTGATGCAACATCAAGAGAAAATGGAGTCTCTCTCTTAAAATGCCGAGGTCCCCAGGCTGCTAAATGCCCTCACAATTGGTATTGGTTCTTTCCAAACGACTTTTCTTCCGACTTGAGAAGAATTCTAAAAAATCATTATCAAAATGGCTCATAAGTATGGAAAACTCAATGAGAATGAAAGTAAAAAAGAATTGCAATATACTTCTGAGTTAATTGGCCAATCTCAATGATTTAGAGTCAATAAGATATTTAAATTAATACAAAGTTTTCATAGCCTCAAATAAACGTTCAACAACAACGTTCATTTCGTCTTGATCAGTGAGAGAACAGATTGGGATTCTGACATATCTATCGAAATTAGTCATATAAAGTCTCAAATTGTCTTCTAAATATTGGTTAAACCTATTTGCTTCTTCTAGGGTATTAGCTCTCATGGTTGCAAAGAAACCTCCTTGAGGAATAACCAATTCAAAAATTGTTTTGTCACTCTTTTGAATTTCATATAAGTTGCTTGAGTTATCTTTTTGTTTAAACTGTAAATTATGCTTTTCTGCAAATTTCTCAAAGGTCACTATTAATTTTTCCAAACGATTTGATAATAATTTAGAAGCTTCTAATAGATACTCCTCGACTTCTTTTACTGAGTCCGGATCATTCAAAACTTCTTTTACCGTATTAATTGATGCATTGCTTGCACTACTATATGAGCCTCTGGCTGCACTGGCTATATAATCGGGAAAGACTTTTGCCAACTCTTCGGATTTAGTGATAATTGTTGGAAAGGCCATTCTCAAACCATAAGAGGCATGGTTCTTAGAGAAAGATGGAACTATAACTACTTTGAACTTGCTGCCAGTTTTGTCATCAATGGCATCCATAAAATCATGGATGAATTCCAATGGATTGTCCAAACTTTCTTTTTGCTCAAAGCCGAACTTATCGTAAGCAGTATCAAGAACGAGAGTAATTTCTTTCCCTCCTTCTACAAACCAATTAATCTCTTTGGCTAGTTCTGTCATTGCTCTGTTTGAAAATTTAAGGCCCGTTGGATTGTCATAAGGCAAATTAAGAATAATGGTTGCCCCTTTTTCATCTATTAAGCTTTCTTTTAAAGAGTCTCCAAAACCCTGAACATTTAAATTCCCTTGTGTGTCCAATATTTCAAAAGTATGGAGACTGGGGAGAAAACCGGCTAAGTGTTCACGTATTTTTCTATAACCGCCCCAAGCGTTGGCCGCTAAAACCCAAGGATATCCCTTGTTAAAGATGTTCAAAACATGGCTTAGCCCAGCTGTTCCTCCAGCTGAAATTCCGGTACTTACAAAATAACCATGGTCACTCAACTTAGAAACGTTTTCTTTGCCAATAAAAAAATTGCCGGCGTTGATTGCTAGATGAGGATCTACAAAAGCAGAGCCATAATCAAAAACCTTAGATTTGCTTTGGGATACTTTTTGATGGGCTCGATCCATAACATCTGGTATCCATGTTTCTTTGACACCATCCGAATTTTTAATCTTCAACACACCCACAACAGCGTTAATTGGTTCCAAGCCAATAGGATCGCTCTTGAAAAGCTTGATTGCCTCTTGAACTCTTTGGACCTTAGCAATTATTTGTCCGACAGATAGTGGTTTTACCTCTTTCCTAAAATGTTTTACCAACTGATCTTGGCTTCCAGAAGATGACATTAAATTTATACAAAGTGAGTGGCTGAATGCAAAAAATGCTAGCTCTATTTTGCTAAACAATCAACATTCGTATTTTTATTTCGAAATCTCAGTTTGCCAAAGGCCAAGTTTATTAATTGTGATTCAGGGTATCTAGCTTGAATATCAATAAAATCTAATAAAGGTTGTTATTTAGGTTTACAATTTAATTAAGCTACTAAAGAGGTAACAAAAATGAAAAACTCAAAGACCATTAAAGTGATCTCAATAATTTTGCTACCAGTGTTGCTGCTAATTAATGGTCTCACTGCAAATGCCTGTGATTGTCAAAAAGGAGACAAATGCAGTTGTGGACCAAGTTGCTCTTGTGGAGAATCTCTAAAATAGACCTGTATAAATTTCAATAACTTAAAGCCCAAACAGATATTTTCTATAAAGCCAACCAAACCCAGTAAGAAACATAATAGTGACAACATCTAAGCCAAACCTAAGCTTAAATTATTTATACTTTGCTCCCGGTATTGGAAGAGATGGGAAACGCGGAAGAGGCGGTTTATTAACAGGCCATGTGTTTTGTGGATTCATCTGATTATAGTTAATAGCTTCTTGAACAGTTGGATATCTATAACCACGTCTTGGCTGAGATAAACCTGAGCTAGGAGGTGTATATTGAAGTCGGCCATTGTGAGAATTTACTCCAAAACCACCTGGGATGCGATTATGTACCCTATGTACAGTAAAATCAGGTGGTAAATTGCCTCCTGAATTTAGAGGGAAATGTGGCTGTACATGACCATTTATGTTTTGTTGGAAATTGTCAACTTGTTGTACAGGACCATTCATATTCAACAGTTGATTAAAAGTTTGTGCTCGGCCATTCCTATTTACCGGCGAACCTACTATTGCAGGCAAAGACGCTGGTGGATAATTTTGACGGCCTGGAACGGGAGGTAAGTTATTTTGAATAACCATCTGTCCAGATGGTTGACTCACATTATTTTGAGGTGCCCATTGTTTATTTATTGGCGTTCCATTAACATCTACTAAATTACCATATATTGCATCTGGTGTAGACATATTGTCACACTTCCTTTTTATTTTAAGTTAACAATTACAATATAGTCATCCCTGGTTAAGAAAAAGTAATACTTGTTAGATCTTTTCGAGATTTTGTTAAATTTTTACAGTTTTACTTGAATTCAACTTTTGAACTTTTAAAACAAAAAGTCAGCTGAAAAGAACAGCTGACAAAGAAATTAAATACTTACTAAGCTTAGGTAATTTCTTTAAGAACCCCAACCATAATTAGGATAAAAGCCTCTAATAAATCTATCTTCACCATTGGCAAAATTTTGAAGTTGCCTAGATACCCCTCCAGAGTTATTAATAACGTGTGTTGGTTGATTTAATTCTCTAGATCTTCTTAAATGAAAATTATTTCTTGGGGTTCTTTGTCCTCTTCTTGCTCTTTCCATCCAAATATCTTCAGCTCTTCTTAAAGGCCTATTAGAGTTATTTCTAGCTGCCCTGTTAAAACCACTCATATTCAAACTTCTTTCTTTCGGTTAATAATTTCAATATAGTCATCCCTAATTAAGAAAGGTAATATTTGTTAAAATTTTTGCGATTTTGTTAGGTTTTAAGCAATTGCATTGATTTTGTGTTGAAGAATCCCTTTAGTATCTGATTTTGAAATACAAAAAAACCAACTGATCAATACAATTGGTTTTTGAACATTTCAATCTTAATATTATTAAGAATTTTACTCTCCTGTGATTGATTGAATATGAGCCTCTTCTAATTGATGAAGAGGTGAATTGGTTCCAAATATTATCGGTGAGTTAGTACGTCTACGAATAACATCTCCGTTTTTCAGATAAGTGTCTGCTGTTTGCTCGCCTCCTAAGTAACTATTTCCATCAGAGCCTTTACTAATCTTATTAAAACTTTTTGTTACTTCCATATTTGTCGAATACCCTGGTGGTGGTATCTGTGGTCCGCTCATAGCCTATTCCTTCTTGTTGAAACTTAATAATTTCAATATAGCTATCCCTGGTTAAGAATGTGTAAAGTTTAATGCTTCTAAAGGTCATTTTGAACAAAAAACTCTTTATTGTTACTCTAAATCAGAGAGTTTTCAACTATCAATTACAATGAAAAACAAAGTTTTGAGCTTAATAGGATTTGTTTTTGTTTGCCAGTTAGCCGGATTAATTGGTGGACTTATAACCTCAAACTCAGTTGATACTTGGTATAGTACGCTAATAAGACCATCTCTCACACCACCAAATTGGATCTTCGGTCCAGTTTGGACAATACTTTATGCTCTTCTTGGTGTTAGTTCTTGGATAATATTTCAGAGTGAATCTTCTTGGAAGAAAAGAGCGCTTACAGCTTTCTTTATAAATATATTAATAAATGTCATTTGGTCATTTCTTTTCTTTGGTCTTCAATCAACCCTGTTAGGTTTCATCTGGATAATTGTGCTTGAGTTATCCATTATTTGGGTGCTGGTTGAGTTTTGGCGAGTATCTAAATTAGCTTCATTTCTCATGTTGCCTTACTTTTTGTGGGTTAGTTTTGCATCGTTTGTTGCTTTTAATATTTGGTGGTTAAACAAATAAACTTTTACTCAATAAATTAAGAAAGTACTTTTGAGCTAACCGAACTGTAGATGTTTAAAATTAAGGATTCTCAAAACTTATTTTTCTGGCAAATTCGTTCCAAACAAAATATCATGCGCTTTATTATCAATTTTTGTATTTGAAGAAATTGATTGACCAACTTCATAAGATCTTTTTACAGCACTTCTACCTGATATTTTTTTAGCCCAATTAGAAACATTTAAGTACTCTGTTTCTATATTAACTCCTAGACCTTCAGCTTGAACTATCCATGGATAACAAGCAATATCAGCAATTGTGTATTCTCCCACAATATAATCTTTGTCACTTAACTGTTTATCTAGAACTCCCAAAAGTCTATAAGTTTCATTAAGATAACGCTTTTTACCATAGGGTATGTCCTCTTTAGCATATTTGATAAAGTGGTTTGCTTGTCCCATCATCGGTCCTAAACCACCCATTTGCCACATTAACCATTGGACAACTTGATATCGATTTGGTTCAAGAGGAAGAAGCTTACCGGTTTTTTCGGCTAAATAAATTAAGATTGCTCCTGACTCAAATAGAGAGAAACTTCCGTCCACAATTGCCGGTATTCTATTATTAGGAGCAATTTGAAGAAAGTCTTCTTTAAACTGATCTCCTGTCAAAATATTAGTTGGTTTAATTGTATAATCCAACCCGATTTCTTCAAGCATAATCAAAGGCTTATAACCATTAGGTGTTGGCCAAAAATAAAGGTCAATCATATCTATTTAGTTAAGATTATTTGTTAATAATCTTAATGTTAGAAATAACATAGCTAAAGTTACTGTAATAGTTTATTTAAAATACTAAAAAGCAAGAAAATTAAACTATAAGGTCGATTAAATCTGAGAATTGAGGAATAAAAAACCCTCCAACTAACAGTATGGAGGGTATCACTTAATTAACATTCAAATTTTACTTATTTTAATTTAAACTACACATAATCGTGTCAAATGTGAAAAGAGCTTTGAATGTGAGATTGATTTCTTCATCAATTCATCTCTTTCACCTACTTATATTCTACCACTCTTCTTCCAAGAAGTTACCAGTGAAATCCTTGAAATTAAAGCATTTAAATTAGAGTTAGTGTTTCGGTATTCATCGACTTAGTTTTGCTATAAAATTCTCTTTAAATATTCCTTATCTGTGCACCTTTGATGAAAACTTTTGTAAGGCTCTTGTTCGTAATATTTATTAGTAATTATTGTTCTATCACTGCTATTGCTGAAGAAAATACTCTCTTTAGAGGTTTTGATTGGGGAACAACCAAGGCTGATATAAAACAGAAAGAAACAGCTCATTTTATTCAAGAAAACCAGGATGGTTTAATGTATGAGGATCAAATGTTTCATCGAAGGTTCAACACAGCTTATTTTTTCCACAATGACCAACTCTATAGAGGTGTTTATTCTTTGCAAGATGCTTTTAAAAATGAAGGCGGTTACTTGCAAAATAATATAAGTTACTTTGTTTTATATAACAATATTGTTGATGACATGAAGGAAGATTACGGAGAACCCTCTAAAGAAGTCCCGCTTCCAAAAATTGGAACCGTCAATGTTGATCAGTTCTTAGAACAAGTTGAACAAGGGAAAAAAGTAGTTCTCGCTCAATGGAATCTTGGACAAATTAATATCACCACAGCCTTAAAGGGCTCTAAAGGGCAGATTAAAGTTTTAAAAGTTTATGATTATAAGCCTTTGCTTGAAGAGATTAAGCAAAATCATAAAGATAATCAACCTGAATGAGCTAAAGAAATAAGTTAAGTTAGTGTACTGGATTAGTCGATTGATAGGGTTTACAATTGTTTGTTCAAATTAATTGTAAATTCTCCTCATATATTAATGACTAGTAATTCCTCTAAAACAGAAGATACAAAGAACAAGCAAGAAACTTTTAAGTTAAGAGAAGAGAGAATTGAAAAGCTTAGGATATTAAGGGATGAACTCAATATCAATCCCTATCTTCTTCATTATGAGGATAATCCGAACCTAGAAGAAATAGTTAAAGATAGTAAAACTGCCTCAGCAACTTTATGGAATCAATTCAAGAAGAGCAGGCAATTAGCGGAAAATTTAAAGGGTAAATATGAAAAACTTTCTAATGGAGAATTATCAGAAGATTTAGTTTGGACAGCAGGAAGGATTCATAGCAACAGAAATAGTGGAATGTTTATTGATCTTTTCGATCAAACTGGCAAAATGCAGTTAGTAGTCGAAAAAGATTTCTTGGATCAACCAGAAAGTTATCAAGCTGCTACAGAAGGTTCTAAGCATTTTTTAGAACTTTTGGATAAAGGTGATTTTATTGCTTGTAAAGGTTATCCTTATAGAACCCCAAGGGGAGAATTGAGTGTTAAAGCGAAACAGCTTTTGATTCTCTCAAAGTCTCTTCAACCTCCACCAGAAATTATTGAAAATAAAAGAAGAAGGCTCGGACTTACGGATGTTGAAATTAGATATAGACAAAGATATCTAGATTTGATGGTAAATCCGGAAGTTAAAGAAACTTTCAAAACTAGAGCCCAAATAATAGCTAATATTAGACAGTTTTTAAATAAAAAAGAGTTTTTAGAGTTTGAAACACCAATACTGCAAACAGAAGCCGGTGGTGCCGCTGCAAGACCCTTTGTGACACATCATAATGCTTTAAGCATGGATTTGTATCTGCGGATTGCAACTGAACTTCATTTGAAAAGGCTCATTGTTGGAGGTTTTGAAAAAGTATATGAAATTGGACGGATATTCCGAAATGAAGGAATTTCCACAAAACACAATCCGGAGTTTACTTCTGTCGAAATATATTGGGCTTTCGCCGATTACCATGACTTAATTGGATTAACAGAGGATTTAATAATTCAACTTGCTTCTAAAGTTAACAAAGATGGAAAGCTCAACTACCAAAATGTTGAATTGGATTTCACGAGGAGTGAAAACAAAGGCTGGAGAAGAATAAAAATGGTTGACTTGGTTGAGCAAACAACCGGCAAGAGATTTGATGTAGAAACAATTGATTTGCAAGAAGCTCACACAATGGCTAAAAGCATAGGAATTGATACATCTGCATTGAATAGTGTTGGCGAAATTTTAAATGAAGTTTTTGAGCAAAGGTGCGAAGAAACTTTAATTCAACCAACTTTTGTTACACATTATCCCAGAGAAAATTCACCTTTAGCTTTTTGTTCTGCAGATACTGTACCAAAGGGAATTACTGAACCCCAAACTGATCCTAAGACTCTTGAAAGATTTGAATTGTTCATTGCTGGAAGAGAAATTGCAAATGGTTTTACTGAGCTCAATGATCCTGAAATCCAAAAGAATGTTTTTCTTCAGCAACAGAAACAGAGAGATGGAGGAGATACTGAGGCTCACCCATTAGATCAAGATTATGTTGATGCTCTTGAATTTGGAATGCCTCCAACTGGGGGACTTGGAATAGGAATCGATCGGCTAATAATGCTACTTACAAATTCAGCATCGATTAGAGATGTAATCCTCTTTCCAACCTGCAAACCTTTGAACTAAACCAGTTGATTCAATCTTTTAATGAGCAACAAAAAGGAAAAATTAAAAATTCTACTGCTTCAGATAAGAGACAATCATAGTGTTAGAGAAGAAGAATTGAGTAGTTTTGCTCAATTTACCGGTTTAGAGAAAAGTCAATTTACAATTCTCAATGTTTTTGACCAGCCAAGTTTTGATATTAACTTAGATTCTTATGACTCTCTTTTTGTTGGTGGAGCCAGCGAGGCATCGGTTCTTGAACCAGATAAATATCCTTTTGTCTTAAAGAGTGAAGAATTACTTTTGAAAGCAATCGATATTAATAAACCAGTTTTTGCCTCATGTTTTGGATTCCAACTAGCAGTAACCGCTTTAGGTGGACAAATAATTCGGGATCAAAAAGATTATGAAATGGGTTCAATACCAATTCAACTAACTACAAAAGCTAAGGATGATGTTTTACTCAAAGATACTCCAAATAACTTTCATGCAATATCGGTTCATCGCGAAAGAGCAACTAAATTACCAGCCAACTGTGAATTATTAGCTTATACCGATCAATGTTGTCACTCGTTTAAATTAACTAATAAGCCTTTTTGGGCTTTTCAATTCCACCCTGAGGTTGATAAGCCAATATTGATTCAAAGATTAAGTGTTTTTAGAGACAAATACACTAAAAGTGATGAGCAACTCAAGCAGGTTTTTGAATCGGTGGTTGAAACACCGGAATCAAATCTTCTTTTAACAAAGTTTGTCGATCGAGTTCTATTAACTTCTTAAGAAATGAACTTTGAAATCCGAAAGGCTAGTAATGAAGACTTAGAAGATATTCACTTACTAATAAGTGAATGCTATTCAGAGGTTAACGCACAAATTGACTTTGATGGCTACGATGATGACCTCATTGACATAGAAAAAAATTATTTTGCTAAAGGTGGTGAATTTATTCTTCTTGAGGCCAATGGATTACTCATTGGAACTCAAAGTGCTTTACCTTTTCCGCAGAAGAACAAAGTTGCTTTGTTTAAAAGGTTATACGTTCATAAAAAATGGAGAGGAACAAAAGCTGCCAAAATATTAATGGAGTGGGCTATAAATTGGGCTTTAAACAATAAGTTTGAAAAAATTGAATTTTTTTCTGATTCTCAATCTATCAGAGCGCATAAGTTCTTCAATAAATTTGGTTTTTTGAAAAAAGAACTGATACCAGCAAGTTTAAAAATACCTTATGAACAATACAGATTTTATGGGGAAGTAAGTTCCCTTAGTCCGTTTAAATAGAGTTTGGTAAATTGCCAAGGAAATCCAATTTGTTATTTAAAAGAAGAAATAATTTGTTTTTTCAAAGTTTGAAAATTAGCTTCCAAGCTTTCGGCTTCCAAAAAAAATATAAGATACTTGAATTGGCTCAATTGATTAGTTAGAACTTCTTTAGAACTTCTATATGCTTCTTCCATTCTTCGTTTAGATCTATTTCTCTTAACTGCACTTTTCAATTTCTTTTTGCTTATTACAAAAGAAACTAGTGGAGAATTTCCTGAAACAGCATGATGAAGACTTTGACCTATAAGCCTAAAATATTTATTTTTTGAAATATTTTGAAGCCTTCTTGTGTTTCTAAATACTCTGCGGTCTTTTAGCTTTTCCTTTTTTGGAAGAGCCATTTACTTAAATGGATAATTTTTTGCGACCTCTTAGTCTTCTTTTGCGTATAACTCTTCTGCCCCCTGGAGTCACCATTCTTGCTCTAAAACCGCTTACTCTTTTCTTTTTTCTTCTTGTACCTTCTAATGTTCTTCTCATAATTCTCTCTCCTTAAATAATGTCAATTACAGTCTTCTGGAACTAAACTCAATGATTTTGGCAATTTCAACTGGTGCTGGAATTTCACTCTCAGAAGGAACTCTAGTGAAACATCCAATATTTGTTGCATTATCAAAAGCTACATAGTCAACTCTAAGAGTTTCTTTAATTGATTGCTCAACTGCTGGTGGTAACTTTTTAAGGATTTTGGGTGATAACTTAATTTTTTGATTTGCTTTAACTTTATACGCTGGTCTGTCAACTTTTTCAAAGATTTCTTCTTCCTCTTTTTTCTCTGCCTCTGAATCTTTAGGCTTAGGAAAAAGTTTTTGTACTTGAATATGACCGTGAACGACCATTTGTCTTGCAGCAGGTAGCGTGGGAGCTAACCCTAATCTGTATACTAAATTATCAAGTCTAAACTCTAAAAGCTGAAGAAGAGCTTCTCCGGTATCCGGTGCTTTCACAGCTTCAGCAAAATAATTTCTAAACTGTTTTTCAGAAATACCAAAACAAGCTCTCAATTTATTCTTATTAAATAAACCTTTTCCGTATTCTGACTGCTTTGGATCACGTTTTCTGCCGTGCATCCCAGGTCTAGTGGTACGCTTAACGTTTGATGGTAACCCGTTAATGGGCCCAAATCTACGGACTAGTTTCTTTTTCTTTTTAAATACGTAACGAGCCATACAAAATTATCTTATTTCACTCAAAGGTTTATAACCTTAACCTGTTTGGGAGCTAACTGTCAAATATTCAAAGGGAATATTTGAATTTGTAGAAACCATGTGCTGCTTTATGCGTCTCTTTAAATCTAAAGCCATAAAAATTTCAGAAAAGATTTTATGAAAGACAACGATAAAGTAACCTGGTATCTATTAATTCCTTTTTTTGGCCTTTGTTGGTCTATTCTTGGTGATTTCTTTCAAAGCTTTTTGTGTTCTTGCAGCTTTCTATTTTCCGGATTAATGTTCGGTCCCGAATTGGATACAAAGAAAAGCAACCAGTTTAAGCGTTGGGGTCCATTAAGATTTTTATGGCTTCCCTATCAAAGCCTCGACGAAAGTAAAGGATTTTCGGCACAAAACAAAGATTCGTTCATCGGCCCAGTTTTGAGATTTGTCTACTTTGGTGTTATTCTCGCAATTTTAATAGGTGCTGTAAATTACTACTTTAAAATAGACATTTATATGATAATCGGCTGGTTGGATGAACAACTCAACCTAAGCTATGTGAGACTAATCTTATTGTTTTTTATTGGTACCTGGCTTGGTACTCTTTCCCAACGTATAACTTATTGGATATCTTCAATGAGCCAATCACCTAAAACTTCTAGAAGAAAAGCGAGAAGATAATTATTATCTTTTATAAATTAACTGATTATGCAGCATTGTTGAGAGGATCTTCATTATTTTTAAAAATTGTTCTGTCTAAATTTTCTTGTGCTAATCTGTAAACTGTTGCTTTGCGTAAAGAAGAATGACCTTTCCATGCACCTTCAAATGATTTATTTTGAGCTTCTCTTTGTAAATCTTTTATTTCTTGCTTGGCCTTTGGTGTTGTAAGATTTTCACCCCAGATATGATTAGAGTTAACAGCTCCAAATTGAACAAGTGATTTAATATATCCATCTTTATCAACAATAGGTGCACCTGAAGCGCCATGACTTAAATTCCCTTTAGGATCTTCAAATTCTAATTTACTACCATTTGATCCGACTGAAACAAGACCTTCTTCCGGAGAAAATTTTCCACTAGTAAAGTTTCGAGTTGCTTTAACTTGAGTAGAGTTTGTCGAGTTACCTATTTCTAAAGATGCACCAGTATCGCCGATAACTATTGTGGGGTTAATAACACCTATATCACTTTCTCTATCACCTGCTGATGGTCCTACTGAAATTCCTCGAACAATCCCCTCTTTGTCGACAGACAGAGCCAATGAAGGTCCTTTTTGAGCCACAACATGATTAGCAGTTAGTATACTGCTTTTGCCATTTGGTCCATTAATTTTTGCTCCTGTACCGATATCAAATTCCCCTGCACCAATGAGTTTGGATGCTTCTTCAACATGTAAACCAATAAGGGGCTTTAAAAACTGTGGACTAAGTATTTGATTACCTTGCTTTGGATGAATAACTTTCTGAGTGTAGCTTTGAGTAGTTGTACGTCTGGGTACATTAGGAACTGCTGGAAGCTGGAAAGGATTTTTACGAACGACTCTCAAAAGATTGTCAAAGCTAGACAAATATAATTAGTGAAAAATTATACACCAGGGATGAAGCTCGAGTAAACTTTTTGTTTAGGAAGTAGTTAATTTAATAAAAATTACGAAATGAGTGATTCAATAGCATCTTTAGTAAGCCTCGTTGGAAGATATGAAAGGGAAGCAAAATACAGAAATGAAGAGGACGATCTTCACATAATTTCCGTTGATGAAGAAGAAAGCACGGTGTTTGTTGACTTTAATTCTGCACCGGAGTGGTTATCCATAAAAAGAGAAAATGATCAAATTGTCATTGATAAAAAATACCAACTAAATTCTGAAAGAATGACTTATAAAGTTTTGGATTCTAGCTTTTCATAATAAAGACACAGTATATTGAAATTATGGATTGCCAAAAAAGCTTATTCGACCTAAAGGAAAAAAAGAGACCTAGATTATGAAGCTAAAACATGATTAATCATCTGAATCTTTCTCTGGAAGGTGATTCCCTGGTGAACCCTGACAAGCTTTTTCAGATGGGAGAAGTAACCATCAC
>JASJDU010000015.1 GCA_030065015.1 Candidatus Caenarcanales bacterium | reverse complement strand
GACATTTTCTTCTACTCATTTTTATGTACTTTTTCTCTGGTACATTGATTTTCTCTCGTCTCTTTCTCCTAATCAACCATCTAGAGGATTCTTAGGTCTCTTTTTTTCCTTTAGACCGAAATTTCTTGAATTCATGATTTAAGCTATTTGCATTAGGACAGATTGATCCATTGATGGGGCTATTATAAAAGGTTCATTCATTCCGAATTTTCGTGTTGGATATATGTCACTGATCGTGGGTTTTTCGAGTGATAACAATTGATCAAAAACTGTACTTCCTGATGGAGTTTTTTTTGTATGCCCCAGTTGACCATATTCAGAGCTTCCCACCATTATTGGAGATTTTGCTGGATTATTGATTTGTTGTAATACATTTATAATGAATTCGAATGAATTACAACAGTTGAGAAAATAAATATCTCGATTCGGGTTGACTCTACCCAAAATGAAATTCGCAAGTTCCCTATCGGAAATGTAGTTGAATTTAGAGGAAAATATTTTATTGGTACTCCCATGAGCAGTAAAGATAAAAGCTATAGATTGATCAAAAGGTATATTGTCTGATGCTGTGTTTATTTCATTAATTGGAGACTTTTCACCAGGCCTTAATAGATGAAATTCATGAGATGAATTCTTTTTCTTTAATTCATCTATTAAAAACTTTCTACCGAATCTATTTTTTCCATTCTGTAACTCATTATGCGTAAGTAAGATAATATCTCTGTCAAAAAATAAATGCTGGTTCTCATAATATTGTCTGTTGAGCTTGAGTGAATTAATACCTCTCTCCACTTGTCTAACCGATGATATTTCTCCTGTGAAACCCTCAAAGCAGAGGTTCCTTGAAAGAATTGCTGCAAGTTTAATTTTCGGGTCTTGAACCCCTGGAAGAACATCATCACTTCCTCTCAAAAGACCAATGAAGCGTCCTTTATGTTTTAAAAATGGATCTTGAAGATATTTATCAGCATTTGCATCAATTTGCGTGTAAAAAAGGCGATTTGAAGATCGTATTTTTGTTATCTCTGATTCTTGTAACTTTGCTATTTCTAGAAGGTCTATGGTTTGTGTCTTTGAGAATACTTCTTCATTTTGAATTGTTTGCAAGAAGGAATAAAACGCTTCTTTATTCTCTTGAAAAATTATACTTCTTTCTTTAATTGAGACTTTGCAGAGATCAAAAAAACAAGGAAATTCTTGAAACTCTCTCCATTTCTTCCAAAGATACTCTGATGTTCGAGGAGCAGTAAGTATAAAAATGCTTTTCACTATATCCGAAGGAGCGTCTTTTATAAGAGCAGTATTTTCATAGTGCCAGTTATCTAATTCCCATCCATTCAGAACACTATGTTTAGCTAATTTGTGAAGTATAGTAGCTATATCCACTGCCTCTAAGCCATTTATAAGTTGACTAAAATGTTCTTTGATTGCACCTGGATTATCCAAATGAGAGACGTCATATGTTCTTTTTAAATAACTTAAAAAATTGTCCCAAAGGCAAATGAAGTCATTTGTTTTACCTTTATGTAATGAAGATAGGATTTTGTCTTTGTAATTTGTATATAAATTCTCTCGTTCTGATGAATGTGTTTGCTTTTGTGACTGTAAGCTTACCTTCCTAGTAGTTATTAGCGTATTCTTATTTAAAGAATTGTAATATGTAACTCGCATAAACAGTCTTTTAGAGGTGTTTTGAAGATTTCTAAAATTATTTGTTAGCTGAATTTAATTTTGTCTTTCCAGAATTAATTGTTTGTTGACTTCTTGTACGCTTGATAACTGAAAAATTTGCTTAAGTTCTTGTTTTGTAGCACCTGCTTTTCTGTAGTCTGTAAGGCTATGAGATTGAGTATCTACTTCTATGTTGTACAAACTAAGGGTTCTTTTTCTGTGTAATTCTTTTTTTACTTTCCTGTAGCCTTCAAGAGATTCTTTAGTGGTCAGTCCATTTGGATCGCTAATTAGCATATGTTGCTTGGGAGGGCCTACTTTCATTATGTACTTGTATACCTAGGTGAACTGTATTACGAATAATAAATGCTACCACAAATATATATACAAACTAGTATCTTAAGTTGTAATTATTAGTCTAATAGTCCTTATATAAATGCTTCTCGAGAAGAAAAGTGAGTTAAGTTAATTAACTTTTTCGATTGCGACTTCGATTTGTTTTCCATTAAGCTTAATAGTCTTAATAAAGGTTGAGGAATTCTTCAATTGACCTTCATTCCAGCTAATCGCGAGTAATTCTTCTGTAATATAGGTTTTTTGTTTTAATAACAGCTCATTCAGCTCAACTTCACTTTTAAAATCAAAAAATAAATTAATTCTGTCTGAAACTGAAAGACCACTGTTCTTTCTTAAATTTTGAATTGAGTGAATTAATTCTCTGGCAAGTCCTTCACTTATTAGCTCTATACTAAGTTCAGTGTCCAGCTTGACTCTTTCTTTTTGTTCTGTGAATTCAATATCTTTGATATTAAGCTCATTGAGAATGAAATCTTTAAAATAAGTAACTTTTACATCTTTAGAAATAAAAATCTTAGCCAAAGGTTGTCTTATTTTAATTTTCAATTCTTGCCTTTGGCTTCTTCCAATATTCACTATCTCTAATGCTGTATTCATTTCACCGATGAGTTTATTCTCTAAATCAGTATTCAATTCAGGTTCAGGCCAATAAGTCAGGTGGATACTTTCCTCAGAAAGTGTCGGCTTTAAGTTTTGATAGATCGTTTCGCTAAGGAGCGGTATGAAAGGAGCTGATAAACGACAAACACCCAAAAGACATGTATGTAAAGTGTTATAAGCTGCTAAGTCAATATTAGACAAACTTGCAGAACTGGTGTTCCAAAAACGACTTCTATTCGCTCTCACCCAAACATTCGATAGATCATCTACAAACTTTTCTATTAATTGGGAAGCTTTAGCAAATTCGTAATTTTCGTACTCATCAGTAACTTGTCTGTTTAACTCACTCAGTCTTGCTACAATCCACAAATCAATTGGTTGAAGTTGTCTTTCTAACAGTTCTCCAGGAGTGTTTAAGATGTCATCGGTTATTCCATCGAGATTTGCGTAGAGTACATAAAAAGCATAAGTATTCCATAATGGTAGAATGAAGCGTCTCATAACTTCATTGATTCCAGCCAAATCAAAGCGAATGGGCTGGCCCGCCGAACAAGCCGATATCATATACCATCTAACGGGATCTGCTCCAAATTGTTCGAACAATTCCCAAGGGTTTATTACATTGCCCTTGGACTTACTCATCTTTTGTCCGTCTTTGTCCAATATATGTCCCAAACATAAAACGTTTTTATATGGCGGGTTTGGTTCTTTCCCAAAGGAATCCATTAAAGAAACTGTTATTGCGAGTAAAGAATAAAACCAACCTCGTGTTTGATCGACTGCTTCACAAATATAATCTGCTGTACCTCTGGGGTTTTCCTCTGAAGCATACGGCATTGATCCCGAATCGAACCAACAGTCTAATACTTCCGGCACTCTTTTGAATTTTTCCCCATTTTCTTCCCAGGTTATTTCATCAACCATTGGTTTATGAGGATCATCGAGTTTTAAGCCTGAGAAATTCTCTAGCTCTTTCAAAGAACCAACTGCAACAACTTTTTGTGATGTTTCTCCAATCCATAGAGGAAGCGGTGTACCCCAATATCTTTCACGTGAAATTGACCAATCAACGTTGTTCTCAAGCCACTTCCCAAAACGACCTTCTTTCACATGGTTAGGATGCCAGCTAACTTTATTATTAGCTTCTAGTAACTTTACTCTTAAATCTTGAGTTCTTACATACCAACTTGGTCTTAAGAAGTAAATTAACGGATTTCCGGTTCTCCAATTATGAGGATATGAGTGTTCATATTTCTCTGTCTTCAGAAGAAGACCTTTTTCTTGAAGATGTTTGCAGATAATCTTATTAATTCGTGCGAATTCTAAGTTACCGGTTTTTCTATTCTCATTGAAAATACTTTGACCTTTTAAAAATTCTGGTGCTTCGTTTGTGAAAGTTCCAGCTTGGTCGACTAAACAAACTATTTCAGATACTTCAGATTTTTGTTTTTCTTCGCTATATAAATTGAAATCATCTTGACCAAAAGCTGGTGCTATATGGACTATTGCGGTTCCAATTGACTCATCATCTTCAACAAAGCTTTTATTGAGCTTGATTCCGAGAAAACTATTTTTATCTCTTTGTTCAAATAAGCTTTCATAACAAAAGTTATCTTCTGCTTCAAATTGATAAGATGTAACCCTCTCCCATTCTTCTTCTCCAAGTAATATTTTCCAGCGCTTATCACTCAAAATAACGTACTCATTATCTTTAGAGCTTGAATCCTTCTTTTTACAAATGCGATATTTAATATTAGGATTCACTGCTAAAGCCATATTGGATGGAAGAGTCCATGGAGTCGTTGTCCAAGCTAATAAGAAAACGGGGCCCTCGGGTAGAACTTTGCCGGTATTGTTTTGAATTTTGTTAAAAAGTCTTTTAGAGGATTCTTCGCTCAATTGAAATTTTACGTAAGCTGATTCATCTATAACATCTTTGTAGCCGAGAGCAACTTCTGCTTGAGAGACAACTGTTCCTGAGTCACAGGCCCAGGGAACTACTTTATGACCTCTATAAAGCAAATTAGAATCAAAAAGCTTTTTAATTATTGACCAAACTCTTTCAATATATTGAGGATTACTGGTCCGATAGGCCTGTTTAAAATCAACCCAGTAGGCCATTCTGTCGGTGAGATCTTCCCATTCATTAATGTATTTTTGAGTTGATTGAGAGCATAGTTCATTAAACTTTGCAATTCCCATCTTTTCTATATCTTCTTTGCTCTTTAAATTGTTTTGTTTTTGAACTTCAATCTCTACTGGTAATCCATGCTCATCCCATCCTGCATTTCTTATTACTTTTTTGCCCTTCATTGTTTGGTATCTGCATAATAAATCTTTAAAGGTTCTAGCTAAAACATGGTGAACACCCGGTTTTCCATTGGCTGTTGGAGGTCCTTCATAAAAAGTAAATTCTTTAGCGTTTTCTCTCGATTCAATAGACTTCTGAAAAATATTATTTTCTTTCCAGAACTCAATAATTTCTTTCTCAATAGAGTTGAAGTTTGGCTTGTTTGATACTGGTTTATAAAATGAGTCGTTCATTTGCTAAGAGCTCTATCTTTAATGTTCCGAGGAATTCAGACAATATAGGATAACATCTACTTATACCTGAAACGTCTTAATTGCTAGCTTGTTGAAATCATATTTTTAAGCAATTTATATCTAATTTTAGTGAATGAGTTTAATGAATTGACTCAAGCTTCTCTGCAGTTTTTGTAGCAGCTTTTAAATATAAGTAATTAATCTTTTCATTAATTGAGTGAACTTGCTATTCTCTATTACTTGATGCTGATTAATGCATAATTACAAAGCAAATTGAAAGAAGGAAAACAATGGGTGGAAAAGTAAAAGTTGGAATTAACGGTTTCGGAAGAATTGGTCGCTTAGTTTTTCGTGCAATATGTGACCAAGGGTTACTAGGTGGAGAAATAGACGTTGTAGCCGTTAATGATTTGGTACCAGCAGATTCTTTAGCCTATTTGCTTAAATATGACTCAACACAGGGACGTTTCAAAGGTACCGTAGAAAGTAAAAAATCATCGTCTTCAGTTAATGAAGATGACACATTGGTTGTCAACGGAAATGAAATTAAGTGCTTGGCAGTAAAAGAAGGTCCAGCTGCTTTACCATGGAAAGATTTGGGTGTTGATATTGTTATTGAAGCAACTGGTTTGTTTACAGCTGCGGATAAGGCTAAAGGACATTTAGAGGCAGGTGCCAAGAAAGTTATTATATCCGCTCCAGCCAAGGAAGAAGATATAACCATAGTTATGGGAGTCAATTCGGATAACTATGATCCAGCAAAACACAATATTATTTCTAATGCTTCTTGTACTACAAACTGTTTAGCGCCAATAGTTCATGTTCTCTTGAAAGAAGGTATTGGTATTGAAGAAGGTTTGATGACTACTGTTCATTCATACACCGCTACTCAAAAAGTAGTTGATGGTCCATCTAAAAAAGATTGGAAGGGTGGTAGAGCAGCTGCTATGAATATTATTCCTTCAACAACTGGTGCTGCTAAAGCAGTTGGCTTAGCTATTCCAGAAGTTAAAGGTAAAATCACCGGAATGGCTTTTAGAGTCCCAACTCCCACTGTCTCTGTTGTTGATTTGACAGTTAGAACCGTTAAGGAAACTAGTTATGAAGAAATTTCTAAACTAATGAATAAAGCTAGTGAAACGTATTTGAAAGGAATCTTAAACTGTACATCCGATCAAGTAGTTTCCTCAGACTTTATTGGAGATTCAGCTTCCAGTATTTATGATCAAGGTTCCGGGATTGGTTTAAATAGTCGCTTCTTTAAGTTAGTTGCTTGGTATGACAATGAGTGGGGGTATTCCAACAGAGTAGTGGACCTTGTTACATTGGTAGCTTCCAAGCTTTAAAACTGTATAGCTACTTCCGTGTTTTTTGCTTAATGGCTAAAATTTAATTTATTGATTTTTACTGAATTCTAATTATGTTCAATAAGTTACTATTTTTAGCCTTTTTGCTTTTGTGTTCTAATTTTTCAGTAGACGCAAAGCTATCGATAAAAAGCACCAAGAGTATAAAACCTGATGCTTCGAAAAAGGATATAAAAAAATATACTTATAAATCTAATAATCTCAAACTTTCAAAGCAACTGAAAGAACAGGCACAAGCGCTAGAAAATGAGCAAAATGTGAAGTTGAGTAAAATTAGACCAGAGATAAAGAATAAGAAAAAAGAAATACAGTCCGAACTAACTAAAGAAAACCCAGATATTGAAAAACTAGAATTTTTAAATAAGCAACTTTTTGCTTTGAAAGAAAAAAATAATCTAATCAAGCTCAATTACCATTATGAACTGTCTAAAATTTTCACAATTCAACAGAGGAAAGATTATTTAAGTCAAAAGAGTATTCAAGTGACAAAATTGCCTTATAAAAAATCTTTTAATATGAGAAATAACTTTGGAAAGTGAACTTTCGATAGAAGAACAATTTGACAAGCTTTCAGAAATCGTCAGAAAGAAATATGCAAAAGTTTTAGTAGATTCTAATAAAACTTTTCTTGATGGAAAGGTATTCGATTACTTAATCCCAGATTGGTTTGTTAATAAATTACAAGTTGGTAGCTTTGTTCAAGTTCCTTTTGGAAAAAACAAAGCCAAGGGTTTAGTTATTCAAATTGAAGAGCATTCTGAAGAGTATGAATATGAAGTTAAAGAAATTACCGCTATTTTAAAAAGCAAAATTTTTACAGAAGAATATATGGATCTCCTTAATTGGGTGAGTGATTTCTATCAGGTTGATTTGTTAACAACTTTGAAAGGAGTCCTTCCCATCAGTCTTCTAGGGACAATTCAAGAAAGAGTTGTTTTAAAAGAGCTGATAAAGTATCCAAATTTTACAAAAATAGAACAACAAATATACGATTTTTTAAAAGAGTCTTATAACTCTAATTTTTCACTTGGTTTTTTAAAGAAAAAAGTTAATAGTTCTAGATTCAACATTGCTCTTAACTCATTAATAGAAAAGAATGTGGTTGAGAAGACTATTAAAGTTAAAACTCCCGTTGAAACAAAATCATCAAGTGATTTACAGATTAATAAAATACATTCATTCAGTGTTCATAATGCTAAGGAAACATATAGTAATTTAAGTCAAAATCAAAACGGAGTTTTTAATCAGATTGATTCTCAAATTGACGAAGAACAATTTTCGGAGTTTTTAATTCACGGTGTAACGGGATCTGGTAAAACAGAAATATATTTTGCTGCAGCCCATAAAGTTCTTGCTAAGTCTAAGCAAGTTATTTACTTAGTTCCAGAAATTTCTCTAACGGTTCAACTGGTTGACAGGATAAAAAATAACTTTCCCCATCATGAAATAACACTCTGGCACAGTAATTTATCAGCTGGTGAAAGATTGAAAGCCTGGAATGAGTGTTTAGATTCCAAACCACGAATGATAGTAGGTGCTAGATCGGCAGTTTTTGCTCCTTTGGATAACTTAGGTCTCATAATTATTGATGAAGAACATGATGCATCCTACAAAAGTGGAAATAAACCCTTTTATGATGCAAGAGTTATTGCTAAACGAAGAGCAGAATTAAGCAATTCCGTTGTAATTTCCGGAAGTGCAACGCCTTCAGTTGCCAAATATTATGAATCTAAGAAAAAGAATCAATTATTGGAACTAAAACAAAGATTCAATCAAAGACCTTTGCCTCAAGTGGAAATTGTTGATATGAGAAGAGAGCTCAATGATGGAAATAGATCAATTTTTTCAAGAAGCCTGAAAAATGCACTGAATGAGTGTATCGAAAAGAAAGATCAAGCAATCCTTCTTTTGAATAGAAGAGGCTATGCTAACTATGTTTTTTGTCGGGACTGTGGATATGCTGTTTTTTGTGACAACTGCTCTGTTCCATTGATTTACCATTCAAGTAGCGGTAAAATGCACTGCCATC
Source organism: Candidatus Caenarcanales bacterium (assembly GCA_030065015.1). Taxonomy (GTDB): domain Bacteria; phylum Cyanobacteriota; class Vampirovibrionia; order Caenarcaniphilales; family Caenarcanaceae; genus JASJDU01. The sequence continues at coordinate 30,713 of JASJDU010000015.1, read as the reverse complement.
ATTGCGAAACTTCAAAACCAGTTTTAAAGGAATGTCCAAATTGTGGTAGCAAAAGAATTAAACAAACTGGCTTAGGAACACAAAAATTAGAACAAGAAGTAATTCGGAACTTCCCTCAAGCTGATGTAATTAGATTGGATAGAGATATCTCTTCAAAAAGGTATGGAATGCAGGAGGTTTGGAATCAATTGACAGTTTCTGCTGATAAGAATAAATCGCAGATTTTGATTGGAACACAATTGGTTGCTAAAGGAATTGACTTACCAAGAGTAACTTTAGTCGCTTCAATTCATTCTGAATCTGGGATGTATATGCCTGATTTTTTGGCAAGTGAGAGAACTTTTCAACTTTTAACTCAAGTTGCTGGAAGAGCGGGGCGTCATGATAAAGAAGGAAGAGTGATATTTCAGACATACATTCCCGAGAATAAAGTCATTCAAAACTCTGCAAATCATGATTATGAGTCTTTTTATGAGAATGAGTTGTTAAATCGTCAAGAGTTCTTATATCCACCTTATAGACAATTGGCCAGAATTATTTTGCATAATAAAAATGAAGATAAAGCGAAAAATGACGCAAAAGAAATTGCTGGTTTAATAAAATCGAAAAAATTTGATATTGAATTACTCGGTCCAGCTCCATGTCCCATTGAAAGAATAAAAGAAATGTACCGTTGGCAATTGTTGCTTAAATCCACAAGTATTGATTGCTTAAAAGAAGCGAATTACTTGATAAGTTCAGAGCTAAAGATTACTTCTCGTTTAAGTTTTGATTTAATGCCAATCAGCTTAGTTTAAGTATAAGTTCAATATTCATAGACTATTAGAAGAAAGAGCTCTAGCTACATTAGGCTTCTTAGGAACACGAAAATATAAAAAGTGCAATCTTAAGTCTGTGTTAAGTTAAAGGTTAATTTATCTGAAGAGTGATAGTCTACTTTGTCACTACTAAGGTTGAAATAAAATGAGAATATCGTCCTTACCCTCTAGATTTAGAGGTTCTACTTCTAGTCCTCAGATTTTTAAAATAAAGAAAATAGATCCTGGGGAAAGAGCAAAAGTTCAAGATTGGATGAAGAATTTTGTAAGTTCTGTAAAAACAAATCAGATTCTTGGTAAACCCCCAGAAGAAAATACAGTAGATTTATGGAATAAACTAACTGGTGACAAACACCCTGGTAGATCAGCTTCTGAAAACTAAATAGTTAATTTGCCCTCGGAGGGAGTCGAACCCCCAACCTCTTCCTTAGGACGGACCTGCTCTATCCATTGAGCTACGAGGGCTTAGAACTTGGCTCTTTAGAGCTTAAATATACTAGCATAATGAAATTCTTAGCAAAAATGCTCAAAGCTCTTTAGGGCATCAACATTGAGGATTACACCATCCTTCTTTATTTCTACACCCTCTCCTTCATAAACTTCACCTATTTCATACCAATGGAGCGTGTCGTATGGCTCATAAGTTGTTGCAACTAGTTCATAATCTTCCCCTCCAGCTAAAACCCAATCTTCATAATTAACTCTAGCTTCTTTAGCGCAAACTAGTAATTTAGAAGATATCGGTATTGCGTCAAAGTTTATTTTTATTTTTACCCTGCTCTGTTGTGATATTTGCTCAAGGCAATCAAATAAACCATCACTAGCATCCATCATTGCTATTTTATTTTTGTTCTTGCTAAGTAGGTTTTGCCCTTCTTTAACTCTTGGTATAGGTTTAATGTGAGCTTCAAATTGTTCTGGGTATCTATCAGTTTTCATATTCTCAATTGACCATAAGCCAGCGGCGCTATTACCAAACTTTCCACTCACCACTACTTTTTGTTTTGGGCTTGCAAATGAGCGTTTTGCAACTCTACTCTTAAATGTTTTTCCTAAAATAGTTCCGCAAAGATAGATTTTATCTCCTTTTGTTAAGTCTCCTCCAACCAGTTGAACGTCATATAGATCACAACACTCATTTGTGCCCCTTATAAATTCTTGAATCCATTTTTCATTACATCTTCTAGGCAGAGATGCGGATAATAAATAATATTGTGGAATTCCTCCCATTGAGGCAATGTCACTGATGTTGACTGCAGCTGCTTTCCAGCCTAGATAATATGGTTCCGTTTTACTTGAAAAGTGAACATCTTCTATTAAAGAGTCTGTGGATACTAAAAAACCTTCCTTTTCAAAAATTGCGCAATCATCACCAATATATTTGTTGGCTCCCTTCGCGTAAACTTTGATTAAATTAATAAAGCTTTTTTCTTTACTATTCATTAATTGGAAGTTTTATTACACAATATTAATACAAACTTTACTCTCACTTTGCTGATTAAATCAAGTGTTGGCGTTTTATGCGTTCTGAGACTTTAATGTGAATTGAGTTTCGCTTAGTAGTAAATAACTTAATTTACGAGTCTCATAAATGATCCTACATATTATTTAAAGTTTGTTATTCTTAGCTTACTTTTGAGCTATTAAGTCTAAGCGAATTTATTTTGATAAATTCTTCCAATCATCATTGTTCAATCTTTACTAAAAAGCTAGTAATTTTATTAGCTTTATTTTTTGTTTATTTTATTTTCTATACGATTCAATCTCAGAGTGCCTCTACAGTTAACCAGAAAGCAGCACCAAAACTAAATCCTGCTGAACATAAACAATCAAACACAAAAAAAGTAATACAGGGTGGGATTTACCAGCAAACTTACAGAGATTCTAAATATGAAGATCTTTTGTCTAAAGACTCTGTTTTGGTTCTGGATCTTCAGACCGTTCTTCAAATGATAATTGATAAAAACCTTTCGATTGATATTGAAGAATATAATGTGAGAATGGCAAGGGATAAATTGTTGGGAAGTACAGCAGCTTTTCTTCCGAGTGTGTCTCTTGTGCAAGACATAAGTCGCAGAGTTGGAAGCATACAGCTATTCGGAAATGAGACTATTGGTGTTAGGCAAACTTCTTTTCAACCTAGAGTTGAGGCTAGTTTTAATTTGTTTCAAGGAGGCAATGTTCTTTTTGGTTGGATCGCAGACAAAAACTCTTTAGCATCTTCTAAAACAAATCTTACTTCTATTGAGCAAGAACAAATTACTGCAGCGGGAACTTCTTACTTTTTAATTCAAAGATATCAAGCTGAACTTGAGGGGGAATTTAAAAGGCTTGATGCTGCTGAGTTGAACTTAAAGGAAAGAGAAATAGCCTTAGAACTTGGAGACGATATTAAGTTAAGTGTACTTCTTGCAAAACAAGAGGTTGAAGAAGCCAAAGCAAGAGTTGCTACTTTAAAAGGTAGCTTTTATTCAGAGTCTGCGAGATTGAATGAACTTCTCAATTTGCCTGCTAATAATTTGATCATGCCAGTTGGAAAGCCTGAAGAACAAAATATCTTTAATTTGGATTTTCCTCCCAGTTTGAGGAAACTTCTTTCCCAAGCTTCAATGACGAACCCATCTATAAATTCTCAGAAATATAACGTTAAATCTGAAAGAGCCAAACAAATCCAAAGCGTTTCTGCTTTTCTTCCAGTAGTTAGTGTTCAAACTTCTACTGGTTATATTGGCCCTCAATATAATGACTTAGTCAATAATGATACTTATTCTTTAACGGTTCAATATGATGCACTTCAAAATCTTGGTGGAACAGCTGTGGCTAACTATTTAAGTGCGAAACATTCCAAAGATAGATCTGTAAAAGAGCTATCAAGAGTTGTAAAACAAATTGAACAACAAATTACTCAATCTTATACCGAAGTGATATCAGGTAAAGAAAACTATGAAGCTAATAAGTCTGCTTTAGATGCTGCCAGGGAAGCTTTTCGGCAAGCAAAGGCAAGATTGGAAGCTGAGGTTGGTACTCCTTATGAAATGAAACTTGCACAAAGCGATTTAGCTGATGCAAGAGCTAATTTTTATGAGTCTTTGGTTAATTTCAAAGTGGCTCAACTGGATTTATTGAAAGACTTGGGGATAGTCAATATAAAAAACATTGTTGAGGGGGTAACATTATGAAACTTTCACATTTTAGTGAAATGTCAATAAGCACTTCTTTGACTTTAGAAAGACTGTTAAGAAATCTATTTATATTCAATCATATGAAATCATTTTCGATAGAGAGTATAAAGCTGTTCTTTCTGGTAGTTGTTGCATGCTCTTTAGTTTCATGTTCCGGTGGATGGCAACCCCCTCCCCAAATGCCGGTCCCGGTTCAAACATTAAAACTCAAAGAGCAAGTTGTTTACGATACTTCAGACTTCTTGGCAGTTTTAAAGTCTAGAAAGTCAGTAATTCTCAGTTCGGAATTTACGGGAGTAGTTTCAAAGATACTAGTAAAATCCGGTGATTTGGCTAGAAAAGGCCAACTCTTGGTGCAATTACGTGCTGATAGTGAATTTGCAAATTTGAACTCTAGTAAAGCCGATTCTTCTTCTAGAGTCCAATCCTTAAACATTGCTAAACAAAATTTAAATTCCTATAAAGCCCAGTTGAAAGAAGCAAAAGATAAATTAGCTTTAGCAAAGAAACAATTTAACCGTTACCAAAAACTTTTTGAGAAACAACTAGTTAGTAAAACACAATTGGAGCAATATGAAGATTCTCTCATTCAAGCACAAAGCGAGTATGATTCAATAAGTGCTGAAGAATCAATGAGGTTCTATGAAATTGAGAGGGCAAAAAGCCAGCTAAACCAATCTTATTCTGCTATCAATCAACAAAAAGCAATCATAGATAAACTTAAGCTTACCGCTCCGTTTTCCGGAACAGTTGGAGATATTCCAGTTAAAGAAGGAGATTTAGTAGATTCTCAGACGGAACTTATAACAGTTGCAAATATTCAAAATTTAGAGGTTTACGTTAATATTCCAGCTGAAAAAGTTAGTAAATTGAAAATTGGCTCGAAGATTGAGCTTTTGGACTACCAAGGCAAGGTTGTTGGTAATGCTGATGTGAGTTTTATTTCTCCAACTGTCGATCAAGATTCTCAGACTATCTTGATAAAAGCAGATTATGTCAATGATAAGAAGCTTTTTAGAGATGAACAAGAGATTAGAGTGAGAATTACTTGGGGAGAAGCTTCTGGTATTTTACTACCAGTTGGTGCAGTGAATCGATTTGGAAGAAACACTTTTGTCTTTGTTGTAAACAAAGTTCAGAAAAAAAAGAAGTCTAAAAACGTTGTCAAACAGGTCGAAGTTCAATTGGGAGATATTAAAGACGGTTTCTATCAGGTGATTTCGGGACTAGAAGTGGGTCAACTAGTTGTAACAGAGGGCATAGAAAAGCTTTTTGATGGTTCAGAAGTCGTTTTTCAAAATGAACAAAAATTGACTAAGGACAAAAAGTTAAACGGTAAAAAAACGAATAAGAAAACATAACTATGTTTGTTGATTATTTTATTAAAAGACCAATCTTTGCAATTGTCTGTTCTTTGATTTTTGTTTTGGCTGGTGCAATTTCGATCCCCAATTTACCGGTTGCTCAATTTCCCAATATTGCTCCTTCCCAAATTAGAGTTTCTGCGAATTACACCGGCGCTAATGCAAAAGTTGTTGAGTCCTCGGTTACCATACCACTAGAGCAAGAAATTAATGGTACCGAAGGCGCAAGATATATTACTTCAACAAGTGGTAACAATGGTGCAAGCTCGATAACTGTTACCCTAGAGCCATGGAGAAATGCTGATGATGCAGTTTTAGATATCCAAAATAGAGTAAAAAGGGCAGAGGCAAGATTACCCGATGAAGTTAACCGAACTGGGATTTCCGTTGAAAAGTCTTCGAATGCTTTAGTAATGGTTTTTGGCTTTTATGCTGAAAATAATAAATACGATAAATATTTCATTAGTAATTTTGTAGATCGATATATCAAAGATGAATTATTAAGAGTTCCGGGTGTTAGTGAAGTTTTTGTTTTTGGTTCTAGAAAATACGCAATGAGGGTTTGGTTAGATCCCAATAAACTTGCTGCGAGGAAACTAAGTGCTAGTGATGTAGTTCAATCATTAAGAGAACAAAATGTACAGGTTGCTGCAGGACAAATAGGACAGCCGCCATTTGAAGAAGGACAAGCTTTTCAAATGAGTGTAAGGGCAAAAGGAAGACTTTTGTCCAAAGAAGAATTCGAAGAAATAGCCCTTAAAGAAGGTAATGATGGAACTTTAGTAAAGATCAAAGATGTTGCAAAGGTTGAGCTTGGTGCTGAAGATTACAGCAGTATCTTAAGGTTCAATAATAATGAAAATACAGTTGGGATTCTAATTAATCACCTTCAAAATGCAAATACAATCGAAGTTGACAAAAACATCCGTAAAAAATTAGAGGAATTGAGGCCGACTTTTCCTCCTGGACTAAATTATGGTATTGCATTTAGCTCGGCACAGTTTGTTGAAGAATCCATGAAGGAAGTTGTTATAACTTTGCTTTTGGCAATTTTAATGGTGGTTTTAGTTATTTTCTTTTTCATACAAAGTTGGAGAAGTACTTTAATACCAGCAATAACAATTCCAGTGTCTTTGATTGGAAGCTTTTTATTTGTGAAAATGTTCGGTTTCTCAATTAACACACTCACTTTATTCGGTATAACTTTGGCGACAGGGGTTGTGGTTGATGATGCAATTGTTGTTCTAGAGAATATTTCTCGCTATATTCACCAAAAGGGCATGTCTCCGATGAAAGCTGCTTCTGAGGCAATGAAAGAAATCAGTGGTGCTGTTATAGCTACTTCTCTGGTTCTCATGGCGGTTTTTATTCCAGTGGCAATGTTTCCAGGAACAACCGGTAAATTATATGAGCAATTTGCTTTAACAATTGTTTTTACAATTATCATTTCAACCTTCAATGCATTAACTCTATCGCCAGCGTTGTCAGCTCTTATTATTCGAAAGGGTGAGAAAAAGCAAGGAAAAGCTTTTGATTTGATAAATAAATTTCTTCATTTCACGAGGGTTCAATATAAATCCCTGCTTTTTAAAGCTTTTAGAAAACAGACTTTGGTAGTTATTTTGTTTTTGATTTTTGCTGGATTGGCTGTTTTTATGTACAAAATAGTTCCGTCATCCTTCGTTCCGCAAGATGATCGTGGATACTTTATTGTGAGTATTCAGGCTCCAGCCGGCAGTTCCCTTGCACATACGAGTAAAGTAATGGCTAGGGTTGAAAAAGTCTTACTATCAGATCCTGAAATCAGAGGATTGTTTGCAATTGCCGGTTTTAGTTTCTTGGGATCCGGTCCCAACAAAGCAATGCTCTTTCCCACCTTAAAACCTTTGAAGGAGAGACCAGGTAAAGGTAAATCTTCAGCAGTTGTTATTGAGAGGGTGAGACCAAAGTTAATGTCGATACCGGGTGCTATGGTAATTCCTTTTGCTCCTCCTCCAATTAGAGGTTTAGGGAATTTTGGTGGTTTTGAGTTCTATATAAAGTCTGAAGGAGCCAACTTAAGCTTGGATGATTTAGCAAAATATAATCAACAATTTATTCAGGCTGCAAATAAGGAAAAAGAACTAGTGGGTGTTTTTTCTAGTTTTACTGCTAACGATCCTCAGCTATTCATTAAAGTTCTTAGAGATAGAGCTAAATCTTTAAAAGTTGACTTAGACGAGATTTTTAGTACACTTCAAGTCTTTTTAGGATCAATTTATGTGAATGATTTTGATCTCATGAACAGAGTTTACCGAGTATATGCACAAGCTGATAAACAATTTCGTTCAGAACCCAATGATATTAAAACTTTTTATGTTCGAAATGCAGATGACAAAATGATTCCGCTTAGCAATCTCATTAGCATGGAAGAAACCGTTTCACCTCAAAACATTACGCACTTCAATCTGTTTAGATCAACCAGTGTCAACGGTTCTGCTATGTTTGGTTATAGTTCTGGACAGGCTCTTGAAGCTGTGGATAGAGTTGCAAAGCGAGTTTTGCCGAGAGGTATGAGTTACGAATGGGCTGGGATAGCAAGAGAGCAATTGGAAGCAGGAAATTTAGCTTTAGTAATATTCTTTTTAGGAATCGTTTTTGTATTTTTGATTCTTTCTGCCCAATATGAAAGCTTTGTGGATCCATTCATAATTCTTTTAGTGGTTCCTTTGGCAATATTGGGTGGTCTAGTTGCTCAGTTTGCCCGTGGTCTACAAAATGATGTTTATTGCCAGATTGGTTTGGTAATGCTGGTGGGTTTAGCCAGTAAAAACTCTATTTTGATAGTTGAATACGCAAACCAGCTTAAAGCAAAAGGTGTAAAACCAATTCGTGCTGCAATAAGCTCTGCACTTACGCGTTTTAGACCAATATTAATGACTTCATTTTCTTTTATTCTTGGTGTTTTGCCCTTGGTTTTTGCCCAAGGTGCCGGTTCTGCAAGTAGACATTCGCTAGGAACTGCAGTTTTTGGTGGAATGTTCTTTTCCACAATACTAAGTTTGTTTGTTGTGCCAATACTTTATGTAATCATTGTTAGATCCAGGGATTATTTTAAATTGAGGTTCAAACGTAAGGTTTCTAGGTTGACTTGAATTTTCTTTTAACCACCGCTCCAGTTATCAAAAATCCTCTCCAGTTCTTTATCAGAAGACTCTTGCATTAGTTTGTTAATTGCTTCAATATCCTCTGGGTTAGGATTATAAGGAGAATTAATCTGTATTTTTTTGCGTTGCGTATTTGCTTGATTTTCACTTACTTTTGCTGTTTTTTTTAATATTTGATTTGTTTTTGGCCAAGGAAAAGATCTCTTAAGCAGTGGGTGGAAAAGTTCTTTAATTGACATTGTTATAGAAAAGAGTAGTTTGAATGAAGTTAAGGCAACCTCAAGCAGATTAAAGATTTGATATGCCAGTTAGACCTTTGTTGAAATCATAAAAAATGAATTGAGGGAGATTTAGCTGACTTTTAAGTTCTGTCCAATAGTCTTCTAGAGACAACTTTGTGCCATTCACTCTATTAAGTACTTCTTCTAAATCATTAATCCATTCTATTGTCATTCTCTTTTCTGCATGACCAATAATGTCGTTGCTTAATTCTTTGTATATTTTTATTTTTTTTTCTGAGACTGTTTGTCTTTCAGAATGAGCAATTTCAACCAATAGTTGTAACTGCTCTCTAAGTCCAAGTTTTTCTGAAATCGGAAGTAAATAATTTTCTAGAAGAACCTTTAAAGCTTGCCTATGAGTCTTAACATCTTTGTTGAATATATAATTAAAGGTATTCTCAAACTTTCCATCAAGTCCATTCAAACCTACCTGTAGAAGGTTTATTTCTAAATTGTCTAGATCTTTCTGCTGTGGCCTAAAGTTCTTTAGGCTATTCATATTCTGAGATAAAAACTCTGTTAAACACAATTGAAAAGCCATAGAAGAATGTATCAATGATAAGTATGTGTTATCTGAGGTTCTTCCTTCAAGTCTATTGAGGTCGAAAGGTCTATTGTCACCGTTAGGTCTTACGGAATTCCAAAGGAGTCTTGCTAAATACTTTTCATTAACATCTTTATATTCAGTTTGTGATTTCAGGTTTTTAATTCTTTTATTAAACCAGTCAACAAATTGATTCTTATCTTTGAAAAAAGGCATTTCACTTTCTTTCGGAAACTGTGGAAAAATCAATTGCCGATAGGAGTGATTAAAATGCCCTTCTTTTCCTATATATCTAGGCTCTCCTCTTAAAGCAGTGGATGAAGAAGTGAAGCCTAAATTTAATGATGACAAAACCCTCAGAAATGGCCAAATATCAAAAAGTTCCTGATCTGAATTTGAACCTACATTTAGATGAACGCCACCTGTGGATACACTTTCATTCCACTTCTTTTGTATGAAAATATAATATGGATTAGAAGAATCAGTTAAACAGTTTGTACCTTTATCTGGTATTGTTCCAGAGCAACCGGGAACAATACCAAATTCCAGCATTTTCAAAGACAATTTTTTTATTTGGTTCGCCGAATTTCTTACTAAATCAGAAAAGTTACTACATGCAGCCGTCTTATATTCTAAAAATGCTCCAAGGGGTTCTGTACTAGTGATTTTGGGCAGTTGAGCGACTATCTCTTTTGCAGCAGGAATAATTTCAGCTACTGGAGTACTATTGTCTTTACCAAGTAGTTTCTCTGCATTATAAAGAGGAAATTCAACTTCAAAGCCACAGAGTCTTCTATCTTTTATCGTTGTAACTCTCATTGTCTTGACTAAATTTAAAAACTTTAACTTTTGTGGAGTGAAATTATATTCCTTTAATGTTTTTTGTTTTTCTTAATTAGTAATCATTAAAATGTAAACAAACTCTTATTCGGTAGAAATCTAAAATTAAGAAAAGGTTTAAATCTTGATTGTGTTCAAGGAAGATTTAAAACACAGGCACTTTAAAATTAGCATCGGAAATGTTAGTATTTTAAGCCTCTTTGTTAATTAAATGAACAATGGCTGTTAAGTACAAACTAAAAACAAACAAGGCAGTAAGTAAGCGTTTCAAGAAAACTGCTTCCGGTAAGTTTTTGGCTAAGCAATCGGGTATTAAGCACATTAATACTCATATGAGAAGTAAAGTAAAACGTAAACTGAGAAGACATAAAGCATTGGACGATGTTAATGCAAAAAGGTTAAACGATTTACTACCATACGCGTAAAGGGAGATATAGATAGCAAATGGCAAGGGTTAAAAGAGGCAATGTCGCTCGCAAAAGAAGAAAAAAAATATTAAAAGCGACAAAAGGTTTTAGAGGAGCTCAAAACAGATTATTCACAACTGCGGATAGAGCTTTTACAAAGGCTGGAAAAAATGCATACCGCGATAGACGTAACAAAAAGCGTGATTTTAGAGCTCTTTGGATAGTTAGAATTAATGCTGGTGCTCGTCAATTGGGTATTAGATATAGCGCTTTAATCGATTTATTAAAGAAAAACGAAGTGGATTTGGATCGGAAGCAATTAGCAGACCTTGCAATGAATAACTTTGAAGCTTTTAAAAACTTAGTTGAAGGCCTTAAAAAATAATTTTTTTGTTGAGCTTTTAGTGAGATTTTATAAAATTTTGAAATTCAGTTCAAAAAGTAAATGAACGATTTTGAGCGCAAAAGCTCATTTATACAATTTGATGATGATTTAAATCAGAAGATAAGACAGTTTGCTTTGGCATTAACTGAATTAGAACTTAGTTATCAGGACAGAGTAATTGTTCGCTTTTGGAATGAGATTGATTTTATTATTACCTACTTTGCTCTTCTTCAGATTAATTGTATTCCAGTCACTGTAAGCCCGTTACTCACGAAAAGTGAGCTTGAAAACATTTATCTTCACTCTGGAGCCAAGTTAATTATTAGCTTCGATAATTTGGAAAACTTAGCTAAGCAGTTCACCATCCAGCAGATTTGCCCAGATTTACATAGCCCCAATAAAAGCAGTGAGAGAAGTAATAGGTTTATTGAGGAATCCTCTAAAGAACGTACTAGTTTTAAAAAGCAAGCAAATCATAAAATTCCGACTGATTTACGAGCCATTATTTATACATCTGGAACAACAGGAAGCCCAAAGGGCGTAATGCTCACTCAGTCAAATATAAAATCCCAAGTTGCTTCAGCAAGTAGAGTATTGAAATTAACACCTAATGACTCTTTCTTAGGAATACTCTCTTTGAGTCATGTTTTTGGCCAAATGGATGTTATGTGGGCCGCAAAGGAGGTAGGCTGTCGAATACATCTTTTGAAGCATTTTAATGTAAGAGAAGCTTTAACAATGCTTAGAGATAATAATATAACCGTTCTCATCGCAGTTCCAACTATGTATCAGTTAATGGTGAGATATTTAGAAAAGAATCCAATGAGTTTTCCTAAGCTTAGGGTTTGTCACAGTGGTGCAGCTCCTATGTCTGAAACTTTATTCTCTGAAATCGAAAAGCATTTTGGAGCTCCCGTTCAAGAGGGGTATGGTCTTACAGAAACATGCTCAATGGCTTTTAGTAATCCATTGGATGGTCTAAGAAAACCGTCATCAGTGGGAAAACCTATAAATGGTGTAACTTATAAGTTGATTGATGAGAAAGGTAATAAGATAAATTCTGCAAATGAAGTTGGAGAAGTTTGTATTAAAGGCCCAATTGTTACTCCCGGTTATCTTTTTGAGGAAAGTTTAACCAAAAGAGCTTTTGATGAGGAGAATTATCTATTAACCGGTGACCTTGGATATTTTGACGAGGAAGGTTATCTCTTTTTGGTGGATAGAAAAAAGGATTTGATTATTCGTTCTGGTTTTAAGGTTTACCCGAGAGAGGTTGAGGAAATTCTTCAAAAACACCCTGGGGTTTTGCAAGCAGTTGTTATGGGCATCGATAATGAGCTTCAAAATCAAAAAATTAAAGCATTCATTGTTCCTAAAAACCAACTGGTTTCAGATGAAGATCTAAAGGGTTTAATTAATGAATTAAGAAGTTTTTGCATTGAGCACCTAGCTAAATACAAGCAACCAAACTACTATGAAATAGTTGATAATATTCCCCAAACGCCTTCTGGAAAACCTTTGAGGAGATTCTTGAAAAGTTGAAGGTTCTATTTGTTTTTAGTCTTTATTCAAATTATTTTTTTGATATAGTCTAATTTTACTGGCTTCCACATCCGTATCTATTTCTTCAAGTAAAAATTCCACTTCATTTTGTTGACTTTTAGCACTATTAATTAGTCCTTGAAGCTCAACTGGATTCAGCCCCTCTTCTATTTTTTCTCCAATATCTTTATTTTTTTCATGTTCTAGTTTCCTTTGTTTTAGTTTCACCTCTTCATCTATGTTTCTCGCCATGTCTGTAATGTAATGAGGATCGATTTTTTGGTTAAGCTCACTGTCACCCGAAGATGTTAAATAAGCGGGAAAAAACTCTTTAACCTGAACTTTTTCAAAAGCTCTGTTAAAGAATTTTTTTAAACCTAAATATTGTTCAGTTAAATAATCATTGATAGGAGTCTTCTCTATCTGCGGAGTTATAAAACGTTCAACTTGCTGAAAAGTTCTAAGTTCTAAGGATGCTACAAGGTTTTGGAAACTAACCTTAATAGAATTTACAGTTGCCAATGGATTTGTCTTACCAGCTAAATCTAGGAATTTGGGAAATGAGTAGACCTGTCTTGACCTTGGTGGTTCTTGATTTGATTCAGTTGATTTATCCCTTCTGTTTATTGTCTTATTTAAAGAGCCTAAATTTTCGTGAATTTTCAAAAAGTCAAAATTATGAGTTTTTGCAGCAGGGATATACATTTAACTTGCGCGTTTTACTTTTGTATTAACTTTGGATTCTAAATTGTTCCATTAAGAAATAGATATTTTTTAGTAAACACTTAATAATTTTGTACATATTATTTGCTGGATGTTACATGAAATCCAAAGGCATTTTCTTGGTTGCCTTCAAGCACAAAGTGGTATATTGATAATGTTAAGTCTCTACTCATTAATAAAACCAATTTTATGGGGGCGAGTAGGTTTGACGTGATATCTGAACATAAGAATGCAAGCCGAGGATGTTTAGGCCAATCTCGTTAATCCATCCTAAACAAACTTAAAACGTGCAAAAGTACAAAATAACGTCATTTCATTGAACGATTACAAAGAAGCTAAAGCAGCTAACAATATTGTTCAATTCCCAACAGCACCAGTTGCTGCTTAAACGAACTTTATATAGATAATAGTTCGAAGATGACACTGAGTTGAAACGGTTCACCAGTTTTAATTCAGTAACAATAGGTGAATAGTCCAGGGGTTACTTTCGTAAGTGGTAATGCTTAGACGAAAAACAAATAACTTACAATCCTGTTAGAGGGCTTTAACTCAGCTACAGTAAAAAGCAAATTTAAGGCTAAGCTTGTAGTATTTTTATGCAAAGACTTTGCGGACGAGAAGGGCAGTTCTTCTCCGCCTCCACCAGTTTTAATTAAACAAATTCAAGTAAATCAAATAACTAATTAAAATTAAACATAATCCTAACTTGGTTTAATTTCTCTGAGTGATTATCCTTATTTTAAAGATATTTCACAGAATCTTACGAAAAACATAATCATGCTTTTTTATATTAATCTTTGTTTGACTTTGACTTTTACGTTCTTTCTGAATTTTGCCCCTGCACAATCAAAATCCAAAATTGAAATTGCTTCAGAATTAGCTAATTTGTCACTTTTAAAAGCCGATTTAGATAAAGATAATAAAGTTTCTAGAACAGAAGCTGAATCTATGCCGAGTATGTTGAAAAACTTTGATTTAATTGATCAAAATAGCGATGATTATTTAGTAAAAGATGAACTTCAAACGAGAATAGCTAGTAATTTAAAAAGTAAATCAACTCGAAGCATAGATCGTGAAAGTAATCCAAATGCTTTGTCTTCAGAGCAAATCTCATCGAGTCAAGAAGTGATTCCTAATGAAGCTCCAGCCTTGGAGAATGAAGGGCAAGAAAGAAAGCTTTCAAAATCTTTTTTGAGCAAGTTCAAAAGAAGTAATTAATAAAAATTGAAAAGAAAAAGCCCTTACATATGAGGGCTCTTTTCTTAGCATAGTTTGTTCTAGTTATTAGTTAGAAGCTGGTTGTGGCTTATTCTTGTTATAAGAGTCAGCTTTTTCATAAGATTCAATTAGTTCTTCTCTGTCCAAATAACCGTCATTATTTTTATCAACTTTATTAAACCTTTTCACACGGAATACAAAGTCAACTTCTTTTTTTGATAACTTTTCGTCATCGTTAGAATCATTAGCTTTAAGTATTCTCTCTGTTTTTTCTTCAGGTGAAAGAGAATCAAATTCAGATACTTCTTTTTCTGAGGTTTTGTCCCAAAATGCAGCTTGTGCATTTAAAGAAATAGTTGCAGCTGATGCTAGTAAGGCGAAAGTTAATAGAAATTTGTTCATTAATGTTGAAAGTAAACTTTTTCAATTAATGAATTTTACTACTAAGCCTTCTTTGTGAGTATAGTCATTTGGATTCTTTAGTTAATAAACACCTCTAAAATTAATTCTGAATTGTATGAGTTAATAACCATTCATTATTACCTACCTTGTAAAATGACCGTTCGTAAGAAGTTTCTTTATGTATTAAGTGGAATAAAATTAATGCATGAACAAACTTGGGAACTCACATTTACAAAAAATATGTAAAGATCTGCGAGAATATTAATTTATTTGTTGTTTTAGAATGAAAAATACATCCTTGGTAATTTGGAATGATTAAAGAAAAGAAGTTTGCGTGTATTTGTTTTAGCTTAATTTTTTTATGTGTAAGCTGTTTACCTTCTGAAGCTGGTTGGTTTAGCAAAAAGAAGAATTCATCCCAACAAACTGTAAATTCTTCGACCTCTAATCCTTTAGAAGATCTAACCTTAGAAGAAGCTCAAAATAAGCAAAACAATAATACAGAGGAAAGCTTCAATCAAGTTGTAGAAATTCCAGAAGAAGACTTATCAGATCCTTCATCATCATTCGGTAACCTCGATAGATCCGTAACTATCAAGAATATTCAGGTTACTGGTAATCAGCTTGTTCCAAAGAAGGTTATTCTCGATAGTATGACCACAAAGGTTGGTTCCAAGTTCAGTCGAAGAAAAATTGCCTATGATCTTCAATCCTTAAATAATTTGGGATATTTTAATAAAGATAAGTTACTCGCTCTTCCAATACCAGAAGGTCAAGAAGGAGTTGTTCTTCGCATACAGGTAGTAGAGAATCGTCCGGTAACAGGACTAATAATCAAAGGAAATGAATTAGTTGAAAAGAACGAAATAGAAGAGTTTCTAACTCCCATCATAGGTATGCCAAGGAGTACTTTCCAGATAAGAAAAGCCGTAGAAAAAATCGAAAAAGTTTATCATGATAAAGGATACTTACTGGCTGCAGTTACAGAGCTTCACTTCGACCCGGACGGCTTTTTGACTGTTAGTGTTGATGAAGGCAAAATTGATTCAGTTGAATTTGAGGGGAATGAAAGAACAAAGGATTCTTACTTACAAAAAATAGTACCTGCTGATCTGAAAACAGGAAAAGCCTATAACGAAGAGAATGTAATCAAATTTATGGAGGGGCTTCAAAGAACCGGCTTCTTTAAGGATGTAAAACGCGAAATCAAGCCTTCAATGGAAGATCCTAGCAAACATGTTTTGAGTTTTAAGGTTGAAGAACAAAGAACAAAGTCTTTAAGCTTAGGTACTGGACTTGGAACAATAAATGGTGTTTTTGGAAATGTAAGTTTCACAGAACCTAATTTTAGAGGTCAAGGGGAAAACTTGAGTTTGGTTGGACAAGCTGGAACGGGACTTCTAACTGCTGTGGATGGAGACACGGACGGTAGATTTGCAAGACGGGGAGATTTTCGTTTTACTCTAAGTCACTCGGATCCTTTTGTGGGAGACAGCAATGTTTCAATGACTTCTAGTGTAGGTGCTCAGCAATTTGGAAGTTTTATAGTTGATTCAGCTTTGCAAAGGCAATTGAGGGTTGGAACATCTTTTTCAGTTCCAATAGAAAAATGGGGTGAGGATAAATGGTCTTTTCAAAATGGTTTTGCTCTAAGTAACAATAATGTATCTAATATTGGAAGCGCTGCTAGAGATACTCTTGTGACATCTCTTATCAATGAAGGGAAAAATTCTAGTCAGGCACAAAACGAAGCGGATGATTTGAGAAGAAGGCAGCTTGAGGATGGAGTATATCTAGATATAACACCTAGTTTGGTTTATAGACACTTTAATGAAAATGGTTCTGGGTGGAGAAACACTATTTTTGGTGGTCCCTCTGTAGGTTTTGGTGATGCTGGATCCTATTTATCTGCGGGACTAGACCTCAGAAGATATGAGAAACTGACCGATGATGGTTGGTATTTTAAAAACGCGTCACATGCTGAAAGTCTATTGGGCAGTCCTGCTAATTTTAGAAGTCTGAAAATGGGAGGTCCATATGGAATGAGAGGCTACCGACAGTTCCGTGATATTGGTATTGGAACTACAATGTTGAGCAATACTGCTGAATTATCCATTCCTTTTAATATTCCTAAGATGCCAATTAAGGATACAAAATTTGTTTTATTCAATGATATTGGGCTTGTAGGAGGGGAAGATAGACTGAATGATTTGTATGATAGACGCTCATTTTCAGCTAGTGTAGGAGCCGGACTTGAATTGAATATTCCGTTTTTGGGTCCATTAAGAGTAGATTATGGTATTCCTTTACTAAGAGCTGACAATAGGAGTTTCTGGAGTGGACGTATTCATGTTAATGTTGGTTCACAGCTGTAAATTACAAGAAATAGTGAAAGGTTATTTGTTCATGATGAAAAAGCTACTTAGTTATATTTTAGGTGCCTTAATATTGTTTGGCATAGTTGTTGCTTCTCCTTCAACTGCGGCTGGTGAAGTTGGTGTGATAGATAATGGAAAAGTGCTTGAACAGTTTTCTGAATCACAAGCTGCTCAAAAGAAAATTGTGGCGGAAAGAGAAAAACTTCAAAAAAAATTCGCAGAATTGAGTGAAAGCTTAGAAACGTCTTTAAAAGATAAAAGTCTGAGTGAAGCACAAAAATTACAGAAACGTAAGGAAGCAAAAGAAACTTTAGAAAGCGAAAAGAAAAAACTTGATTTAATGATTCAATCTCTAAGAACCGATGTTGAAGGGAAAATAATTAAAGCTATCGAAGCTGAAGCAAAAACCCAAGGTCTATCAATGGTTGTATCTAAGGGGATTGTTTTTTATGGTGGCAAGGATATTACACAGCAAGTTGTTAATAGATTGAAGTAACTAGGTTCATTAGATCTATCAATTTAGATGAAACTGTCAATTAAGAAATTAATTGGCAGTTTTTTTTATACTTAGTTATTAGAGAAAAAACAAAAATAATATGACTACGATACTCGATGAAATAGTAGAAAAGAAGAGAGCAGACCTAATAATAAAAAAGAATATATTATCAGCAAAACATTTAGAAGAAAAAGTGATAAATAAGTTGAAAATCAATAGGAGTAAAATCTCTTTTTGTGAAGCTATAAATAATTCTGAAAATACAAATATAATTGCTGAAATTAAAAGAGTATCTCCATCCAAAGGGCCATTGAGACCAGATTTAGATCCAATTAATTTAGCAATGAGTTATGAACAATCTGGTGCTTGTGCTGTTTCAGTTTTAACTGAGGAACACTTCTTTAAAGGATCAGATCATGATTTGCAAGAAGTCAACAAAAAGCTTCGAATACCCTTGTTAAGAAAGGATTTCACGATTGACGAGTATCAAATATGGGAAGCTAAACTAATTGGTGCAGATGCAATTCTCTTGATAGCTTCGATTCTTTCAGAAGAAGAATTAGTGAAATTTTCTACTTTAGCTAAATCCTTAGAATTGGATATTTTGTTGGAAGTGCATAATGAAGCTGAGCTAGAAAAAGCCTTGGTTGCTAAGCCTCAAATATTGGGAGTGAATAATAGGAACCTTAAAACTTTTGAGGTTAACCTTCAAACATCTTTTAATTTGATTTCTAAATATAAAACCTGTAATACTGCCGCTTGGGTGAGTGAGTCTGGAATTTACGAGAGAGAACAAATAGATGATTTGTCCACGGCAGGTTTCAAGGCTTTTTTGATTGGAGAAAGTCTTTTAAAGCATAAAAACCCAGCAGAAAAATTAAAAGAGTTAGTGGGTTGAATTATTCACTAAGCTTTTATCTTTTCTAAGTATAGAATCCTTGTGTATTAGCGACTAAGCAATTTAAACCAGAAAATCTGTTTGCATCTTAAATCGCAAATCATTAAAAATTTCTTTAGTTTATAAAAATTCAGATCTATGAAATAGTAGTATTGCGTAAATTTCATTTTTACTAAAAAAGAATTACGGATAGTAAAGGTTAGTTTATGTTTGCCATTGCTCAGATAATGAATAAGACTATTCTTATGAGCAGTCAAACAAAGTCTTCTCATCATTTTCAACAGATTGTAGAAACTGTTGATAGACAAATCTTTATGGACCCAGATAGATTTACTCCTGAGAAAAGAAGCGGGAAATGCATTTTTACTCCTTGGATTGCCAAAGCTTTTAAAGAATTGAACCTGAACTCAATGGCTTTTACAACTATTGACTTGCCTAAATATTTGTTTACAATCAAGTTCCACCATTGCTTTAATATTGTAAAAGTACCACAGGAGGGCTTTGCAATCGTAGATCTCACAATATCTCAACTATTACTAACTACGCCTATTCCATTGAATTTAGAAGATTTTTTTCACTCTTTATGCTTTAAAGGGTACTCATTTTTTGGAAAAGACGAAAAGAATCTATATAAATATTTATGTTTAATTACGGGTTGTTCAGAAGAAAAAATGTCACAGTTCTTTAACTCTAAAAGCATAATTTTCAATTTAGATAAACGAAGAAACCTATCCGATGTTGAAGAAAATAAATATTGGGGATCTATAGATATTAAAGAAAAATCATAATATTTCCCCTGAAAGTTTCTGTGGAAACGATATATGTCAATTAGCAGAAGCTCTAATGAGTGAACTTGTCCAATTTAGGATATGAGTTTTGTATATTTAAGAAACTCATTAATATAATAATTTGATAAATTTTATTTACTTAAAAATATAAAAAACATGCCTACTAAAGAAGATTACATTAGCCAAATTAAAGAAGAAATTGATAAGCACTCTGTTCTATTGTATGCCAAAGGTACAAAGGAGCAACCCAGATGTGGTTTTTCTGCAATGACTATTGAAATACTAAATTCGTATAATGTTGATTTTGAGGTTATTAACGTATTATCTGATGTTGAGAAGAAAGAAACGTTAAAAGAGTTTTCTCAATGGCCAACTATTCCACAGTTATATGTAAATAAGGAATTAGTTGGTGGTTCTGATATCACTCGTGAGCTTCATGAAAGTGGACAATTGAAAGACTTACTTGAAAAAACTACTTAAACTTAAGTAAGAACTATAAGCTCATTGGGGCAATTACTCAATTTGTAAATTTTTTATATTAAGCATTTACTTTTTTGGAAGGGAATGTAGAAAAAAAGATGTTTTGATATTCATTTATGCTTGATACAGATACATTAATACTCTTAAGAGCCGAAAGCAATTTTAAAGGCCCGAGAAATCAAAAGGAACTACAAAATCAAACAAGACAATACAATAAAATTCTCTTAGAAGCTACCAATCAATCTACTAACTATACAACTCAAAGAACGAGAATAGGTTCTTCTTTTGAATCACTGTTTCGTTCTGTTGGTTTGGGCTTAGGGATTTTAGTTGGAGGACCGGTTGGATCTGCAACTTTAGGGTCGATAGCTGGTGGAATTGGAAGAGGGGCCGGGGAGTATTTAGGTAATAAGATATACGGAAAAGCAATATACGATCTTGAACAAATCCAAACAAACCATAAATATAAGCAGTTGATTACTAACTTTGCTTTAAGCAACAAAAGAGGAGAAATTGCTTTAATCGATCAATTCTATACGCAAGTAAACCAGAGCAAAGAGCAGTTAATTAATGAGCTTGGTCAAAACCCCTAAAGCAAACCTTTAATTAAAAACGGGTTCTTTAATAAAGGGAAATTATTGAAACCTGTACTTTAATCTGTGGAATAGTTTTTTTACTCAATAAGTTCTACAGATAGTTTTCGCTACAATATCATGCCTAATAATGTTATCGGGTTTGATTGTGGTTTGTATTTACAGTAAAAGAGTTTTATAAAGCAACCAACATTCTTTCAAAATAATGGCTCTTTTGTACTCTCTAGCGCCAATGGTAAAAATGATTTCTTTTCAACTACTTTATCTCTATCATTTTTCTTATCAACTTTTTGCCTGATAGCTTCAGGGAAAGCTTTTTGTAATAGTCGGGTTTAGCAGAAACACCTTTTGAGGATTATTTTCCTTGCAATTCAAAAAATGTCTAATAAAAGGTTAATTAAGCTAATTATTACCAAAACCACCTTTCTTTCTATTTTTTTGTGATCTAGATTTTGCAATTTTTATACAACTAGCCATATCTTTAATTGATTGCATCAGGCTGGAAGGAATTAAACTTTTAGTTCCATAGCGGGATATTAATGCACCAATCATTTTTTGTTCTTCAGCCTTTATTATTCCTGGTTGTGCTCGTTCTGCTTTTATGTATATTGATTTTGCTTCTTGGAAACTATTTTTTTGATGAAATATTATAGCTTTTAATAGAAGTGCTTCTGCATTATCAGGATCTGATTTTAAGACACTATTTACTATTGAAAGTGCTTCTGGGTATTTATTATTTATGATCTTTATTTTTGCATAATGAACATAAATTCCATTTTTCAGTGGACCTTCTTTTGATACAGCAAAGAAGCGATTTGCATAATCTTCAGCTTGATCAAAATGTTTTTCTGCGTACTCAAGAGTAAATGCCAAAGCAAGTATATCGGCGCAGTTGGGATCAAAAGCTAAATATTCATTTACTAGTTCAATTTGTTGTCTGTATCCGGTATTTACCTTGGGTGCTATATCGCCTATAAATGTTTTAATTAACTTTGGCCTTAAATCGTTATCTATTGGCAAAATATCCAATAAGTGTTGGCTTATTTTGAGTGCGTTTTCAAAACTTTTATATAAAATACTATTTTGAACTTGGTTAAATAATCCTTGTTCATATGGCAATGTTTTTATGTTCTCGACAATTTGAACATCAACACTCCAATCTTTTTCCATCATCTTTAATAAAGAGACAAAATGCTTGTCATCAGTGAACAAACGGTGAAGCGTTGGATAATCATTAGGATATTTCTTTTGAAAAATGTTCCACAAAGATTCTTCTGTTGTTAATTTGATTCCGTTCTCTGAAGAGGGTTGATAGCTTCCATGTTGTCTTTCTGTTTCTAACAAATGATTAGAAAAGAGGCTAAGCTCTTTTTGATAGACTCTTTTAAGGAAATCGATATCCACATTAAAACCTAGTGCTCTCAATTCGTCTAACGAATGTCTCGCTACAAAATCGGTTAAGCTTTGATAGCCCATTGGTTGCCAGTTAGAAGGTTGGATTTTCCAAAATCGAGTTTCACCAGATAAGCTCGAGTAAGTTATTTGATTACTGGCAGCCAAGGACAAGGCTCTAAACATTGCTAATCTTCTGTTCAGCTTTTCTGTATCAGTTAAACCACTGTCATTCATTGATTCACGAATCATTGCCCGACAAGAATTAACCATAAACTCAGCACTTTCAGCTTTAGCTGTTAAAGCAATATGTCTTGATCTCTGATCTAATGGAAATAAGAAATCACCTTCAGTATTATCACCGAGTGCAATGTTAAGACAACGAATTACAGAATCTGGATAGTAATCAGGTAATCCTTGTATTTGATTAATTTCTGTAGCTGGTTCTTGCTTTCGATTCTCAATCCAATCGAATAGGCTTTTAAGTGTTCTAGAAACGTTTTCATAGTAATGGATAAATACCGGGGAGTTTCTTTCAGACTCTTTTTGAGTTGGAGGAGTTTCCCTTCTCTGGTTTTTGTTTACAAATTGTGATCTAATAGCTTTGATTACATTTTTATTGAGTTCTACAAAAAAACGAAAACCATCTTGAGTCCTTTCCTCTCTAACAACTCTATGAGTTTGACGATAATGTGGTTGTCTAATGAAATACTCGTTTGAATCACCATAAATGGCCCTTTTAGGGTCAAATTCAACTAAGTCTTCACCAGTCTTGTATTTGTATCTTAATCTTAGTTGCTCCCTCTCTTCAATAGATAAGTTAGCCACAGCCATTTGAGGGTTATCGATTTCACTAGTTGACAAGACTCCTTTTAAGGCACTTAATAATTCTTTTGCAGAAAAAGTATCGGGTGCATAGCTAAGTATTTCTAGTGAAGAAAAAACTATTTGTGAATGTCCACCAATTTTTGCTTCTCCTCCCGTATTCAGCATTCTGCCATAATAGTCAAGACTTCTTATATAAGCTTCTTTTATTAAAGAACTTTCTAAAGGAGTTAAATCATTTTCATGTAAATAAGCATCGATATTTTTTACAAATGAACGATTGTCAATTTCTGGATCGTCACAACTAAAACTATTGTATAGCTTCTGAATTTCCCTACCCAAAATATTGGCTGTATCATCTGTAATTTTCCCGTCATAGTCTTTAAAGTCAACGCCTTTGGCTCCTTCTAAGAATTTTGTCCCATCTTCAGACCAAATTGCATGTGGACCTTTAAATCTTGACTCGATTTCCTCTCTAAGTTTTTGATTTTTCCGTTCTAGTGAATTAATTAAGGACTGTTTCTCATCTTCTGTCTCTTGTAATGGTTGACTATTACTAGAATGTTGGAGTTCTTGAGTAAGTTTGTCTATTTGTTGCTGGTTTTTTTCTAACTCACTTTCATATTCTGCTAGAGATTTCCCAGAAATTGTTCTTGAATTTGCTTCAATCTGATCATAGTAGGGTTTTGCAATAGCAATAATTTCTGTAGGCGAAAAAATTATCTTACTTGTATCTTTTGCGTTAGATAGTTCATCAGCAAGTGTTCTATAAATATCTTCTTTAGTATCAGCTCTCTGAGGAATCCTTTCATAATGTCCAATCGGAAAAGTCCTTCGGGTTTCTTTAGCGAGTGAAGAATAAGACGCAATCATACCTTCATCTATGGACCTTAATGATTTTTTATCAATGTTGAAAAATTGTGACCCAGTTACAAGACCTCTGTTAAACAGTGCCTGAACAATAGAACCCCATATATTATCTGGGTTATTAATTAAAACACCACCCGCTGAATTTACGAAAGCATTTTGTAGTTCTGGGCTCAAGTTTTGTTTGAGCCTATTTCTTTCTCGTTCTAAAAGTTGTTGAAATGATTCTTGATTTCCATCTTGTTCTAGCTTATATAATTCAACAATTATTGGCTGAGCCTCTTGCCATTGAGACAGTGTCTTCTCTACTTCTTGTTGGGGAGTAGATTGGATCTCGTCCTTCAATTCAGTTAATTTCCTTTCGGGATCATTGGCTTCAAATTCCTCAAGCTCTCTTCCTAAAATTTCATACAACACAAATGGATTGCCATATGAATCCCAGTCTTTAATACTTGATTCGTCTTTCTTTGGACTATTGCCATTTATTCTTTTATGTTCATTGGGTAGTAATATTGAATTACCATCAACCCCATCAAGAGAATTCCAGCTAGTCTCGATCGAAGGAATAGAGTCAGATTCCCAAGCCTTTTGTTCTTTTGTTTTTTCTATATTTTTGCCAGCTGCTGCTCTTGCAAAAGCCAAAGCCATAGCACCGGGGACTTCAGATTTGGGATTTATTTTAGAGGCGTGTAGAACTTTATCCCTTGTTTGTTCATACTTTCTTACATTTATCGTTGGTAATGTATAAAACCCTCTAGAAATTTTTCCTGTTTGCATATCAAATAAAGTTATCGTTATATCTAGTTTCTACTAGAAGCGGAATTGCATATTAACATATTTACGTTGTAACCTACAATGAATTATTTGTCAGTTTTCTCACCCTTTCAGAGAAGAAAATGGGAAATAGAAACTTGAACCCGCAGTATATAACCCTGACGAGAAAAAGAATAGGCAAGAGAGAGAATAATCTAGTAGCAATGAAACAAAAGCACCAATAATTGTTGAACCGGGATTTATCAATGAAATCTTCAATGACTCCTTGAGTATTGAATTCTTATGAAGAGTTTATATGAAGAAATTTGAATCACAACATAGCCTGGGCACCTTCAGTCACTTGCAATCTCACCGGCATTCCTTGTTGTAAGGTTACCTCTTTTCCTTTGGTTGCAGCAGCCCATATTCCACCGGCGACAGCTCCAATTGCAGTTCCTACTAAAGTTGCAGCGCCAAGTCTAGCATCCGCAACAGCACCAATTGTTAATCCGGAAACAGCACCGGCTCCAGCACCTAAAGCAATTTTGCCAAAGCTATTCAAAGCTCTTCTTCCTCTTTTTTCTCCGCCAAGTTCACTATCTCCAAGCCTATCAACCACTAAACCTCTAATCCAAACTGATTGCTTGTCCGGGAGAATTAGACGATTAGAGGCAATTTGTATTCTTCCGGCTTTTGCAAAACCTCTTGAAGCCGGCTCAACCATTATTACTACCAATTCGGCTATTGTTCCTTGTGGCAGCCCTAAAGAGTATCCATCAACATAGGCGTAAGCAACATCTCCCACTTTAGAATTACCTGAGCTAATTGTTCTATCCAAAACTAAAGGAATAGAAGCTCCTGGTGGAATATAAACAACATTTCCAGATAATGCTGACCCAGGTTGAGGTAGCTGACTATCGTCTTGAGGATCAGCAAAAGGATCATTGGTGAACTCTGGATTTGGAGAGTTGTGTTTGGTGCCTTTGCTAAAGCCTTCTTGGGCAACGTCATGTGGAATAGGCTGACCACAATAATCGTGATTTGCCGAAATGGTCATTGGGGGTAGGGAAAAATAGTAAATTATAAAGAATATAAGTAAATTACACCTTTGAAAGCTACTCGATAAATGAGTTGAAAAGAAGGTTGAAAAATAAGATTTCGGAGAAAAACATTTTGAGACACTTATTGAGAAACTTACTTTAAGCGCTTTCAACCAGTTGATAGTATTGACCTTGTTTATCAATTAGTTCTCCATGACTGCCATCTTCAACTATTTTGCCTTGATTCATGCAAATTATTCTAGGGCAATCTTTTATAGAAGATAATTTGTGAGTAACAGTGACAACTGTACGATTTCTAACAAGTTCTTGAATACTCTGTCTAATCAATTCTTCCGACTGTTGATCCAATGCGCTGGTCGGTTCATCCAAAATTAAGATCGGACTGTCTTTCAAAAAGGCTCTAGCGATACTTATTCTTTGTCTTTGCCCTCCAGATAAATTCAGTCCTCTTTCTCCAATTTGCCCATTTAGTCCTCCCTCAACTGAGTTCAAAAAATCTACTTTTGCTAATTCAAGCGCTTTATTGATTTCTACTTCGCTTGCATCGGGTTTTACTAACAACAAATTATCTTTTATACTACCGCTAAACAAGAAAGGATCTTGTGTAACAAAACTAACTGATTTTCTTAGCTCCCTCAAATCCCACTTTTTTACGTTTCCATCCTTAATTATCAGTTCGCCATCAGTTACATCATACAATCGAGGAATTAAGCAAAGTAAAGAACTTTTCCCACTACCCGAAGAGCCCACAATGGATATTTGCTCCCCTTCTGAAATTTTCAAATTGATGTTTTGTAAGACCGGTAACTTATTTGAGTATGAAAAGCTAACGTTATTGAAATCAATGGAAAACTTGGATTTGCCAGTATTGAAATTTATATTAAAGTCGCTTTTTATTTTGGTCTGAGTATCAATCAAATCAAACAATCTTTGACAAGTCCCAATAATTTGATTTATTTGAGCGTTAACTCTAAACAATCTTTTGAGAGGTTGGTATAGCAAAAGAGTTGCAACTAAGTAAGAACTAAAGTCTCCAATACTAACTTCTCCAGAAAAAATTCTATTCAACCCAATCCACATTACCAAGCCAATACCAACCGAAGATACAACACCAATGAATGGACTAATAGAAGCGTCTGTTAATAATTGTTTTTTCCATACATTGACGAATTCACCACTTTTTTCTTTAAACTTTTCATGTCTTTTTTCTTTAATGTTGAACAAATGAACCAGGTCAATGCCTTGAACTGTTTCCGAAATAAATGAAGATAGCTTGGCAGTTGCTTGCTGTCCTTGATTTGCGAATTTGCGAAGTTTTTTACTTAATTTAGATACTGCAAGGAAGAATATTGGAATTATTAAGACTCCCACTAAGCTCAATTTCCAGTCAATCATAAGAAGCCATATGCTTAAGGCAATTGCTCTTGCGGAATCATTTACCAGAGCAGTAAGGGCCTCTGCCGTTAACGATTGAACTAAATTGAGATCATTCGTTAAACAGGAAATTAAATCACCACTATTTCTTCCTCTAATTTGTGATAAATCTAATCCAAGTATTTTTTCATGGCCTTTTTCTCTCAATTCATTAGAAACTAGAACTCCAAAGAATCTAGTATTGAAGATTTGTGTAAATCTTAAGACTCCATCCAAAAGAAAAATTCCAATAAAAATCACTGGAATCCAGTAGGTAATTTCTCTTGGTCTTATCGAAATGCTAATTGGATGGACTCCATAATTAATCAGCTGTTTGGGAATTAAATCTAAAGATAATTGAGAATCAAGTAATTTGCCGGAAGCAACAATGTCAATGACAATCTTAAGAATATATGATGGCCAAACAGAAATAAAGCCAGAAAGCAGCATGGCAATAAAACCAATAAACAAGAACGGCCAATATTGTTTACCAGTTAAAACTATTCGGCGGAAAATACTCAAACAGACTCCTAATGAAAGTGAAGTTTGATTATATCAATGAGAAATATGTTGAATGTATTTTAAATATTTTGTGATATCAAACAAAAATAGACTTTGCCAAAAGCTCTTTTATGAATATCATTCTAGAGAATCAAATATTATAGAAAGATAGTTAAAGAATTTAAAACTTTAAAATGAAATATAAATCTTTACTTTGTTTGTGCTTTGCACTGTCAAATCTTTTTTCACCTTTTGTGTGTTTTGCAAAAGTGAATCAATTTTCTTTTGTTGATAATTTTATTTCTGTAAACGTCCTAAAAAGTAAATTTCAGTTGTTGTCTATTCAGAATTCTCCGTCAGTCTCATTTGAGCAATTAGCTTTTAAGGAAACTCCAGTTAAGATTTACACCGGCAGTTTACTCAAAAACTTTTCAAATGAGTTTGCTGATGTTGATGAAGAAAATGATTTGGATATTGAGCCAATGAAAATTAATTTTAATTCTCAAATGAATAAAGATTTTCAAAAGGAAGTAAAAGAAAATAATAATCCTACAAGACCACTTCTTAGAGAACCATCTTTCTGAAGACCTAATGAATTGTTCAAAAACAAAGACTAATTGGTTTTCTAATTAGTCTTCAGTTCTAAAGTCAATTGAAGATTTAATGAATTCTTTGAATAGTGGATGAACTCTTTGAGGTCTCGATTTATATTCAGGATGGAACTGAGTACCAACAAAGAAAGGGTGCTCATCAGTATTCAATTCAATTATTTCAACTAACTTTTGATCGGGTGATTTACCTGAAATTACTAGCCCAGCTTCTTGTAGCTTATTCTCATAAGCACAATTAAACTCGTATCGATGGCGGTGTCTTTCATGTATAACTTTCTCTTGATAAGCTGAGTATGCAATTGAATCCTCAGTTAGCTCACATGGGTAGCTGCCCAACCTCATGGTTCCACCTTTATCGGTAGAATCAGTCTGTCCTGGCAAGAAATCAATAATTGGATGAGGTGTATCATTTACAAATTCTGTGCTGTGAGCTGAAGGTAAATTAGCTACGTTTCTCGCAAACTCAACAACAGCACACTGCATTCCTAAGCATAGTCCAAAGAAAGGAATTCGGTTCTCTCTAGCATATTTTATTGCTTCTATTTTTCCTTCAACCCCTCGATCTCCAAAACCTCCTGGAACTATAATCCCTTTCACGTCACTCAGCAAGTCCGACAGGCTTTGGTTCTTCTTATTCAAATTTTCAAGATCATCCGAAAGAATCCACTTTATCTCTACATCTTTGTTTTCCAGTGCAGCTGCGTGTCTCAAAGCTTCAATTACGCTCAGATACGAATCGCTAAGCTTGGTGTATTTACCAACCAGCCCAATTTTAATCTTCTCGCTTGGATTTTTAAGTCTTTCAACAGTTTCTTTCCAGGAAGAAAGATCATGTGGTTTATCTTCAAGCTGAAGTTTATCTAAAATTCTGGTTACAAGTCCTTGTCCATCCAAAGTCACTGGGACTTCATATATCGATTTAACGTCTCTACACTCAATAACTGAATCCAAGTCTACATCTACAAATAAAGAGATTTTTTCTCTAATTTGTTTTGAGAGAGGTTTTTCAGTTCTACAAATTAAAATATCTGGATTAATTCCTTTACCTCTCAATTCTTCAACTGAGTGTTGGGTGGGTTTTGTTTTTAACTCATTTGTGGCTTTTAAGTTTGGAATTAAAGTTACGTGGATATAAGCAACATTATTAGCACCAACATCTTTCCTAATTTGACGGATTGATTCAAGAAAAATGAGACTTTCTATGTCACCGACGGTTCCACCGACTTCAACAATTACAATTTCTGATTCAGTTTTATAAGCAGCTTCAAAAATTTTGGTTTTTATTTGATTGGATACATGGGGAACCATTTGGACGGTACCTCCGAGATATTCTCCTTTTCTTTCTTTGTTTATAACCGCGGAATATATCTGTCCAGCAGTAACGTTATTAATTTTGAAAAGATTACTATCTATGAACCTTTCATAATGACCTAAATCAAGATCCGTTTCCGCTCCATCTTCGGTTACATAGACTTCTCCATGTTGATAAGGACTCATAGTGCCAGGATCTACATTTAAGTACGGATCCAGCTTTTGAATTGTAACTTTATAACCTTTTTCCTTTAGCAACAAGCCAAGCGAAGAAGCGATAATACCTTTACCTAGACTACTAACCACTCCGCCAGTGATGAAGATATATCTTGGATTTAGAGAACTTTTAGGCATTCGTAAATATTATCATTAGCTTGAAGCAACTTCAGGCCAATCATAATCATTTGATTTTTATATCAATTTGCTTAGGCTTAGATTCTTCGGTTTTTAGAAGAGTTAGCTTCAAAATTCCATCTTGAAATTCAGCGTCTGGTATCTTATCAGTCTTTATACCAGGAGGGAGAGAAAATGTTCTGGTAAAGTAACCAATGCTGAACTCCGAACGGTGAACTTTTGAGTCATTCTGTTCTATTCTGGATCTTTTTTCTCCTTTTATTATCAACATACTGTTTTCAACGTTTAAAGTAATATCCTTTTTCTCCACTCCCGGTAATTCGAGTCTTAGAATATACTCATTGTCTAATTCTTCTATTTCTACTGGAGGAATCCAATCTCCAGCTTCAAGTGCAGTTTGATTAGTAACTGGTAATCCAGGAATGAGTCCTCTGGATGTTTTGCGATATTTGTTTAATAGTTCTTCAATTTCGTGTAAAGGATCCCATAAGGTTAAACTCATGACACACCTCCTAAAAATCAATTAGTTAGATATAGATCTTATTGTTAAGAACTGAACTAAACCCTCTATAACTAGTTTATATCAAAAATCATCGGCCATAAGCTCAATAGATGAAAACTAATTTATCTTAAGCATTTACTTCTAAATACTTAGTTTCCCTTTATTAAAGCCAGCATTATAGCAAATTCCGATAAGAAAGGAGTAAGATGAATGAATGGCATATTCATTAGATTTGAGAGTGCGAGTAATTCAGTCTCTAGAAGAGGGGATGACTCAAGACAAGGCAAGCGAAAGATATTGTGTTTCAGTCAGCGCAGTGCAAGACTGGGTAAAGCTAAACCGAACGAATGGAACACCTAAGAAATTGATAAGGAGCGATGATTCTTACGATGGGGAAAGAGGAATCCCAAATTATAAATTGGGGAGTTTAAAGAGTTTGCTATATCAAACGCAAAATAAATAACCCCGCAGCAAGCTACGGGGTATTGAGTTCCTAAAACAAGAGTCAGTAAATTTAAGTGTGTAAAAGACAAAAGGAAAGAAAATAAAGAATTGACAAAAAAAGGATAAGGAAATGCCCAAAACACAAAATAAAAGAGATGAACTAATAGAAGAATTAATAAAGGAAATCGATGATC